>JBQMYW010000026.1:0-25881 GCA_052173295.1 Treponema sp.
CAGCGGCTGTACCGGCACCTGCTGCCGCTCCCGCGGCTCCATTAAAAGCACCGCCCGCTCCCGCGGCTCCAGTAACAGGCGTAGTATGTGCATTGCCTGCAGCGGCTGTACCGGCACCTGCTGCCGCTCCCGCGGCTCCATGAGAAGCACCGCCCGCTCCCGCTGCTCCAGTAACCGGCATAGTATGTGCATTGCCTGCAGCGGCTGTACCGGCACCTGCTGCCGCTCCCGCGGCTCCATTAAAAGCACCGCCTGCTCCCGCTGCTCCAGTAACCGGTGTAGTATGTCCATTGCCTGCAGCGGCTGTACCGGCACCTGCTGCCGCTCCCGCGGCTCCATTAAAAGCACCGCCTGCTCCCGCTGCACCGGCTTGTGCAGAAATAGATTCAAGCGGCTGCTCCAAAACCCGTATCATCTGCTGTATTGCCGCAGCCTGCGGTGTTGCCGGTTCAACAGCCAAATAGTACTTATAATCCTGCACTGCATCCGTATATTTTTGGAGCTGTACTCTGGTATTTGCCCGATTCAGCACCGCAGGCGGGTAAGTATGCCGCATCTGCAGTGCATAACTATACTCATTTTCTGCTTCTGCAAACCGGTTCTGCATATAATAACAATTCCCAAGATTATACGAATAGAGATAACTTCTTGCAGTATCTTTTTCCTTTCCCGAAGAAAGCCGCAGCTCCGCATCAGCATATTGACCGGTACGGAGATAGGCTACCCCTAAATATAAATCAAGAACGGGATCAACAGCCCCTTCTGCTTCTGCTTGATGAAAAACAACAAGAGCTTTATCCGGATTATTGCTCAATAAAAGCTTTTTCCCCTCGTTAATTAAATCAAGCGAAACGCAGAAACCTGCCTGAAGAACGAACAGCACCAAAGCAGCTGCCCATTTTAAGCAGTATGAACACCTATTATAACAAGAAGTATGATATACTGCAATTCGATATTTTTCTTTTTTCATTTTAAATAACGGTTGATAACCGAACCGATTCATTGACATTACCTCCCAAAAATTATACCATAAAATTATGTCTTTGTATCTCATTAGTTTTATTATTGCACTTGCTTTTTGTATTTTACTTTTGTCTTTTATTATTATCCGCTCGCTTGTTTCTCCGCAAAAAACTGCCGGCATTGAAAAATACATTAAAGCAGGAAAGTACATTACTGCTATTAAACGTGCTAAAGCTATTATAGCAAAAAATCCCCGTGATGCAAAAGCCCATTATCTCCTTGGAAAAGCTTATTTAGCAGATGGGCGGGCAGAACTTGCATTAATTGAATTTAAAACAGTCAACAAATGGGCTGTTTTTGAAAATAAGGCTCAGGAACAAGAATTCCGGTTATTAACAGCCCAACTATATGAGCGTTTTCAACAGCACGAGGAAGCATTGGCGGAATATGCACTTCTTATTAAAATTGATCCCAATAATGCGGAATATTACTATGCTCTTGGACAGCTTTTTGAGCAAATGAACAAAACAGAACAAGCTATCACGCATTACCGGAAAGCAATTTCATTGAAACCAAAACATGCTTCTGCTCATGCAGCATTAGGACTTTTACTATTCAAATGTAAAATGCTCACAGAAGCAAAACAGGAAATCGCTACAGCCCTTGCACTTGAACCGGATAATACAACCGCCTTGTTTTACCACGGGAGACTGCTGCGCGAAACAAAAGAATATGCAAAAGCCTTGCAAGCATTTGAAAAAGCCGCCCGTAACAGTGAATTACGTCAAAAGGCATATACAGAACGGGGTTTATGCTACATGGATGCTAATAGTATTGAAAAAGCTGTTTTCGAGTTTGAGCGGGCTCTAAAACTTATTACTAATAATGCAAGCCCTGATACACTCAGACTTCGGTACGCTGCAGCCTCCTGCTATGAAAAAATGAGAAATCTTGACCATGCCATTGAGCAGTGGGAGGCTATTCAAGCAGTAAGCCCCCGCTTTAAAGATGTTCCTGATAAACTTACACAGTACCGGGATATTCACGCTAATGATTATATGAAAGAATATCTTACAGTAAGTGCGGACGGTTTTTTGCAGCTATGCAGAGCGGTAACAGAACAAGCATACAACCTATCTGTGCAATCGCAAAAAGAAATCAAGCAGGGCTGTGCTATCGTTGCAATTGAAGATAATACTGAAAAATGGCGAAACGTAAGAAAACAGCCGAAAATTTTTATATTCTCACGGGATACTGAAATAATTAGCGATAATTTCCTGCGTTCTTTACAAGAGCAAATGAAAGCACAAGGATTAGTACGGGCATTTGTTGTAACGTCAAGCGGATTCTCCCGCAGTGCATTGACTTTTGCTGAAAACCGTCCAATTGAATTAATAGATAAAACAAAACTGGAACTGACACTGAAAAAAATAAAAGGACTATAGTATGAAAATCCTCTGTATTTCCGATCAGATTGATCCGCTCATTTATAGTGTCAATATAAAAAAACGATACAATGATGTCGATTTTGTTATTTCTGCGGGTGATTTGTCAATGGAGTATTTGGAGTTTATTGTTTCATCATTAAATAAACCGCTTTTTTTTGTCTTCGGCAATCACAATTTAGAAGCCTTACCCTACTACCATAAAACGGCATCGAATACTGATTTGCATTCACTCAATAAAAAAGAAAATCAGGGATACGGCTCAACATATCTTGGTTTTACAACACGTAAGGAAGGAAATGTGCTTCTGGCTGGAGTCTCCGGTTCAATCCGGTATAATAACGGCTTATGCCAATATACTGAACGGCAAATGCTGCTGCATCTTCTTGCTCTTGTTCCACGCTTACTGTATAATAAAATACGCTATGGCAGATATGTAGATATTTTTGTTGCACATGCTTCACCACGCGGTATTCATGATAGGGAAGACCCATGCCATAAAGGTTTTAAATGCTTTTTGTGGTTTATAAAAATATTCAAACCAAAGTATTTTTTACATGGGCATATTCATTTATATGATATGCAGGATAAACGGGTTACCCAATATGGGCAAACAACAATTATTAATGTATTCAGCAATTATATTCTACATACTGACTGATATTAAACAACATCAAGCAATTATGTCCGTTCAGTGTGAGAGGAGCAGCCTGACCATGCAAGTTTTGAGCGGAGTGCACTATAAAACGCAGCGGGCGAACAACCGGCTAGTTTTACACGGTGTTCTGACATTTTTACTTCTATTGTATCCCCCTCACACAAGGCAACAAGCTCTTGTCCGTCAATAGACACAATTGCATCTTTTCTACGGTTTTGCAGCACTTCAATGCACATAGTACCGGAAGCAGGCAGTACAATAGGACGGTTTGAGAGTGAAAAAGCTGAAATCGGTGTAAGTACAAATGCCGAAACAGACGGATCCATAATAGGACCGCCTGATGCTGCAGAATATGCTGTTGAACCCGTAGGACTTGACACAATAACTCCATCTGCCCGATAGGTTCCAAATGAAATACCATTAAATGAAACAGCAAGATCAATGAGTTTCGCAATTCCCCCGCCTGAAACAACAATATCATTGAGTGCATTAAAGCTATTAAAACACACTTTGTTGCGGAACATAGACACAGAAAGTAACATACGTTCATAACTTTCTGCTTTATCGGTAAGGAAATCAGTAAGCATCTCTTTCCATGCAGAACTATCTATTCCTGCAATAAAACCGAATGCACCTAAATTAATTGGAAAAACAGGAATCCCTTTCGGTGCACAATAGCGGGCGGTAAACAATACAGTACCGTCGCCGCCAAGACTTACGGCTAAATCATACGTCTTTTTTTCGGGAACTGATACACTTAATCCATCGTATTCATAAATATCTGCTTCTATATTATGTTCAGTAAAAAAATGCAGCATACTATCCGCAATTTCAGCAGCATATTTTTTGTAAACTGATAAAATAATCAAGACATTTTTACACCGCATACCATACATCCTATGGTAATGTTCCTAATACTTTTGAAATTTTTGCTGCATTTTTTATACCAAGACGAGGATACAGCGGAAAAAGAACTGTCCGTAATGCAAGCGATGCAGCACACATACAGGTATTTTTCTCTCCAAGATAGCTTGCAATAGAATCCGCAAAAGCAAACTCAACCTCTATCTCTTTCCGGTTAGCATAGTTTTTTACTTCTTTAACACTATTTTCCAGAATAACAGGAAAAGAATAAATAGGAGATTGGAGATTTTCAGAAAAAACAAGTGTTTTATGCTTTGTTTGTAAGAGTGCCTGTACATACAAATCATAGATTTCTGCACGGAGCTGTCTATTTTTATCCATATTTTTTACTTGAATAACTGCCAACGCAGCATTTATATCCGGTAAAAAATCGGTTATTGGTGCATTTGAAATAATATTCTTTAAAACTGCACAATTTTTTTTATTTGTAGAAAATAAAATTGCTCCGCCGCCCGCAGTTAAAATATCCCGTGCTTCTAACCCAAGAACTGTAAAGCTGCCGAAGCTGCCGGCTCTCGTTTCTGCATAGACAGCTCCGGCACTTTGGGAAATATCTTCAATAACCGGAATACCTAAGCTTATCAACGCTTCAATTGTATGTAAGTTGCCGAGCGTTTCATGCAGAATTAAAACCCTGCCGCCATTTTTCATTCCCTCTTCTACGGCTGGTAGGGACACCAGCAAGTTTGCAGGATCAACATCAAGTACAATAGGTGTAAATCCCTGTTTAAGTATCTCCAAATACTGCCATGCAGGAGCAAGTGCTGACAGCATAACCCCTGCTTTTTCAGGCAAATCAAGTGCTTTTAGCACATAATAGAGTGCAATAGCAGGACTGCGGAAAGCAAACGCACTTTCTGCAAGATATGTATCGCATATAAGCTTAATAAGCTTTTGATTTGCTTCCCCCGGACCTACTTTTTCCTCAACCATGCAGGTTAATACGGCATCCATTTCCGGACGGCGGATAGTAGAACTATAAACAGGTATCCTCATGTTATAAGCTAATTAACTTCTGCAACTCTTTTGTATCAAACAAACGGCGGATATCCAATATAATAAGATACCCTACATCTTGACGGATAACCCCGTTAATGTATTCAGTGCCGATACCGGTAATCATTTGGGGCGGCGGCTGAACATCGTCTTGATGAACCATAACAACGCGGGCAATGCGGTCAATAACAATTCCTATCTTATACTTACCGATTTTTAGAATAATAAACCCGCCCATATATTCATCGCCGCTATCAAGCTCTGCTTTCTTTAAATGGAAGCGTTTGTGTAAACTGATGATTGGAATAATCTCATTTCTCAGATGAAAAAAACCTTCAACATAATATGGAGCATTGGGAATTTGCCGGACATCTTGAATCTTGACAATCTCTTTTACATCCATTATATCTACACCATACAACTCTTGCCCAAGCTGAAAGGTAACCAATTGAAATTGTGCATCAGTAATTGCCATATTTACTCCTCGCTGCAAATATGAAAGTCCCGCTTTCCTATTTGCAATTTAACGGTACATTTTGCCGATATATATAGCATACTATAATTATAAAGTTTCTTCAAGCATAAAAAATATGCCTTTTCCAAAATCAGCGGAAGAGCAGCCCTCAACGCTTTGTTTTAACACTCGTCCTCATCTAAAAAATGAATATACTGCTCAAAGTTTTTCCTTTTTTTCTCGTGAACAGTATAACCGTTTACAGGATAGCCCACCGCAATCACCAGCCGTATCCGTTCTTTTCTGTTGATAAGCTTTTGCAATGCAGATTCGTTAAACAGACCGAGAATACAGGTTTCAAGACCGGCTGCCGCCGCTGCATTTACAATGTTTGCTGTTAAAATACCAATATCTATTGCTTTAAAATCAACATTTTTCATCGCAGCTCCAATTTTTGCCGGCAGCGAATATTGTGCTTCCGTAATAATAAAAAAGGTGTTGCATTCATCAATAAACTTGTTAAACAGAGCAACTTTTGCAGCTGCCGTTTCAGCTGCCTTACTGCCTTGTACTACAAAAATTTCGTAGGGTTGCGAATTACACGCAGACGGCGAAAGACGGGCTGTTTCAAGAATATCAACTAACAGCGTTTTCGGCACCGGTTTTGTATAATCAAAGTTTCTGCAGCTGTGCCGTTTTTGCATTAAACCGAGAAATTCACTGGTTGTCATACGACCTCCTCTGCCTTTCACTATACCCAATCAGAGACGGAATGTATACAGTACACCTGTTCAGCACAACAGGAATCAAACATATTCAATGACAAAAATTTTTATAGAAAGTTTTTATTTTTTAACTTGCTTTTTGAAAAAGCTATGCTATACTTTTAGATAGATGCTGAGGAGGATAAAAACCGCCTGATCGGTTTCCTCAGCCTTACATTTTTATTCTCTTATTGAGGAGGCAGATATGTCTGTATTGAATGTTACCAGTGAAATTAAAACGCTGCGTAAAGTCCTGCTCCATAGGCCTGGTGCCGAATTATTACATTTAACACCGGATACCTTGGGTGAATTACTCTTTGACGATATTCCGTTTTTGAAAGTTGCCCAAGAAGAGCACGATGCTTTTGCAAAAATTTTACGCGATAATGGTGCTGAAGTTGTTTATCTTGAAGACCTTGCAGCAGAAGCCATTAAACAAAAGCCTGAAATTAAGGCACAATTTATTGAACAATTTATTAATGAAAGTGACGTATATTCAGAAAAATATAAAAAAATTATCAAAGATTTACTTACCGGCATAAAAGATGAAAAGGCTCTTATCCTTAAAACTATGGAAGGTATTGATATAAAAGAGCTTGAAATAAAAGGCAAATCTTCATTAGTGGATTTTGTTTCCGATTCGGATTCCTCCATGGTTGTTAATCCGATGCCCAACTTATATTTTACCCGTGATCCTTTTGCGACAATTGGAAATGGTGTCAGTTTGAACCGTATGTACTCCGTTACCCGCAACCGTGAAACAATCTACGCGGAATATATTTTCAATCACCACCCTGATTTTGCAGGAAAAGTACCGAAGTTCTACGATCGCTATGATCCTCCCCACATTGAAGGCGGCGATATTCTGAACATTAATGAAAATGTTCTTGCAATCGGTATTTCTCAGCGGACATCAGCAAATGCTATTGACACCATCGCAAAAAAGATTTTCTTTAATAGCGATTCAAAAATACACACTATCTTAGCATTTGATATTCCTGCAACCCGTGCATTTATGCATTTGGATACGGTATTTACACAGATTGATCACGATAAATTCACAATCCACCCGGGCATTCTCGGGCCTCTCCGCGTATTTACCATTACAAAGGGTGCAGCTAACGGCGAGCTGAAAATCGTTGAAAATGATACAACACTGGAAAAAATACTTGCCCAGTATACCGGAACAGGTCATGTAGATCTTATTCAATGTGCAGGAGGCGATAAAATTGCTGCTGCACGTGAGCAATGGAACGACGGTTCCAACACCTTGTGTATTAGCCCCGGTAAAATTGTTGTGTATGAACGTAATGATGTTACCAATGAGCTTTTGACAAAGCACGTATTAAAGGTTTTAACAATGCCGAGTGCAGAGCTTTCACGCGGACGCGGCGGTCCCCGCTGTATGAGTATGCCGCTTGTACGCGATAACTAACCAGTTCCGCACTACTACATAATACAAGGGTTGTCTGAAAACAGATATATTTTTCGGACAACCCTTGTATCCTCTACCACATAGAGTAACAAAAAATATTAATCGGTACTATTCCGTAAATAACCACAAAGTGATATACTCTACTAACCTATTGTATACTCATGCGATAGTATCGTATTTTATTAAAAGCTATGGAATATAGCAAGGAGTTTTTATGGGAGTTAATCTTTTAGGACGAAGTTTCTTAAAATTATTGGATTTTAGCTCTGCTGAAATTAGGTATCTGTTGGATTTATCAAAAGAACTGAAAAATCTTAAACTGACACACACCCCGCATGATCACTTACGGGGGAAAAATATTGTTCTGCTGTTTGAAAAAACTTCTACCCGCACACGGTGTTCTTTTGAAGTTGCTGCTATGGATTTGGGTATGGGTTCAACATTCCTCGATCCTGTCAGTTCTCAAATGGGACACAAAGAAAGCATTGAAGATACTGCCCGCGTTTTAGGACGTATGTACGACGGTATTGAATACCGCGGGTTTAGTCAGGAAATCGTAGAAAAGCTTGCTGAGTATTCAGGCGTTCCTGTTTGGAATGGTCTTACTAATGAATTCCACCCGACACAGATGCTTGCAGACGTGCTGACTATTGAAGAACATTTCGGTCATTTAAAAGGTATTAAATTAACATACGTCGGCGATGCACGCAATAATGTTGCAAATTCATTAATGGTTGTATGTGCAAAGATGGGTATGCACTTTACTGCTTGCGGACCGAAAGACTTATTCCCCGCCGCCGATTTGGTTAAAACTGCTGAAGAAATTGCAAAAGTAACCGGCGGAAGCATTACACTTACTGATGATGTTCAAAAAGGCTGCAAAGATGCAGATGTATTGTATACTGATATTTGGGTTTCAATGGGTGAACCGGCAGATGTATGGGAATCACGCATTAAGCTGCTTAAGAAATATCAGGTAAATAAAGAAATGATGGCAATTGCCAATCCTAACGCTATCTTCCTCCACTGCTTACCGTCATTCCACGATCAAAACACAAAAGTAGGACGCGAAGTATACGAAAAATTCGGCGTTCCCGAAATGGAAGTAAGCAATGAAGTATTTGAATCTGCACAATCAAAAGTTTTTGATCAAGCAGAAAATAGAATGCATACCATCAAAGCGGTAATGTACGCAACACTCAAATAAACGGGATAGGTATTACTATGGCTAAAGAACGAATTGTAGTAGCACTCGGCGGAAATGCACTTGGCAATAATCCGCAAGAGCAGCTTGCTTTAGTAAAAGAAACAGCAAAAGCCATTGTTGCATTAGCAAAAGACGGATACGAAATAGTAATCGGTCATGGGAATGGGCCGCAAGTCGGTATGATTAATCTTGCAATGGATTATGCTGCAAATGGAAGTGCCGGAACACCGGCGATGCCGTTTGCAGAATGCGGTGCAATGAGTCAAGGGTATATCGGCTACCATTTGCAGCAGGCAATCGGTGATGAGCTGAAGCGGCAAAATGTGCAGCGTAATGTAGTGTGTGTCGTAACACAGGTACTCGTATCGGAAGACGATCCTGCATTTGCTAATCCGAGCAAGCCGATCGGTATGTTCTATACAAAAGAACAAGCAGATAAAATTAAGGCAGAAAAACCGGAACAGACTTTTGTTGAAGATGCAGGACGCGGTTACCGCCGCGTTGTGCCTTCCCCGCAGCCGGTTGCTATTGTTGAACGGTCTATCATCGAAGAGCTTGTAGCTGCCGGGCATATTGTTATTACTGTAGGCGGCGGCGGTATTCCCGTGCTGCAAAAAGCTGACGGCTTGCATGGCGTTGATGCGGTTATCGACAAAGACAAATCCTGTGCAAAACTTGCAGCCGATGTAAAAGCAGACAAGCTGGTTATCCTTACTGCAGTTGAACAAGTATGCATTAATTTTAATAAACCGGATCAAAAAGCACTCAGTACGCTAACTATTGCAGAGGCAGAAAAATACATTGGAGAAGGGCATTTTGCAAAGGGCAGTATGCTGCCGAAAGTAGAAGCCTGTCTTCAATTTGTTAAGAATTATGCAGACGGTAAGGCTGTGATTACCTCGCTTGCTAATGCGGGAAATGCACTAAAAGGCGGAAACAGTACTGTTATCACTGCATCATAATAGGCGGAAAATCTGCTGCTCGCAAAAGAGCTCATGCAGCTTTACTAAAAGCTAATGCAGCAGCCTGTTGAACAACTTTGCAGTATTTGCTCAACAGGTTTAAGCCCCTTGAGGTTTATATATTTTGACCTCAAGGGGTATTTGCACCGCTTCCGGTACGCATTAAGAACGTTACGGAGAATATAGTGTGCAAACTATTCTGAAATTTCTTTCATGTTTTTCATTAACACATAAGGAGGAAAAAATGGGAAAGAATAAAAAGAAATCATCATTAACCGCATTTTCTATCTTATATATTATTTTATTTGTTCTTGCGGTAATTACCTGGCTTATTCCTGATGTACAAAATGCTACGCTAGGAAATATTGTAATGGCATCATATAAAGGTTTTGCCGATGCAATTGATGTTTGTTTCTTCGTACTGGTACTCGGCGGATTTTTGGGCATTGTTACCAAAACCGGTGCGTTAAATGCAGGAATTGCACACCTTGTAAAAAAATTAAAGGGAAATGAGCTTATTCTCATCCCTATCTTGATGGTTCTCTTTTCTATCGGCGGTACTACATACGGTATGTCTGAAGAAACTGTTGCCTTTTATGGGCTGCTTGCCGCAACAATGGTTGCTGCCGGTTTTGATTCAATGGTGGGTGCTGCTACCGTACTTTTGGGAGCCGGTGTCGGTGTTCTTGGTTCAACAGTAAACCCTTTTGCAACCGGTATCGCGATTGACAGCGTTAATAAAAGTTTTCAAGAATTGGGCATTGCAAGCAGCGTAAATAACGGCGTTGTTATCAGTTTAGGTATTATTCTGTGGCTTTCCTCACTGATTATTTCATGTGCATTTGTAATGTCCTATGCTAAAAAGGTAAAAAGAGATAAAGGCTCTACAATTCTTTCGCTGCAAGAGCAGGAAATTATGAACAACGAGTTTTCAAAGAAAGCAGAAGATATGAATGTTGAGTATACCGGCAAGATGAAAGTTACTATGACAATATTTGCTCTTGCTTTCTTAGTTATGATTATTTCTGTTATCCCATGGGGAGAATTCAATATTACGGTATTTGAAGGATGGTCTTCATTCTTAACCGATGCAGCAATTGGAGAATGGTGGTTTGGTGAATTAGGTATGTGGTTCTTCCTTGTCGGCGTTATCATTGCTTTGATCAATAGATTTACAGAAAATGAAATTGTATCTGCTTTCATGGAAGGTGCAAAAGACATTATGAGCGTTGTATTGGTCATTGCAGTTGCCCGCGGTGCTTCAGTTTTAATGGGTCAAACAGGTCTTGATAAATATGTGCTGGAACACGCTTCTCAAGCTCTCCAAGGGCTGCCGGCATTTGCATTTGCACCGCTTTCCTACGTCTTGTATGCCTTACTATCGTTTGTTATTCCTTCAACATCAGGGCTTGCAACTGTTTCTATGCCGATTATGGGACCGCTTGCTCATAATTTAGGGTATAACTCCGCAGTTATGGTTATGATATTCTCTGCCGCTTCCGGTATCTTGAACCTCTTTACTCCTACAAGCGGTGTTGTTATGGGCGGTCTTGCAATTGCCCGTATTGAATACAGCACATGGCTGAAATTTGTCGGAAAAGTACTTGGTGTTCTGCTGGTTGTTAACGTACTTATACTCACTATCGCTATGATGGTATTATAAAAAATTATACTATTCATAAAAAAAGCCGTCTTAAAACATTAAGTTTTAGACGGCTTTTTTATTATTTTACAAATATTTTTTACAGATGTATTTCAATCGGGTCAACCGTACATAAAAGCTGCATCAATGGTAATTTTACTGTTGCCTGTCCTATTCTGCCATTTTGAAATGTAATCATACCTATAGGCTGTATCTGAGCAGCAACAATGTTATAAGGAACATCAATAATAAACTTAAATTCAGAAGATTTTAAATCATCAGCTAATTTTTTACCATAAGCAGCTGAAACAAGTTCTTCATACTCATGTACAGACATTGCTTCTCCAGTAAAAAGCGGTGCCATCAGGGTATCAATAAAATCACGGCTTTCTGCAGGTAAGATACTCATAATAGTATGAATATGCTTTCCTGTCATAGTAATGTGCAATTTTTTATTTTCGGCATCATACTCAATCATATCGTGCAGCAGCGGATGATCTGCCGGAAAAGTGCAGGTTATATCAAAACCGGCAGTACCTACCAAAGTAAGCCGGTCTACTTTAATGTTATTTGCTGTAAAAGCATCCACAATTTCTTGTGTATCAAACACAGAATTACTTTCAGTATTTTGTACAACTGATTTCTTTATATTAGTTTCTAAAATTTTTCCCGGCGAGCAAGAAATATTCAGCGTATAACGGTTACTATTACGCACTGTCAAATGCATAGAAGAACTACATGAAATAAGTCCCATGAGAATAAAAATACTACAAGAAAATAAAAAATAACGATACTGCCGCATAGTAAGATGCTCCTCATTAAATAAAATAGAATTATTAAAGTATACATATATTTTGCATATTAGGGAAGATAGAAGTTCCGTACTAAAAGCAGCCGGCAAGGTGAAGGGGTGTCCAAAAACTTCAGTTTAGGACACCCCTGATTAGACCAGTTCGGAAACTTCAGTTTCAGAACAGGCTGCCTTAAAATGCGATGTTAGAACTCATAGACCTATTCGAAAACGTAGTTATCGAATAGGTCTATTATACTACTTCTTTTGTGCGGTTTCGATGTAGCCGTTCATTGATTGTTTGATAGCATATCCAAGTACCGGATTTGCAGTGCCGTTACCGTAAACGGTTCCAGCATCCCTATTAGAAGAACTTGTCCCGCTGTTTGAAGCCTTGATCACACCGTTATCTTTCCAAACACCGACATTGATGTTATCCTGCTGTACACGGCTGGCAGTCGGTATCACAGAAATTTCCCACTTACCGGTAAAATAGCCGTGTGTGTCAATTCCCTGAGCAGCATTTTCAACACCAGTTGCAGTGTCATGCAGATAAGCAAGTTTTGAACGTCCGGCAGAAGGAGAATAGTATCCGATATAGGGAACTGCTATACCAGCTGTACCGTTGGTATAGGCAACATCCAAAGTAATATGAGTTCCCGTTATACCGTAAGCATCAACTGTTGAAGTTTTAAACCCTGCAGCATTATAACTTGAAAGATACGCATACTTTAAATCTGCTGCATCGGAATCAAATGCTGCAATATGAATACCGCCGTTTTTATCAACAGCAATTTTACAATATTCACCGGTATTCGTTTGATCAAACACATTCACTGGAACGTGCCAGCCTCCGCCGGTTGCTGTAGGATTGGTTTGTGAGGCATGAGCTGCCGTTTGAGGCTTTGTTTTATACGTATATTTCAGTGTACGTTCTGTTTCATCAAACCAAATCAATACAGCAACATCATGGTTAGCATCTTGACCGGAAACAACTCCAAGGGACAAATATGTGCCGGTTGTATTGCCGGTATTTACAAGACTAGAGCCGCTTCCTTTATACTGTCCTGCTACAATATCTACATTGGCTTGATTATACGCAGTAACCTTACTACCGGTTTCTTGATCGGTAAATTGACCAAACCTTGCTTTACTTGAATTGGTATTTATCCCTGATTTAAACCGTATCTGGTCATTTAAGCTGTCGTAATAGGCAAGATACAGCCGATTATCGCCGGAAACTGCGAGAGAGGGATGCTGAATACGGGTTTTATCCAGAATATAATCACTACCGCCGATCATAGTTTTCCACTGTCCAATTGCTTCTAAGCGTAATGCATTATCACCATTATAGTTATTACCATCGCCAAGTCCAGGAATCCCCCACGTACTGCACATATAGGTAAACTTACCGCCATGATCCAATCCGGAGTTTATATCCTGCCCGACAACTACACCATGTGCAGTTCCCATATTGCCGTACACAAAGTCAACATTACCAAAATCATCATAGTTTTTATGCCACTTGGTATATGAGTTTGTAATTCCATTGCTCATACTAAAGAAATCAGGACCATTCGCAAATGCAAAGCCTATCATACCGCTTGCAGGATTAATACGCATGATCGGTTCGGTAATAATGCCGCGCTTAGGCTGAGCCGCTTTACTGTTAAACTGCCAAATATCCAGCTCAACATCATCAGTAAGCATTTGATTATTGGCAGTCTTAGCACCTCTGTTGTAGAGTTTTGCATTTTTATTGCTGTTGTTAATAGTCTTAATAACCTGCGTTGTACTAGGAGTTCCGCTGCTTGTTACCGTAACACTCGCCTCTAGTTGTCCGCTCTTTGCCCCAGCAGCAAGGGTGAGCGTCCATGGAGAGGTATCCCCCGCAGGATTAGTACCGGCACTGACACCCCCTACCGTATACGCTGCACCTTTAAGATTAAAACCGTATATTTTGATTTCTTCTTTATCCTGTACCGGATAGCGGCCCAATGCAGTACGGGCATATAAATCCGGCTGATTTCCGCCGAGCTTAGACAGTGCTGTTTCAACTTTAGTAATATACGGTACAATATTAACTTTTATCTCTGCGTTATTTGTAGAATAACCGTACAGCACATACTTTGTAATTGAGCTTGGAACATCAGCATGAGACCATGTTACTTTGTTCTCTGCATTTATAGAATCTATTTGCACCAAATACGACCGCTCATATTCATCGGTAAGCCGCATAAATTGATACTGCTCCGCAGTATCGCCTCCTACGAGTGTTATTGCACGGTCGTCAGCTCCGCGTGTACCACTCTTAACAGCCGGTTCTTGATTAACTGCCGGATTAGCAGCTGTCCCCTTATTATTCTGCCCCTTAGTATCAGTAACGGTAAGGATAATAGTTTGTGCCAGTGCCGGTGTGCCGGTTTTCCATTCATACTCCCATGCAACATAATGCCCTTTGCGGTTATGCTTATCCGATACTATTTTAAACGAAGTATCACCAGACCAACTGCTGTTGTTATTGGTAACAGTAACACCCGCACCATTGCCAATCTCTGCACCGCTCAATTTTAATTCTTTGATACGGACATTATCGTATGCAGTACCGCGAAGCATAACTGTACCGGACACGCTGGGATAGGCATTACTAGGATTAGCACTATCTAAACCGTCTATCTTGCTCAATTCAATATGACCAAGCGGTTCTTTTTTTGCTGCATCATACTTTACACTGGTAAGCTTAAAGTCTTGTTCGGTTTCAAGTTTTTGCTTATCAGTGTTGTAGAAGAATGGAATAATAACTCCAACCGGCGGTTTTGTGTCAGTATGTTCTACTTTCACGGTAATTTCTACCTGTGCATACCAGAGCTTACCAACCGATTCATCAAATACTTTCAGAATAAGTTTTCTTGCAGCCCCGTCGCCAATTTCATTAAGCTTACCTGCTAAATTAAATGTATACTTGTTTCCGCTAACCGCAGGGCCGGATACAGAAATCTTATTTGCAGATTCCACGGAATCTTTATATAACTCAAATGTCCGGGCAGTTTTATATCCTCCATCAAGTTCAACTACTAATTCCGATTTTGCATTGTCTTTGTAGGTAAAGATTTGTGAAACATCAACAGTACCGCGATAGTCCTGTGCATCATCTTTACCGCCGGTAGGAACAGTTCCGCATACTTCATCAGTATTAGTATCATAGGAGGCATTTCCATCTAAGTTGGTATTAAACGTAAGCTTTGTGATAGAAAGCGGACTGTTTTTTACCAATACATCTTGTACTTCATCGGATATTTCATTTCCAGCACCGTCGTAGGCAGTAATTTTCAAAGTCCCCTTTCCATTAGGCACCTCTGTAGTATTAAGACTTCCCTTAAAATACACTAAATCACCGCGTTCGGCAAAAATCGTTTTGGCAGCATCATCAACTTTTAATTCAAGCGTTTTCGATACATCAGCATTCAGTTCATTCTTTACAGTTAATTTTACCGCTATTTTTGCAATACCAGAACCCATATCAGATGCAAGACCTTCCACCTGATAACTTAAACCTTGCAAAATATGAGGATGCTCTACAATACCGTAATCAAAAGTACCGCTTAACTCTGCCGCATTTTTAAGTTTCAGTTTTTTACCGGAACCGGTTTCTTCAATTGAATTAATTTCATACGCAACATTATTAACTACTATACGGTAGCGATCTTTTTCAGCAGATTTGAGCGGGTTTGATACAGTACACACTCCTGCCGTAAATACCGCTTGAGCCGTTTTTTCGCCTATAGGTGTACCAACTGCTGCAGCGGGAACAGAATTATCGTATTTAAGCCGAACATGAGAATAACTCTTTATTGATTGCCCGCCTGTTCTGTTGTCTTCAGCGGTAATCGTAAATTCGATTTCTCCTGATTTTTTTGTATAACCTGAAGTTTTAATAGGAATAGCAAATGCCTTACCGCCGGCAATATCACTATACCACGTGCCTTCATCGGCTGTATTAAGTGCTTGCACACCCTCCGCTACATTTTCAGTTTTTGCAGTTAATGTTTTAATACCCCCTGAATGTGTTACCGAACCTTTTAGGGTATAGGTATCACCTTTTATCCATACACCGCGCGGAGCATACGCAGGAGGATTAGTTTCATGTGCAGTTTTTCCCAAAGTAAAAGGTGAAAACTCTGCAACATCTTTACTAATACTAAATTTCCGTTCAGGAGTCCATGCACCAACGGTACCGTCAGAGCTTATACCCCGTGTACGAATATACAAAGTCTTACTTGTATCAGTATGCAAAAGTGCAGTTTTAATATCTGCCGCCTGTAATGTATATTGCCAATAGGTAATTTTATGAGATTCATCAGCCGCTTCAATAACAGAGCATCCTTGACCAAAATTTTTTCCGCCAATAGTCAAAGCCTCAGCTCCCCAGTCCTTATCGTGTTGTCTAAGCTGAACTTCTATCTTTTTAACATAGAATCCTACCGGTTTTGCAGTACGGGCAATTCCTGTTACCGCAACCGAAGTTCCAAGGGAAGCATCGTTATCAGGCGTTATCAGCTCAACAATAGGTGTAGATCCTGCCGGATCGAATTGTAAGGTATATACCGGTGAAACACCCTCATTACCTGCACGGTCTTTCATTTTTACCTGTACCGGTATCGTATATATTTTACTCGTGCTTCCGGTAGAAGGTGCTGTTACTCCGGAATAGTTTTTATATTTTGTAACATCAGGGATAGTAATTTCCCATGTTCCCGGATTTTGTTTCAGTGTAGATAATTCATCACTGCCTACAATATGGTTATTTGAAAGCCAGCCGGAATTACCGATTTTGTATTCAATAGACCCTTCCTGTATACCGGATATGCCTGAAAGTCCGCCATCTTTTACAGTACCTACTATATCTGCATTCAAGTAGTATACTGCATTCAAAATAGAATCACGCACATTCGCTACCGGCGGCTCAAAGTCAACAATAACGGTTTGTTGCCATACTGCATCAAAATCAGCCTTATCCGTTGCAGTAATAACAAGCGGCATTTCTCCCTGTGTAAGCTGAACATTGTTAAAAACCCATACACTGTAGCCGTCTGAATCAGACGAAGAGGGAGGTTCAGCATTTACAACCGGATTAGAACCAAGCTGTAATGTTACTTTTTTTATACCCGACGCATCTTTTACCAACACTTTAAAAGAAGCTTTTTGCTTATCCTTATTTCCCAGTATTGTATTTGCCTCTACTACCCTACTGCCGGCATCAGCATACCCCTCTGCAAGCACAAAGAGAACACCATTTTCTTTAAATTGAGGCTGCACTGTATCTAAGCAAAATTTTATATCTTTACTAAGTGCATTAGCCGCTTTATTATCATCATAGCCTAAGACATACGGACGGTCAAAATCAGCAGCAGCGGCAGTAGTGAATAGTGTTCCGGCTTTATCAGTTATTTCAAAATGCAAGGAATGCTGTCCATCTGCTATATCACTGGGAACAATATATTTCCAAACACCATTTGCAAAAGTAGGGGTAACCAGCGGGCGTGTGTCTATGCCTATTTTCATCTTGGATAAATCAACTATTCCATCATCATCTTCAACCTTACCGGTAAGAACCCGTATACCGGCTAGATTTGCCTGTTCCGGTGCAATATGCTCAAAGCTGTTTATGGTAATGGTAGGTCTGTCCGTATGCTGGTCAACCGTAATGCTATGTTCTTTTTCTGTTTTATTCCCTACTTCATCTTCGGCAACTATCTTCAAGACAATAGGCACCGTATTACTGCTTGCAGGAGGGTCTAGCCGATAGTGTGCCGTATCAAGATCAAAACTCCATTGGGCAGCTGCATCACCGGTAAATACAACCTTTTTTTCTGTAGTTTCTCTTTCACCGCTGGAGGAAATTGAGCTTACAGCAATAGTATCGGTATAGGTGCTGTCTCCCTTTTTCAAAAACACTGTAACTGACTTCAGTTTTTGTGTATCCGATGCAGTACCGCGTACCGTAATAATTTTATTAACGGTGCTGTTTAATTCAGGTGTTGTAAATTCAGCAGTTGGATGATCACGGTCTACTACAAAAGTCTTTACAGTTGTTTTTGTTGAACCTGCTGCATCTTCTGCAGTGATAGAAAGAGTATACAGTCCATTTACTTTCTCTTCCGGAGAAATACCCGTTAACATACTGTGCACGATGTCCCATTCAAAGGATTCCTTTTCCTTTCCTGTTATAATTTTTTTCGGGTATATACCAATTTCATTTCCCGTTGCTTTATGAGTAAGCAGAGCATACACCGCTTTCATACCAACAGTATCTTGAACATTTCCCTTTACTTTAAAAGGCTTCATTTCACCGTTAGACTGCGTTCCAATCAATACTGTATCACTATCCTTACCGTTGATTTTTATATCTGACAACACCGGTTCTGTTTTGTCATAATTAAAGGAAACAGTCTTAGACGCGGCATTATCTAAATAATCTTTATAGGTAAATATAATAGTATACTCGCCTTCTCCCGAAACTAACGGTAATGTATGCACCGACTCTAATGAACCGCCCTTTACCGGTTTCAACGCAATCTGTTTATCTTCTTCCCCGCTCTTTTTCAGTACCGCTGTTACTTCTTTAATACCGGAGCCGGGGGTATCAGTTACAACAGCAAAAAGATTCGGAGCTTCTTTTAACGATTGCCCGTTAACAGGAACACGCGGTGTTAAAACAGGAGCTTTGGTATCTACCCAGATAACGGTTTTCTCTTCCAGATCACCCTCAGAGCTTTTAAAAGTAAACACATACCGCCCATCATCTAGATGCTCACGAGGGGTAAACGTTACCAAATACTGTTCTAACTCTTGTCCTTTTTTTCCGCTTTTAAAACCGGTGATAGTATTGTTGTTTTTTGCTGTTCCGGTAAAAGGTGAACCATCGAGTTTTGTAATTACAGGATTTAAGGCTGTAAGATTATCAGCACTAAGTGCTGTATTGTCTTTGTTAATATGCAGCTCTAAACCTTGAGCCTCATTCCCGTTAAATTTACCGCGGAGCCGCAAGGTAAACGGTTGGTTTACATAGTATGTATCATCTTGCTTATACGGATTATTAGGAGATGCAATATCCGTACCGATTTCAAGCTGTTCAGTAGACCTAATCAGTGTAACTTGCCACGAGTTTTTCCTATTTGTACCGTCTTCTACACTGTCTTCTGTGCCGTCTTGAATGATGCATGTTATCGGCGTAACTCCATGAAGTACGGTAATAGCCCCCTCTGCCTTATATATGTTCGCTTGTTCATCTACCGGTACAGCAGTAAATGCTTTTTCTTTCGGCTCATTTTTATCTTTCCACTTAACAATGAGTTTTTTAACTCCCCGTCCCTTATCTTCAAACTGCCCTGAAATAGAAACAGTCGCTGCACGGGTATGTGCCGTACATTCGGTAGAGCTGGTAAACGGATTCGGTGCAGTACCGGCGGAGAACTCATCTGCTCCAATCTTCATTCTTTTAAACTGAGGTGCTTCTGTGTCAACAACAGCAGTAATTTCTGCAGAATCGGTTTTTCCTGCTGCATCTTCTACCTCAATAACAAAGGTATGATCACCCTCCTCCAAATCATTAAACGAGTGATTAAATCTATAAGTATCGGTACTACCTGCATCTAAAGATGGAGAAACAGATTTCTGCACCCCGCCTTTTTTTCCGATTTTAAGCGTTTTTATTTTATTTTTTTCTATAATAATGCCGTTTAACGTGAGGTTTTTTGTAGTTGTTTCCAGCTTTGTACCTTTTCGGAGTACGCTTATCGGTTTGCTGTTTACCTCCTGAATACAAGGTTTATCCGTATCATACATAAAAGTAATTGTTGTTTCACCTTTTGTACCAAGAATATCTTGTGCTGTTACGGTAATTTCGTAGTTTCCATCTTTTGGGGTTGGAATAGCGGATAAGCTCCACTTGCCGTCAGCAGCACTCGGCTCCTTTGTAAACGCTAACGGTTTTGCTTCATCTGATTCATATTTGTACGTTGCATGTATGCTTGTAAAGTCAACACCGCAGCCTGCATCGTAAATATCACCATTAATAGTAGGCATAGTGCTTACAACACCCGGAGTGTTTACAGTAATAACAGGCCCTTCTACATCATAATAGATTTGACAGTCTACCGTCAGTGAATCACCAATACCCTCTCCTTCCTTACCAGCTGCCCAAACCTCCAGCTTATAGCCTGCACTTTTATCCTGTGCAAATTTCTCTGAGGGAATTTCAAATGTAATAGCAGAGCCGTCTGCTTGCGGATAATCCTTGGAATCTTGCTTCAGTAGTCCGGTACTGCCGCTTACTTTATAATGTACAGACCCTCGCGGTAAACCCGAAATGTCAGTAACAGAAAATGTAACCGCATCTCCTTTTTTAACATAAAAACGCCCATTAACAGCCGGCTTGCCATTAATAGCCTGTACCTTTATTTCAGGTCTTTTACCATTTTTTATCATTCTAAATCCATATAATGCACCGCCTGCTTCTTTAGGATCGGCAATCATAGTATGGCTCTTGTGCTTTTGATCGCTGCCGCGAACTTGCAGAACATAGTTTCTGTCATAGCTTAAATTACCAGAGAGCAATTTAACAGGAATAGTATATCCTGTACCGGATTTAGTAATTTTGTTAGGATCAACGGTAATCGGCTTAATACTTTCACGAAGAGTTTTGTTTGCAGCATCTTGATAAAGTTGTGCATCATTATTTACATCAACAGTATATGAACCGGTATCTTCTTTATACTTTTTCAAATCAATAAAGTAAAACTCATAATCTTGTGCAGGATTAAGCTTAAGAGGGTCTCCATCAAAATTAGGCGATAGTTTTACATTTATTACCGTTTCTTCATAAAGAGTATCAAACCGCAGAGAATCATCGGTAGGTATTGGTTTAGGAATGTGCCCGTCTATACCGTATTTTGGATTAATTGACGGGTTGAGGGTAAATGCACCTTTACGCAGTCCATCTTGTGTAATAGCTTTTGCATTCATCACGCTTACTACCCGTGCGGTTTCAGCCGCATCACTATCGGAAATTGAATGTGCAGCGTTAAGCATCATGGTGTATACCTTATCAATTCTATGCTTACTTAACACCTCTTGATACAAATCGTCATGCAGATAATACGTTGCTGTACTGTTTCCCTCTCCGCTTCCCTCACGGTTTTGCGTATCTCGATATATCCTTGCACTATCCGTTACTTTTACGCTATACGAAAAAGTTTTATTTCCGTCATGCTGCTCCGTACCATATATATCTTTATAAAATGTAGATTCTTTTTCGTTAGAAGAGGCAAATGAACCCACCGTCATACGGATTGTCTGGGGAATATTTTTCAAAATACGTGATGATGATTTTCCGTCTTTTCCGTGAGCAGTAAGCTCCAGCGAATCTACCGGACATGAGTCGTATACCTGTCCCGCAAGGAAAAAGCTATCACCGAAAACATCGGCAGCCCCTGCTTCCGGGGTACCGGTTAGTGCGGTGCTGGGACGCTGCAATACTAAAAGCGGTGGAGTATTATCAATAATTAATCTGCTTTCTATTTCAGTTTCTTTACCGGACGTATCTTTTGCAACAATTTTAAGCCGATACTTCCCGTCAGCCGGTTTATATTTAGCATGATCTTTGGAACGGTCAACAAACACTGACCACCGGTTATTATTATTCTCCAGATAGAAAAGTTCGCTGTATACCGCCCCTCCGTCTAAGCAGGTTAGCAATGCAGAAACCGTTTCTACTTGCCGGTCATCTTCAACAACAACCGACACCAAAAACGAGTCGCGGATAACCGCATTGACCGGCGGATATATTGTTTCCGAGCGGATAATAGGCGGATTTATATCCACCGCACCGCCAAGCCCTACAACATCTTTACACGTTGTCAAGGCAAACACACTGGTAAAAGCTACCGCAATAATAAAATAAAACGAGCGAAATGTTTTCATAACCATTCCCCCTTTGCAAAAATACTATTAACTTTCGATATTGTAAACTTTTAGAGTGCTACGCATAATAATACATGACTATGTTGCCGAAGTCAAGAAAAAATAACAATGTGTGGGGAGGATGCTCTATAAGCATACCATAGAGATGCGATTATTATAATTTATAAAGATATTACATGCGGAAATGTTACGGCATTTCTAAAAACTCGGTTAGTTTTTAGAAATGCCCGGCTGTTAGCCCCTATTGCAAAACTGTACCTTATTTTATTTTGCAAACCGTTCACCAAATGATTTACACTTTTCTTGTGCCTCATCATCCGGATCATCATATACAATAAGACCTTCTTCAAATAATTCTGCACCTGCTGCTTTTGTGCGTTCTGCCCATGTTTGCATCCATTCGCCTTCTGCCCATTCATAAGAACCGAATAATGCTACTTTTCGGCCTGAAAGTTTATCTTCGATAGAAGCAAAAAACGGTTCAAATTCATCCGGCTCCAATTCCTCAGATCCCATTGCCGGACAGCCGAATGCAATTTTATCATAATTATCTAATGTTCCAGCATCGAAATCAGCAACAGGAAACAACTCTGCATCTGCACCGCCGGCTTTTAAACCTTCTAAAATACAATTCGCCATTGTTTCAGTGTGACCTGTTCCGCTCCAAAAAACAACTGCAATTTTTGACATAACAATCTCCTTATAGGGTGAGTTTGATTAAGCAGCATGAATAATTTCAGAAATACTCATACCTTTTTTTATCTGTAAAGCAAATTGCTCTTTACATTCATTGTAACGGCTAAATAATAGACGGGCTTTTTCCGGTTCAGCATATACTTTCCAATATCCGCAAAACAAACAGCCTATTCCTCCGGTAGCAACATATTGTAATACATCCTGTACCGGATAGCCTAAAAATAATCCAATTTCATGCGGAAAAAAATCTTTACACGCAGCAGAACCTAAGGAGTCTTTTAATGCTGTCATTTTATGCCTCAGTTTCTGTACACAGCTATCTACTCCATGCTCCGGCTGATACCCAAAGGACTGTAATGCAGCTGATACCTCGTAGCGGCAGAAATATTCTTCCAGCAGCTGTTTGCGGTATACAAAAACCATTGTCCGTTTTCCGCATACACACAGGGGTTCAAAATGTACACCAGCATTATTCAAAAGTGCATTATAGTCCATACACCACTCACCGGCATCGTTAGGGAAAGAAATGAGATTTGCGGGTTTTATTCCTGCTAAGCAGGGTGCAGCATGGTTCGCCAAAAGCGTATCAACGTAAGTGCGTGCTAACATATATTCATTGAAACATATAAACAGATATATGTCAACTCTCTATTACAAAAAGACACCATATCACCCGCCTTTTGACATAGCACAACCAGCACGGATGCTGGTTGTATCCGGTACAGGTTTATTCCTTTTGAATCCTAAACTTTGAACTTAGCAACCTCCATAGCAAGGCTCTCAATACTCTGTTTGTTCCGTTGCGTAATTCCGCTTACATCCTGCACGGCATTGTTTATTTGGACAGCTCCGGATGCCATTTCGTTCATGCTTTCAGTGATGATGCGGGTAAGCCCATCGAGCTTCTGCATTTCCTCTGCAACACCCTCGCCTCCTTTCAACATTTCTTCTGATCCTGCCTGTACTTCCGTAGTTACCGTATTGATACGTTTAATTGCTGTCAATACTTCTTTGCTGCCGTTTTCCTGCTCCCGCATCGCTTCCGTAAGCCGTGCACTCATTTCTTTTACCTGCTCTGCAAGGCTGAAAATAACATTGAACTTTGTTTCTACGGTTTTTGACGAATCAGAAAGGGTTTCAATCTCTCCAGATAAATTCTTGAGCGTTGCAGTAATAGTTTTACCTTGAACCGAAGACTCCTCTGCGAGCTTACGGATTTCATCGGCAACAACGGCAAAGCCTTTTCCTGCTTCTCCTGCATGGGCCGCTTCGATTGCTGCATTCATTGCTAAAAGGTTTGTCTGGCTCGCAATGTGCTGAATAACGCTGCTTGCTTCCATAAGAGCCCCTGATTCTTCAGCAATTTTCTGTGTTACCGCATTAGAAGTTACCAGTGTTGCTTTGCCGTCGCCGGTTGCACCGGTCAATTTTTGAACAACCTCATCAGTTTTATCAAGCGTTTTACCGATCGAATCAATGTTTGCTACCATTTGTTCCACGGAAGCAGAAGACTGTGCAACACTAGCAGATTGTGTTTCAATGCTGTTATTCAGCTGCTTAATGGTACGGACAATTTCTTCTATAGTAGCAGCTGTTTCGGTAACACTGGCTGCTTGGGTAAGGGCTTGCTGCTTTACTCCGTCTATATTCGCACTAATTTGATGCACAGCACTCGCTGTTTCAGTCATATTAGAAGCAAGCTCATTGCCGATTTCGTTCATGGTACGGCTGTTTACCCCAACCGTTTTAATTGATTTACCGATTTTAGCAATTGTTTCGTTAAAATAGCCGGAAAGCTCAGCTATTTCGTCATTACCATGTACGGGGAGCCGAACAGTTAAATCTCCGTCCCCTTGTGCAATATTTTTGAGTGCATCGCTGGTAAATTGCAGCGGCTTTGTAACATAGGCTTTTACAAATAAATATAAAACAACAATAACAGCAAGTAGTATAAGGATATACTGAATTATCGTTGCAATAAGGGCATGCTGTGCATCGGCAGTAAATACCGAAAGAGCAGTAGTAGAAATAAATGTCCAATTTTCTGCAACACCTGATACATCAACAGGTACTAAAATAATTTCTGATGTAAGACCGGTAGTTTTTGATGTAATTTGCATTTCAGAAATTTCTTTCCGTGCAGTTGCTTCAAAGGCTTTTTTTAAATAAGGATTTTCATCAAAAATATTTTTAATGATATATGAACTATCGGTACCATGTGCAACAATTGTGCCATTAGCACTGCACAATACTTTAAAATTGAATGCAGTTGTGCCGGCAATCTTTTCCAGCTGCTTTTGCAAAAATGTTACATCAATATCGGCATCTACTACGCCGACAGCCTTTCCGTTATGCATTACGGGAATGCAAAGCGTTGTCAGGATAATATCTTTATCGGTATACGGTTTAAAAGGCGGCACCATTGATGCCTGCCCCGTCTTAATAGGGTTACCATACCAACTATCAGAATTGCCGACAAAGTTTACAGAACGGACATTTACAGAACCGCCGCTTTTTGATGCGTAGGGGACAAACCGTCCATCTTCGTTATATATGCCTTTATTTGAAAAAGCAGCGTCGTTTTCATCAAATGCATTAGGTTCAAAAAGAGCGGCAAGACCGGTTAACGATTCATTTTTTGCTAACAGTTCTTTAAGGTATTCTGCCACACGCTCCCTATCCCGCCGGTGCGGAGGCAGCCTAAACTCATGCTGAATAATGCCGTTCACATCCAAACACGTTTGATACACTGCTGCAAAGGTGCGTTCAAGCTCTGCTGCCAACAATCGATCTTGCAGAATCGTTTCTGCAGTAGATTCGTTGATTTCGCTGGAGTAATTACTAATGCCGTCGTATGCTGCTTTACCTGCAAAGACAATACATAACAAAAGCGAAATAATAGCAGTAAGTTTAAATCCGATACCTTGTATTAAGTGCGGTACTTTACTGCCTCGTTCTCCGCTG
>JBQMYW010000027.1:0-25109 GCA_052173295.1 Treponema sp.
AAACCATTACCGGTTCTACCGCCGTTACACAAAAAATAGCAGAAGAATCCGGCGGCTTATTGGAAGCAAGCAATGTTATTCAGCATATCGCAAGCCAGACAAACTTGCTTGCAATGAATGCGGCGATTGAAGCCGCCCATGCAGGAGAAGCAGGTAAAGGCTTTGCCGTCGTCGCTGACGAAATCAGAAAGTTAGCCGAAGAATCGAGCGTACAGGGCAAAACCATTACCGCAACACTGAAAGCTCTTTCAGGGGAAATTGAAACACTTGCTGCCTCTTCTAAAACGGCAGGAGAAAAGTTTACTGCAATATTCAGCCTATCTGAACAAGTAAAGGATATGAGCAGCCGGCTGATGGAAGCGATGCGGGAACAGGAGAACGGCAGCCGTGAGGTACTTTCAGCGATAAAAACCATTAACGCGGTAACGAATGAGGTACAAGCCGGTTCGCAAGAAATGCTGAGAGGCGGCGAGGGCGTTGCACAAGAGATGCAAAAACTCGACAACCTTACCCGAATGATTGCAGATAGCATGAATGAAATGGCATCGGGGGCAGTACAAATCAGCAATGCGGTGCAAGATGTTAATCACATTACACAAAAGAATAAAGCAAGTATTGATGCTCTCGCTGCAGAAGTCGGCAAGTTTAAAGTGTCGGACATCTCTAAAAACTCCGTTAGTTTTTAGAGATGTCCGACGAGTATTTTTTATAATTTTTATACTGTAATTTATAAAAAATACATCGCAAATAAGTCTAAGGAAAACTTCTAAAAACGGAAGTTTTTAGAAGTTCCCTGTAGTTGTTTAGTATCAAAGTCTTGAATAAACTGCTGCGAACGTGATAGTATTCAAGTCTAGCATTGTAGAAATACTAGTAAACACGGGTTTAAGCAGGAGGTATCTTATGAATACCGATAAAAAAATTTTTTCGCTTCGATATAAACTTGCATTATTTTTTGGTGCGTTGATTTTAGTTGCCGGTGTTATTATGAGTTTTTTTACAATAAAAATAGCACGTAAAGCAGTAATTGAAAAAATTGAGGCTCATCTTACCGATAAGGCAACGGATATTGCAGAAGTTATTGACGGAAGAGCCTCTTCCCTGATGCAGTTTATTGAAGGGCTTGCCCGTATGCCGTTTTTACGCGATGATAATCTGTCCTTGCAGGAAAAAGCGGATATGTTGATGCTTGAAGCGGAACGCAACGCAAAAATTGACTACTTTGCGGTATGCGATCTTGCAGGCAACAGGTATGATGCACGCAATACTCTTATACCGGTAAATGACAGAGTCTGGTTTCAGAGTGCTGTTAAAGGGAAAAGTTATATTACGGAGCCGTTTCTTTCAAGTATAACGAATAGTATGCAGATACTTCTTGCTGTTCCTGTTTATGATACCAAAAATACTATTATTGGTGTTGTGTGTGCATCAGTGCCTGCACAGCTCCTTTCTGAAGATGTAAGTGACATCGTTGTCGGAAAAACCGGTGAGTGTTATATAGTCGGATTAACCGGTACTGCAATAGCTCATAAAGATTTTACTATAGTAGCAAACCAGCAAAATGCAATAGAAATGGCAAAGAGTGATCCATCGCTCGCCACTTTAGCAGCTTTTACCAAGCATGCACTTGATACTGATGCAAGCGAAGTTGATTACTATACTTATCGTGATGTAAAATATATCGCTTCTTATGCTACGGTAGTATTAACCGGCTGGACTGTTATAATAAAAGCACCGGTGAATGAATTTATGGGTACTGTTAATACAATGAAGAATGGTATTCGTATTTTAGGAACTCTTCTTTTTGCAGCTAGTATCATCGTTGTGTATATGATTGCCTATAGTATAATACGTCCTATTCAGGCTGTTGTTGCTGCTCTGCGGGATATTGCCCGCGGTGAAGGTGATTTAACGGTTCGGCTGCCGGTTTTTGGAAATGATGAAATAACAAATTTATCTGCATATTTTAATGAAACAATAGAAAAGCTTGCTTTGGCGATACGTGCTGTAAGTACCAATAGCGAAGCAATGGAAGAGGTCGGTGAGGAGCTTGCTTCCAATATGGTAGAAACAGCAAGTGCTATCCACGAAATCAGTGCTAATATCGAGGGAGTAAAACAACAGGCAATTACGCAAGCGGAGAGTGTAACTGAAACAGCTTCTACCGTTGAAGAAATTGTCCGGACAATTAAACAGCTTAATACCAGTATTGAAGCACAGGCAGCGAGTGTTGCACAGTCTTCTGCTTCGATAGAGCAGATGGTTGCAAATATTGCTTCTATCACCAAGACACTTGAACATACCGATAGTGCTATTAAAAAATTAGCCTCTGCAACGGGCGATGGAAAAGAAACGGTTGTAACGGCAAATACTGTAACACAAAAAATTGCAGAAGAATCAGGCGGTCTACTGGAAGCAAGCAATGTTATTCAGCATATTGCTTCACAAACAAACTTACTTGCAATGAATGCAGCTATAGAGGCTGCTCATGCAGGAGAGGCTGGTAAAGGTTTTGCTGTTGTTGCTGATGAAATCCGTAAACTTGCAGAAGATTCTGCAACACAGGGCAAGGCAATAACTGCAACATTGAAGATTTTAAGCGGAGAGATTGAAATGCTTTCGGATTCTTCAAAAACCGCCGAAGATAAATTCAATATTATCTTTAACTTATCGGATCAAGTAAAATCTATGAGCGACCGTTTAACGGAAGCAATGCGGGAACAGGAAAACGGCAGTAGGGAAGTTCTTTCTGCTATTAAAAATATTAATAGGGTAACAATTGAAGTAAGTGATGGTTCTGCTGAAATGTTGAAAGGTGGCGAGGGTGTTGCAGAAGAAATGCAAAAGTTGAACAATCTTACCCGTATTATTACTGACGGTATGAATGAGATGGCTCAAGGAGCTGTACAGATAAATAATGCCGTACAGGAAGTGAACGAAATTACACAGAAAAATAAAGAAAGTATTGAGGCTCTTGCTCAAGAAGTTGGTAAGTTCAAAATTTGATATTTGTATATAAGACCTACTCTTAAACGAAATGTACCGGATAGGTCTTATATAAGAGTGAGGGGAGCTTATGCATTTAAAAACAGCGTTCTGCCGCAAATTGTATAAACATCCGCACATACTGCTGGCATTTATTCTTGGCATTACGCTTTTTTTTACAGTACAGTTGCCGCGGATCCGGTTTGATAACAATAATTTCAGATTTATACCGGAGTCAGATGCAGCACGCCTTGCAGATAAAGAACTTGCTCAAATTTTTGGTGATGAAGTACCGCTCCTCATTGGTATACAGCGGCAGTATACTTCTGTTATTGATCCAGTATTTCTTTCAAAACTGAGCATTCTCAATGCACAGCTTACTGCACTGCCGCTGGTAAAAAAAGTGGTATCGCTTACCTCTACACAGCACATAGATTCAGACGGAGATTCTATTGTTACTGAAAAGCTGATACCTGATACTTTAACCGATTCCCCCAAAGAGTTAGATTTAATTACTGAAAAACTCCGTTCATGGGAGTTATACAATAGAAATTTAGTATCTGATGATCTAAAAGCAACGCAAATAATTATTTTTCTTGATATTAAAAAAGAAGAAAGCGGTTTACCGCATACTATTGAAACGTGCAAAGCTGTAATGGATATAGCCGATTCATGGCAGTGTCCCGATTCAAAAACCTTTGTAACCGGCGAGCCTGTGTTTAGCGAAATTGTCAATGAATCTACTAATCATGATTTATTTTTTTTGATCCCGATAGTTATAGCAGTTGTCTTATTTGTATTGTTTTTTTCTTTCCGCAGATTTACCGGTGTACTCCTACCGCTTTTAACAGTGATGATTTCTTGTATTTGGGCAGTAGGTGCAATGGCATTATTTCAAGTGCCGCTCTCTATTTTATCAACGGTATTACCGGTTATCCTGATAGCGGTAGGCAGTGCATACGGTATTCATGTTGTCAATCATTATTTTGACGGCGTTATTCAAAGTGCTTCTCTTCCGCGGATAGATCATGCAGAACAAATCGTTACTGTGATGACACATATACTGCCGCCTGTATTTCTTGCCGCTTTAACTACTTTTTCAGGTTTTGCATCATTTTGTTTTACAAGCGTAATTCCTATTTTTGAGTTTGGTGTTTTTGCTAGTTTTGGAGTGTTGGCAGCTTTCATCGTTGCAGTAACGCTTATTCCCTCTGTGCTGATTATACGGGGACCGAAAAATCCCAGTATTCTCCGCAGACCAATTGGTAATAACCGTACTGCATTACACAGCAATAAAGCCGGCAGCAGTAAAATAGATACAGTGATAGCTGATACGCTTATGGTTATTCATGCACACCCCCGCAGTGTACTGCTGGTAAGCATTGCCTGTATTATTTTTTCATTTTTCGGTATTTCAAAATTAGAGATTGACAATATCCTTATGGAATATTTTGATCCTGATGTACAAATTGTTCAGTCTGATACATTCATTCAAAAGGAATTCGGCGGCTCAAAACTGCTGAATTTACTTGTTACCGCAGAAAACGGTACTATTCTCCGTCCTGATATACTGCAAGCAATTGATTCTCTTGCAGAGTACACCGCTGCTGCCATTCCCGAAGTAGGTAAAATAACCTCATTAACCGATCTTATTAAACGGCTTAACCAAGTATATAATGCTGATGCACCGGCAAGCGGTTTGCAAACAGCATACAAAGAAAATCCTGCAGAACATACACTTGCTTCTTCTGATGATCTTGCTGATTTCGGTATTTTTGGAGAGTTTGACGAGTATAACGAGCCTGTACACAGTAGTACCGATTTTCATGCTGCTGAACCCCTTACAGGGAGCATACCGGAGCTGTCCGGCAGTATACACGGTCTGGAAACTACTGGTTCTACCGGCTCTGCATACACCGGTGATGATTTTTATCAACTGCTTGTACAACTTGATCAAGCGGATATGCTCCGCAATGGAAAAGCTATTACTGCTGCAGAATTACTTACTGCGATAAAAAAAGCATATAACTACCGAGGTGCTGCGTACTATGAAATTCCAACAAATCCTCAAAAGTACGGCAAAGAAACCATGGAAGACCTTTCTGCACTTATCCACAGCTATCTCATCTTCGTTGCGGGAAATACGCAAGGGCTTATTGATGATGTGTATAACCCTACAGCATTGAAAGTAAGCATTCAGCTCCGTACGCGGGGGCAGCGGGATAGTGAATATGCTCTGCAGAAAATTATGGAGTATGTGCATGAAAAATTTCCAAAAGATGTACGGGTAAAACCAAGCGGTACTGTATTAATAGAACAATCACTCAATACACTTGTTGTACAATCACAGTTAATCTCGCTCGGTGTATCACTTGGTATGGTATTTCTCATTTTAGCACTATTTTACCGATCACTTGTTGCCGGTATTATCGGTACAATCCCTCTGCTTATATCTATTGCAGTCAACTTTGGTGTTATGGGCGTTGCCGGCATTAAACTTAATATCGGAACTGCTATGGTAGCAAGTTTTGCAATCGGTATAGGCATTGATTACACAATTCATTATCTTGCTGCCTATCATCGTGAATACGCTGCCGGCGGAACACATGAGGATTTTTTACTCCGAACCTTTTACGGTTCAGGGAAAGCTATTTTATTCAATGCAGTGTCGGTAGGGGCTGGTTTTGCAGTCCTTATGCTGTCAAAATTTAATATGCTGTCAGACTTAGGCTTGCTGATTGCACTTATTATGGGAACAAGCTCTTTTGCAAGCCTTACCGTGCTGCCGACACTGCTGGATATTATTAAACCGCATTTTATTATGCACAGTACAAACCGCGGCACACCGCACCGCACCACTGGAGGTATATAATGAGGCGTATAGTAAAGCAACCTCTACAGATTATTGTTTTTTCTTTTCTTTTTTTCGCAGTTTTTATGCTCCCTGCCCGTGCAGAAACAGCAGAAGACATTATACGGAGTGCCCGCAGTCAGGCAGAAATTACTTCTGTAGGTACCCGTGCTAAAATGGAAATTCAAAAAGGCGGGACAACCATTAGTGAACTCGTTATTGACCAGTATTCTTCTCGCGATTCAAAAAAAAGTCAGCGGACATTTATGGAATTTAAAGCACCGGCACAGGCAAAAGGTACACGCTTTCTTATGATTACAAAAGAAAATGGTACACTGGATCAACGTATTTATTTGCCTCCTGTTGGAAAAGTTAAGCGGATTGCAGGTGCCGCCGAAGGGACTCAAAGTTTTATGGGAACGGATTTTTCGTATAATGATATTGCCTACATGGAGCGGGATAGCAGTCTTGATACCTACCGTATGGAACCTGATGAAACCTATAATGGTGTACCCTGTTATGTTATAGAGGCAAAGCCGAAAGATAGTTCCTATGAATATACAAAAACACGGATATGGGTAGAAAAAGAATCAAAGCATTTTGTTAAGGCTGAATTTTATGATAAAAAAGAATCAGCGGTTAAAACGATAGAGATAAGCGGCTATCAAACTATTCAGGGGATTGATACACCCATGATAACTAAAATGACTACTCATGCAACGGGTACTGCAACTATTATCCATATTTTAAAAATGCAGTACAATAAGAATATTCCTGATAAGATATTTACTTCGCGTTATCTGGAACAAGGCAGATAACCAGTAGCTGTACCAACACATCGGAAGCAGTGCCGGAACTAAGGCTGTCTTGAAAGCATAGTGCTTTTTAGACAGTTTTGGTTATGATTGTAGGCTGATTACTCACTGAAACTTTTTGCTTCTGCAACTGCAAGCGTATCGCAAAGCTCATTATACTTGTTTCCAGCGTGTCCTTTTACCCATATCCAACTGGGATTACACTTTCTGGCAAGTTCGTCAAGTTTTTTCCAAAGGTCTTGGTTTTTTACCGGCTGTTTACTAGCTGTTTTCCAACCATTTTTTTTCCAATTTTTTATCCATACCGAAATTCCCTGCTGCACATATTGAGAATCGGTATGAATACTGATAACGGTATCAGCAGATACAGTTGAGTGAATATCTGCTAAATACGTTTCCAAAGCATTGATAACAGCAAGTAGTTCCATACGGTTATTTGTAGTATTGCGTTCTCCCCCAGAAGAACGTGTTAACTCAAAGCCCTCTGGTCGTTCACTATCTTTTACTATAGCTGCGAATGCCCAGCCTCCCGGTCCCGGGTTTTGTGAGCAAGCACCATCTGTATACATTTCAATTTCTGCTATCATTACAATGCTCCCTTGTATTTGCAAAAACATTTTAAAACTATTTTCCAAAGCTGAGATAATACGCTATTTTTAAAAAAAAAGCTACCATTATATGAAAATTTTTTACAGACAAGAGAATTTTACAGATAAATCAAAGGAGGCTGTCCAAAGATAATATTATTAGACAGCCTCCTTTGATGGGACATCTTCATAGTATAAAAGTTTGCACCATAACACGCAGGAGCACTACACCTTCTTAACAATATAATTACTCTTTAAACAGCGCGAGCAGATTTTAACCTTCATGGTTCGTCCGTTTATTTCTGTTTTGACCTCAATGAGGTTAGGCTTCCATACACGGCGCTGATGATTCATTGATTTACTCACTGTATTGCCGCTCATAGGACCCTTGCCGCAGATTTCACATCTTCGTGCCATAATCTACCTTCCTTAATCTTAAAAATGAAACGCTGCTAAGTATAATAGAAAAGAATAATTATGTAAAGGCATTATAAGGAGAGCAAGGTTCTTTGCAGGTAATCTTCACGTTTGCCGCACAGATGTTGCTTATGGAGGAGCGGACGCTCTGGCAAAAACCTATTCGCCATAAGTAGGCAATGAAGAATGAGACAACCCATCAAAAAAAATTCCAATCCCCTTGTTCCCTTTATCTTGACTATTTTTATTGTTCATGTATAAATATAGGTTGATTATCATTTAGGAGGTTGCTATGGCAGTACCAAGAGCGAAAACGTCAAAGGCACGTACCCGCCGCCGCAGAGGGATTAATATGCGTTTGACAGCTCCTCATTTAGTTGAATGTCAAAACTGCGGTAATTTAGTGTTATCTCATCATGTATGTTCTAAATGCGGATATTACCGCGGTCGTCAGGTTGTTGATCCTGATACCCTGAACTAGGAGATGCTAGCGGTTATGGATGCGTTATTTGAAAAAATGCAAGAACTCATTGCAGAGAAACTTGAACTCGATAAAGAAAAAATATCTCTTGATTCATCATTTCGTCAAGATTTAAGTGCTGATAGCCTTGACACGTATGAATTAGCGTATGCGATTGAAGAAGAGATGGGGATTAAAATTCCCGATGAAAAAATCGTTGAATTTGAAACAGTCCGCGATGCATACGAGTTTATTAAATCGCACTCAAAGTAATCCACACAAAACAAGAAAGTTCTTGTTTCCTTTCATTACCCGTACTTTTATAGATAAGAATAGGAAACAGGAGCTGCTTTGTTTTCAGCGTACTGCACGGTGTAAATTTAAAAATATTGAATTACTTGATTTAGCATTCCGCCATCGTTCATCATCAAATGAGCATGCCGGCTATCCCTTTAATAATGAACGCTTAGAGTTTTTAGGCGATTCTATTCTCGGAATGATTGTTGCTGAAATTTTATATACGCAGTACCCTGAAAAGGCAGAGGGAGAACTTGCAAAAATTAAAGCAGCAGTGGTATCTGAAGATGCGTTATCAGCTATAGCCCGCTCGCTCTCTATTAACAAGTATATGATTCTTGGTCATGGGGAAGAAATGTCAGGCGGGCGGACAAAAAAAGCTATTTTGGCAGATGCACTTGAAGCTTTGATCGGTGCATTGTATCTTGATTCCGGTTTGCACGCTGCATACCATTTTGTCTGTGAAGCTGTGTCAGAGCATCTTAACCTTGTTGTACAAAACAAGCATCAGCACCGTGATTATAAATCGCTCTTACAGGAATATGTCCAGCACCATTATAAAATTATACCAAAATACGAACTTTTGAATGTCAGCGGGCCTGATCATAACCGGCTTTTTACAGTTTCTGTGATGATACGGAATAAGCCTTACGGAACCGCATCAGGCAAGAGTAAAAAAGAAGCAGAACAAGCTGCTGCTGAATGTGCATGGAATGCATTGCAGCAGGAAAATCCGGCATCATAATTTCCATTTGACAAGAGAAAAAATAGGGTATAGAATCATAAGATAGGTATATGAGTGTAAGGAGAATTATCAATGCCGAAAGCAGGGAAATTTGAAATAGGGTTGTTACCAATCTTGGCATTGGGGATTGCAGCCGGTATAGCCTTAGGGCTTACTGTAAATGCCCCAATTATGGGTGTCATCGCAACCATTAAGAAGCTCTTGGGTTCTCTTATTTTTTTTGCTGTGCCGCTTGTTATTTTCGGCTTTATTGCCCCTGCAATATGTAGTTTGCAAGCTAATGCAGGGAAAATGCTGGGGGCATTTCTCTCCATTTCGTATCTTTCCGCAGTAGGAGCCTCTCTTTTTTCAGCTATAGCAGGATATATTCTTATCCCCTACTTAAGCATTCCATCTCATATAAGCGGTTTAGTTGACATTCCGGTAACAGCATTTTCTCTGAATATTCAGCCGGTGATGCCGGTGATGACCGCATTATTACTTTCCATATTAACTGGCATTTCAGTTATCTGGACAAAATCAAAAACTGTTGAGAAGCTGCTGTATGAGCTACAAGCAATGGTTCTGGAAATTGTAAACCGTGTTATTGTTCCGGTATTGCCGTTCTTTATTGCGGCGACATTTGCTGAATTGGCATACAGGGGTAGTTTGACAAAGCAGCTGCCGGTGTTTTTAAAAGTTATTGTGATTGTGCTTATCGGGCATTTTATTTGGCTTGCCCTCTTGTATAGTATCGGCGGGCTTATTTCTAAAAAAAATCCTTTTGAAGTGCTGCGTCATTATGGACCGGCATATACAACTGCGGTAGGAACTATGTCGAGTGCAGCAACCTTGCCGGTTGCTCTCCGCTGTGCGGAAAAATCGTCCGTTCTGCCTAAAGAAGTTGTTGATTTTGCCATTCCGCTTGGAGCTACTACACACCTTTGCGGTTCTGTATTAACCGAAACTTTTTTTGCAATGACGATTGCACAAATGTTGTATGGTTCTATACCGCCATTTAGTACCATGCTGGTGTTTTCAATTTTATTCGGTGTATTTGCGGTGGGTGCTCCCGGGGTACCCGGCGGTACTGTTATGGCATCACTCGGTATTGTCATTAGTATTTTGGGCTTTAATGAAACCGGAACCGGACTGCTTATTGCAATCTTTGCTTTACAGGATAGCTTCGGCACTGCCTGCAATGTTACCGGAGACGGTGCACTTGCATTAATGTTACGCGGCTTTTTCTATAAGCCGGAGAGTACTTTTGAACGCTAAGACAATGACACTAGACGGCAATGAATATCAACATATAACTGCAATTCTTGCAGAGGAATTAGTACCGGCACTTGGTTGTACTGAACCTATTTCAATCGCATACGCCGGAGCACATCTCCGTTCTTTATTAGCGGCAGTGCCTGACCGTGTATGTATTAAAAGCAGCGGAAATATTATTAAGAATGTCAAAAGCGTTACCGTGCCGAATTCAGGCGGCATGAAAGGTATACCTGCTGCTGCTGCAATAGGCATCATTGCAGGTAATCCTGCGAAAGGGCTGGAAGTGCTTGCTGATGTTACAGAAGAGGATATTGCAAAAACTGCGGATTTTTTGCACCGTACTTCTTGTACTGTATCGCTTTTAGATACGCCTGCTTCGCTTCATTTTATTATCGAAGGGTATTCCGGTACGGATTATGCTTCAGTAGAAATTATCCATCAACATACCAATATTGTCCGTATGATAAAAAATGGTACAATCGTACAAGATAAGCCTTTTACTGTTGAAAGTTCTCACGCCGCTTTAAAAGACCGCTCGATATTATCTGTAGAAAAAATTCTCGCTTTTGCCGATACTGTTGACTTAGACACAGTGAAAGAAATTTTAGAGCGGCAAATTATATATAATATGAAAGTTGCTGCAGAAGGATTACAGAATAAGTACGGTGCAAATGTTGGTAAAAATCTTTTAGACGGAATTTCAGAAGAAGATGCAACCATAAAAATAGGAGCTGCCGCCGCTGCTGCCGCTGCGTCTGATGCCCGTATGGGCGGCTGTACACTGCCGGTTATTACAAACTCAGGAAGCGGTAACCAAGGACTTGCAGCTTCCATTCCGGTTATCATTTTTGCAAAAAAGCAAGGGCTTTCTCATCACCAGCTGCTGAGAGGGCTTATTGTCAGTAACTTAGTTGCTATTCATCAAAAAACAAAAATAGGTTGGCTTTCTGCCTACTGCGGAGCTGTTAGTGCTGCATGCGGCAGCGGTGCCGCTATGACTTACCTATCTAACGGTAGTTATCAGCAAGTATGCGATACTATTACTAATACCCTTGCCGTTATTTCCGGTATGGTATGCGATGGTGCAAAAGCTTCCTGTGCGGGGAAAATAGCCGTTGCAGTAGAAGCTGCAGTGATGGCACACAGCCTCGCAATGCATAGCAGTGCTTTTCAGGCAGGCGACGGTCTTGTGAAAAACACTGTTGAACAAACCATTGCAGGTATCGGAAGAATGGCTACTGAGGGTATGCGGACAACCGATAAAGTGATATTGCAAATTATGGTAGATGATTAAGGATTGGTTATGAAAACACTTATTACAAACGGGACACTGGTTACAGAAACAGGAATCCTGAAAGCTGATATTGCAATTAACGGTGATGTTATTACTGGTATCGGGTTTTTTCCAAAGAAAGACTTTGACAACATCTATGATGTCCAAAATTGTCTTGTTATGCCGGGATTAATTGATGCACATACCCATCTGGAGTTGCAACAGTCTCCGCAATACCGTGCTGCCGATGATTTTTATACAGGAACCGTTGCCGCAGCATGCGGCGGAACAACCAGCATTATCGATCATATTGCATTTGGACCTGCCGGCTGCAACCTGCACTATTCTATTGATCGCTACCATGAACTGGCAAAAAAAGCTGTTATTGATTATAGTTTTCATGGCGTTATCCAGCATGTTGATGATGCTATTGTGCAAGAACTTGCTCATATTATACAACATGAGGGCATTACGAGCTTTAAAGCCTATACAACATACGGATTTAAAGTTGATGATACTGGTTTTTACCGCTTATTAAAAACAGTAAAAAAAGCAGGCGGTATCTTAACCGTTCACTCAGAAAATGATTCACTTATCAACTATCTCCGTAGTGAATATCTTAAACAGAATAAAGTGCTGCCGATTTACCATGCACGGAGCCGCCCGAATATTACGGAATCGGAAGCAGTGGCACGGCTTATGCAGTTTGCAGCATTAGCAGACGATGCGCCCCTGTATATTGTGCATTTATCAACTGCCGAAGCCCTCTCCGCTGTGATGCAAGGGCGGACTAATCTTAAAAATACTTTTGTTGAAACATGTACACAGTATTTAACCCTTTCAGAAGAAAAATACGGTAACGAAAACGGTTCTCCTGATGATCCTGAAAATATTGAGGGACTTAAATACATGATGGCACCGCCCTTGCGTACAAAGAATGATACAGCGGTATTGTGGGAGGGCGTTAAAGACGGGTCGATACAGGTTATTGCAACCGATCACTGTCCATTTATGCTGCAAGAGAAGCTTCATACAAAAGGGGATTTTACCAAAGGACCGGGCGGAGCACCCGGTATTGAAGAACGGGTACGCATTATCTTTTCTGAAGGAGTGCAAAAAAAGCGGATAACATTGGAACAATTTGTAAAAGTTATGGCAGCAAATCCGGCACGTATTTTTAACCTCTACCCCAAAAAAGGCTGTTTACTCCCGGGTGCGGATGCGGATATTACTATTATTAACCCGCACGCAGAAGAAGTGCTAACAAAGAAAAATCTTAAAAGTGCCTGCGATTATTGCGTATATGAAGGAATGAAAGTTCAGTGTTCTATTGATTCAGTTTTTAGCCGCGGGACACTCATCGTTAAAAACAATGAGTTTTTAGGTGAGAAAGGACGGGGACAGTTTATTTTTCGTAAACCGCATGCAACAATAGCAGAGTAGTTTAAAACCTCTCGTAAAATATGAAAAACACTTGTGTAGTTCCTCTAACCTATGGTATATACTATATTATGGGTTTATGGTTAAAACATACAAAGCGATGTATAGGATTACTACTGCTCTTGATATATCCGCTGTATGCACAGTCGCTGCGTAATACAACGAAGGAATACTTTAATGCAATTGATTGGGAAGAATTGAAAGAGCTTGCCGTAGCACCGTTGTCTGAGCCGTTCAGCATTCCTGAAAGTACGCCAATGCCCTATGCAGATATGATTGCTGAAACAGGTATTTATCCAACATTGCCGAAACTTGGGATTCTTGATTATCAAAATAGTCCGGAAGAATTACTGGTTTTTTTTGATTTGGTGAAACAATCCTTTTGTGAAAAAAATTTTAAAACGGAATTGTTTGATTCTTCTAAACCATTTTTACGCTTTCTAACACAGCATTTAATAACAGCTCTGCCTGAAATTGCACAAGTCTTTTATGCCCAGCCTGCATTCCGTGAAGATGGTAGTGCTGTAACAGATTTTAAACTCTTATTTAAGACTGCGGAATCCGCTGTTCAAAAGCCGATCGGCAGTGATTCTGCGGATAGCAATAAAGAATTACCGTTTGCAATAGCATCGGTTGAAGCGGCAAAAATACAAAATAACTGGTATCTTGTATCAATTCTGATAAAGGAGCGGAGCTATGCAGATTCCTTTAACCAGAATTGAATATGATTATGTTATTGAGCTTTTTATAGAAGAATTACCGGTATTGCTGCTGCAAGTCGGTATGCAAATCTATCCGGTTTCTACCCCCTACTATACTATTGAAAATAGCAGAATATATGTTCGTATAGCAAAATCTATAGTAAATAGACAGATTACCGTATTCTTTCATCATAAAAAACGCTGTATTTGCTTTAATGCGTATGTTAATACTGAGAATGGTAAACCATTTTTTTCTCTTCCGGATCGGCTTTATAAATATAATTCAGATTATACCAGCAATACATCTATTTTTATGGATATTTACGGCGGCGGCAAAAAAATTGTTACTGCGTATGAACATAAACTTTTTCCGCTTGATTCTGTTCAGCCCTCATTAGAAAATTATAGTGCTATGCCGGCTGACTTTTTTTCTCCATACCAGCCTATTTCCCTTATACGTTATAGAATCAATGACTTTGAATTACGGGCTGCATCACTTTTTAATATGGAATACGGTAAAGATATATTCTTTTTGTTCATTGACAGCCGATATATTTTATGCGGATGTAAAAAAAGTATTGCAGAAAAATTAGCTGCCTATCAAAATTTTACCTTTGTGATTCATTTTCCACGGAGAATTGTCCGTGTTTCTACAGGTAGTATTTCTATATCACATGACATCGATCGGGTTGATATAAAAACAATCCTGTTTATTATGGACAACCCGTTTGAAGAAGATAAACGTTTTTTATATGAAAAAATATACCATGAAAAATATAACCCCTCAGATTTGGTTCTGAGAGGTTAAAAGAAGTGTTCATCGGCAAAAGACTTATAAAAGCAGAAATATACCTTATTCTACAGAAATACCATGCCGCTTTTTAGGATATTGTTTGAGCATTGCAATAGAGTTTTTCTTTTCTCCAAATACAAAACCGCCATTCCAATATTCAAGTGCTGCAAACAAAGCATTTCCGCCATCGTAGTCATCACTTTCTGCAGTTCGGAATGAAACATACGATTCAAGACTGGTAAAGTCTTGCTTGTGTAAGAAATCAAGCCGTTTTTTATTAAATTCATTCCATTTTTCAAGATCGGTAAAGCCCGGTCCCTCATCTTCAATAATAAGATGTGCATGCTCTTGGCTAAAATCATACCATACTTTTACTTTTTTTGAGGGATCACATTTATTACCATGCTTTACTGCGTTTTTAATAATCTCACTAATCTGCTGCTCTAATAGGTTAATCCCCTTAATTTCGAGAGGAGCAGATTGTACAATCAAGAGCGTAAAGTACCGAATTTGGCGAAAATCGGAAGGAAATTCTTTATACAACATTCCGGTTTTGTCAAATAAAGGGTCATTGCCGTCAACTCGTAGTTCCTTAATCATTGCTAACTTTTTCTCCTATTCATCTGATAACTTTTGTAGTGCTTCTTCCAAACTATTGGTAATTGGAAAAAAGCCCATAAGTTTTGTTAATTCGATAACTTTTTTTACCGAACCATGGATATTTGTAATAAATAATTTTAGATTTTGTTTTTTTACAGTCGAACAAATATAGATAAGCGCACCAATTCCGGAAGAATCTATATACTCGACCTCATCAAGATTTAATATAATACACTTAACCTGCCGTTCAAGCATTTTTGCAATCAGCTCTTTCAGCTTGTGTGAATTATACAAATCCATTTCACCGCTTACATCAACAATGTACACCTCTTTGTTTTTTCTAATTTTCAGTTCCATGCCGGCACTCCTTATTTATTTTACCTTAATGACCATCACGGTTTGATCGTCATGCGGCGGGGTTTTCCCCATAAAAGTTTTTATTGCGTTATTAATCTTTTCTGTAATTTTTTTTGCAGGAAGAGAGTGATGATCGGCTATCAGCCCTGCAAGTGCTTTTAAGCCGAATGCTTCGCCTTTTTCATTTAATGCTTCAATTATTCCATCTGTAAATAATACTGCAATATCCCCCTTTTCAACAGTGACTTTTTTGCATGTATAAACCGATTGTATATCAACTCCAATAGGATCGGTTTTTTGCTCAACTTTCATAATCTTTTTTGTGCGGCTTTTCCAAAGCAGCAATGATTGCGTGCCGGCATTAACATATTCAATGCTTTGTTCGTCTGATAAATATGTCAGAAAGGAAAGACTGGCATAATGATCAATGGCGATTTTTCCTGTCATGCCCTTATTTAATATATCGACAATACTATGGGTATTTTGAGGTGTATTAGTAATAAGATACAATAAAGAGCGTATCATAACCATGACAATACATGCATGAATACTTTTTCCTGCGACATCAGCAGTAATACAAAACAGACGGTCATTTTGGTTTTGAATAACATCATAGTAGTCACTGCATACGCCCCGAACCGGATTAAACAGCACTGAAAAATTAAGACCGCCTGCATCAACAAGTTTTTTTGGTAAAAGGAGTTTTTGAATACGGGCAGCGATATCCGTTTCATTTTCAATGGTATTTAATTCTGTTTCTTCCTGCAAATTATACACTAAGTTTAATGCAGCGGTAGCATAACTGGTTAAAATTTCGCCAATTTCTATATCAGTTTGCTTAAAAGGCTCTTTTCCTTTGTTGCGTGCTAATGAAATAATACCGGCAACTTTTCCATGGGATATCATTGGGAGTGTAATAATTGAACCCGGCTGCAAAAACGGCTCTTCACCATTTACTATAATACGTGCATCTGCTGATGCATCTTCAATGAGGATTGGTTTTGCTGAAAGTGCCGCTTCGCCGAAAAAAGAATCTGTAAGCGAAAATTCTGCGTACTTAAAATTTGTTATTACCCGCTCTTTTTTATGCGGCACATCATCCGGCAGTTTATACGGAGGAGGATAATCACCGCTATATGCTTTAACAGCTAACACATCTTCAAATTCTTCAATAGTGAGGATTACACCGCCATCTGCAAACAGCCGTTCAATCATGATAGTATTGATAAATCCTAAAATACCTGCAATATCTACTTTTTGTCTAATTCCTTCGGCTGCTTGCATCAAAAAGGTATTCCCTACCGGCAAAAGCTCCTTTGCACGAAGCGAAGTTTCATCAGGTTTTTGTGCATCTATCAGCAGTGCTTGCATACGGGAAACTTCTTGTTCTGCATTTTCAATCTCTTGCTGGTATGCTTTGGAGGTTTTTATCATGAAGATACAGCCTGCAAAAGCTATGCCGGCACTCCATACCAAAGGGAATACAAGCGGTAAAAAATGAGAAATAATCCCCCCGGCAGCGGCAAGCACTGCAGCAGCGGACAAAGCTGTCATAGAGAGTTTGAATGAATATCTACACTTGGTACTCCTTACCGTTTTTGCGGACAATAAAAATAAGCTAAGTAATCCGGCTAAAAGGAAAACCGAGGCAATTACGACATTTATCATATAGTCAATTCTATCATCTATTATGCGAGTCGTCAAGGAACAAGGAATAGGGCTTCCTTTTATGCTGAAGCCCTGCTTTCCACTTGACCTTAATTCAAAATCGTTGCATATTCTATGAAGTATGTCAGTATCCGATAAAATCGAATTGATAGATCTTGATGAAGAAGACTACGATACCGTGCTTGCTTCAGATATTATATTTAATGGAACTATCAAATTTGAAAAACCCTTTATGATAAAAGGTTCCGTGCAAGGTGTTTTACAGTCTTCAAGTGATTTGATGATTGCAGAACACGCACAAGTTAAAGCAAAAATATACGCAGATAGAGTTGTTGTAAAAGGCGAAGTTACCGGAAACATAGCTGCCGGAACTTCTGTTCATGTATTTCCTTCGGGAAAAGTTACGGGAGATATTACTGCACCGGAGGTAATACTTGATAGCGGCTGCTTTTTTAGCGGTGTTTGTACAATGACACGGTAAGAGGCTTATCGTGAAACGCTCTTATATAGCAAAAAATATATACATTCTCATAGCTATTTGTACTGTTACCATTTGTTCTGTGCCGAGTGTTTTTGCACAAACCCGTCCTGATGCATTAGTTTTGTATCGAGCCGGGAAATATGCAGAAGCAATTATGGTATGCCGTGATGAAATAGCACAACAGCCGAAAAATTTGGATAGTTATGTTGTACTTACATGGGCAATGCTTGCAAACGGACAAAATCAAGAAGCTGTCCCGTGGATTATTCAAGGGCGAAATATCTCGCGGTATGATCCCCGGTTAATTGAAAGCCATGCACTTGCTCTCTACCGGCTGGGCAATAACCATGAAAGTTTACATTTATTTGAAGATTATATTGCCTATGCTCCCAATGGGACAAAATTAGGAGAAGTGTACTCCTATATAGGAGAGATTTATTTACGGCTTGGGCAATACCGCCATGCAGATATTGCTTTTTCTACTGCTGTCCAATTAGACAAATTAAACAGCCGGTGGTGGACTCACCTCGGCTACGCACGGGAGCAAGCACGTGAATACCGTCCTGCATTACAAGCATACGCCGCTGCATTACAGTTAAATAAAAATTTAATTGATGCACAAAAAGGGTATGAGCGGGTTTTAAAACGCTTTTAGCATATTGCTTATAAATTATGAATACCGCTATTTATAGCATCAGATTAGAAACACTGGGGTGCAAACTGAATCAGGCAGAATCGGAATCGTTTGCTGCATTATGTATGCAGGCGGGATTTTCAATATACACTGTACCGAAAGATAACAGTGATGCTGATAATGTACTGTTATGTTTTATCAATACCTGCACTGTAACCGGTAAAGCAGAGCAAAAAGCTCGAAGACTTATTCGTCTTTTGATACGGCAGCACCCTCATGCAGCACTATTGGTAACAGGCTGTTATGCTCAGCTTGAAGCGGCTGCTCTTAAAGCATTGCATCCGCATATTATTGTGTTTCCCGGGCAGCAAAAAGACTTACTTATTCATTTGCCGCAATTTTTATCAACGTGTGCACAAAACTATCACGAATTAGAACGGAATGTATTGATAGAACAGGTGCGTGCATACTGTTTGCAACTGCAAACCCCTGTTCACCCCTGCCAAATAAAAAATGCTCAAACAGAGCTATTTACACTAAGCTCTTCACATTTTTTATTTCATTCCCGTGCATTAATTAAAATTCAAGACGGTTGTAATAATGCCTGTGCATACTGCCGGATACGGTTAGCACGGGGAAAATCCGTTTCTCTTGAAGCAGCTGAAGTTCTAGCCCGTATTCGCCGTATAGAAAATGGCGGTATTTCTGAAGTAACCTTAACAGGGGTAAATTTATCACAGTATAAAAGCAGCATCGGTGATTTTGCAGACTTATTAAAATTTCTCCTTAATAATACTACAATACGGATTAGGATTTCGAGCCTGTATCCGGAACGCATAGATGATGCACTGGTTCCGCTGCTGGCACATCCGAATATTTGCCCTCATTTTCATCTTTCCGTGCAATCCGGCAGTAATACCATCCTTCGGGCAATGCATAGAGCATATTCACAGGAGACTGTATATGAAGCAGTTGCAAAACTTCGTACTGCTCAGCATAATCCTTTTATAGGTGTAGATATTATTACAGGATTTCCGGGAGAAACTGAAAAAGATTTTGCAGAAACTTATCAGATGTGTAAAGATTTACAGTTTGCCGGTATTCATGCATTCCCATTTTCAGCCCGTCCGGGTACTGAAGCATGGTTTATGCAGCCTAAAGTTCCGGAGCGGATTGCAGGGGAGCGGGTTAAGCAGCTTTCCCTGCTTTCAAAACAACACGAAACAGCATACTATGCACAGTGGCACGGTTCAACCGTCTACGGGGTTATAGAGTGTACCAATAACAAACAATTTACTGTTACAACAGAAAACTATCTTTCTCTTCCAGCTGAATACAGCGGGATATTAACCGGCGGTGAGTATGTGCAGGTACTGATTACAGAACATACTGCTAAAATATTACGCTGTATCCGCAGAAAATCCACTACACCCTCAGGCGGTCTGCTTGCTTTTTAACGAATATACCTTATCTACAATTCAAATTTCACGCGATTAGGGCTATAGTGCTTTTTATACTAATGAGAACTTCTAAAACTTCAGCATTTTAGAGATGTATGAATACCTATACACAGAGTATTTGCTCAGGTATACTAGAGAGAATTTAATATACTGCTTACAAGGAGTTATTATGATTGTTGTAACAGCTGATTTTATTAGCGGAAAAAATTTGCAAACGCTTTCTTTAGTAATGGGGAGTACCGTACAGTCAAAAAATATGTTTAAAGATATTGGTGCAGGATTGAAAAACTTAATTGGCGGAGAACTTGGATCCTACACTCAAATGATGGATGAAGCCCGTACTATCGCGATTGAAAAAATGTCGAGTAAAGCACAAGCTCTTGGTGCTGATGCTGTTATAAGTGTACGGTTTTCTACTTCGGCAGTTATGGATGGTGCCGCTGAAGTTACCGCCTATGGTACTGCAGTCCGTTTTATATAGGCTGCTCCGGCTATCTTGACTGCCCTAGGGATTCATCTATACGGAAGCTCTGGGGGGTAGTGCAGGATCGCTTGTCTGAACGTTCATGCTGCAAAAGCCGGTTTTTGACTGTGAAAGAAAAACACCGGCATTTAGGTAGGCTGCCGGTGTTTGACCGTGAGAGATATTCCGGCAGGTTCAGACAAGAAGCCGGAACGCAGGGGGCGTTGCCCCCTTCATAATAATTCCCTCTACTAGCATCTTAAATAGAGCGAAAGTCTTTTTGCCCCTTATCAATCTGCATATACCGGTTGAATTGTAGTTTGTTAAAGTTGTGTAGAGAAAAAAAATAGAAAAGTGTGGATAAGAATAGACAGATAAGATATACTCCAATAATAATATATATAACAGGATACTGCTGCATTATTTTAATTATTTGCATCATTTTGAATACACCGGCTTGTAAAAAGGCTCCAAAAATCCCGGGAACCAAGCAAATAACTATCCACATAATGATGAGCACAAAGGAATTTCCGCTTAAAAAGACTGCTAAAACCAGTAGACCAAAGGTACACATAAGCGGGAATACAAATACTGGTATGAGTGCAAGTGAGCTGTTTAGCTCAACCTGTGCATATCGTGTGAAAATGATGAATACGGCTGTGAGTATAAGATTTACAGCAATGTTTGCGGCAACAATTTGTATAGTTTTTGCTGCTACAAAATCATGTGCAGTGGTTGGTAAAAGGAAGCAGGCACATAAGTGATCCACTGAAAAAAGCTGTGAAACTACGATACCAATACAGCAAAACATGCCGCCTTGAATAAAGAGCTGTATCCCTGCACGGGGAACAAGTGTTGCTGCCGGCAAAAGAAAGAGTCCTACTGCAAAAAAGATGCACCCAATCAAGGTTCCTGCACTATAGCGGGTATTAAGAATAAGTGCTAGTTTTTTCATTGGTTATCTCCTGTTTCAAGATGAAAATACATGATGTCTTCAAGGCTGGCATCTTCGCATACCATACCGGAAAACTGTGGTGCATGTTTGCACGCGGTAAGCACTTCGTATGTATATGGGGTTTTACGCCAGCCGATATAGTCCTGTTTTGAAAGACCTCGGAATGCGAATTCATCAATTTTGAGTATACCGTACTGAGTCATTAATGTTTCCATGTCTTTATGGAAGAGGAGAGCCCCTGCGTGAAGAAAAGCTATCGAGTCGCAGATTTTTTCGAGTTCAACAGTTTGATGACTTGAGATGAGAATACTGCATTTGGAATCTTTCATATATTCTTGTAAGAGTTCAATACACTGTTTTTTTGAAACCGGATCCAAAAAATTAAAAGGCTCATCTAATATGAGCAGTTCTGCATGGTGTGCAAGTGCAATAGCCAGCTGTAGTTTTTGAGCGGTGCCGGAAGAAAGCCGGTATAGCCGCTTTGAATCCGGTATTTTGAAGCGGTGCAAATACTGTTCATACAGGGGTTGATCCCAGTAGGGGTATATTTTTGCAAGAAACGTGCCTGCACTTTTTGCTGTATTCATACGCGGTAAAAAATTTTGATCAATGGTAAACCCTATTTTAGCCCGTGCAGCCGCGTTTTTTCTGCCTGCATCGCTACCGAACAAGCGGATTGTTCCTTGTGCCGGCAGGTACATATTGAGCAGCAAACGCATCAAGGTTGTTTTGCCCGCTCCGTTTTCGCCGATAAGACCAGTAACGCTGCCGCACGGTACTGAAAATGAAATATCACGGAGTGAAAATGCTTTTTTCCCCCGCCCAAGGGTAAAATGCACGTGTTCTGTTTGTAGTGCTGTTTTGTGTGTCATAGCAGTGCAGCCTCCTCATTGTTTTTATCATTTTTTATGATTGCCGGCAGCGGTACTGTCTAAAAGCCGGTGCAGCTCTTTGTTCGGTATGCCGATTTTTGCTGCTTCGCTACAGGCTGCCTCTAAATGTTCACTAACCGTAGTGTATACCTGTTGTATTATTGTATGCCGGTCAATGCGGGCAACAAAATAACCCTTTGCCGGCACTGAATATAAAAAACCGGCACGGGCAAGTTCTTCATACGCACGTTTTGTGGTGATTACACTAATATGTAAATCACTTGCAAGCATACGCATTGACGGCATCGGCTCGTCTTTTTTGAGCGTGCCGGCAATAATGTGGTTTTGTATTTGTTGTACAAGCTGTTCATACAACGGTATGCCTGACGTGTTGTTTATAAAAAGATTCATAGTCCGCCTTGTTATTCTGTATATAGATAGTATATACAGAATAACAAATGAATGTCAAGGGAATGTTTAGTCTTTAGAGATGCCCCTGTTTAGTATTCCGGCTCTGCTAGACGGGAACTCAAATACTAAGTATACTCGATGGTTATGAAAAAACATTGTACATTCTGGTTATTTTTCGCACTGGTGTTTCCGCTTGCTGCACACCATTTTTTCCTTGCCGGTACCCAAAATGGGCTGTATAAAGTTAATCCTATATCGGTACAACATATCTGGCAGGATATACCGGTGCGGAAAATTGTACACGCAGAAAATACATGGTTTTTCTTGACCGGCAAGGGGATTTTTCAGTCAAACGACCTTATGCAATTTAATGATAAAAATAGCGGGCTGCCGGTAAAAGTTCTTAAAAAAATCGGAAATAATGGAAAATATTTTGAATATAAACCGCAGCCGCTCAAAGACTTAGAAATGCATCCTGTAAATCCTGCCGTATTGGTTACAGCTACTAATAGTGATATTTTTCTTACTGAAAATGGCGGTGCTTCGTGGAAAAATCTTGGTTCAATTTCGCGGGTAAATGGTATTAAAGCGGCCGCTGTCCTTGATCTTCCTGATTTACATGGAAATATGCAGCTTACGGTTCTTATGTCGCATGCAATTTACGGGTTTGCATGGAAGCAGCCTGCTGTTTCTGAACAGTGGCATAGCATTAATGCAGGGCTTATCCCCGGACCGGAAAGTGATGAAGAAATTTCCGATATAACCGTAAAAACCTATCTTAAAACACAAGAAGTTTATGTTTCACAGACATTTATCCCTAAAATCTATCTTCTTGATTGGAATAAAAAATGCTTTCGTGCTGTAAGTGACCATACAGCTGCTTTAGAAAATGCTCTGTGTGTTGACGGTCTTGCTGCGGCTGCGGATTCTCTTATCGGATGCAAAAACGGCGGTTTGTTTGAGGTGCCGCTTTTACTGCTTCCGCAGCAGCTGCAGCCGATTCAGCAGATAAACGGCGGCTTAAAGGAATTGGAACTTGCTCTCCATAGAATATCGGAAACACCGCTTTCAGCATGGATTCCGAAGCAAATGAGCCGTTTTGGCTCTGATATTAGCCTTTCGGAACTCTGGCTGCTGAATAAACAAGCTGTGCATGCAAATACCGCATATATGCAGCATGCTTCCGGACGGAAAGGGGTGTATATGCCTGCTCATCAGGGGCGGACAAAAGAGGGCTTGCAGCGATATTTTGATTTGTTGGAAAAAAACAAGCTTGATACCCTTGTTATTGATATGAAAGATGACTACGGCTTTATACGTTATGATTCACAGGATCCGTTTATTCAAGAAGTAGGTGCTATCCGCCCTTTTTTTACCCTTGAAGAACTTACCGCCGCGGCAAAAAAGCGGAATATCTATCTGGTTGCCCGTATTGTTTCTTTTAAAGATAAGCAGTTGTACCGGTTCAAACACAATCTCTATGCTGTAAAAGATTCAAAGGGCAAGCCGTGGCAAGGGTATACCATGGGAAAAACAGAAAAAGAATGGATAGAGGAATATTGGGTAGATCCGTATAATGAAAAAGTATGGGAGTACATTATTGCAATAGGGACAGAGCTGATTAATAGAGGATTTGATGAAATTCAATTTGATTATATCCGTTTTCCCACTGACGGAGATAATCTTGCTCAAACAGTATACCCTGCCCGTGAAAAAGGTATGGACAAGGAAAGTGCTTTGATGTCTTTTCTTTCTTATGCCCGTGAAAAAATTGCTGCTCCTATCTCTATTGATATTTATGGTGCAAACGGCTGGTACCGTACCGGTGCACGGACAGGGCAAGAGGTGGAGCTTCTTGCAGAATATGTTGATGTCATTTGCCCGATGTTTTATCCCAGTCATTTCCGACAGAGTTTTCTTGCTCATGCTCCTGCAGAAGAGCGTCCGTACAGGATTTATTATCAAGGCTCTTACCGGAATAAGGTGATTGCACGTAATGCAGCGGTTATCCGCCCATGGACACAGGCATTCTATATTCCAGTTTCTTACGATAAAAAGTTTTATAATGAAGAGTATGTACAGCGGCAGATTATCGGTATACAAGACTCCATTGATGAAGGCTATACCTATTGGAATAACTCAGGGCGGTATCAGGACATACGTCCTGACGGCAGCCCGCTGCAGAAATAACCGCTGCTCGGAACTGTACGGTTGAACAGCAATGCAGTCCAGCTATGCCGCCTGCCCGCAAGGGGATTTGATATAACATCCCTGTCAGCTCTGTCTGAAACTATACTCCTTTCTAAAAGCAGGGGTGGAGGGATAAATGGATAGAGTTTGAGTTCTTACCTATAAAGTCCTACGTGTGTTATACCTAACTTTTACAGATGCTCTATTTCACTCTTGCTTAAACCCGTGGCTTTTATGATATTTTCAATTGATAAACCAATAGCAAGCAGATTTTTTGCTGTTTGCTGATTAGCTTGATATGCCCCCTGAGAAAGTCCTTGAGAAAGTCCCTGAGAAAGTCCTTGAGAAAGTCCTTGAGAAAGTCCTTGAGAAAGTCCTTGAGCAAAGCCGCTATCAC
>JBQMYW010000028.1:0-24411 GCA_052173295.1 Treponema sp.
TACACACGGAAGAAACAAACTGCGGCATTGACTGGGTAATCATCTGCCGGAGTGTATCGGTGTCATTGGTATAACGGCTCATAATATCGCCGTGTGTATGTGTGTCAAAATACCTGATTGGCAGATGCTGCATTTTGGAGAACATTTCATCGCGGATACGCTTAAGTGTTTGTTGTGCAACATTAATCATCAAACGGCTGTAAATCCATGAACAGAGTACACCGATACCGTAAACCGCCGCCATAAAGCTCAGCACGTGTGAAAGTCCCGTAAACACTGGACGGCTTTGTGCAAGCAGCGGCATAATATACTGGTCAATCAATATTTGCAGAAATAAAGATGCTGCGGCGGTTGCCCCCGCACTTAAAACAATACAGACGGCAACAACCGCAAGAATTGCTTTGTAAGGATTAAGATAGGTAAGAAGCCGTTTGACAGCCGGCATGGAAAGCTTCAGTTCCGGTTTTGTACCGTGAGCAGGTTTCATGTTATGCATCGGCACCCCCGATTTTTGTTGCACTGTTCAGTTCCTTTTTGTTGCGTTTCAAAGACTTCTTTATAGATAGTGCTTGTATGCAGTAATTCATCATGCGTGCCGGCCGCAGTGATCGCACCGTTATCGAACACGAGAATTTTATCGGCATGCTGTATGGAAGAAATCCGCTGGGCAATAATAATCTTTGTTGTTTCCGGCAAAAATTCTTTAAATGATTTTTGAATTAGTGCATCTACTTTAGTGTCCACTGCACTGGTTGAATCGTCAAGGATTAAAATTTTCGGTTTTTTGAGTAATGCCCGTGCAATGCAGAGCCGTTGTTTTTGTCCGCCCGAAATATTGGCTCCCCCCTGCTCAATACGGGAATTATATCCGTCCGGCATTGCTTCGATAAATTCAGCGGCACAGGCAAGACGGCACGCTTCGGCAATTTCATCATCACTTGCGTATTCATTCCCCCACTGCACATTACTTTTGACTGTACCGGAGAATAATTCGTTTTTCTGTAATACCATTGCCGCTGCATTCCGTAATGTTTTTACATCGTAGTCTTTTACGTTTACACCGCCGACGCTCACTGAACCGGAGGTAACATCATACAAGCGGGGAATGAGCTGTACAAAGGACGTTTTAGAAGCCCCTGTGCTGCCGATAATTCCCACTGTTTCTCCTGAGCGGATAACAAGGTTTGCATTGCTGATTACTTTTTTATCCGCATCGGCAGTATACATAAAATCAGCATTGGTAAAGCGTATTTCTCCGTTTTTTACTTCTGTAATAGGATTTTCAGGATTGGTGATATCCGGTTGTTCATTCAAAATTTCTGCGATTCGCTCTGCAGATGAGCGGGAGATAGTAATCATTACAAAAACCATCGAAAACATCATCAAGCTCATCATAATCTGTGTTGCATACGAAAAAAGAGCCATAAGCGAACCGGTGGTTAGTCCCTGTGCCGCATTGTTTCCGCTTGCAACAATCTCTTTTGCACCAAACCACGAAATTAAAATCATACACGTATAAATACACAGCTGTGCAAGCGGCATCATCAGTGTAATATACCGCTCACCTTTTGAAAATCCCGTGTAGATCGATTCTGAAATATGTTCAAACTTGGCAATTTCGTACTGCTGCCGGTTAAACGATTTTACCGCCCGTACACCGTGTACATTCTCCTGTACTAGATTGTTGAGTGTATCATACGTCTTAAAAACAGTGCTGAATACCGGATGCACTTTACTGATAATAAGAAAAATGCTAAGACCCAGCAGCGGAATCATACAGAGGAAGATGAGAGAGATTTTCGTGCTGATTCTAAACGATGCAATCATTGCAAAGAGCATCATTCCGGGTGCCCGTACGGCAAGTTTTACCAACATCTGATAAGAATTAAGTACATTTGTTACATCGGTGGTAAGCCGCGTTATAATAGAAGAAGTTGAAAATTTTTCGATGTTGGAAAAAGAAAAAGTTTGCACGTTGTCGTACATATCCTGGCGCAGATTTGCCGCAAAACCCGCCGATGCCTTTGCCGCAGTAACCGACGAAAATATACCCGTTAGTAATTGAATAAGTGCAAAGAGCAACAGTGCTGCTCCATACTTAAATACCGTTTGTATGGAACCGGCTTCAATGCCGAAATCAATTAAATACGCCATACAGGAAGGGATAATAATTTCAAATACCACTTCTGTAATTGTCAGCAGCACTGCAATAACGGAAGTCCGTTTGTATTCCCGCAGGCTTTTTAATAAAGTATTCAGCATAGCGTTTTTATTATATCACAATCTGAAAAAAAAGGGATATAGGACCGGTAAAATTGAAATACCCCTGTATCATTCCCGCTCTTTCCGGTAATGCCGGCAAATTTCCCTTTTTTTATTTCGAGGTTTAATGCGGAGTTTATACAAGGTAGTGCATTCCGGTTAGATTTTTACGTGAGTAAATACAGGTATTAATTGTAAATTTTCAGTGTATGGTATTTTGCCTAAATTATATGGTGATATGGTTAGGCTTTTGCTGCAAAATAATGCCGTGACCAATCTTTATCGTCTACAAGGATATGATTAAACAGCCAATCGCGTAAAAAACGTACAAATGTATTGGGAACAAGCTGCTTGCCATTTTGATATGCCTGTACCGATGTTAAAATTTCCTTTATAAAACGCTCATGGGTTTGTTTGTGAGCCTTTAAACCGGCATAATTAATAGCTTCCATAATTTTTTCTTCATCTTTAAAATGGAATACAACATAATCAACAAGTTCTTTCATAACGCTTTTAAATGTTTCATCTAGTACGCCTTTATCATCAAGACAGGCATTGTACAATTGATTCATTAAATTAACCAGATGCTTATGTTGTTTATCAATAACCTCAATACCGAGATCATAGCTTGTATCCCACGTAACAAAATTTACCATAGGTAATCTCCTCATAGCTGATAGCGAGCTGTAACATCACAAATATAATCTAAAGAAACCCAAATGCTGCGGTTTTTACCAGTAAGGTAACTATTACATATTTTTTCAATGCTGTAAAGACTTGGTTAAATGTTTAGCTATCTTCAATAGACCTGTTCGATAACGGAGTTACCGAACAGACCGAATATTCCGCACACGTTCAAAAAGTGCTGTATAATAGGCAGTTTCTTCTTTTGCTTCACAGATAAAGGCATTATCTTCTACCTTTCCTAGTACAGCATCCCGTTCTGCCTTATTGCGGTAGGTAATATCGCGGAATCGGTTCGTATAATCTTTATTTTTTGTGATAAAGATTTGAGTTTCAATATACTGCCGTAACTGTAAAGCAGTATCTATATACTGCTGCCATAGGGCAGGTGTAAGGACTGTTGTATTTTCCAGCATACAAAGTACACCATAGGCATGCTCTGCCGAATCGAATGCATAGCGGTCATAATACCGGTTATATTCCTGATGAATTTCTTCCCATGCGGTGAATGCACCTGCTGCAATGCTGCTGCACAGTTGTTCAATATGATCTTGCCGGATAAGCTGTCCGCCTGTATTTACCCATGGCAACTGATAATTATCCGTATTAAAGGTACTAAAAATTGATTCTGCAGTAGGTGCAGCTGCGGTTAAATCGGGTTGTTTTTTCAGGCAGCGGTCAAGATAATCTGCCAGTTCTGAAACTCCGTACCAAATCAGCATATCGCGGTAGGCATACCATGCTTCTACCGGATGCAGCAGTTTGACAGGACGGTTTGACCGCTCAATGTCTGCTGCTAAAATCACCAGCTGTTTTAATGCGTCCTGATGGTGTTCAAGCAGTTCACTTGCAGGAGAATGCGGGTAACCGGCTGCTGTCCATGCTTTTTCAAAGGCTGCTTCGAGCAGTCCCATCGCTGTGATAATTTCATGCACAGAATCGCAAGCGAGTGTTTTTGTTTCAATATGCTGTACTTTTATTTTCCGTTTATCGCGTTTTAAAAATTTTTTATTATTCCGTGCAAGTGCATACATATTGTACATCCAAAAATATGCCGGCATAATTTCGAGCCTGTTTTCAATGATATTATCGCTTACTAAGCTAAAGGGAAAGGGGACATCAAGCTCTGCAGGATAATTCCCTTTATTGAGAAGTATAAAGGAAGCAAAACGGCAATTATGTTTAAGCGTTGTTGAAAGTCCCGGCCAAAAGCCTCTGCCTGCAATAATTTCTCCGTCATTGCCGCGGGTATTGTGATTTGAACCTACCGTTGCAGCTGCTGCCATGTTTGACTGCCCCTGAACCAATGCAGCAATTAAAAAAGAGTTATTATGATGCTGCTCATGGTAGGGAAAAATAAGTGAGTTTAAAACTTCACAGCAGGAAATGGTAGAATTATCCCCCATAACCGAGTGAATAAGCCGTGCTCCGTATTTTAGCGTACAGCAGTTTCCCAGCACAAACCGGACAGCCTTTACCCCATAGAAAACTCTACAGCCGTAGCCGATAATGCCGTTTACCAGTTCAACTCCTTCACCTATTTGTGTTTTTTCCTCTGCTGACGAATGCACTGTAAGGTTTTTGAGTTTATTTGCTCCTTTGATGTAAGCACTTTCTCCGAATATTACATCTTTTATAATTCGGCAGCTTTTGATTACTGCATTATCGCCGACAGTTCCGTAATATCCGCGCTGCGGATCGCATTGGTTTTGTGTGATGCGGCAAAGCTGCTGCATCATTGGGGTATTATCGCGGTAACATGCCCATAAAAAAGCATCAGCACCTATCATATTTTTAAAGGGGAGAATTTCTCTTCCCCCTGCTTCATTAATGACATCAATCGTAATGCGGACAGATTCATCTTCTCCGGTCTTTACAATGCCTTCGCCGAATTTTGCATGATCGGTTGTCCCCATTTCATCAATTCTGTGTAAAATAACTTGATTTCCAATGATATAGTGTGCAAGATATGCACAATCATGGATTGCACAATTCATACCAATATCGCATGAAATAATTTTGCTGTTGGTAATACCTGCCGGAACAATAAAATCATGATATTTCAGATAGCATTCGGTAAGCGGTGAAAAACGTACAAGACCTGCGAACAAGGTATTTTTTATCAGTGCAGGATTAAAGGGGTCTTCTACTAAAATATTATTCCAATTGGTACAGGTATTGCCGTTTTTAATGAGAGCTTCAACTTCTTCAAACGTCAGGGGTCTCCACCGGTGATTTTCAGCAGGATTTTGCTGAAACCGGATATGGTATTCGTCTTTTCCGGCAGGTAAAAAATTGCGGTCAACAAAGTTATAACCGAATGTTTCAGGTTTTAAAATCGCTGTTACCATAGTATTTCCTTTATAGCAGCCCTTTAATCAGTGCAGGCACTGCAATAAAATTTCCGATTGCACCGCCGAGACTGGATAGGAAAAAAATTAGCAGGATATGTGCAATTTTATTCTTGTACCAGCCTTTTAGATGAGTAACATCCGTTGTTAAGCGTTCCATATCGCTTACTTGCGGCTTTTTAAGCCATGCTTGCACGATGCCGGTAAAAAGCCCGATACCGATAAAGGGGTTAAGGCTTGCAATCGGTGCACCGATAAAGCCGACTATAATAGTAAGCGGGTGGCCAAGTGCGAGTGCAGTACCCGCAGCAGCAAGGCTGCCGTTCCACAGCAGCCAACGAATGAGGAGTTCTGTTGAGGTACTGATGCCGCCCTTAAAAAAGCCTGCTGCAATAAGTGCAATAATTAAAATGGGAAAGAGCATTCCGGCACATTTTGCTGCAAATGTTTTCGGCGGAACTTCATCAATATCACTCACATCACTTTCTTTAGTCCCGTCTGCAAGGGCACGGATATAGGCTTCTGTGCCGGGTAAGTGTCCTGCTCCGAGTACTGCTACAATTTTTGAACCTGATGCATTCCAAATTTTTGAAGCTAAATACCTATCTCGTTCATCAATAAGCACTTCTTTGACTGCTGGAAGGTAATCTGCCATTTCCTGCATCATTTCGTCCATCGCACTTTTTTCTTTCAGTGCTTCAATTTCTTGTGCGGTAAGTTTTTCTGTTGAAAAGGCACTGCCGAGCAAAGTTGCCAGCAGTTTTGATTTACCCCAAAAGCTATTTTTTGCCCATGCCCGTTTTAGTGTTGTCTGTATTGGGCGGTCAACTAATGCTGTTTGTATGCCAAGCTCTTGAGAAACCAGTAGTGCCGCTTTCATTTCGTCACCAGGTTTAACGCCGGTATCTTCTCCAATCCGTTTTTGGAATGACGAAAGTACGAGATTTGCAAGCAGTAAAAACCCTTTTCCGCTTTTAAGCACTTCGATAATATTGAGTTCCTGCCATTGTTTTGTATCCATGAGTGTTTTATAGCGTTGTTCATCAAGTTCAACACATACGCAGTCCGGCTGTTCGGCACGGATGCATGTTTCCGCCTCGCGGATACTTTCTTGAGAAATATGGGCAGTACCCAGTAAGATAATTTCTTTATTCTGTACGGTTATCCGTTTTATTACTTGACTCATCGTATTCCCTCGGTATTTTTAATGGTTTTCTAATTCGCTTATTGCAAGACGGTATTCAAAGAAATTCGGTATTGATGTTACTTTTATATCAATGTAATATTTTTCTGCAACGGTCCATTTATTAATAAGCTGATAAAAGGCAGCAAGATAAAATGATTTTTTCATTTTTCCTGAATTGTCTTTTTCTTTTCCAATACGGCTGTACACATCGCTATCCCCTGCAAAATCAATAAATAGCCTGCATAAATAATAGTCTAATTCATTTTTTTCTTTATCAATTGTTTTAAGGTATTTTTGTAAGAAAGTTTTTGCATCTGATTTTTTATTACGTTTATACGCACATAAACCGGTCATCAGTGCATAGTGAATATTTTCAGGCATATATTGCAATGCAGCACGGAATGCATTTTCTGCACCAAGCCAATCTTGTTTTTCATAAAGCAGTACCCCTAAACTTTCATACGCAAAATAGTATTGGGGGTATAGTTCAGTTACCTTTGTGTAATGCTGGATTGCTTTTTCCTTATTTCCCAAATCATCATGCAGCCCTGCCAGATAAATATGTACAAAATAAGAATCAGGAATAAGCTCAACTGCACGGGAGAATGCTTCCAATGCTTCAGGTTTTTTGCCTACTTGAAAATAGTAGGAGCCGAGGTCTGTCCAGTGGTGAGCCCCATCCGGTTCGAGTTCAATAGCACGTTGTATATCGCTGATTGCTTCTCCCATACGCTTTGTTTCTGATTTTATACGGGCAAGTTCTGCAATAGCAAGACTGTTGTCAGGTTCGTGTTTGAGGGCAATGGTATAGCATTCTTCTGCTTCGGGCAGGGCATTAAGCATATAATTAATTTTTCCCAACCATATCAGAGCATCAATATTGTCAGGGTGTTTTTTTAATACGGCACTGAATTTTTGACCGGCTGCCTTGTAATTTCCTTGTGCATAGAAATCAAGTCCTTGCTCTTGCAGTGCTTGTGCATTATGCGGGTCAATAGCAATAATTTTATTCAAGTAGATATTCCGCATTTTTGCATCATTTTTTGCTTGTGCAATCATGGTGAGTGTATACAGAGTATTGATATTCCGCGGTTCTTGTTTTTCCAGCATTTTTGCTGTTTTTTCCGCCTCTGCCAGTTTTCCCATAGAAATCAGGACTGCAATTTTCAGATTCTGAATTGACGGGGTGTATAAATCTTCTTCGGACAGGGTATCAAAGAGAGCAAGGGCTTGTTCCCATTTTTGCTCATTGATAAGATTTTGTAAAGATTGTGCAAATTGAATGCGGGGAGCCGGCAGTTCTTCTTCCGGCTGGGGGCTATTTTCTGCATTGCCGCTTTCGGTACTGCTGTGCTGCGGAGTTTCTACTGCAAGCAGCTGTGTATGTTCATTGACTGTTAAACATGCACCGATGTGTAAAATAAAAAAAGCACCGGTCATAATACAAACTAATTTGTGTATATTTTTCATAAATACTCCTCAATTTTTTTTAAGTAGTACCGTGATTACAAACCATGCCCGGCTTTGCTATGCAGGACATGAAACCTGCCCGATACCTTTGTTGCCGGACAACGCTTGCCTGTACTGAAACACATGTTTCCGGACAGGTTGACTATCTATCTATAAAATGAAAAATAAGCATACAATATATTCCGCTAGTATGTATAGTAGGGCATCTCTAAACAGCAGGGGTTCCTGCATTGGTTACAGTATGCAGAATTTGTCTGTTATTTTTCCAAAAGTGTTGTAATCAGTTTTCCGGCAATAAGTATGCCTGCTGCTGCGGGAACCCATGCAACCGAACCCGGCGGGCGGGTTTTCACTACAGGAACTTCTTGAGAATAGAGTACCTGTAATTTCTGTACTCCTTGTTTTTTTAGTTCACTCCGCATTTTTTTGCAGAGCGGACATACGGAAGTTGCATAAATGTCTGCAAATTGAAGTAACTCCGCATGTAATTTATTACCGCAGCCCATTGCTGCAATAAGCGGAATACGCTGTTTTTCTGCTTCTTTTGCCAAGGCAGCTTTTAGCGGAATTGTGTCAACAGCGTCAATTATTGCATCAAGTTTAGAGAAAAAGGATAAAAATGAAAGGTTCCCCTCTTGATTAGGAAGAATATGCTCATTGACAAGATGTATCCGGCATTCAGGGTTAATATCCGCAATACGGGCTGCGGCTGCCTCTGTTTTATACTGGCCGATTGTTGAATGCAGTGCAATAATCTGTCTGTTAAGATTTGAAAGACTCACTGTATCTCCATCAATGAGGTAGAGCGTACCGACACCTGCCCGAGCTAACATTTCAACTGCATAGCCCCCAACTCCGCCTATACCGAACACAGCAATGCATAATTCCCTGAGCTGTGCAACAGACTCTGTGCCGAGTAACGGTATACTGCGGATAAATAACGAATCATCCATACGCTGTCTGTTAGCGTATCTTGAACAGTAGGGCAAAGACTGCAAGTGTTATCAATATTTGCATAATAATAAACTTAATAAGCACTTGTTCAGGTGACCATGTTCGATTTTTCCGCATATGATCATGAAGCGGAAAGCGGATATTTCTAAAAATCCGGATATGAAAAAAACGCAGCATTGCTACTTTTACCAGCCCCGTTCCTCCATTTATTAAAATCATACCGCTTGTCATCAAGAGGAGAAAGGGATTACCTGAGACAATAACTAAAACTCCAATAAAAAAGCCGAGTGCACGGGAACCGGCATCCCCCATCAGCACACTGCTTGGGTGTGCATTGTGCCATAAATATCCCATTAATACACCTGAAAGGCTGAAACAAATTAATGCCCATTGTGCACCATCTGAAATATGCGGTATAAGCAGATACTCGGCAACTTTAGTATTTCCAAGAACAAAGTAAAAGACAATGCCTAACGCAATGAGAGCTATCAAAATGAGTGAGCCTGATAAACCGTCAACCCCATCGGTACAATTTGTGGTATTAATTGAAAACCATAACACTACTACCGATACTGCAAAAAATACCGCAGGATGTACTGCAATAGGTGTACTAATAAAGGGCAGCCAGTAAAATATAGTATTATCAAAATAAAAATGAAATAATACAGCTGATGCTGCAATAGAAAGCAGCAGATCAAGTGCTCCTTTGCGGTATTCTCCCCATGGATTATCTGATCGGTCATCGAGATAGCCGGTCAGCATAACTATCCATGTTAATGCAAGCATAGTAATTTGAACAAGAGATGGGGTAATAAGGAAAAAAACCATAGAAACAAAGATACTGATAAATACCACTCCGCCGCCGGTAGGTTTTCCTTTCGCTGCTTCCGGAGAAACAGTAAACTCTCTGCCTCTATCTTTCGGCAATAGTGCATAAAACCGCGGCAAAAGAAAAAAGCTCAGAAAGAACCCGATATAGAGTGCAAGGGAAATGAGCACCATATACGATTGCAGCAACCGCATCGGTCCAAAATAGTATGATAAAATACGGGATATGTAGAATAGCATTCGGATACTATACGATACCTTTTCAAAAAATACAAGAACCGGCAGCCTATGTCTCATGCAGATTTTTATGGTATTATCGAGTTTGAACTCTTCAGCGGGACAAGAGTGCGGCTGTCCTGATACCGTATACCCTGATATACTAACCCTGTCCGGAAACTTCCGTTTCTGAACAGGGTTAATAATGCCCGTATTAGTGCAGAAGTGTAAAGTGATTTTTGTTGAACTCAAGCAGTCCGTCCCGCTGCATTCTACTGAGTTCGGCGGACATAGCACTGCGTTCTACCGATAAGTAATCTGCTAACTGCTGTCTATCAAATGGAATATCAAATGAATGCGATTCTTGTATATCCGCCTGCTCTGAAAGATACGCAAGCAGTTTATCGCGTGTTGAACGGCATGACAAATAATGTAATTTTTTCGTTAAAAAGCGGTTGCGGGCAGCACTAATACGGTAGAGATTTTGAATAAGCTTGATTTTTAACCGGAAAATTACAGGCGGCATTGTATTTGTGATGGGTTCTGTATCGAACGTATGTATCCACTGAACATCAAGAAAAAGAACCTCGGTATTTGTTGCTGCAATAACATCATTTTCAAGCGGTACACCGTTTGCAGCAGCAAATGCCAAACCGAAAATTTCTCCCGCTTTTATACTATGCAGAATATTCACATTTCCCCACCAGTCTGATTGCTGAATATGTAACGTCCCTAAAATAACGGCACCAAGGTTCGAGGTTATTTGTCCTGTAAAGAAAATACATTCTCCTTTGCAATACTGTTTTACTTTTGCGTTGCATATTCCAATAATTTGATCTATTTCATGCAAGGAAAAACCGTTAAACAATGTAAAATTCTGAAGCATAGAAATATCAATACCGCTGCACATAGCAAAAGTATACCATAAAAACCACGGTCTATCGACTAGTAGTGCAAATTTCGTTGAGTGCTTGTTTTTCATAACCATTATCAGTATACTAGCACATGGTAAACCATAGACCGGTATATTAGACCTATTTTGAAACTTCAGTTTCAGAACAGGCTGCCTTAAAATGAGATGTTAGAACTCGCCGATATATTCAATAACAAAGTTATTGAATATATCTATTTACTTGCGATGCATTGTTATACGTTATTATTCTATAGTAGTGTATAGCAGTGCTCGTTATCAGCTGTGCTGATGAGGATACACAATTATGAATAATGAAAGCATTAGAGGTAAAATACTTTATGAAGATGAGGATCATAAGTTTATATGGCTTGGTTCTCAAACTAAACACGGCGAAGGTGCTGTCCAGACTATGCAATATCTTATTGTGGACAGAGGCCGCGGTATTTTGATAGATCCGGGCGGAGTACACCTTTTTTCTCATGTTGTTACTGCAGTAAGTCATTTCATTTCTGTCGATAAAATTGATACTATTTTTTTCTCACATCAAGACCCCGATGTTTCTTCCGGTATTGCGTTATGGATGGGGGTTACTCCAGCAAAAATTTATATTTCTGCACTTTGGGTACGGTTTATGCCGCATTTCGGTATTGTAGATGTATCGAGAATTGTTCCAATTCCGGATAAAGGTATGTTTTTACCCTTGCTCTCCGGTGCACGGCTGCACTGCGTACCGTCGCATTTTATGCATTCACCCGGACAATTCGGACTGTTTGATGAACGTTCCCATATTCTTTTTACGGGTGATATTGGTGCAGCTGTATTTGAAGATGGCGAAGAGATTGTGTTTGTTGAAGACTTCAAAAAACATATTCCATTGATAGAAACATTCCATAAGCGGTATATGGCATCAAATAAAATTGTAAAAAAATGGGTAGAAACAATACGGAGATTAAGACCGCTTATGATTGTTCCGCAGCATGGTGCAATTTATAAAGATGAGCAAATTGATAATTTTTTGACATGGCTTTCAAATCTTCAATGCGGTTCCGATTATATTGAAACATTATTTTGACCGTAATCAAGGAGAACCGTCATGGATACTAATCAAATAATTGAAAATTTTTCGGATCTTACTGAAAAAATGGTAGTAAGTTATAATAAGGGCGTTATCCTTGATTTCATTACTGATCAGTCGTTTAAACTTATAGATGAGTCTGTTGAGCAGCTTCGTTCCCGATTTTGCACTATTCTGTCGGTTTTTGAAGAAATCCAAAAAGAAAGTAGTTCTTCTGCAGCAAATACCACGAGAATTGATACCATGCTTGAAGAAATATTGGAAAATCGAAAAAAATTACAAACAGAAATCCATGAACGGGTTACTGAAATTGACGAAGCTGCTACCAATGCAAAAACAACGGCAAGCTCTTTTGAGGTTCTCAAAGAGCGGACAAATGAAGTAAAGGATATGCTTGCCGGAATCCAAGAAGTTTCGGTTAAGACCGGTATTTTGGCAATTAATGCCTCAATAGAGGCTGCCCGTGCAGGAAAAGCTGGAGAAAGTTTTAGAATTATTGCGAATGAAGTACGCTCTCTTTCCACACAAACGGGAACTTTTGCTAAAAGTATTGAAGCAAAACTGGCTGAATTGCAGCATACCGTTAATGACATCAATAATAGTATGTCTCTTTTCTTAACATTATTTTTGAAATTTCAAAAGTCTTTTACCGGTGTGTTGAGTAATTTTGATGAAAATTCTCGAACACTGAACGAAGCGGGAACGTCACTTGCTGAAATTACCTCTTCAATCAAGGAGCAAGATACTACCATACGGGAAGGCTTTACCTCCTTGAAAAAGATTGATGATTTTTTACAGGAAACCAGCACTATCTTGTCAGCGGCACAGACAACCCATGCACATCTTGGAACACTGCTGCAAAAAAATAAGTTGTAGTGCTGCTTCATGTTTTTTAGGCAGCGGTTAAAAACTGACATCAAACAGTAGGTCAAACTTGCCGAGCGTATGCGGTTTTAGTGGCTGATTGTATTCAAAACCTATTTTTGCTGTTCCGCTGATCGTGAATGCCGCTTTGGTGTATACTGACTGATACCAATCCGGTGCAGCAGTACCGCTGCCGGTGTGCAAAAAATTTACTACTGTTTTATAGCCGGTACTTATGTTTATTCTATTATAAAATATTGGAAGCCATGAGCTGCCTTTTTGAATTTCATAGCTAAAAAAGGTTATTTCTGCATCACATGATACACCGGTATTCACCTTGCGTACCAGTGTCTTTGATGGTGTAACGGTAATGGTATGTTCTGTCATTGGAGGCAGGTATGATGCCATACCCATAAATGCCGGCTGACCAAAGAATACAAAGCTGCCTGCTGCCGGCTCATACGCTGCGTTATAGCCCGCATAGGCGGCAATACGGGTGCTGAACGGCACAACAGGCATGAAAAAGGCAGCTTGCCCTTGCAGTACAAAAGCATTCATACCGGATTTATAATGATAGCCGTGCTTAATTCCTGTTCTTAATACAGCTCCTGCCGTATTTTTTGCAAAAAAATACGATGCAGGCTGAATGGTTGTTTTTAAATAATCATAGCGGAAGCTCAGCTCATCGGAAAGCACGGCATTACCAAGCTTATACCGGTATATGTGCCGCTGCTTCCGGTAATCATTTGGAAAAAATGCAAAGGAATCTGCCGCAATCCCTGCTTGAATGGTTATGCGGCGGTAGGCATTTTCAAAGGGTATCGGCAGTGAGGCATGCAATGCTCCTCCCATATTTCGGTAGCGGAAGTTGTTATGAGTATCATACAAATCAACTGAAAAACTAACCGGCTGGGAATTAATAGTGATTGCTGTATGTGTTTGATAAAAAAACGGATTAAAATAGAAGATAGAGGTATTTTGAAAAGATACCAGTGTTGTAGGATCAATGCCGTAGGTAAAGAGTGCTAATCCTGTCTGTTTCCAGTCTATGAGATCGGCGGGCGGCACAGCATACAGTATAGGAAAAACTCTCCAAATCCATGAACTCATACGGTATTTCTGCGGTTTAAGAATATCTTGCTGCGGCTGCAAGCTGACAGCGGTCTGTTCTGCAGAAAGAGTATTGTCTGCTGTCTGTTGCAAGAGAACCTGCTGTTTGGTAAATACTTCTGGAGAAATAGTATACAAAGCGGTATACTTACCGTGTATGCCGGCGTAGATAATTTGCTGCTGGCGTAGAGCCGTTGAACTATCTTCCGGAATTTTTTCCGCATTTTCTGTATGTTGTGTTTCAGCAACGGCAGCGGAAGGCATATCTGCAGCAGCATTATCGGGCAGCAGTACGGGAAAAAATACACCGCCTGAAATATCTTTTTCCAATACGCCAAGTGTCTGTGCAGTAATATCAAAATATGCTGCACGGTACAGCATATTTTTTTCTGCCCATGAAAATAGCAGTATGGGACGCTCTGCGGAGTTATTGGTTTGCAAATAGCGGATTGCATACAGCGGGGTTTTCAGCACCATTTTTTGAACAGTTTTAGTAAGCCGGTCAACAATTAAAATATCCCGCTGTAAGCCATTTGCAGCGATATAGGCAATTTTATCAGTACCTGCAAAGACAGGGCTATAGAATGCAGTATACGGCAATCCGGGACCTGCAGTGTTTAAAATTTCCTCTTCTCCGCCTGTAAAAAAGCACCGTGTAATAAGCCGTGAATACTGCCCCTCTGTCTTAACACCGCAGATGCGGTCTGTGCCGCAAAAGGCTGCAGACCGAATATCATACACCGTTTCGGGGAGAAAGCATTTTTCCTGCATACTAAAACATCTGCACCGATACCGATCTCCTTGCAGAGACTGAATAATATCCGTTACTAACAACAATGAACCGTCTTGTGAAAAACTCAAATGGGAAAGTGTAGGATTGGCATTAAACAGTTTTTGCTGGTTGCCATCGGGTGTAACAAACCACACCTCTTTTGAGGCAAAATCAAAACAAGCAGCTCCCTTCCCATTTGAGGCGGTTATCGTAAAGGCTTTTTTTGTTTTTTTTAAAAAAGGAATTGGTTTTTCTACTTTTTCAGGTACTGCAATGGATTGAATAAAATCACTCCACAGATGCTTTAGCCGTTTCCCGAAAATATGGTTTGTTTTACCTGCCGGAAAGATAAAAAATGAGCTTTTCCAATAGCGGCTGTATACCTCCATACCATAATTCTTTTGCAAATAGTCTGCAAAACCTGCTCCGTATAAGTACCCCCACAATGCACCGGGGTATACATCTCTTTGCCCTGCCGCTTCTTGCCACGAGGGAGAAACACCATCAATTTTACCTTGTATTAAATGATGATATAACAGCGGGTCATTGAGTCTGCCTTGCTGCCCGTCTAAGCTTTCATACAATACTGCAGCCCCCTCGTTAAATGAAAGCGGCAGTACCGGTAAAAAGTAGATAAGCGACAGTGCATGAGTAAGTTCATGATAAAATACTTTTAGAATAATATCAGTAAAATTAGTCAATAGCCCTTCTTCAGGCAGTGTGTCAAAAATAACAATCCTCGAATAGGGAAAAAAGGTAAAATACCCGTTCAGCACTTGCTGATTTGCAGCAATATATACCGGCATCCGTACCCATATTTTTTTATTCATTTTTCCGGCAATTTCTTCTGCATAGGTATCTGCGTGTTCTGCAATAAGTGCAGCCGTTTTTTCAGATTGAGCACTGTAAATAATATCGAAATAGGTAGTTTTATGTACCAGCAGCTGCTCTGTATATGCATGAATTCCGAGAAAACACAATAAAAGAATTGACCAGTAAATAGTTTTTATACGCATGATGCTTTTGCTTTACCAAAACATACTAAGTTCCGTTCTGCCGTAGAAAAGGGGACGTTTAAAGGAATAATCGAATAAGAAGATACTTCCGAATCTATAGCATTCATCTCTTCCTCAATAGCTGTTTTTTTGCCCTTATATGCGGCAAGCATTCCTTCACTGCAAATTCCTGCACGTAAGGTGTTTACCATTATGCGGTCAAGCGGACGGAAAGCTCTGAATACTGCTAAATCAAAATAATCGCGGGGAGCTTTTTCTGCTTCTGTTTGGAGAATATACACATTCTGCAATCCAAGGACTGCACGGACATTTTCCAACACTGAACACCGTTTATGCATACGCTCAATGAGCGAAAACTCTACTTCAGGGTTGCGGAGTAAGAACAAACACGCAAGCGGAATGCCCGGCAGTCCTGCCCCCGAACCTATATCTGCAAAGCGGAATGGAACAGCACCAGTGTGAGCGTCTATTTTTTCTGCAAAGATTTTCCATGGGGCAAGACTGTCAAAGATATGCCGTATTACCAAATCACGGGCGTTTTCAACCTTAATGAGATTAAATGCTGCATTGAAAATTTCTAGTTCATGTATATACTGTAACATATAATTCTGCAATCTCTTTGCAGAATCTGGTATTTCCAATACCGTGAACCCGTCCTGCAATAGCCGGCTGATTTCAGCTTCTTCCATGTATAACTCCAAAACGGATACCAGTATATAGTATGCGGCAATATCATACAAGATCACAGGCTGCTTCTTTTGCTCTCATGTTTTCGCTTGTATTTATCCTTTATTTTTAGTATAGTATGGATAATGAAACAACGTATCGGCTTTTTATATCTTCAAACCGGCGGCGGGCATATTTCAGGTACCAAAGCCTTAATAACATATTTGAAAGAAAACTATCCCGATGAGGCTGTATACCTTTCAAAAAATGGATTTAATAAAGAAAATAGAATATTCCGGTTGTTTTTTGAAAAAGGGTACGCTGCAACCTCAAATTATTTTGAGCTTGGATATGTTGCTTTTTATCAACTTACAAAGTCGAAAAAAGTTCTTTCTTTCATTAAACCGTTTCTGCGTCCGTTCATTGTAAAGAACTTAGTTGAGTTTATTAAAACAGAAAAGATAACTAAGCTGGTATGTTTGCATGAAATTCTTATCCCTTTTGCACGCATTGCCGTAAATAGAGTTAACCCTGCAATTCCGCTTATTTCTTTGGTTATGGATCCTTTTACAGCACATACTACATGGTTTTACGAAAAAGATACGGAGTTAGTAGTATTTTCAGAAAAACTGCGTAAAGAAGCGGTAGAAAAGTATGGTTTTAATCCTGAACGAGTGCATCATTTTCCTCTTATGCTGTCCCGCAGTTTTGATAAGCGGTATACTCCGCAAGAAAAAATTGCAGCAAAAGAAAAGCATGGAATTCCGCTTGATAAAAAAGTTTTGCTGATAGTAGGCGGCGGCGAGGGCTTAAAATCAACACTCCAGCTTGTGCATTCATTTATTTTGCAGCGTTGTGATGCACAACTTGTGGTTATTTGCGGGAAAAATAAAATTTTAAAAACTCAGCTTGAAATATTGATTAAAACATTACAAATTAAGCATATTAAAGTTTTGGGGTTTGTAACCTGTATGCCTGATTTTATTAATATTGCCGATTGTGTTATCACAAAAAGCGGACCTGCAACAGTAATGGAAACCCTTTCTGCGGGAAAACCGTTAATTCTTGCAAGTTATGTACGCGGACAAGAACTGGGGAATATGCTCTATGTTGTGAATAACCGGCTTGGCTGGTACATTACAAAACCCAGAAAGATTATTGCAAAAGCAAAAGAAATTATAGAAAATGACGCACTTTTGCAAGAAATACATGCACGGATTGACACTATACGGATTAAAAACGGTTTAGTGCCGATTGCCGATTTTGTGTATCATTTTGGGCTGCCGCAATGAAACGAATAATTATTAGTACCGTTTTGATATGCATTACAACAATCCCTGTGTTTGCTGAAATACCATACTCATATTTTGTTGAAAATGAGCATTGGATTTATGATGCACTCCATATTATGTCTGTTGAGTCTCGCCAAGCAACGCTTGCCGACCGGCAGCCGCTTTCAAAAGGTGAGCTTACCGAATATTTTTCTGCATTAGAACACGCTGATATTCAACCGGCAAGCCTGCCGCTTTACCGCGAAATGTCCCGCTACTTTGCTGAACAGCCGTTTCTTGTTTCAACAGATTATCTCAAGTTTGATGTAAACGGTATCGTTGCAGTGCAGGGACAATATGTTCACCGCCCCGATAATGAAGTACGGCTTGATAGTTTCTTACGGTATAACAGGCTGCCTGCTCTTCTATCGGTTCCGCTGCAAGTGATGTTTACACCGTATATTACCTTTTTCGGAGATATAGCTCTTAAAAAGAATTATTGGGCAGCGGAACTTTCGCACCCCTATACAAATATTCCCTTGGAAGGCAATGCTTTTGACGCGCAATTCCCTCTGAGGGGCGGTATTAGTTTCGGCGGACGCTTTTGTAATCTTACAGTCGGCAGAGGAAAATTGAATATCGGCAGGTCTCTTGCAGGCAGTATGCTGCTTGACGATGCCGTTGACCGGCTTGATTACCTGACGGCATCATTTTTTCATAAAAAAGTACGGCTTGCACTCAATGTTGTAGAGCTTGAACCAACCCGTTTTGTTTTTTCGCATGAAGCAGCATTCCGCCCTATTGACTGGATTGCACTGCGTCTTTATGAAGGTGTTGTAGTAAATGCCCCTTTTGATCCTAAGTATTTAAATCCGATGATGATTTTTCATAATTTTTTCGGTTGGGAAGAAGAAACTTTTAATAAAAAATCATCAGGCAGTGCTTCGCTTGTCGGCTGTCAGCTCGGGTTTGGAATTGACATCATACCAGTGCGGGGACTTCGCCTCTACGGTCAATATGGTCAAAACCAGTTTCAAACTCATTTTGAGAAAAAAAATTACTCCAATGCTGCTAATATACCGAATAGTCTTGGCGGTTTAGCCGGTATTGAGTATATTTACCCCACACCGGTTGGGCATTTTTGTCTTACAGGAGAGGTACTCTATGCGAATCCGTGGATGTATATAATGGAAAATAAGCATATTAGTTTGTATCATCGGCGGAAAGATACGGTTGCGGGAAAAAATAAGACATCCGATCAAATTATGATATGGGCAGCAAACCCTTATGGACCGGATACAGCCGGCTGTTTTTTACAAGGCTCACTCACAATGCCGAAACGCTACCGTGTACAATGCGGCTACCGCTTCCTTGCAAAAGGAGAGAATGAGGAACTGTTTTTTGCCAAAGATCAGCATTATCCTCCTAAAGAAACCTATGACCCTTTGGCAAATGCTAAAACTCCTTCCGGCACGGCAGCATATTTTCATACTTTTTCAGTTGCGGGTGTTCATAGTATTCTTCCCAACCTTGAATTGAGTGCTGGTTTACACTGGACAGTTGTACACGGTAAAAAAAATGGTCATGCACTTGATTGTTATACTGCTATCAAATATGCTATAAGGGATAGTCCTTGGGTGTACAAATACTAACAGGTGAAGCAAGGCGGCAGCTTTTTTATAAACGGTTGTATAGATGCTGCACAACTAATAGACCTGTTTAGAAACTTCAGTTTCAGAACAGGGCCATTATAGAATGTATATAATGAAGGAATACATAATGAAAAAAAGATATGTGATTATTATGCTCGTATGCTCCGCAGCTGCCGGACTATTTGCACAAGCCTCTGTTGATATATTTGATCCTTTTTATGATGATATGACCATTTGGGAGAATACGGGAATTATCAATGATGCACCGTCAATACGCCCCTATCCTTTGCAAGAAATAAAGCGTATTTTACAGATAGTTATTGAAAAAGGTACTGCGGAACAGCGGCTCCGTGCAGCAGACTATCAAAAGCGTTTTTTCGGCAAAGTATTTCATTTTGGATTAAAAAATGAGCTTGCAGTAAAAGTACCTAAAAAACAGTATGAGCTGGATATTTCACCAACGATGGATGTGAATTATACACTGAATGACTTTGTTACTATTTCGGGTAAGATTACCGCATTATTAACAAATAAGCTATATACAGAAGCACTAACCCCAAAATTTCGGTACTCAAATTATGATATTGCCGATGATTCGGTAAAAATTAGTTCTTTTTACCTGCTGCCGGTTTTTAATACCGGTGTGGCAGTTGGGACACCCAGATATTATTTTACTGCGGGCATTGCCCGTACCAGTTACGGACCTTTCCACGAAAATAGTCCGCTCGTTGGTTCCCACGCAATGCATCAAGGGCAATTCAACTTTGTAGTAAATTTTGAAAAGTGGACGTACAACCAAGCCTTTCTCACCTTGACTGCTGCTGATGATACGAAAGGTAATAGGAATCCCGGGAAATTTTTAATGATACACTCCCTCAATATCCGTCCGCTTTCATGGCTCTCATTCGGTATGATTGACAGCATTATTTACGGAAAACGGTTTGAACCCATTTATATGATTCCATTTTCAACCTTTTTCATTAGTCAAGGTCTTTATGATTTTCCTGATAACAGTTTGATTGGTGCATTTTTTACCGTAAAACCGCTCAAAGGATTACGCCTTGACGGACTTTTATATGCTGATGATCTTGGATTTAATGAAATTGTGAAATTTAAAGATGCAAAAATGCGTATGGCAGGGCAGTTCGGAATATCATACACGATGCCTAAAACTCATTGGTTTTCGTTTGCCGATTTGAATTATACATTTGTATTCCCCTATGCGTATACTCATTACGGAAATCACCGTATTGATTATCCAAACTATGAAAGTTATACTCATAATGGGCTTCCGCTTGGAAGTAATCTTGAACCTAACTCCGATAGAATACAGCTGCGGGTAAAATTGGAACCGCTGTATGGGTTGAACGTACAGCTTTCAAATACCTTTATCCGCCATGCGAATATCAGTGAAAGTCTTACCGATATTGATATGCTGCGCGGCTATTTGTCAAAGGACTACACGACTGACGGAACTGTGAATAACCATGCCGCTTTAACTAAGCAGCAAGGCGGCGAGGCAGTATCCGATAGGCATGCTTTTCTGTATTCAAATCCTTTTATGCGGCAGCAGACTATACAGTATGTTAATCAATTGGGTATTGACATTGGTTGCCATTTACCTATTAAAAAAACCGGCGGTACTATGCTGTTTAAGTTCGGTTATACTTTTGAAACGGATATTAACCCCGGTATTAACAATAATATTTATAAAAAAAAGTGGGATGTTAGTACCATGAAAACAAAATCAGATGATGAAATTAGACAAGAAGCAGAACGGCAGCTTGCAGATTGGAGAAGTAATGCCCGCGGGAAAAACTTTAACCACTATATCCGGCTCTCTGCTGAATTTGCTTATTAGAATTGTACCGGTTTGTAAACTGGTGGACTATTTATCATGTATAAAGGATATGCTATGAATTATTTTTATAACCAAGATGAAGACCCGTCAAAAGAAACAAAAAAAGATGCAGCACAAGACCCATTAATGCAAAAGTTTTTAGCAACAAGGCAAATTATTTTGTCAGGCGAAGTAAATAAAGAACTGGCAGAAAAAATTATCCGCCAACTGCTTATTTTAGAAGCAGATTCCGGTACAAAACCGGTTTATGTATATATTGATTCTCCCGGCGGCGATGTTGATGCGGGGTTTGCTATTTTTGATATGATTAGATTTGTAAAATGTCCGGTATATACTATCGGTATGGGACTTGTCGCAAGTGCAGGTGCATTAATTTTACTTGCTGCTCCGCAGCAGCACCGCTTAGGGCTGCCGAATAGTCATTACCTTATTCACCAACCGCTTTCCGGTATTAAAGGTGTGGCTACTGATATTGAAATTCATGCAAATGAAATTGAAAAATTGCGTAAGAAAATTAATGTGTTAATCGCTGCAGAAACCGGCAAAAATGAATCGGAAATAGAAAAAGATACTGACAGGGACTATTGGCTAAGTGCAGAAGAAGCACAAGAATACAGGCTGATTAGCACAGTCATTACTTCCCGCAGCGATATGCCCAAAAAGTAAAAGAACATCGCATTACCGCTCATGAGATACGGAGGGCGGGTTCCGTATATTTACAAAAGCAGTGCTTTTGAACGACGAGTTTTTTGCAGAAGCAAAAAACATCGCGGTAAAAAAACCATCCTTTTGCAAATAGACGGTGTAGATGCGAGGAGCGTACAAAAAACACCCGCAGGCGTACTTTGTGTACGTCGAGGACTGTTTTTTGTGAAGCGACAACGCAGATGCGCCGTATATTTGCAAAAGCCTATATTTTGAACTTATTAACCTCCCCCGCCAAACTTTCAATACTCTGCTTGTTCTTTTGTGTCAGCTCGTGAACTTCCTGTACCGCATGATTGATTTGCAGTGCACCGGATGCCATCTTGTTCATGCTGTCGGTAATGACGCGGGTAAGCCCGTCAAGCTTTTGCATTTTTTTTGCTGCTCCTTCGCCGCCTTTCAGCATTTTCTCTGAGCCTGCTTGCACTTCTACCGTTACCGCATTGATACTCTTGATAGCAGAAAGCACTTCTCTACTGCCATTTTCTTGCCCCCGCATTGATTCAGTAAGACTGGCACTCATTTCTTTTACCTGCTCTGCAAGGCTGAATATCGCATTAAACTTTTCCTCTACCGTTTTGGACGAAGCCGAGAGCATTTCAATTTCTCCAGATAGCGTTTTAAGCGTTGCCGTAATGGTTTTCCCTTGCAGAGAAGATTCCTCTGCAAGTTTACGGATTTCATCTGCGACAACAGCAAACCCCTTTCCGGCTTCTCCTGCGTGAGCGGCTTCAATCGCTGCATTCATTGCGAGTAAATTCGTTTGGGAGGCAATATGCTGAATAACACTGCTTGCTTCCATGAGTGCCCCTGATTCTTCCGAAATTTTCTGCGTAACGGTATTGGATGTCTCCAATGTTGCTTTGCCGCCGCCGGTGGCTGTTGTCAGGTTTTTAATTACCTCATCCGTTTTATCCAGTGTTTGCCCGATAGACGCGATATTTGCAACCATTTCTTCTACCACAGAAGATGACTGTGCAACACTCACCGCTTGCGTTTCAATACTATTATTAAGCTGCTTAATGGTATGGACAATTTCTTCGACAGTTGCAGCTGTTTCGGTAACACTGTCCGCTTGGGTGAGAACCTGCTGCTTAACCCCTTCAATATTTGCACTGATTTGATGTACCGTGCGGGCTGTTTCCGTCATATTAGAAGCAAGCTCGTCACCTATCTCTTCCATTATATTTGAATTGGCACCGACCTGCTTAATAGAAATACCTATTTTTTCAACGGTTTGGTTAAAATAGCCGACCATATCGGCAATTTCATCATTGCCGCTTATCGGTAAACGCACGGTAAAATCACCTTGTGCAATGGTATGCAGTGAGGGAACAGCATTTTGAATCGGCTTTACGAGTTTGCGGCTAAAAATAGAAACCGTTATGAGAGCGGCAAACAAAATAAATAAAGCGGCAATGATAACTCCGATACGCATTACACGTATTGTGTCTAAAAATTCTTCAACGGGAGCTTCGATAACAACATTCCACCCTGTTGTTTCCATAACCGCAGCACTCACAATATCCTGATTGCCCATAAACGTATAATACCGTATTTCCGTTGTATTGCTTTTCAGAATGTCTTGGATGACAGCGGCAACCTCAACAAGGCTTTTATCGGTCTTAGCAGCCTCTATAGCATTGAATTGGCTTTCAACTAAGTCCCTGTTCCTGTTGGCTATATTTACTCCCGATTCGGAAATAATAAAGCAGCCGCCTGTTTTACCGACTTTAACGGCATCTATCATATCTGAAAGCGTATATCCGTCAAAAACAGCAGCCAGCACGCCCGCGTGTGTATTATTTTTTCCCATAATGGGAACGACCGCTTGTGTAATGAGTTTTCCCGTTTCTATGTCTTTAAACGGCTCGGAAAAATATTTTTTTGTGCCGCCTTGCGAATCTTTAAACCACTTTTGACCGGAAACATCAAACTGCTGTCCATCTGGCAGATGATATATTCCTTGCGGATCAATTATTACAAAAGCAATAACCTCTTCCTCATCTTTTGAAAGTTCTTCGAGTATGCGGGCTTTTTCCGCATAGCTGACGCTTGTATCACGCAGTATCTGCTGCGAGGCAACTCCTTCAAGGTACTCAAACCATTGTTCTATATCGCCATCAATTATAGCGGCAGTATCACTCGCCTTATCAAAAAGATGGGCTGTTACCTTTTCCATAACCGCACTCCGGGACTGATAGAGTACAAAAACACTTAAAAGCGAAAGTGCTGCCACAATCAAGGTACCGAAAGTGATTTGCATTCGCATTTTAATTGACATCCGTTTTTTCATTGTAGACTCCTATAATTTTCTCGTGAAGAAAGTTCAACTTTTGTAATTATAAGGAATACATCATGAAGAATTGATATCTTTGAAAAAAGACCGCATCAACAAATGCACAGCCATGTAACGCCGCTGCTGTATAAAATCACAGTAAGCTTTGGCAGTTTTGATACACCGAGGACTATATTTTGTAAATCGGCAATAGAGGAACCCGCTTATCTCTAAAAGTATATTTTTAAAAGTTTTATGGGGGGGGGGGGGGGGGGGC
>JBQMYW010000029.1:0-23940 GCA_052173295.1 Treponema sp.
TGCAAAAACTCGACAACCTTACCCGAATGATTGCAGATAGCATGAATGAAATGGCTTCGGGGGCGGTACAAATCAGCAATGCGGTGCAAGATGTCAATGAAATCACACAAAAGAATAAGGCAAGTATTGATGCTCTCGCTGCAGAAGTCGGCAAGTTTAAAGTGTAGGGCCTCTCTATATTCTGGAAGTGCAAGGATAGGCGTAATGTACTAATCTTGCTATATTACTGGTATGAACGCTTTGCGAAAACTACCGATCGGCATCCAAAGTTTTGAAAAGCTCCGCCGGAACAGATATGTTTATATAGATAAAACGGCATTTCTCTGGCAGCTTGTGCAAGGATCCAATCCATATTTTTTAAGCCGTCCCCGCAGGTTTGGTAAGAGTTTGTTTCTTTCGGCACTCGCTGCATATTTCCGCGGGCAACAAGAGCTGTTCAGTGGGCTTTATATTGAACAAGCGGAAGAAGAACAGGCTGCACAAGAAAATCGGACGGCATGGCTAGAATATCCGGTGCTGTATTTTGATTTTAACATTGGACAGTATCTTGAAAACGATGCTTTAAACGAACGGCTTGATTCTTTATTAAAGGAACAGGAAAGCCTATACGGTATACTTGTTGCAAAAGAAGAAAAGCCGTTTTTTGCCTCACGTTTTGAACGGCTGGTAAAGTCTGCCTGTCAGCAAACAGGCAAGCAGGTTGTTGTTCTTGTAGACGAATACGATAAACCGCTTCTGCAAACCATGGGCGTGAACGAAGAGCTGAACGAACACTACCGCAATACGCTCAAAGCATTTTACTCAGTGATAAAAACCTGTGATCAATACATTCGGTTTGCGTTTTTAACGGGTGTAACCAAGTTTAGTAAAATCAGCATTTTTAGTGATCTGAATAATCTCAAAGATATTAGTTTGCATGAAGCCTATGCGGGTATATGCGGCATAAGCCAGAGAGAGCTTGAAGCGAATTTTCATCTGGAGATACAAGCGTTAGCACAAAAGCAAGAATTTGACTATTCCCATGCACTTGCAGCCTTAAAGCAATGGTATGACGGGTACTTGTTCCATCCTGCAGGGGTAGGGATGTATAATCCCTACAGCCTTCTTAATGCCCTTGATGATAAAGAAATCAAAAGCTACTGGTTCGGTACGGGGACACCGGCTTTTTTAGTCAACTTCTTAAAAGAAGCGAACTATTATATTCCCGACCTTGATGGCAATGTCGAGTTGGACGAAGAAGGTTTACAAACGTATCGGGTGGTTGCTCAGGATGCGGTGCCGATTCTGTTTCAGGCAGGGTATCTCAGCATCAAGAACTATATGAAAGATGTAGGACTCTATCGGCTGGGCTTTCCGAATAGTGAAGTCCGCTACGGCTTTTTGCATAATCTGTTACCGGCATACTCGGACGTGCCGTTCTGTCAAACTGGGGTATGGATAGGACGGTTTATACAAGATATCCGCAAGGGTGATGTAGAGAGCTTTATGGAGCGGATGCAGGCGATTATTGCAAGCATACCCTATGATGATTTTCCGAAAGAAAAGCTAAAGCTGCGGGAACAGAACTATCAAACAGCGGTGTACCTCATCTTTGCACTGATGGGGCAGTTTGTACAGACAGAGGTGCATTGTGCTACCGGTCGTAGTGATTGCATAGTTGCCAGTGCTGATACTGTTTACATCTTCGAGTTTAAGCTTTCCGGCAATGGGAGTGCGGAAGATGCCCTCAAGCAGATAAAAGAGAAAGACTATGCTGCACCGTACAAGGCTGGCGGAAAAAAAATTGTGCTGATAGGAAGTTCTTTTGACGAAGAAAAACGAACGATAAAAGAGTGGAAGGCAGTGCGTGAAAACGCCCTATTTAAACCTTGAAAAATTTGTTTGAAAAGAGTATCATTTTATAGAGAGGGATGTTGAAAACATAACCACTGTTTAAGACATCTCTGCATTTCACACTATACTTTATAAGGACGATGCTATGCCTGAAAAGAATCTTGTAATGATTGACGGTAATACCGCCGCCGGTCATGTTGCTCATGCGTTGAGTGAAGTCATTGCAATCTACCCTATCACGCCGTCAAGCCCAATGGGGGAAGTTGCCGATGAATATTCAGCCCGCGGAAAAGCCAATATTTGGGGAACTGTTCCAAAAGTTGTAGAATTACAGTCTGAAGGCGGTGCTGCAGGAGCTGTACACGGTGCTCTTACCGCCGGTGCTTTGTCTTCCACCTTTACTGCATCACAGGGGCTTTTATTGATGATCCCGAATATGTATAAAATTGCAGGTGAATTAACAAGCACGGTATTCCATGTGGCTGCCCGTGCATTGGCAACCAGTTCACTTTCTATTTTTGGTGATCACCAAGATGTTATGGCATGCCGGCAAACAGGCTGGGCAATGCTCGCTTCAAACTCCGTTCAGGAAGTTATGGATCTTGCATTAATTGCACACGCATCTACCCTTGAAGCCCGTGTTCCGTTCCTCCATTTCTTTGACGGGTTTAGAACTTCACATGAAATTCAGAAAATTGAAGAAGTACCCTACGATGTAATGCGTCAGATGATTGATGATGATTTAGTGCGTGCACACCGGGCACGGGGGCTTACTCCTGAAAATCCGTCTATGCGCGGAACTGCTCAAAACCCCGATGTGTACTTCCAATCACGTGAGGCAGTTAATAAATACTATCTTGCAACTCCTGCGATTGTACAAAAGGTTATGGACAAGTACGCAGCTTTGAGCGGACGTTCCTATCACTTGTTTGATTATTACGGTGCCCCCGATGCCGAATCTGTGATTATCCTTATGGGTTCCGGTGCTGATACTGTTGAAGAAACGGTAGAGTATCTTAACAGTAAGGGGAAAAAGTACGGTCTTTTGAAAGTCCGCCTGTACCGTCCGTTCAGTGCCGAAGCATTTGTTAATGCACTGCCTGCAACTGTGCAGCATATTACCGTGCTTGACCGCACAAAAGAACCCGGCTCTCTCGGTGAACCGCTGTATGAAGATGTCCGCACTGCTATCGGAGAAATGCAGGCAGCAAAAAAATGCCCCTTTACACACTATCCGACAGTGCTGGGCGGGCGTTATGGTCTTGGCTCAAAAGAATTTACCCCTGCAATGGTCAAGGGCATTTTTGATAATATGGAGGGGGAGAAAAAACACGGTTTTGCAGTCGGTCTTGAAGATGATGTTACCGGTGCAAGTATTTGTTATGATCCTCATTTCCACCTTGACGATAGCGGAATGCATCAGGCAATGTTCTACGGTCTTGGTTCAGACGGTACGGTTGGTGCAAATAAAAACTCAATTAAAATTATCGGCGAAGCGACAGACAATAATGCACAAGCCTATTTTGTCTATGACTCTAAAAAATCAGGCTCTATTACTACATCGCATCTCCGCTTCGGTAAACGCAAAATACGCAAACCGTATCTTATTGGTCAGGCAGATTTTATTGCGTGCCATAAATTTACATTCCTTGAAACCTACGATATGCTGAAAAGCCTCCGTAAAGGCGGTACATTCCTTTTGAACAGTCATTGGAATAAAGATGAGGTGTGGGAGCATTTGCCGGTAGAGGTTCAAAAAGATATTATTGCAAAAGAAGCAAAATTCTATGTTATTGACGGTGTAAAAATTGCTGAAAAAGCAGGTATGGGAAACCGCATTAATGTTGTTATGCAGACTGCATTCTTTAAGATTTTCGGTATTCTCCCCGAAGCTGAAGCCGTTGAATTGATTAAGAAGTTTATTGAAAAGTCTTACGGCAAAAAAGGACCGGAAATTGTTCAAAAAAATATCAAGACTATTGATATGGCACTTGAGGGGGTTGAACAGGTTTGCTATCCGGCAGAAGCAAGCAGCACTTTGACCCGCCACGCCGCTATGGGTAATGCTCCTGATTTTGTAAAAAATATCTTGGGAAAAATTGCGGTTAATGAGGGCGACGGTGTAAAGGTAAGCGAAATGCCGGCAGACGGAACATTCCCCACTGGGACAACGCAGTATGAAAAACGTGCTATTGCTGAACGAATCCCCATTTGGAAGAGCGATTTGTGTATTCAATGCGGTCAGTGTGCAATGGTATGTCCCCATGCTGTTATCCGCATGAAAGCGTATGATAAGCAGTTAGCAGAAAAAGCTCCTGCCGGTTTCCGTTCTGTACCATATAAAGGAAAAGAGTTTACCGATTCGCTGTTTACTATTCAGGTTTCTGCAGAAGACTGTACCGGTTGCGGGCTTTGTGTTGAGCAATGTCCGGCAAAGTCGAAAGAAAATCCTGAACTTAAAGCAATCAATATGGAGAGCTTTGTAGAGAACCGTGCAGTGGAATCCGAAAACTGGAAGTTCTTTATGGATATTCCTGATCCCGATGCCCGCAAACTCAATTTAAGTATGCCGAAAGGTGTCGGTATGAAGCGTCCGCTATTTGAGTTCTCCGGTGCTTGTGCAGGCTGCGGTGAAACACCGTATGTACGCTTGCTTTCCCAGCTGTTCGGCGACCGGGCTGTTATTGCAAATGCAACAGGCTGTTCTTCTATCTACGGCGGTAACTTACCTACTACGCCGTATGCAAAACGGGCAGATGGACGCGGACCGGTATGGTCAAACTCGTTGTTTGAAGACGCCGCTGAATTTGGCTACGGTATGCGTTTAACGAGTGATAAGCTCGCAGAATATGCCCGTGAGGTTGCACTGAAAGTAAAAGAAAAAGGCATTGCCGCAGCCGCGATTGATAAGGTGCTGGAAAACGCACAAGCTGATGATGCAGCTATCGAAGATCAGCGCGGATTTGTTGCAGAGCTGAAAAAAGAGCTGGCAGGGGCTGCGGATCCGCTTGCAAAAGAACTGCTGTCACTAACCGACCATTTTATTAAACGTTCTGTCTGGATTTTAGGAGGTGATGGTTGGGCGTATGACATCGGCTACGGCGGATTGGATCACGTATTGGCATCCGGTAAAAATATCAATGTGCTGGTTATGGATACCGAAGTGTATTCTAACACCGGCGGACAAATGTCAAAAGCAACCCAGATTGGTGCAATCGCAAAATTTGCTGCCTCCGGTAAGGAAATCAGTAAAAAAGACCTCGGTATGATGGCGATGAGTTATGGCTATGTCTATGTTGCACAAGTATCTATGGGTGCAAACATGAGTCAGGTTATTAAAGCGTTCCGTGAGGCAGAAAGCTATGATGGACCGTCAATTGTTATTGCCTACAGCCACTGTATCAACCACGGTATCAGCATGGTAAAGGGTATGACAAATCAGAAAGAGGTTGTTGCATGCGGTTTATGGCCGCTGTACCGCTACGACCCGCGGCTGGTTGCACAAGGCAAAAATCCGTTCCAGCTTGACAGCAAAGAGCCTAACTACAATTTGGCAGACTTTATGTACAAAGAGGTACGCTTCAAAGCATTGAAGAACGCTAACCCTGAACGTGCACAAATGCTATTGGATAAAGCTGTTGAAAAAGCAAAACGGCGTTGGATGGAGTATAAATACTTAGCGGATCGCCCGTTCTAACAGTATTTTCTCAATTGAATATACTAAACCTGTTCGGAAACACTTCTGTTTCTGAACAGGTTTAGCGGTTTACATTATGTGTCTGTACCTGTATTTCCTTTTATGCAGAATCCCTGACAAAACTTACATTAATCTTGTAGTTTTTAGCAGCTTGTGGCATTATACAAGCTGATGATTGATCTTTCCTATGAAATAAAAAAACGCTATGGAAATGTAAAGCGTACGCGTGGGTATTATGTATATACAGAAAAGAATGTCCGCTTGATAGATATGTATCTTGATGCTGGAATGTCTATACTAGGAAGAAGAAGCGGACAAGCAAATCTTGCAGCGAAGCAGTTGCTTGATAAGGGGCTTCATACTTTTTTGCCGTCAAAAATGGACTATCAGCTGGAAAAGGCTGTTAGAGCGGTGCTGCCGGACTTTCAGACTATTCGATTTTATCATTCGCAGCAGCGGGCTGTTGAAATTCTTTCTCCTCTTTTATCGAAAGCTGCTGTTCTGCATGAGCTGCCGGTATGGCGTGCTTTTTTAGATAATTCTATACCTCAAGAAGCGGCAGCCTGCCTTGTAACACCGGTATATCCGGTTCCCTACGGTATTATTGCAGCAAAAGCACCAATTGCAGAAAAATTACCGCCGTCAGATATGGTTCTGCCGCCGCTTGCTGCAAGTCTTGCAAAGGCTTTTTTCGAGGTAAAACGTAAAAGGGGTAGGCAGGCTGCATCGGCAGTACCAAGCCGGATAGAAGAAAAAACCTTGAAGCAGCAAAGTTTGTTAGAAACAGCAGCCGCAAAGATATGGCAGCAAAAAAACTGTTATTTATTTCCGCATATTTCCGACTCTGCGTATACAGCATTAGTTTTAAAAGCTCTGGATCAGCACATTATACTATCGCCTGATTACAGCATACCGTCAATCATACCTGAGCTGAAGGTATATACAGAATTGCTTAACTTTTTTAATGGGGTTTCTGTTTAAACATTGAAAGCACTCGGCGATTTTTATAAAAGGAATATGTAATGAGTAAAAAAGACTTTTCAATTATTTATCGTGATGATGATCTTATTGCGGTAAACAAACGCTCAGGTTTAGCTGTTGCTGCAGACCGCTGGGATAGTGAAGCAGAACGGCTTGATCTCCTGCTTCAGCAGTATATTATGCGTGAAAATATACCGGAGAAAACCAGTGATAGTACGAAATTACTCTACGCTGTTCACCGGATAGATAAAGATACTTCAGGGCTTATTATTTACGCACGTAATCCGGAATCCCACCGTAATTTAAATACAGCGTTTCAAACAAGAACTATTCAAAAAACCTATCATGTGTTAGTCTATGGGAGAATTACTGAACCCTCATTTACTATTGATGTCCCCTTACGGGCGGACGGTGATGCACTCCACCGCACCATTATTGATAAACGTCATGGAAAAGAGGCATGTACTCATTTTACCGTTCTTAAAACATTTAAGCAATTCACTCTTTTAGAAGCTCGTCCTATCACCGGCAGGACACACCAAATCCGTATACACCTTGCTTATGCCGGTTATCCGATAGTATGCGATCCGCTTTATGGAAATGCAAAACCGCTTTTTCTGTCTGCACTAAAATCAAAATGGCATGGGGATTTGTATAGCGAGCAGCCCTTACTTCAGCGGCTGGCACTGCATGCGTACAGTTTACGGTTTTTGCACCCCTGTACTCAGCAAGAACTGACGCTTACTGCTCCATATCAAAAAGATTTTAAAAGTATTGTGTATCAATTACAGAAACAGTAAACAATTAGAGTAGACCTGTTCCAAAACTTGAGTTTTGAAACAGGTACCCTATAGCATTACAATTTACGGTAGTATCTTTCCGCTATTGCTTTTTAAGCACTACAATACGGTTTGCTTCTACACCATACTTATCGAGGGCGTCTTTATCTTCCGCATAAAAATTACCTTCCATTTTTGCACCGTCATTTTTAGGTTCTGCCCAGCTGCCGGTATCGATAAGCGGTTTCCATGAGGCAGTTCCGCCGCCCATTTCTTTGACTAGGGCTTCTGGTTTCCCATCCGTATTATTGACACACACCGCATACTCTACTGACTTATCAGCATTAGAAATGAGTATACAGAATGCTTTTTCATGTTCTGCACCATCAGAATTATCAAACTTCTTAAAGGTGTAGGTTGCATCTTTAAAGAACGTTGCATTCTCATTACGCAGTTTCAGCAGTTTTTTGGTAAACTCGTATAAAAGATTGGTTCCGCTGTCATCACCGCCAAGTTCATTACAGCCGTATTTATGTGTGAGATAATGACTATAGTCATTCATTTGTACAGTGTTGGTGATGCCGCCATAAACACCGTGAGTTTTGCCTTGTGCTCTGCCGAATTCATCGCCGTAGGTAAGCATTGGGGTGCCTTTTGATAAAATCGTTAAAATTAGGAGGTTTCGATACCGTTCACGGCGTGTATTTATCTGATTGAAGTTTGCCGAATATTCCGGTTTTTCACCGATCTTTATGTTCTCAGCATCCAGAATATCTGCGAGCCGGTAGCTGTCATGCGAAGCAGCAAAGTTGAGTGTACCTGCTTTTCCTATTAGCTCGTTAATCTTAGATTCGTTGGGGGGTTGTATCCAGTTGACGGTTTTCCGTACTGAGTCGCGGAAGGTGTTATTCCATGCGATCCAGCCGGTATTAAAGACTTCGTTACCGGTACTGTTTTTATCCATTGTTTCGATAATGCATTTGCGGCTTTTACTGTGCAGGTAGTCTTTTATTTTACTAAGCAACGGCGCATCCTTACTGAAATCCCAATTATCACCGGTGCGGCCGAGTGCTGCACCGGAGCTAAAGCGGAAGCCGTCGATACCCATGGTTTCAGTCCAGTATTTTAGCGAAGCAAGGATAAGGTCTTGAACTTGTTGGCTGCTGCCGTTTAGGTTGTTACCATTACCGGTACTTACCCAGTAGTCTTTTTTGTTGCTGCTACTCAAGGCATAGTAGGCGGTGTTGTCTAAGCCGCGAAGCGATTCAAGGCGGACTTTGTTTTCATCGTTATCTAATTTGCCGTCTTCACCGCTATTTGCATAGGGGACATCAAGGAATACCTGCATATTCGCCGTGTGGAATGCATTTACCATGTCTTGGAATTCTTGTGCTGCATTTTCCTGGCTTTTTGCATAGGTTTTTTTAACGGCAAAGAAGTTGGCAGGGCGATAGTCTTCCAGTCCTTCCGATTCAAAGACCGGCATCAGCAGGACGGTATTTACACCGAGCCCTTTCAAATACGGTATCATTTTTGCCGCACCCGCGTATGTCCCTTTGTCTGGTTCACTAAAGCCGGTTATACTATCAATACCGGCTGTACCCTTGCCGGTAAAGCCTTTTACATGGAGCTGGTAGATTATTTCTGCGGTTAGTGCAGATGAGGCAGATTTCACTGTACCAATATCAGCAAGCGGTTCAACCACCACCGACTTCGGTGCAACGTTTCCGCTGTCTTTGTTGCGGTCTGCCGTACCGGTTTGGTAGAACGAGCCGTCAATGCCTCTGGTGTGGGACAGTTCCCGCGAATAGGGGTCGGTGAGCAGCTTATTCGGATTAAAGCGGTTACCGGCTTCGTCAACATCGGCTTTGTAGCCGTTATTCGTACCGGGTGTCCATTCGGGATCATACGTCCAGTTGGGTCCCCATGCACGGTAGCCGTAGTATACCTTGCCTGTTATGGCGTTTGTGTTAATTTTTGCCCGCCAAATATCGCCGGAACCTTTTTCCATGACGAAAATCCCTTTCGGCTCTGCATTTGTCTCTGCGTCATAGATTTCCAGCATCATGCGTTCTGCATTTTTGGAATACACTGCAAAGGTTGTTCCGTCTGCTGCTTTCTTACTGCCGAGTTCCCAGTTTTGAGTACCCCAGCCTAAACCGTCTTCCGTATTGACGTTCATGTCAACGGGGATTGCCGCAGGATCACGGTAAATTATCGCTGTAACAACGCCGGATGTTACTTTTTTCGAGGTATCTTCGCTGTTTGATACGACACAGTAGTAGTGGTAGAAAGGAGCTTCTTCTTTTGCGGTATACGCAGCTGTTGTTGCACCGTCAATCAAGGTTCCATTGGCGGCTTCTTTTTTGGTATGTTTATACCATTGGTATTTCGGTGTTCCAATATTATTGGAAGAATCAACCTTTGCGGTAATGGTGAGCGGAACACCGGCGGATTTTAACGCCTGACCGCCTTGCGGTTGTGTTGTTATCGTTGGTGCTGCCGGTTCAACAACAGTTACGGTAAACGCCGGCGAGTATTTTTTTACTGTTTTAGTCTCGGTACCAACCTGTTTTGACATCGTTACCTGACAATAGAATGTGTGCATACCGGCAGTTAAGCTTGCGGGAGTTGTATAGGTTTCTGTATTGCCGGTTCCCTCTGCTGCAGTCCCAGCCGGTGCCGCTGTGTTATCAGCCGGCGGTGTTCCTTTGTACCATTGAATACCCTGCTGAGTGCCGTCTGGTTTATTATTTATTTGAACCTTGAATTCAGCCGTTTTTCCTTTTGCAATCCGTGCTGAAGCGGCACCGGAAGCTGTAACCGTAAACTTACCCAGTGTATCTTCTTCAGTAACTTCTACTTTACACCAGTTTGTAAATATGGAAGCGGTTGTATGCCCCTCTTGTGCGTTTTGATTTGTATTTGTTACTTTGCACCGGTAGTATTTTGTACCAACCGTATTGGTGGGAATAGTCAGGGTAGCAGCTGCATTCGTTAGCTTAGTTCCCTCATCAGTGCCGGTATTGGACTGATACCATTCATAGGACAATGTTCCGCCGTCAGAACATGAAGCAGTAATTTCTATGGTTTCGCTGTCGTTTTTTTGCAATTTTAAAGTTGCAGGCAGCTGCTTTGTAATCGTGGGGTTTACTGCTGGTTGTTTTTCTTGCGTAACAGTTACGGTAAAAACAGGAGATTTTACAGGATCAGCACTCTTTCCCCCCTTAGTATTAGTTACTTCGCAATAAAAATAGTATGTGCCGGCGGATTGAGCGGGAAAAGAATACTCCGAATTTTTTGCTTCGCTTATTAATTCTCCACCCAGTGTTGATTTTGCTGTGTTTTTGTACCATTGGTAGGTCAGTGTTCCGCTATCGGGAGATTGGGCTGTTACCGATAGCTTAATAGGTGTTCCGGCAACGGTTGTTTTTGACTGCTCACTGGTAGGGGCGGTAATCTGTGCAGGCTGTACCGGTTGAGCGGTGGTGTTTACCGTAACAGTAATTAGCGTGCTCGATTGTGTCGCTGTAAGGGGCGTTGATGCACCGGTATTAAGCGTATTGGTAACTTGACAATAATATTTTGTTGTTTGGGTTGGGGATACGTTCACACTGCTTTTTGTCTCCCCTGTAAGGACAGTACCGCCCGTTGCAGTAGTTTCTGTTGTTGTATACCATTGATACGAAAGAACACCGGTATCGGTAACTTGGACATGCACGGATAGGGTAGCCTGTTCACCGGCGTTTATGCTGCAGTTTCCTTGCACAACCGTAACATTCGGTACTTGTGCCTCTGTAGGGGGATTGGCTGCTACCGTAACTTTTACAACATTTGAATCCTTAGATGCGGCCGTTTTCCCCGTAGGGGCATTTGTTACCGTACAATAGTAATAGTACGTTCCTGCCGCAGCTTCTTTGGTTGTATAGGTTTTTTCGGTAGCTCCTTCCATCTTTTGAGCATTTTTCTTTTCCTCATCTTCTGCTTTGTACCACTGGTACGTCCATGCCTCGGCGGTTGTGTGCGAGGCGGTTACCTCTAACGTAAATTCTCTATTAACCCATGAATTTACAGAGGGTATCGGGTTTAGAGCCGGTGTTTCAGCGGCTGGCGATGCACCGCCGCCTTGCTGTCCCCCGTTTCCAACCTTTACGGTTTGTTGAACAGAATCGGTATGGGCAGATGGTTTACCGGATTCTTTATTGTACACACGGCAGAAAAAAACAAAAGTTGCATCTTTTTTTGTGTATTCTGTTCCTACCGTAAATTTATTCGAGGTTGATTTATTACCTACTACTTTTTTCGTGGTGCCGGTAACTTGATACCATTCGTATGAAAGTGTACCGCTTCCTTTTGCGTTAACTTTTAATTCAGCTGAACCGCCTACGGTAACTTCTACCGGAGTGTCAGCCGACAAATTTTTTGTAATTTTCGGCGGTGTTGACGATCCGGGACTATCTGCCGGCTGCTTACAGGCAGCAAATAGAACAATGCCGCTTAAAAATACGAATAATAATTTTTTCATAATTTTACCTCTATCTTATATATGAATTAAAATGACACTGTTATTAGTGTAACACAGATTCTTAATTTATCAAAACAATTTTAAAAATTTACTCTATTAAACCTGTTCAGAAACGGAAATTCCTGAACAGGTTTATGGTGCCGTTTATGGTACCCTTGTACAGATGATTTGACAAAGAATCTCTTTCGCTTTATACTTATAGCGATATGACAATTGTCAGCCGTAATAAATTTCTTATCACTGGTACTCTGTTAGCTGCCGTACTTTTTTTGGGTAGTATGATCTGTGCTATCACTGTATATGTTTCCGGTATTATCAGACAGCTTCCTGTTCCTAACAATCGTATACTTTCCTTTTTTAAAATAACACTTTCAACATATAATAACGATGCAGTTACATTCGGTATTCTTGTATTTGCACCTATTGCGTTGGTACTCCTCCTTGCATTATTTTTTCTTTTTGAAAAAACTCATGCGATAGAGCTTTCTTTTTTTGCGTTGTTTCTTTTTGCTCTTGCATTTGAATCGCTTAGGCTTGTTTTTCCGCTTACCTATAGGTATCCGCTTCTCCTTATTACGGTAATACCGATTACCCGTACTATCTTTTTTTTCCGTTTTTTCTCTCTTTTATCGCTTGTTACTGCAAGTCTTTTTACGCATAAAGTATTTACACGTAACACTATGCCGATTATATTTCTTTTGTGTTTTGTTTCTTTTGCACTTGCACAAACTATACCGTGCAATACTGCATATTCTGCTGGTTATTATAGTTTTTTTCAACACTATCAACATATTTTTATAGAATTTACCGGAATTACTGCTATTCTCTCCATACTTTCAGTATATATTGCCGGTGTTTCCCGTGATATTTCTCTGTATCGAAAATCTGCAATAAGCCTGCTTGTGCTGCTGCTTGGATACGGCGGACTACTGTATACGGCTACATGGATAACAATAGTTGTGAGTGCTGCCGCATTTTTCTTAGGCGGGTTATTTTTTATCCGTTATCTCCACCGGTTTTATCAGTGGCAGTAATGGAGAAAGGAATGGTTATGCATACGTGCCAGTCTTGGTCAGAAGCGGGTTCTTTACGGGGTATACATGATTTACGCGGAAAATTATTTTTTGAATACATTAGAATTCTTAAAAATAAAAAACCTCAATTTTTTTTGGCAGAAAATGTGAGCGGTATGCTCGCTGATAGACATACCGATGCAGTACAGAATATTCTCACTATGTTCAAAGAATGCGGTTATACTGTTTCTCTTACATTAGTGAATGCAAAAGACTATAATGTTGCACAAGAACGAAAACGAGTATTCTGCTTATAAAATGATTGGTAATGCTGTTCCGGTAAATCTTGCCTATGAAATTGCTTGTAGTATCAAATTCACGCTAGAAAATCCGGAACTACACAGCAAACATAGGCAATGGTGCCGGCAATATCACAGTACGGCAGTTACCAAACAACTTAATTTTTTTGAAGAGCCCATTTAAATCTATAAAGCACTGTCGTCTATAGTATTAAGCCATTCAATGCAGGCCGGGACAATACTGTGTATGCAGCCGTCTTCAAAGGGATTTTTGAGGTTTGCTAAGGTAACGAGTTCTAAAAACGGTTTTTCTCCTCCGGCTTTGCACAGGCGTACATAATCTTCCCATGCGGTTTTTCTATCGGTGAGCATTTTAACCCAAAACTGTAATGCACACACTTGTGCCAGCGTGTAGTCGATATAATAGAACGGCATATCAAAAATATGGAGCTGCCGCATCCAAAAACCGCCGCGGTTAAGGTAGCTGTTGCCGCCGTAATTCCGCTCAGGCAGGTATTTTTTTTCGATAGTACGCCATGCGGTTTTGCGTTCTGCAGGTGTTGCATTGGGATTTTCATACACCCAATGCTGGAATTCATCAACAGTTGCACCGTAGGGCAAAAAGAGTAATGCCCCGCTCAAATGGGTAAATTTGAATTTGTCAGTTTGTTCTTCAAAAAAGAGCTGCATCCACGGCCATGTAAAAAACTCCATGCTCATAGAATGAATTTCACAAGCTTCATACGTCGGCCAGACATATTCAAGCAGGCGGGCATTACGGCTTTGATAGGCTTGGAATGCGTGTCCTGCTTCGTGGGTCATTACTTCTACATCGTGCTGTGTTTTGTTAAAATTTGCAAAGATAAAGGGTGCTTTGTAGTCAGGAATGGTGGTGCAGTACCCGCCGCCTGCTTTCCCCGTTTTTGACACCACATCCAGCAGCTCATGGTCGGTCATAAAGCGGAAAAATGCATCAGTTTCAGGTGAAAGTTCTTGGTACATTTTTTTTGCATTCGCAAGAATCCAGTCAGGATCGCCGTGAGGAACTGCATTACCGGTTGTGTATTTAAGCCCTTCGTCATAAAAAAACAGGGTATCAACTCCAAGCCGCTTTTTTTGCCGTTGTAAGAGGGAAACTGCGGCAGGTACTACCTCTCGATAAATTTGCTCTCGGTATGCAGCGGTCATTTCTGCATTGTAATCAGTGCGGTTCATACGGTCGTAGCCGAGTTGTACAAAGTTTTTATAGCCTAATTTGTGTGCAATGCGGGTTCGCACTTTTACCAGATTGTCATAAATTGCATCAAACTCGGCTTCGTGGGCGGTAAAAAATCCGTAGTATGCCTCTGCAGCTGCTTTTCTCACCGCCCTTTCTTGTGTTTCCATGTAGGGTAATAGTTGCGAAAGGGTACGTTTTGCTCCATCAAACTCAATCTGTGCAGAGGCAATGAGCTTGTCGTAACTGCTGGTAAGTTTGTTTTCTTCTACAAGATCGTCCATAATTTCCGGACTAAATACTTTGAGTTCCACATCAATAAGTTTGAAAATATGCGTGCCGAGTTCATGTTCCAGCTCGGTTCGGAAACGGGATGCCGCCATTTTTTTATTAAACCCATTGGTCATTTCGGCAAAACGGGAATCTGCTTCATCAAAAAACGTATTTTCTGCATCATAAAATGTGTCGCGGGTGTCAATCGAGTGGCGGATTTGCACCAGCGTGTACATTGTTTGATAGCGGGATTTTAGTATTTGCACGTTATCTATAACAGCAATTTGTGCTGCTGCCGATTCAGCGTTCTCAAAATCTGATTCCGCTTTTGCAAATGCTTTTTTCAAAGCCTCCATGTCGGGACGGGTATAGGGTAAATCTGCAAACTTTTTCATCGTTGCAGGCGGAATTTGTGTGTACATAACTGCTCCTTATTTCAAATATAGTTTTACTGTTCAATTGACAGCATAAACAGCCGGCAGAAAAATGACAAGAGGGCAGGGTATCAATAACCCTGTTCGGGAACTTCCGTTAGTATCAATTAGCATGAGCTTACAAAAAAATAAAAACTGTAGTATAGTTTTTTTATTAGTATGAATACGGTAAAATTGTTTTTTGGCGGGGATATTTGCGGATCTTATGGGCTTGCTATAGCATTAGAAGTGCTGCCGTTTGTTATACAAACAGAAGCTCCTGATTTTATTTTTTTAAATGGTGAAAATGTCTTTGACGGCAGCGGTATTAGTATGGAACAAGCTCAAAAGCTTTTTGATGCTGGTGCAGATGTTATTACCGGCGGGAATCATTCGCTTGAACGGTTTGAGTTCCGCTCTCATTTTGGGATTGAGCCGCGTATTATCCGCCCTGCAAACTATCCCCATGCACCCGGAAAGGGGGTTATTACGTTTGAAAAAAATGGTATAGGTATGACGGTCATCAATTTACAAGGGCGGGAAAATATGCGTCCGATTGATTGTCCCTTTCAAACAGCAGATAAAATTTTAGATAACATCGCTCCATCTTGTATTTTTGTTGATTTTCATGCAGAATCCGTACAGGAAAAAGAAGCACTCGCTTACTACTTAGATGGACGTGTTTCTTGTCTTTTTGGAACACATACGCACACTCAAACTGCCGATGAACGTATTTTAGCCGGCGGGACGGGGTATATAACCGATGCCGGTATGATTGGTGCATACGATTCTATTATCGGCGGCAGTATAGAAGCAGCAATTCAGCGAAACCTTACGATGATACGTCAACCGTTTTCTCAGTTTGAACCCCGCAGAGGAATATTTTGCGGGGTTCTTGCAGAGATAGATTATACTACAAAAAAAACAATCAATCTAAAAAGAATAAACCTGTTCGATAACTTTTAATTTACCGCTTGGTGTATGCATCTCGTAATTCACAAAAATAGACATAGTGAAAGTCTTTTTTAGGATAGCAATCAATAATAACCTGCGGATCTAAAAATAAATCCATATCAAACTGACTACGGTATAATTTTCGGCAGGCAACAGTACATAATGCCTCCTCAAATCCAATAATACCATCATCATGCAGGATTGGTGTTATACTTGCTTTTGCCGCTTTATCTTCTGTTTTGCCCGATACAGTACCGCATATACGGAGTATTTGCTGATTTTTTTCTTCATTGCAGTCAAAAAAAGAAACACTGATATAGTCTTCTTGTTCAGCAAAGCCGGCGGTATACCGCTGCGGCCGGATAAAAAGCACTGCACACGGGCGATTCCAAAGATACCCTGCAAGAGCCCATGCAGCAGTCATTGTATTCCACTCCCCCGCATTTGTACCGTATCCGGCAGTTACCAATACCCCATGTTCCGCTAGTGCAGAAAAAGACGGGTATACAGCATTCATATACTCTTTTGTAATGTGAGCGTGTTCAAACATAGAGGTTCTCCTTACAAATGGCACAGTGTACTGTTATTATGAACATGGTCAGCTTAATTTGTCAAGCATATATGCAGGGTAAGGGGGAGCCTGCATTCCTGATACGGAATTGCCCTAATGACAGAGTTAAAAAAAAAGTGTACACTGTATGCCGCAAAATATACCGGAACTGTAAATAGCAGTAGGGTACCTCTAAAAACTCGGTTAGATTTTTAGAGGTACCCGTCGAGTTTTTAATAAGGCTATAAATACAAATGACTTATTAAAAACATCGTAAATTAAATCTAAGGAAAACCGCTAAAAACTGAGGTTTTTAGCGGTTCCCAGTAGGTTTTTGCAGATTTTTCGGGATTCTTTACTTGCAGCACTATTTCAGAATAGTAGACCTGTTCGATAACTATGTTTTTGAACCGGTTTAGTCTTGTACACGAGACTGCTTTGAAATGGACGTGCCCGGACAGGGTTACCGTTATTTCCTGTTCTGCAAAACTTTTTCATGGAGTAAACAACAGCGTGTTTCTTAAAAGTCTTGAAATTTTTGGATTTAAATCATTTGCAGATAGAACGCGGATAGAATTCGCGGAGGGGATTACCGCATTACTTGGTCCAAACGGGTGCGGTAAAAGTAACGTTGTTGATGCAATGAAATGGGTACTCGGCGAGCAGGCTTCTAAAACACTGCGTGCAGAAAAAATGGAAGATGTTATTTTTAACGGTACTGAATCCCGTAAGGCCTTGAATGTGGCAGAAGTAACCTTAACAATCAGTAATGAAAAAGGATTACTGAACCTTGATGTGAGTGAACTTGCAATTAAACGGCGGCTGTACCGATCGGGGGAAAGTGAATATTTTATCAATAATACACCGGTACGCTTAAAAGAACTGCGTGAACTATTTTGGGACACGGGCGTCGGTAAGGCAGCATACTCTGTTATGGAACAGGGAAAAATTGATCAAATTCTTTCCAGCAAGCCGGAAGACCGCCGCTATTTATTTGAAGAAGCTGCCGGAATTACCCGTTTTAAGGTACGCCGTGCTGATGCGGAGCGGAAGCTGCAAAAAACAGAAGAAAATATGCGTCAGATTGAAGGTGTCCTCGGGGAAGTCCGCCGTTCGCATGATATACTGAAAGTGCAGGCAGAAAAAACCATACAGCACCGTGCACTTCGTGATGCTATTTTTGAACATGACCTTGACATACAGCTGCTGCGGCTCAAGCGGTTTACCGATGATTTTGCACAGCGGGAAGAAAATATCAAAGAATCGAAAAGCCGCCGCAGCACAGTGCAGTCAAAAATCGATTCTATCCATGCAGCTGTTTCAGAAAATATGGACGAAGTGAACAGCCTTGAAGAAAAATTGAACAGCATTCGTACAGAGGTATACGGCTTGGCGATTGAAAAACGCGGCAAAGAAAATCAAGCCCGTATGCAGGCTGAACGCCAAAACGAACTAAAAACAAAAATAGGGCAATTGGAACTTCGCCAAGCAGGTTTGGAGGAGCGGATAGAATCGCTGCAAGAAGATATGGACGAGCAAGATGCACAGGTTCTTTCGCTGCAAAAGCAGGTACGTGATATTGAAAAAAACATCGCTGCATTTGAAGAAAGCATCACCCTTGCATCTCAGCACATAACCAATAACGAAGCAGAGCGGACTACTTTGCAGCAAGATATTGCAAATCTTGATAAATCACGTGCAGGTATGGAAGTGCAGCTGCGTTCCATTACTGAAGATATTGTTACTGAACTGGATAAAAAACTCTCGTCTGCCGGATATTCGGCAAAGGGCCGCCGCAGTGCGGAAACGCAGTTGTTCGGCTGTTTTGATCAGCTGAAAATCCTTTTGACCGGTAGAAAAAATATTTTTTCCGATTTTGCAGCACTGCAAAGCCCTAGCGAAAAAGAAACTGCACAATTTGCCCAGTATGCGGTTAATTCCATTACCGAAATTCTCAATCTTACCGGACAGCTGGAATCGTTTTTGCACGACTACAAAAAATCATCAGCAAGCTTTATTGATGATTTTTTGGCTCCCGAAGGTATTATTACACAAAAACGGCATATTGATACCGAAATTGAAAAAAACCGTGCAGCAATCAGTGCTAAACAGCAGCGAATACAGGTGCTGCATACCGAAAATGAGCAGCTCACAGTAAAAATCAGCGAATACCGCAAAACACTGGAAAGTTTACGGATTAATAAAACAAAAATGCACGCTGAGGCGGAGGCTGCGGAAAAACAAGCTGCCTTTCTCCGGCGGGAATTGACGGCACAGCAAACTGCACTGAAAGAGTTGGAAAATGAACTGTTCAACGAGCAAAAACGCTTAGACGAGGTAAAAGAGCAGCTCATTGAACTTGAGGGGGATATTGCAGCTATCGACCGTAAGGGTTTTCAGCTGTCGGAAGAATTGGAGCGGATAGAACAGGATATAGCCTCCCGTAATCAGGAATTATCCACTAATCAAGGGGCTTTGAAAGAGCTCAATGCAGAACTTGCAAAGCAAAATGCACTCATCGAAAAATACTATCTTGACACTGCAACGCTTGAAACGGAAATTAAAAACGTAAAAAATACATTCCGCGAAATGCATTCCCGCGAGCTTTTGGAGTTTGAGGAGCGTATGTATACAATTACTGCCGCCCCCTCAGACTTACGGACAGAACTAGCTGCACTCCGTCAACAGCTGAAAGATCTTGGCAGTGTGAACCTTATGGCACCGGAAGAATATCAGGAAGTAAAAACCCGCTATGATTTTCTCACCGGTCAGATTACGGATATGGATAAAGCCCGTGCAGACTTACAGCGGATAACGGACGAGATAAAAGCCGAATCCACGGAGCTTTTTCTTTCAACCTATAACAAAATAAAAAAGAACTTTCACAATATGTTCCGCCGGCTGTTCGGCGGCGGCAGAGCAGAAATAAAACTTACTGATCCTAAGGAAGTGTTGGAATCCGGTATTGATATTTTTGCCCAGCCGCCCGGAAAAAAACTGGAAAACATTAGCCTTTTGTCCGGCGGTGAAAAATCCATGACAGCGGTTGCACTCCTTTTTGCCACATATATGGTAAAACCCTCGCCGTTCTGCCTCCTTGATGAAATAGATGCTGCACTGGACGAACAAAATGTGACCCGTTTTGTTACTGCACTGTGTAGTTTTGCCAATGTGAGTCAGTACATTGTTATTACACATAATAAAAAAACCGTACTCGGTGCCCATACCATGCTCGGTGTTACTATGGAAGAATCCGGTGTATCGAAAATCATAGCTATTAAACTCGACAGTGATATTGAAGCAATAAAACGGCAAGAAACAGCACTGGAACCGGATTCATTTGAAGAAGAAGATGTTGCTCCTGAAGAAGATATTTACATACCGCCGCGTCCGCCGCGGCGTATACTACAAAAAACGGAGGGATATACGGATAATGAAGCTGATTGAAATTATTGAAGATCATAAAATTGCCGTTTTAGGCGGAGCACTTGCTGTGCTGATGCTCCTTATGCTTGGTGCCGTTGTGCTGCTTATTCATGAGCAAAAAGGACCGCCGCTCGATCCTGATGAAATTATCATCTCCATTGATCCGTCGGTGTTTGCTCTTCCGGACGAACCGCTGGAGCTGCCGCCGGTGCAGTATTCGCGGAAACAGAAAAAAATCTGGACAGAAGCCGATGTACAATACTGGTACAGCCTGCCGAATGCAGAAGAAATGCAAAAATTACATGATATAAATGAAGAAAGAATGAAAAAGCTATGGGAGAGTGTGCCGTGAAAAAATTATATCTATCTTTTTTACGGGGGCTTTTTTTCCTCCTTGCAGTGTATGTTCCCGCGTTATATGCAGAACCGGCTGCTGCACGTACTGAACCGGAAGAAGAACGCCGCCCGTCTGTTTCCCGTACTGCCGTAATGTCAGAAAAACAACGGGTAGAAATTGCCTATCCCGGGCAGGGGTGGGTTTATATCGGCGAACAAAGTTCTCAGCCGGGTATACGGTATGAGCAGCGGAAACTTTCGGATAATGCGACCGTATTTACGTTTACCGGAGAAAAAAAAGGCTCGTATATTCTGTATTTTTCGTATTTTGATGTTTTTACCGATGATTTTATTACGGATTCCATTGCTGTAACTGTTGGAGCAGCAAAAGATGGGCTTGTACGAACAGTTGTCAAAGCACCTGAGTATAACAGCCCCCGCAAAGATGCAGTAAAAACCATCACTGCCGGATCGGCTTCTGCTCTTCCAAATACTCTGCAGCCTGCTGCAGAAACACCGGCAGCGTCAGCAACGCCTACCGCTTCTGCTCCAGCAGCTGCTCCTATTGCAGAGCTGCCTGCTGCAGTAACTCCGCAAGATGCTGTACCTGCTGTAAAATCTACCGCTCAAAAGCATACAGCAGGCAGTCAAGCTGCTGCTTCAGAAGACCTTTCTGCACTTAATTCGGAAGAACTCCTGCAAAAAGTACGGGAGGCAACCAATGCTGCCGATGCCGCCGCTGCCCTCCGTTATCTTGCAGCTTTTTTTGAAATAGCAGATGAAAATATTGATGAAGCATTATTTTTACAAGGTAAGGTATATGAACTAAACACCAGTACGAGGAATATCCGTTTAGCGTTGGATGCATATAAAACCTTAACCGCAGAATATCCTCAAAGCACTCACTGGGCAGCAGCGGATTCCCGTATTCGGTATATTACTGCCTTTTACATTAATATACGGTAGAGGATGTGATGATAAAAGTTTTATTTGTATGCCACGGCAATATTTGTAGAAGTCCCATGGCAGAATCTGTTTTTACGCATCTTGTAAAAGAGCGGGGTATGCAAAACCAATTTGAAATTGCTTCAGCTGCAACCAGTACCGAAGAAATTGGAAACCCGCCGCATTCCGGTACTGTGCAGATTCTTGCTGCATTCAATATTCCTCTCGTACCGCACCGTGCGGTACAAATGACCCCGCAAGATGCACTCTATTACGATTATATTATCGGTATGGATTCGGCAAATATACGGAATATTGAACACATAGCAGGATTCAAAGATAAAAAAATATGCAAGCTCCTTTCTTTTGCAGGTTCAGCCGCAGACATTGCCGACCCATGGTATACCGGCAACTTTACCCAAACTTACCGCAGCATAAAAAAAGGACTAGATGCATTTTTACGCAATTTAGCGATGTCCTAGACATACTTACTTTGCTGCCGATAGGAGCAAAAGCTCTATGTATTACGCGTTACAAAAATATCATGGTAAAAATTTCACTTCATTTAAAATTATAGATGACGGATTATAGGGTTTTATGCTATACTAGCGGTTATGCAAGTATTGGAACAATCTGCCGACTTGATTAGTCAAGCAAAAACTTTTTTACCGCATACATCATTTTTTTCCGGGTGGACACATGAGGAATTAGATGAAATTTTGCTGCATGCTCAAGCCGTCACTTTTAAAAACGGCAGCACTATTTTTACTCCTGACGAAAATGGTACCCGCATTTATCTGATTCTAAACGGAAGTGTGGAAATTCTTTCGCCTGATAAAAAAACGCTCTTAGCAGAGTTTGTTACCGGAGAATTGTTTGGAGAAATTGCTCTTTTAACTCGAAAACCGCACGAAGCTTTTGCTATTGCACACAAAGAGGCGTGTTTACTCGAATTTCCCAAGAATGGTATGCCTCTTGAAACGGTTTTTAGTGATACGCCGCGTATTTTAGCACATCTGTTTCAATCGCTTCTTATTTTTACCGCACAAAGAACGCGGGCGGCTAATTTGCTTATAAAGGAAAACTCTCCGGTTGTACAGGAATTACGCAATCAAGTATATAACGATAAGCTTTCTGGTTTATACAACCGTACCTATCTTGAAGAATATTTTTCAGAGTTTTGTAAAAATCCGTTTGCACTGATTATGTTCAAACCGGATAATTTTAAGTATATCAATGATACCTATGGGCATGAGGCAGGCGATACTGCATTAATAGCGATTGCTGCTCATCTGAAAAAAACCTTTTCGGACGGCTGTATTTTAGCACGTTATGAGGGGAATGAATACGCACTGATTACGCACACCCATACTGATAAAGAAAAAGCCCGGGCATTTGCAGAAACAGTAAAAAAAGAATTTGAAACATTAGACCTTTCCCGTCTTTTTAATGGAGAAAAAATCTTTTTAAGCATTAGTGTGGGTGTTGTTCTCTATCCTGTACACGGGAAAACGTACAAAGATATTGTAACGTTATGTTCCGGCATACCGCTTACCGGCAGACAGCGGGGCGGTTCTATGATTTTATTTCCGGAGGAACTTTAATGCTCGAATCAAAACAGCGATGGTTAGCAGTTTTACAAAAAACCAGTATTTTTTCTCATCTTACCGCCGATCAAATGGCAGTGGTGTTATCTTCTCTTTTTTATTGTGAAGTTGAAGCAGGACAAACCTTGGTATATGACGGAGAAATAGGATCAGAGCTTTTTATTATTGCTGAAGGAAGTATTTCAATTACAGTAAAATCAGGTGATGAAATTATTGAACTCGGTCGGCTTAAATCCGGAGATTTTTTTGGAGAAATGTCGCTTTTAGAGCAAACAGCCCGCTCTGCAACTTGTACGGCTGTAGAAAATACTGTTTGTTTTATGCTCAAAGCACGGGATTTTTCTCAAATTATTGTAAATGACCCTGTAGTTGCTGTGTCTATTTTACAGCAAATGCTTTCCAGCACTGTTACCCGATTATTAAAAACAAACAGCTTTCTTACACAGGTTATCCAATGGGGTAATGAAGCAAAAAAACGTGCTATTACGGATTCCTTTACCGGTTTATTTAACCGTAGATATCTTGATGAAAATATTGAAAAACTTATCAGGCATCATAGCGGAGAACGCGGTATTAACTTTGCGATGGTTGATGTGGATAAGTTTGGTACTTTAAACAAAACGTATGGTAGTGTATTTTGTGATACTATTCTTTTGGCAATCGCAGAAGTGTTCAAAACACACATAGCAGGTAATAATTTAGCAATCCGGTATGGCGGAGATGAATTTTGCTTTATTATTTACAGCGATTTACAAACTGCCGAACGGCTTTGCAATACGATATGCGAAAGTGTCCATGCATTGAGGTTTGATGCACACCCCGATCTTGCGGTTTCGTGTTCCATTGGATTAGTTGCTTCAAAACCGGACGAAAATGCACAAGAATTATTAAAACATGCTGATGATGTATTATATACGGCAAAAGAACAAGGAAGAAACCGCGTTTGCAGTGAATAAGAGTTGTAAGGCTATCCGAAAGTAATTATTTTCAGATAGCCCTGCCTCTTGTAGGTAAAGCTTTTTACACTTTAAACTTACCAACTTCTTTTACTAAATTATCAATACTCATTTTATTCTTTTGCGTTATTTCATTC
>JBQMYW010000030.1:0-23539 GCA_052173295.1 Treponema sp.
ATTTCACGGTAACCTGTTCAGAAACGGAAGTTTCCGAACAGGTTTAATTAAAAGATCTTGAAAAACGAAAAAACAACTTTCTCAAATTCTCAAACTGAAAATTATTGAACAGCAAACAGCGGGAGAAAGTAACACTCAAGCAGTTGCAGGAGATTACAAAATCATTTTTTTAAAGAATGTGAGAAATGTTATTGATACTGACCGGTTAAAAAAAGACGGGCTGTATGAACAATATTGTAAAGAAAGCGAAAGCAGTTTCTTCCGTGTTACCAAAGCAAAACGGTGTGAGTGAGGAGACATAAAATATGTTACTGAAAAAAATAGAACCGTATAGATAATAGACCTATTCAATAACTTACGTTATCGAACAGGTCTATTATCTATACGGTTCAAAAGTTCCGTGAGTACCGTATAACCGGCTTTTGCTGCCGTATGCCATCCTTAACAGTAGGGGGGGCTAAACCTGCCAATCAATGCTGCCGGCACACGGCACAATACCTCTTGCAATTTATAATCCTTTGACAAGTACAAAATTCAGCATTGACTTTTTTTTTATAATCTGCTATTATTAATCTATATTGATGCGGCGGTGGTGGAATTGGTAGACACGCCAGCTTGAGGTGCTGGTGCCGCGAGGTGTGCTGGTTCAAGTCCAGTTCGCCGCATGAGCTTTCCTTATCTTAATATAGGGAAAGCTTTTTTATTTTTATGGATAATGTTCAGTAATAGTATTGTTTTCCTGCCTCGGCATCTTGCTGCTCCGTGAATCTATACTTGTCAAAACTTTTTCTTTATGCTATCTTTACAGAGAACATTATTATCCTTAATACTTTTAGCAGGGTCGTTCAAACGGCTCTTTTTTTATTTACGGGAGATTTCCGAATGGAGTATGTACAAAAAAAGGCTATTCCATATTTTACCGATTACGAACCGCTTGTAACCGGTCTTGGCTATACACTGGTAGAACTGCAGGTTGTTCTCCATAGATCATCACGGTTGATAAAAGCGGTTATTCATTCAGAAAACGGCATCGCTGTAGACGATTGCTCAAAAGTGCATCGTGTGCTGCTTTCCCGTGCAGAAGTATTGTTTAACTCACAAGATATAGAAATGGAAGTGAGTTCCCCCGGTCTTAACAGAATGATAAAAAATGCTTTTGAATTTCACGCCTTTATTGGTGAAAACATAAAAATTTTAGAATCCTCCAGTGCAGATTGGGTTGAGGGGACGTTAGTGTCTGCTGATTCTACTCATATTTCTGTTGAAATACTTGGAGTGCAGCGTGATATCCTGTATGCGGATATAAAAAAAGCGAAGTTGAATAAAATCTAAGGAGTCCTTGATGTCTGGTGTAAGAAATGAAGATGTCCGCAAATTCGCACAAGAAAAAGATTTAGAAGAAGAAGTTGCTTTTAAAATTGTTGAACAAACATTAAAAGCTGCGTATAAAACAACTTTTAAAACCGATAGTAATGCAGTCGTAACATTTGGGGAGGACAGCGTAACAATTTATGCCCGTAAAAAAATTGTTGACGATGTAATCAATCCTGTGTTAGAAGTTGATATTGATGAAGCCGTACAGTTTGACCCTGAATGCGAAATTGGCGATGAGCTGTTGTTCGAGTTGGATCCAAAAGATTTTAAACGGGGTTCAATTCAAGCAGGGGTACAGCGGGTGCATCAGTCAACTCGCGAAATTCAGAAAGATACTATCTACGCTGAGTATAAAAGTAAGGAAGGGGAGATTATTATTGGGTATTATCAGCGGGAAAAAATGGGTAATATCTATGTTGATCTTGGAAAAGTTGAGGGGTTACTGCCTAAAAAATTTCAGCTTCCGCAGGAAGTATACCGTTCTAACGACCGTATTAAGGCGTTGGTAAAAGAGGTAAAAAAGCATCGGCAGTCAAATCTTGTGCAGCTGATTTTATCCCGCACTGATCCGGAATTTGTACGGAGACTTATGGAATTGGAAGTCCCTGAAATTTACGACGGTGTGGTTGAGCTGCATAAAATTGTACGGGAACCCGGATATAGAACAAAAATTGCAGTTATTTCTCATAGAGAAGATGTTGATCCTGTTGGTGCTTGTGTCGGTCCTAAAGGCAGCCGCATTCAAACAGTTATTACTGAACTTGAGGGAGAAAAAATTGATGTGCTGGAACACTCTGCTGATCCGGCGGTTTTTATAGCTAATGCACTATCGCCTGCTGAAGTATTGAAAGTTATTATTCTCGATGAAGAAAAACGGTCAGCACTTGCAGTAGTTTCTGATACACAGCTGTCAATTGCAATAGGCAAGCAGGGGCAGAATGTCCGGCTTGCAAATAGACTTGTTGATTGGAATATTGATGTTAAAACTGAAGCTCAATTCGCACAAATGGATATTCATGCAGATAGCCGAAAGGCAGCTGAAGACTTGTTCAGTGATGATGCATTGTTAGTTGCCGATATAGAAGAAATAGATGATGCTCTGCTTGCTGTTTTGTCTGAAAATGGTATTGAAACAGTTGATCAGCTGGTAAACACACCGGAAGACACCCTATATACGCTTCCCGGAATGTCAGAAGAGCAGGCTGCACAGCTTCGCGATATTATCAGCAAGACATTTGAATTTGTTGAAGAAGATGAAAATGTGCAGGAAGAAGTTTCTGAAACAGCTGCACCGGAATTAGCGGTTGAAGAGCCTTTCGATGATGAGTTTGATGATGAAACTGACGAAATATATGAATGCCCTGAATGCGGTGCAGAAATTACGATCGATATGACGGTTTGTCCCAGCTGTGGTGTCGGTTTGAGTTTTGAATATGAGGACGAAGAATAGGAGAAATATGGCGGAAGATATCGAAAACACGCAAGAGCAAAAGGTTATTCTCAAAAAGGCAAAACACGAAGTTGCAACAGCTCCGGTAGTACAAAAACAGGAGCAAAAAAGCTCCGATCAGCAGGCTGCTCAAAAAGCTCCTGTGCGGGTTGTTAAACGGAAACGGAAACCCGTTGCACATCCGGTTGCAGTAAAACCGGAACCGGAGCAGAGTCCCGCTGCGGAAAAACAGGAGAAACTACAGCCGGCTTTGCCGCCTGCACCGGAAGTAAAAAAAGCAGAACCGCCGCCCGTATTGTCTTCTGAACCGGTGGTAAAACAGGAAGAAATATCCGGGGCTAAACCGGAACTCCGGAATGATACCCGCCGTTCTCAAAAATATTCTCATGAACGTACCGAAAAACCTCGGAATGATAAGCCTCAAAAAAAAGAGGCATCGGATGTTGTTGTTGATCCTAAAACACAAGTCCGCTCACTTGATTTAAGCAGTAAACGTCCTGATAGGCGTGCCGGAAATTTAGCGGGCGGGAATAAACCCAACAACCGCTATGGTAATCAAGGTAATAAACGGCGTTCCGGTTTTTCGGGACAGCAAAACCGCTTTAATAACGATACCCGCAGCGGTCAGCCGCATGACGGACGGACGCAAAACGGACAGGGACGTACTGCCGGCAGCCGGCAAGGCGGCTATCAGCAAGATAGGCAGCGGCAAGGCGGAACCGGTAAAAATTTTGGTTTCCAATCAGGAGGCGGACAAAACCGCGGTGGCGGCGGACGGACAATGGCAAGTCCCATGCCTATGGAAACAAATAAACAGCAGCCAAGCAAAAAAACATTCAAAGGCAAAAAACAGACATATTCACGCAAAGATCAAGAAAATGAATTTTTTGAAGAAAAACTGTTACAGCAAAAGAAAAAGATAAAAGAGAAAGTAAGTGCTGTACCAAAAAGCATTGAAATGCTGGAGTCTATTTCTGTTGCCGAGCTTGCCCGTAAGATGAATCTTAAAGCCTCAGAGCTTATTGGAAAGCTGATGGGTATGGGCATGATGGTAACTATGAACCAGTCTATTGATGCTGACACGGCAACCATTCTTGCATCTGAATATGACTGCGAAGTTAAAATCGTCAGTCTATACGAAGAAACCCTTATTGAAACAGTCAGCGATGAAAATGCAGAAATGTGTACCCGTCCGCCGGTTGTAACAATAATGGGACATGTTGACCATGGTAAAACCAAAACCCTCGATGCGATCCGCAGTACCAATGTTACAGCACGTGAATTCGGCGGCATTACACAGCATATCGGGGCATACATGGTCTCAACGCCGAAAGGGCGGATTACATTTCTTGATACTCCCGGACACGAAGCCTTTACTATGATGCGTGCCCGCGGTGCGGAGATTACCGATATTGTTGTTTTGGTTGTTGCTGCCGATGACGGAGTTATGCCTCAAACAATTGAGGCATTGAATCATGCAAAAGACGCAAAAGTTCCAATTATCGTTGCAATTAACAAGATTGATAAACCTGAAGCAAACCCTGAAAAAATTAAAACACGGCTTGCGGAACTCGGTCTTATTCCTGAAGAATGGGGCGGAGACACTATTTATGTACCTATTTCAGCCTTGCAGAAAGAGGGTATTGATGATTTACTCGATGCGATATTACTGCAAGCAGAGGTTTTAGAGCTGGAAGCAAACTATGATTGTACCGCAGAAGGAAAGGTCATTGAATCTCAAATTGATCATGGACGCGGTATTGTTGCAACAATTATTGTGCAGCGCGGTACCTTACGTACCGGCGATCCTTATGTTGCGGGGGTCTATTCGGGACGTGTCCGTGCTATCTTTAATGATAAGGGTGAAAAAATTGATGAAGCAACACCGAGTATGCCGGTTGAAATTCTGGGACTTGAGGGTATGCCCCATGCAGGTGATCCGTTCCAAGTAACGGAAACAGAGCGTATTGCCCGTCAAATTTCAGCAAAACGGCAGGAGCTGAAACGGTTTGAAGATGCCCGCAATGTGAAGAAAGTTACGCTGGATAATCTCTACGAAACTATTACCGACGGTGAAATACTGGAGCTGAAAGTCATTATCAAGGGTGATGTTCAAGGTTCTGTAGAAGCGTTGAAGCAATCGCTTGAAAAACTTTCAACAGCAGAAGTACGGCTGAATGTTATCCATGCATCTGCCGGTGCTATCAATGATTCCGATGTTATGCTTGCCGCCGCTGATTCTAATGCGATTATTATCGGCTTTAATGTGCGTCCTACTCCGCAGGCAAAGCTGCTTGCCGAGCAGGAGAAAGTAGATATCCGCAAGTATAATATCATTTACAAAGCGGTTGAAGAAATTGAACAAGCAATGGAAGGACTGCTCAGTCCCGATATTAAAGAAACCGTTATCGGTATGGTTGAAGTCCGTAATGTTATTAAAGTACCGAAGATTGGAAACATTGCTGGTTCGTACGTTATGGAAGGCTGCGTTAAACGGAACAGTGTTGTGCATCTTATCCGTGACGGTATTGTACTGTATTCGGGTAAAATTGTTTCATTACGCCGCTTTAAAGATGATGCAAAAGAAGTAGCAGCCGGTTATGAATGCGGTATCGGGCTTGAAAATTTTAACGATCTAAAAGTAGGCGATCAGCTTGAAATTATTGAAATGGTGGAAGTTGCCCGTAAACTGAAAGATACACAGAAATACCAAGCACCTGAAGCTCATCAGGAGGAACCTGCTCATGAGTGAGTTCCGTTTGAATAAACTTTCGGAGCAAGTCCGCGAAGAGATTTCTCAACTGATTTTGTCGGGAAAAATAAAAGACCCCCGTGTTTCAAACTTTTTATCGGTTAATCGGGTGGACGTTTCGCGGGACTTGGCGTATGCAAAAGTGTATGTTTCAAGTTTTATGGACGGACATAAAACAAAGCAGGGAGTACGCGGATTAGAGAATGCTTCAGGATTTATCCGGACAGCACTTGCAAAAAAACTGCATATCCGCCAATGTCCCCAGTTGACATTCATTTATGATGAAAGTATTAAAGACGGCTTTAATATGGTAAAAAAGCTCGAAGCACTTGTTATTCAACCGGCTGACGATAATGCCGAAAACTGAGCCGCAGCTTATTATACCATTTGCAAAGCAATCAGGTATGACGAGCTTTACCTCCTTATGGCAGGTAAAGCATGCTCTTGGTACAAAAAAAATTGGACATACCGGCACGCTTGATAGCTTTGCAGATGGGTTATTGGTGCTATTGTCAGGAAAATTGACAAAACTTGTGCCGTATATTACAGAATTTGACAAACAGTATGCTGTCCGGTTCTATTTCGGTGAGCAAACCGATACACTTGATCCCCATGGTACGGTTGTTCTCCGTAAGCCGCTGCCGCTGTACACTGATTTTCTGGCAGCAGTTGAGCATTTTCACGGGAGAATAGAGCAATTTCCTCCTGCGTACTCTGCAGTAAAGGTAAACGGCGAGCGGCTTTCAGATAGAGTACGCCGCGGTGAAACAGTAGACATTAAACCCCGCATTATTACTATTTACACTATTAAAGTAACTGATGTGTTTTTTGATGATACCGATACAACCCATGTGCGGGGTGCTGCATTACAGGTACATTGTTCAAAGGGAACCTATATCCGCTCGCTAGTCCGTGATATTGCAGAAGCGTGTCATTCTGCAGCGTATGTTCATGCACTGCGGCGTACTGCAATTGGACCGTTTTCATTACAAGAGGCTGCCGGCTGCAGCGTACTTCCTCCTCTGCACTGCGGTGAAAGTACCGCTGCTTTAGAAGTTGGGTGTTCAGAAGCTGCACTAACACGGGAGGATATTACTGCTGCTGCATACACCCTTGACCGCCGGATGTGTGCTGCACTTGGCTTTCAAACAACAGTGCTGCGTGAAACTTTTTATACTGATTTTCTCAATGGAAAAAAAATAGAGCCGGAGTGGTTTACCGCACAGGATCGGGTTTCAGGCAGCAGTCCAATTGCAGTGCTGCATCGTGATGTCTGTATCGGTCTTATTATACAACAGGGCAGACGGTTTATCTATAAAACGGTATTCGGCTAATTATGGAAATCTTTTTTTGGGAGCAATTACAAACCGGCTGCCTGTTTCCGCAGAAATTTCCTCAAGGTACTGCAATTTCAATCGGAGGATTTGACGGACCGCACCGCGGACATCAGCATCTTTTAAAAAAAGTTCTTGCAAAAGCACAGGAATTAGCTATTCCTGCTGGGGTTATAACCTTTAGCCGATCGCCGCGGGTACTGAAACAGCAGGGACGGTACGGAGGAGATGTATCAACCCTGCGGTTACGGCTTCAAAAGTTTGAGGAATATGGATTTGCCTTTACCGTACTCATTGACTTTTCTGAAGATTTTGCTAAAATAAATGGGACTGTATTTTTTGATATTCTAATGAAAACTATCTGCATAAGATACCTTGCCGTCGGCAGTGATTTTACCTGCGGATATCGCCGTGATACAGGAGTAGAAGAATTACGTTCTTTTGCTCATGCAAGAAACTTTTGCTTTGATTCCATTGATCAGCTCTATTCTGCAGAGGGGAAACGTATTAGCTCAACAGCGATACGCCATGCGGTTGAATGTGCTGACTTCACCCTTGCAAAAGAACTCCTTGGGTATTCATTTTTTATAGATGTCAAAGATGCCCGTCACTATATGACAGATCAGAGCTATTGTATTGACCTATCTTGCGAAGTTCAAATACTTCCCCCTGAGGGATTGTATTATGGACGGTGCTTTTTACAAACAGGCATTGTATGTACAGCAGATATAGCTCATGTCAGCAATACGTTTGAAATTATGTGCAATCCGCATTGCACCGCTTTAAATACTGAAAAGCAGACTATTGAACGAATAGAATTGTTATGGAGGAAATAACAGATGGCACTTACAAAAGAACATACCGCATCGGTAGTTACGAAATTCGGTTCTAATGAAAAAGATACCGGCAATACACGGGTTCAAATTGCATTACTTACTGATAGAATCCGTCAGCTTACCGAACACTGCAAAATGAATAAAAAAGATAAGAGCAGTCAACGCGGTTTGCTAGTTTTAGTAGGACAGCGAAGACGCTTCTTAAAATACTACAAGCGTACAAACCTTGAAGGGTATCGTGCGCTGATTAAAGAGTTAGGCTTGCGTAAATAAGAAAAAGGTTACCCGTCAATATTCAGATGGGTAACTTTTTTTATACGGGCAGGTTTGTTTTTGTAAAGGCTGTCAAAGGATATTAATTTTGACAGCCTTTTTGTAGAAGGAAAGGAATATGAAACACAGAGTAACGTACAAGATTGGAAATGATGAATTAATTTTGGAAACAGGGCATCTTGCAAAACAGGCAAATGGCTCTATTTATGCACAATATGCAGGGACTGCCGTGCTTGCAACAGTTTGTACTTCTTCGAATGCTGTTGAAGGGTTAGACTATGTACCGGTCACGGTTGACTATAATGAAAAATATTACGCAGCAGGAAAAATTCCCGGCGGCTTTATTAAACGCGAAGGCCGTCCGAAAGATAAAGAAATTTTAGTATCACGGTTAATTGACCGCCCGATGCGCCCGCTTTTTGAAAAAGCATTCGGCCGTGAAATACAGATTGTGCCGACCTGTATCTCTTCTGATATGATAAATCCGCCGGATATTCTTGCTGTTATTGCAAGCTCCGCTGCGGTTGTTATTTCCGATATTCCTTTTAATGGACCGGTTGCTGCAGCACGTGTGGCGTATGCCGGCGGAGAATTTATTATTAATCCTACTTTTTCACAAATTGAAAAAGCCGATATGGAAATTGTTGTAGCCGGAACCGCTGAAGGTATTACCATGGTGGAAGGCGGTGCACATGAAGTTTCTGAAGAAATTATGCTTACTGCACTGGAAAAAGGGCATGAGTTTATCAAGGCAATGTGTGCTTTGCAGCAAGAGCTGTGTTCGTTATGCGGAAAAGAAAAGCTGCCGTTAGTACCGGTCAGCACCGTGCTTGAAAATAAAGAGGCAATTCGTGAAAAAGCCTACCCGCAGCTTTCAACCGCATTGTACACTGCCGGAAAAGTAGAGCGGCGTGCTGCTTGTGATGCAGTAAAAAAAGCACTTACAGAAGAATACGCAGAGCAGCTCACCGATGAAATGCAATTAAAACTATTTAATGCTCTTTTTGATGATATGGAATATCATATTTTGCGTGAAAATATTTTGGATAAAGGTGTGCGTGTTGACGGACGCGGGTTAGAGGATATCCGTCCTATTACGTGCGAAATTGGAGTATTGCCGCGTCCGCATGGTTCTGCAGTATTTACCCGCGGTGAAACACAATCACTTTCTGTAGTAACGCTTGGAACTGTTTTTGATGAACAGGTGTATGATGATATTGAAGGTGACCGCCGCGAAAACTTTATTCTGCATTACAACTTCCCGCCGTATTCTGTTGGAGAAGTAGGGCGGCTTGGAACAGGACGGCGTGAAATTGGGCATGGACATCTGGCTCACCGCTCGCTTGCACCTATGATTCCTGAGCGTACAGCATTCCCCTATACGATGCGTGTTGTATCTGAAATTCTTGAATCCAATGGTTCTTCTTCAATGGCAACCGTATGCGGCGGTACGCTATCGCTGCTCCATGCCGGGGTTCCCATGAAAAAGCCGGTTGCAGGTATCGCGATGGGATTAATTACTGACGGAGACCGCTTTGCAGTGCTGTCTGACATCTTAGGTGAAGAAGATCATCTTGGTGATATGGACTTTAAAGTTGCCGGAACACAAGACGGTATTACCGGCTTTCAAATGGATATAAAAATTGCCGGTGTTTCTCCTGAAATTATGAAAAAAGCACTGGAACAAGCAAAACGCGGACGGCTGCATATTCTTGGAATTATGAATCAAACCATTTCAAAACCGTCCGAGCAGGTGTCAAAATATGCACCGCGTATTGAAATACTCAAAATTGCAGTTGATAAAATCGGTGCACTGATTGGTCCCGGCGGAAAAAACATTAAAGCAATTTCTGAACAGTATCATGTAACAATTAATACGGAAAATGATGGAACCGTTACTATTTACGGACGGGATTCCAAATCAGCGTTAGGAGCAAAAGCTGCGGTTACCGGTGTAGTAGAAGACCCCGAAGTAGGACGGATTTATGAGGGTTCGGTTAAACGGATTATGGATTTCGGTGCTTTCATTGAAATTCTGCCCGGAAAAGAGGGCTTGTGCCATATCTCAAAACTCTCTCGTACCCGCATTGAGAAAGTAACGGATGTCTTGAAAGAGGGGCAAAAAGTATCGGTAAAACTCTTGGAAATCGACAAACTTGGACGGCTTAATCTTTCATATATTGATGCAGCTGAAGAGTTGGCAAAAGGCTAACGGATATACCAAAGGTGAAGTTATGACAGATACTGTTTTGCCTGTCCGTGTATTTTCTCTACTCAAAGAGGGGGCAAAACTTCCTGAATATCAAACATCAGGTGCAGCCGGTGCTGATTTATGTGCATATATCCAAGCACCGGTTATACTAGAGCCTATGGAACGCAAGCTCATTCCAACCGGTATTGCCGTTGAGCTGCCGCAAGGATATGAGCTGCAAGTACGCCCTCGTTCAGGGCTTGCGTTAAAATACGGCATTACGGTACTTAATAGCCCGGGTACTGTTGATTCTGACTACCGCGGAGAGCTTGCCGTGTTGCTGATAAACTTCGGCTCAAAGCCTTTTACTATTCAAAACGGCGATAGAATTGCACAAGCTGTTGTTGCACCGGTTGTACAGGCTGCTTTTAGTGTAAAAACTGAATTATCTGCAACCGGACGCGGCAGCGGCGGTTACGGTTCAACAGGTATTGCATAGATCATGAAACAGTTATACCGGCGGAGAACGGGGCATATTCTTTTTTTATACATTGCAAAAGAAATGACTCTGTATTTTATTGTGTGCTTTTTATTTTTCTTTTTCATCTTTTTTGTGAATAATATTCTCCTGCTTGCAGAAGATATTTTATCAAAAAAAGCACCCTTTAAAGATGTTGCACTGTTGATGATTTATGCACTTCCGTCTGTAATTGCCAATGCTTCTCCCTTTGCAGCTCTTGTCGGAACACTGATGGGGATTGGACGTTTTGTCAGCGACCTTGAGTTTCTTTCAATGAATGCACTGGGGGTATCAACCCGCTTTATTATGGTTCCGGTACTGCTTGTCGGGGTTATTATCTCATTGCTTTCGTTTTTTACGAATGATGTACTGCTGCCTGCCGGTGCAGTAAATTTTAGAAAAGTATACTGGGATATTGCAACATCAACCCCCGCACTGGAGCTTGAATCTTATTCAATTAAACGGAACGAAAATGCCGTTGTTATTTCCGGCTTAATTAAGGATAATCATATTCATAATTTGCTCATTATTGATACTTCAGAGGATAAATCAACACGAATTCTTGGTACGGAAAAAGCTCTTATCGGGAAATCACCGAATCCGTCCATTGTTATGTCGCTTTCTATGCAGGAACCGTGCCTGTTAATGCTTCGTTCCGATAATAAACAGAACTATGATGCGGTTACCGGAGAACGGATTACCTATAATGTACTTGCAAAAAGTATTAAATCAGCGTACTTTAACAGTATTGGACCGTCTGAAATGAGTTCGCTTGATTTATATAAAGATGTGCAGGAAAAAAAAGCACAAAATGAAGACCGCAGGCTGATTAATATTTATGAAATGGAGCTGCATAAAAAGTTTTCTATTCCCTTTGGTGCATTTTTTTTTGTGCTGCTTGCTTTTGCAATCAGCAGTGCAGGAAAGGTGCATAGCCAGAGTGTCGGATTTATTATCGGGCTTTTGATTGCTGTTGTCTATTGGGCATTGTTTATGGGCGGACAAACGCTTTCGCTCCGGCTTGACTGGAACGGCAGTGCTGCAATGTGGCTGCCGAATGCAATGCTGCTGCTTGCTTCAGTTATTTTATTGGGAAAAAAATTGCTCAAATGACCATTTTACAACGGTATTTAATCCGGCTTTTCTTTCCTGTTTTTATTGTTGCTTTACTCTTTTTTATGCTGCTGCTGGAGCTTGGGGATTTATTTGCAAACCTTGCACAGTATTTGCAAAATGGTGTACAGTTTGTAACACTTTTGCACGTAATGTATCTTTATCTGCCTAAGTGTCTTTCTTTTGCGATGCCGCTTGCGGTACTGTTTGCGGCATCGTACACTATGGGAAATATGTATGCAAAGAATGAATTGACTTCTGTATTTGCATCGGGTATTCCGCTGGGTATGTTTACCGCACCGCTTGTTATCTGCGGGCTTTTGCTGTCAATCGGTATGTTTTATTTTGAAGACCGCATCCTTATCCACTACCAACACCGGAAAGTGCAGCTTGTAAATGCCCTTTTGGAACCGGAACAGGATTTGAACACCAGCGATATTGTCATTCTTTCTGATTCCGGGAAAACTGTATATCAAGCTGATTTTTATGATGATGCGTCACAGGAACTTATTAAGCTGCTTATTGTACTACGGACTGAAAAAGGTACAGTGCTTGGTGCAATTACCGGCGATTCTGCCCATTGGAACGGCAGCCATTGGAACATTGAGAATATGCATGTGTATATGCTGAATGAAGCCGGTGAAGCCGAGTATGCAGCCTCGATTGATGAAAGCCGTTTTACTGAACCGCCTGAAACCTTTAGAAAAAATATCAGTTCTGTTGACGAAATGACCATTGAAGAAGCAGGCATATTCATTCAAAATTTGAAAAAACAAGGGCTGCCCTACCATGAACATCTTTCAAAATACTACCGCCGGTTTTCATTTCCGTTTACTATTTTTATCGTACTCTTTCTTTCTGTTTCAATCGGCGGGCGGTTTAAAAAAAATATCCTTTTGATGAGCTTGTTATTTAGTCTTTCAATTGCAACGCTGTATTATATTACTGAAATGATGACCATGCTTTTTGCTAAATGGGAGTATATTTCTCCTCTTGCCGGTGCGGTGTTTCCGTTTTTGATTTTTACTGTTGTCAGTATTATGCTTTTGAAGACGGCCCGTACCTAACTACTACGAGGTATTTTTTAACGAGAGGGTAACGCAGGATACTTGCCGCTTTGAATGGGGGTAGATGTATGAGAGAAATCAGAATCATGAGTAAGTAGTATCATAGCATACTGAAGCCGTGTAATTAAAAAAGATTGTTTTCACATCAGAAAGGAGCATTTTGCAATGCTTTTGACTTAGGTTTTCCTATAGTTGTTCTTACACTTAAAAACCTACTGCAGTGCTACTTTGTATTACGCATTATGTCAATAGTTTTTTACTATATTCATGGACAAAGAAGAGAGATGGTATCCCCCTTGCCGCAGCCGTAGCGGTTGGGCAAAATAGATTAAGCAAAAATACTACCAAGGAGATACCATCGCAATGGATTATTACGCATCTTACAAAAACAGTAAAGACCCCTCATTGTTAAGAAAAGAGTTGGTCAGCTATGCACTGCAGTACGGCAACAAAAAAGCTGCACGGCAGTTTCAAACCACGGTAAAAACAGTCAGAAAATGGAGAAAACGCTGGCAGGAAAAAAAAGGAGCAGGTCTTAAAGACCGGTCTTAAAGACCTATCTAAAAAACCTAAAAAAAGTCCGTGCATGATGAAGAGGGAGATTAAAAGTAAATATCGAAGATGAATTTTATGCCTGCTGGTATTTTTCCAGTGCTCAAGACTTTTTGAAAAAAGCACATCAGTACCAGAACCACTTTAACGTTACTCGATTTAATACCTACAAAAAAGGCTCGCCCGTGCAGCTTTTACAACAGGCTGCCCCTCTCATTAACCGCCATGTTTTGAACTTTGAACCGGTTCTGGTTGACAAGTTCTTTCCTTTGTATAAAGATAAATTTAGATTGCTTGCCTCTTAGTACGGGGATGCCATCTCTCTTCATATTTCATAACCCCATCTTTATTCAGCCGGTCTTTTACCCGCGATACCTGTTGTAAGTCTAAAATGCGGCAAACATCAGCAAGGGAGAAAAAGGGGTGTCCGTTTTCTGTATAGGTTCTAATCTCACCGAATAAAGGACTTGTAAATGCTTGTATATCATTCATAAAAAACGCCCCCACTCTGCAAAAGCTAGGGGCAGTATGCCCTATTCAGGATGCGTAACACAAATTGAGGGGTGGAAAAAAGAGGTTTAGAGAGGGTAAAAAAAAACTCCCGTAATAGGAGGCGTAGGTGTAGTAGATAGCTTGTAACGGGTATTACTCCATAACTTCGATATTGTCGATTTCGTCTTGACAGTAGCCGTGCAGCTGCCCCGTTTCGTCCTCTATAACTATTGAGGCTATTTCGGGGTCATTGTCGATTGCTTTTGTATAGCCGTAAAAGCTACCTATTTTGCTTGTACCATTTTTACAATAAACCTTAATATTTACAGCATATTTAAATTGTTTTTGAAAGTTGTATAAGTCATCATCTGTTTGAATACTGTATATCATTGTTGCTCCTTTTGTGGTCTTGATCTAAACGGTACAATATGATACCCCTTTTTACTATAATGCAGCTTTGCTTTATGGGTAACATCACCGATTATTTTCCCTATATCTTTATCAATATCATACCCATTTAACCGCGTATCTTCGATTATTTCAACAAGCTCATTGCGCTCAAAATAGCTTTTTCCTGTTCCAGCTTTCTCGTTGATAATCTTTTGCAGTGTTTCAAAGTCGTTCTTAAAGTAGCTTGCGTTTTCCCGTACCGTTTTATGCCCGTAGATGTGCCGGTTTTGCTTTCCTTTATTTAATACTGTACCGTACCGTTCACGGTAAACGCTGCCGTATTCAGCGGGATTATCATGTAGTGTTTTAAGTTTTTGTTCAAGCTCTGTTTGTTTGAGCTTCACTGCATTACGCCGTCTTTGATATGCTTCATGCCGTTTTTTGTGTAAAGCGGCTTTTTCTTTCTCCGTTAATTCTTCAGTATTGATAAATGCACCGGATTTTTTTATCCGGCTTCTTATTTCGCTCCAGTTTTCAGGCGGGGTATTAGCAGTGTCCCCCTTGCGTAAATCAGAGGCAATAACGGGGGCAAGGGAACACAGGCAGCAGATATGCGGTTTTGCAGGAGCATCATCTACCGGATAAATCCCCGCCCCTAGTCCATGCGTATCAGCGTATGCAAGTTCATCACAAATATCGTGAAACCCCGATATGCGGTTATTGGATAACAGCCACTTTACCGCCTTAATCGCAGGATTATCCTTAAAGCCGTCTACCGTTGTTTGCCAGTATATTTCCGATAGCTCATTGCGGGCAAGGCGTAAGGCTTCATAGTTAAAGTTTTTAGGAACCCGCCCGCCCATACGCTTATACATATCAGGATAGTCTTTTGCAAAGGTGGCTGCCCCCTCTTTAACATACGTTGTTAAGGCTTTCACAACTTTCACGCAGTCGGTATTGATACCGCTTGCAATAATTTCTTTTATTTTTTGGTAGTTGTTGCCGGATAAATCCCAGATACGCTCCGATAGGATAAATTCTCGCTTATTGTATACCCGTTTTTTATGCATGGTGCTTTCTGCAATCGCCGCCGCTTGCCGCTGTAAATCTTTTTCAAAGGTTGTAAGATTAAGCAGGCGGAACCTGTCTGATTTTCCGGCTGCCTGCTGTGCTGGCGGTTTGCTATTTTGTAAAAAGGTATGAGCGGCAAGAAGCCCTGTCCCGATAGAAAGACCTGCATAAGCGGCACGGGTTAATCCTGCCTCTAAAATGCGGTCAAGTTCAGCGGCAAAGTGTACCGCTTGATCTTCAATAGCGGCATTGAGCTTTTTGCCAACACCTCTAAGAACGCCGTGCGTGCCTATTTCTGCTTTTATTGCATTGATGCTTTCTTGTACCGCATTCACTATCTCCCGTTCAGCCGTCTGTAAGGCTTTCTGCCGCATTTCAAGGGCATCTTGTAGTACCTCTTGTACCTCTAACGGTATCCTTAAATACTTGTTCGATTGCGTCTCCTGCGTCAATATCCCCGCTTCTAATTCTGTCTTGTAAGGCTTCAAGGTTGATTTTTAATCTTATCCACTTAGCGGCGGCTTCTTTTTCTGTTTCGTAGTCGTTCGGAATTGCCATAAAGGTTTTCAGCGTGTTAAAGGCTGATTGTGGGGAGACAATACCGAGCATTTGTGCTTTCTCCATTGCACTGATAAAGGACGCAAGGGCATTCATAACCTGTACATCATCTTTTGCCGTCAGTTCCGCCCAACGGATAGATACATCAGTAACCCCGCCGTCTTCGGCGTATATGTCGCGTCCGTTAATAGCGGTTTGACACAGATAAAATACATCAGAAAGCCAGCTGTAAAATTCGTTGTATTAGACCTGTTCGATAACTTGCGTTATCGAACAGGTTGACGAGTTCTATATCGCTTCCTGCATTATTACCGAGTGAGATACACAATATCTCATCGTTCATGCCGTAAGCCTTACGCTCTACCTCTACCGCCATATTTGCAAGCTGCGGTAAGATATTCCATGATAATTCGTTTATAACTTCGGCTAGACTGTCCGGATCACTTCCTGCCTCTTTTATTTTATTGATAAGTAGTTGGGCTTTTTTCCCGACAATGAACTTTATTGCCTGTGCAAGCTGTATGTTTTCTTTGTTTGCTTTCTTAATTGCTTCGATATTTTCTAGGCGGGTAATTTCGTCAATGTAGCGGTCATAGGCATCGGCACGGGCTATCCAGTTGTTTTGTACAGACAATTTCGACAAATATGATGCACTTTTACTACACTTTTCCTGCACTTTTGGGATTGTACGCAAGGCTCCAAGGTCAAGAAAGGTTTTAAAATACTCGTACTGTTTTGCACTTTCGTTTTCCTGCTGTTCCCATTTTTCAGCCATTACCGTTTTTCACCTCTATTATTGTTTAGTGTGTAAGTATAAGAGATTACCGATACGTAACACAAATGAAGATGTAATAAGAACGAGAAAAAGAGTTGACACAATTATATCACAGTGATATAATATAATCATATTAAAGATAAGGAGGTTTGAATATGTCGAAAGGTAGAAAAAAAACGGCAACCGCCAAGTGTTACAGAGTGGATAATAGCAGTATCCTCAGCACTTTTAGCGATTGCCGAAATCATCAAAGCCCTTAGATAAAAGGCGGGCAGGTCTTGCAACCTGCCCTTATAATACAATAATTTATAAGGAGTAACAATATGACAAAGCGGTTCAAAGTTTTATTTTTGGTTTTTCTTGCGGTGTATATTGCAGGCAAAGTAATTAGTCAGATTTTTTAAATAAGGAAGATAAAATTATGACTACAAATGAAATTTCTGAAAAAACAGGCTGTGCTTCTATTACTATCCGTAAATGGGCGGCTAAAAATAACGTTAGCTTCTTAGGTGAGGGTAGGCGCAAAACTTACGTCTTCACTAAAGCCGATTATGAACGTTTTTTAAAGCGACCTAAGCCAGGCAAACGGGCAAAATCGCAATAAATTTTAAGGGCAGATAATACACATTCTGCCCTTATTACTACATACCTTAAAACCTCGTTTCCCGATAGATTTTACTCATCTGCTGTTTTTTGTGCTTTCAAGTTACCATAGACTAAGGGAATACCGACTAGTAGTAAATATAGCCCCCGATCTTCGGGATTGGCGTGTATGTTCGCATTCATGGGGAATACCTCCTACTCACAGTGATGTAAGGCAGCATACCTCATAAAAAGTACGCAACACAAATAAAAGGTTTTTCACACGTTATTTTCATAAAAACAAATATCGGGATATTGCCAAAGCAAGAGTTTTTTCTTGAGCTTGTATACGTCAGTCTTTACACCTTTGACATCTTCGTATACGATTTTGCCGTCTTTGGTATATTTGAAGTCGACTTTGTAATAGACGGCTCTGCCGCCTTTTTTGGTTTTGGGGATTAGTAAGAATTTCGGCTGGAGTTCAAGACTTGATATTACACCGGAGTTTTCAAGCATTTTAAGCTCAAGATAGCATTCCTTAAAATTCGACAACGAAGAAATCTTCAAATTTTGAGGATGTCGAATTACACCGTTTCATAATGCAATGAGAAACGGTGTATAATGCCGCGATGTTTGCCGCACGGCAAACTCGTCGTTTAACTGTAATCGCGCTATTTGAGCGATTACAGTTAAACAGTTCATCTCTGCCATACTGTCAAATGTGATGCCGTCGGCTGTCCGGCGTTCTTTGCTTGCGACGTTGTATTTATGCGGTTTGTACCTATTCATAGTCCTACCCAGTAATACTTGTTGATTATCCGACCATCATACCCGATTATCGTGAAACGTCCTGCTTTACGGTATCTGTTACCACCGTGCGGATTTTAAGCCCGTTATCTGTATATGCGATAATTTCAGCTTTTTCTTCGCCGCTTGTTATCATACCGGGTACACAAGATTTTGCTCCGTTGAGTGTGAGTGCAATAGATTGAGCAACTGTTGTTTTGCCCGATTTATTCATGCCTTGAATAACCTGCACCCCCGAACCGTGAAACTCTATATCCGCTTGCTTTATTTTCCGCATATTAAACCTGTTCTGAAACTTCAGTTTCAGAACAGGATGCCTTAAAATGCGATGTTAGAACTCGTCGACCTGTTCGATAACCTAAGTTATCGAACAGGTCTAATTATTTAGTTACGTTTATTGTTCTACTTTGTATCGAGAATCCGCGCTAAAATTAATTACCATTCATTCGGTGCCTACCGTTTTTTACTATACGGAGTGCTTTCAAGCGGAAGTTTTGTCCTAAAAATACCGTCACGCAGATAATATGCTAATGCAACTGCGGGTGCAGTAGGAATGCTGGCAATTTCACCGACCCCTTTAGCACCGCAAGCAAGATCATTGGTATTATTTTCTATTATGTCAACCTTAATAGGAGGTACCTGCGGTGCTTTGAATAGTCCGAGTGTTCCAAACTTTGCGGTAGGCACACCATTTTTAAGCGGATAATCTTCTGTAAGTGCATAGCCGAGGCTCATTACAACACCGCCTTCAATTTGTCCTTCTAATGCAGTAGGATTGATTGCCCTGCCGACATCGTGTGCAGCTTCTGCAAAAGCAAGTTTGCCGTCTTCATCAAGGTCAATAACATGGGTCGCATACCCATAAGCAACGTGGCTAACGGGATTTGGTTTATCCGATCCTATTTTATCGGTAACGCTTCCATATTCAGCAAATATTTCTTTTCCTGCTAAGGCGGTAAATATTTCGGGTAGAGCATCGCTGTGTTCGGTAATAGTACCTGTCATACCGCGTTTGCGTAATTCTTCTTCTAAGATAGGTTTAAGATCGCAAGCAGCACGGCGTGCACTTTCGCCGGTGAATACGGTTTGGCGGGATGCGGTTGTATTGCCGGAATCCGGTGCATACAATGTATCAGGGGTTTCATAATGGATAAAAGAGCGGGGAATGCCCAATACTTCTCCGGTAATTTGCATTAGTACGGTTCCAATGCCCTGACCGATACAGGCTGCACTGGAGTATATATGAATACCGTCTGCTTGCAGCCGCAGGGTTGTCCGTCCAAAATCGGGAATGCCGACTCCTAATCCTGAATTTTTAATTGCACAAGCAATACCTGCTTTTGGGTGTGCATCATAATACGGCTTTACCGCATCTAAAGTTTGTACCAATGCAGTAGAATCATCGGCAATTTGTCCATTCGGCAATACCTGTCCCGGACGAATTGCATTGCGGTAGCGGATTTCCCACGGAGAAATTCCTACCTTTTCGGCAAGCAAATTCAGGTTTGATTCAACGGCAAAGCAGCTTTGTGTTACACCAAATCCGCGGAATGCACCTGCCGGAGGGTTATTAGTGTACCACGCACAGCCGAGAATATCAATATCTTGGTAGTTATACGGACCTGCGGCATGGGTACAGGCTCGCTGCAAAACAGGTCCGCCAAGTGAGGCGTAAGCACCTGTATCAGAATGAATAACAGCTTTAAGTGCCGTTAAATAGCCGTTTTCATCGCAACCGAGTGTAAAGTCCATTTCCATTGCATGCCGCTTAGGATGAATAATAATACTCTCTTTTCTGGTTAAACTCACCTTTACCGGCTTACCTGTTTTGAGAGCAAGGATAGCAGCATGGTGCTGTACGCTCATATCCTCTTTACCGCCGAATCCACCGCCGACCATTTTAGCAATTACCCGCACCTTTTCAAGCGGTAGACCGGCAGCCTCTGCACACTCGCGTTTTGTTTGATATACCCCTTGATCGCCTGAATAAATTATTAAACCGCCATTACCGTCAGGTTCTGCTACTGCGGTTTCGGGTTCTAAGAATGCGTGTTCAGTCGGCGGTACAGAATAATGCATAGAAACAACATACTTTGAATTTTTCAATTTTTCTTCAGCATTTCCCCGTACAAGATGCTCTTTAGAAAGGAGATTCCCTGTTTCATGGATTTGTGCAGCATTTTCTGCCATTGCATCAGCAATGGAACACACTGGGGGCAACTCTTCATACTCTATTTTGACAGCTTTTTTAGCAGTTTCAAGAATTTCACGCGTTTCTGCAGCAATAATAACAACTGCATCACCCAAAAAGTGTGTTTCTTTTCCAACAGGAATAAGGACATCCCAGTCTTTTTTTAAATGACCGATTTTTTGTAAGCCGGGTAAATCTGCTGCAGTTAGTACCGCATGTACTCCCGGAATTGTTTTTGCTTCATCAATAGAAATGGAAAGCACTTTTGCACGCGGATAGGCACTGCGTACTGCACCGCCATACAGCATACCATCACGGTATACATCATCAGCATATTCAGCACTGCCCGCTGCTTTAGCACAAGCGTCAACACGCATGGCATCAGTACCCACATATGCAGATGCTGCTTCTGCAGGAACAGAAATATCCTCCCGCAACATTTTTGCTGCAAGTAAAATTGCTTTTTCAATTTTTACATAACCGGTACACCGGCAAATATTATTTTTAATAGCCTGTTTTACTTCTTCAGGAGAAGGATCCGCGGTACGGTCAATGAGCCCTTTTGCACATATTATCATACCGGGAATACAAAAACCGCACTGCACAGCTCCGCATTTGGCAAATGCATATTGAAAAACACTTTTCTCGCGTTCTGATAACCCTTCTAATGTGATGATTTTTTTTCCCGCTAGTTTTCCTGTTATCTGTACACAGGCTTTCATCGGCTTACCATCTATCAGTACGGTACAGGTTCCGCAGGCACCTTCCATGCAGCCGTTTTTTACAGAAGTAAGATGCAGCCCGTCCCGCAAAAAATGGATGAGCTTTTGATTTTCTTCAGCTTCGACAAGTTGATTATTAATACATAATGATACCATCAGCATACCCCACTATCATTATTAGACCTGTTCGGCAACGAAGTTACCGAACAGCTTTATTATATGTTATATGTCAAAAAAATCAAGAATGCAATACTAAATCAAACAGATAGGTACTATTTTAATTTATTCTCTTCTGTTTGATACGGGGGGCTTACAAACTTTATCTTACCATTGAATAAGAGTCTCTATAAATACTGAAGTATACCTTTAAAAATCTCCTAGTCTATGATATAGTAGGAGGTCATGCCTACCGCAACAGGCATCTTGCTTGCCGTTCCGCCGCTAGAAACATAATGCTTTGCCTGCGTTTCAATGCAGATATGCCTTGTCGAGGTAATCAATATGTTAGTAGCAGAATACGGCTATGATATTGACATTGCAGTACAGAGAGCAGAAGCAAGGGAACTTAAAAATTTTACCTTACATTCGAAGCATTCGAACCTGCAAAGGTGCAAGAGACTTTCCCTATACAATAACATAATTGCCCGTTACCCGATCTTATGCTATATTTATAACACAAGAGGTGAGTATCATATGGAGAAAAACTTTGACGACTTAACTATTGTTGATGATTATATGTTTTGCACTGTTATGGAAGACCCCATGCTGTGCAAGGAACTGTTGTCAATGCTGCTTAAAGATAAGGTTGGTAAGATAATAAAGCTCTTTCAGCAAAAGCCGATAAAAACTCAAATCGCCTCAAAGGGTGTACGGCTCGATATTATGATTGAGGACGAACACGGCAAGCTCTACGATGTGGAAATGCAAACCACCGACCAAAAGAACCTGCCTGAACGTATGCGATACTATCAATGTGCTGTTGATAACAGTGCAGTGAATAAGGGCGGAGACTACAACAACTTACCCGATACCTTTATTATCTTTTTATGCACCTTTGATTATTTACAGAAAGGTTTACCTCTCTACACGATAATCCCTTCATGCAGAGAAACAGGACAGATTTTTAATGACGGCACAACAAAAATAATTGCAAACAGTACAGCTGCCGAACATGCCGAAAAAGATTTAAGAGCTTTTTTATCGTATATGAACGGGAAACCACCGGAAACGGCATTTACCAAACAGCTTGACCGGCGAGTAAATGAAACCAAAGAAGACGAAGAAAAACGGAGGGAGTATATGTTATTAAAATCATTTGAAATGGATGCACGCAGAGCAGGCATTGCCGAAGGTATACAGAAAGGTATACAGAAAGGTTTTGCCGACGGCTCTTACAAAAAAGCCCTTGAAACGGCACGAATATTAAAGCAACTCGGTGATTCAACCCAAAAAATAGTTCAAGCTACAGGTTTAAACAGTGCAGAAATTGAAAAGCTTTAAAAGCTAGCTCCCCTAAAAATTAACCGCAAGGAATGCCAAGATTGATTAGCGTCTTTGTAAAGATTAAAAAATCTCGGCACGATCCGCGGTTTCCCTCATCACATAAAAAATCCCTCCGCCGGATAATGCGGCGGGGGATTAAAAACTTTACCTTACAAAAAGCATCTACTTCCCTACATAGAAAGCAGCACGGTAATCCGAATTGGTTTTAAACCCTACCGCACATTACATTCGAACCTGCAAAGGTGCAAGAGACTTTCCCTATACAATAACATAATTGCCCGTTACCCGATCTTATGCTATATTTATAACACAAGAGGTGAGTATCATATGGAGAAAAACTTTGACGACTTAACTATTGTTGATGATTATATGTTTTGCACTGTTATGGAAGACCCCATGCTGTGCAAGGAACTGTTGTCAATGCTGCTTAAAGATAAGGTTGGTAAGATAATAAAGCTCTTTCAGCAAAAGCCGATAAAAACTCAAATCGCCTCAAAGGGTGTACGGCTCGATATTATGATTGAGGACGAACACGGCAAGCTCTACGATGTGGAAATGCAAACCACCGACCAAAAGAACCTGCCTGAACGTATGCGATACTATCAATGTGCTGTTGATAACAGTGCAGTGAATAAGGGCGGAGACTACAACAACTTACCCGATACCTTTATTATCTTTTTATGCACCTTTGATTATTTACAGAAAGGTTTACCTCTCTACACGATAATCCCTTCATGCAGAGAAACAGGACAGATTTTTAATGACGGCACAACAAAAATAATTGCAAACAGTACAGCTGCCGAACATGCCGAAAAAGATTTAAGAGCTTTTTTATCGTATATGAACGGGAAACCACCGGAAACGGCATTTACCAAACAGCTTGACCGGCGAGTAAATGAAACCAAAGAAGACGAAGAAAAACGGAGGGAGTATATGTTATTAAAATCATTTGAAATGGATGCACGCAGAGCAGGCATTGCCGAAGG
>JBQMYW010000031.1:0-22479 GCA_052173295.1 Treponema sp.
GAAGCAGTCTGCGTGTGATACCGATTTTATTGTTAAGATAACCGGACTGTCTCAATTAGAAATTGAAGCACTGTAGGGTTACCATGGCAGAACCAGCATTACACAACCGCAACTACAAAGCTGTGATTAAAAATATACCTCTGTGTACATTTTTAATCGGCTAGTTAAGATAATTTGCAACACGGGTGTTGTAAATTAAACCTGTTCAGAAACGGAAGTTTCTGAACAGGTCAACATCGCTACTGCTTTAAAGACCGGTGTTTTAAGCAAAACGTGCAAAATTCGATATCAAATACAACGCATTTGATATGCCGTGTACTTGGAAACAGTTACTCCCATTTAAGGGTATAGGTAACTTCAACAGTACCTACTGCTTTCTTTCCAGCATCTGATCCTATATATTTAATTGTAAAATCTTTTGATTCACGGCGATTTAAAACAAACGGTTTAGGAAATTCAATTGCAACACTGTCTTTGTTTTTATCCTCAACCGGCTGCAATGACCAAGTATCTTTTTCCTTATTGTATAAAATTGTAACACGGCTATCACCAAACTTTGATAAGTATTTTTCATATCCTACATAAGTAGTAGTAGTATCATGATATTTTATGAGTTGCACATCTAATTGTATACTATACTCTTTAGGAGGATTATTAAATGTTTTTTCTACGGATTTCCCTGATATTAGCTGTTCATCAGCATATATTTTCCGTGCTTTAGATGTTTGAGAATGCCAGCTTAAAGATAATTTTTCACCGTTATTCGCATGCCATAAAGACTGAAACTCACCCTCTGCGGCAGTTTTTGCATAAAGATTAAAGACAAAATAGGTATATGGATAGCTATCATCATATTTCATATTACTATTTTTTATTTCTTTAGCTGTAATTGTCAACACTCGTGAATCCGGTATCTTTCTGAATGTTACCACCACCGGATCCGGTTTACCGGTTCCAACGGTCAGCCTTGCAACTATTTTATTCTCTGAAACTGCACCGGCTGGCATATTTGTCCATGCGAGTACTTCATATCCTGTTTTAGCCTCAGCAAAGAACGTAACAGTACTTCCGCGTTTTATATATGTTCCCGAATCAATTTGTTTACCATTGCAAATTGCCGTTACCGTGCCAAATAGCTTACCCGGCTCTGACTGCTCTACCGCAGCTGAAAACTCGACCGGATAGGATTCTTCAATTTCGACTGCGGCACGCTTTGTTATCTCAACTGCAGCCGTTTTTCCATCAACAGTTGCATTAGTATTCTTTACCTCACAGTAATAGTAGGTTATACCGGCAGCAGCAGTACTGGCTTTCGTAAGTGTGAATGCATATTCTTCTTTATCCGCACCAGCAATCTGTTCCCCTTCAGTATTTTTATCGGCTGCTTTATACCACTGATAAGAAAGTTTGCCTTTGTCCTTTACAAGTGCTACAACTGTGAGCGTTACTTTTTTTTCAGTATTAATAGGAACAACATAGTTTTGCGGCTGTGTAATAATTCGAGGCTGTTCAGCATCAACCGTGAGGCTGCCTTCTTTTATGAGTAGTTTTACCGCATACGAGCATACTTTTTCGGTTTTTCCATTTGCAGGGTTTGTATTCGTTACCTCACAATACACATAGCAATCCTGATTTTTTGTTTTATCCGGCGTGTAGACAGCCTCTGTTGCTCCGGCAATAAGTGTTCCACCCTGATCGGACTGAATAGTATTTTCATACCACTGATAGGAAAGCTGTTCACCTTCGGGAGGGGGGACGGCACGCACACTAAAGGTATGTTCTCCCTCTGCGTTAGGATTGATGCGTATAGCAGTAGGCTGGCGGGTAATAACCGGAAACGTAACGGTATACGCCGGGTTTTCCGTTTTCTCTACGGTCTGATGTTTCCTTGTAATTGTATATCTATACGGTGAGTACCCCGGTTCGCTTGCCTTTTGTTCTGCGGGTTTGGTAAATTCACTGTTTTTTTGTGCAGCATATATATTCTTAGTAATATTCTGCTGCACCCAGCTGTACATTACCACTTGTCCATTTTCTTTCACAAATCCTACGGGATCAGTTAAATAAAAGGGCTCCGGGTATTCTTTATGCTTACCTCTTGATGGTGCTGCATAATCAACCCAGCCGCTCGGTACGCCCAAACCGCTAACAGTGTCGGGTTCGCTGTAAAAAAAGACAAATTTAGAGTAGGTGTCAACACAAAACATGGAGTTATCAAGGTCAACGCCGCCCGATGCGGTAAAACGGTAAAAATAAAAGCGTTTTTCTTTTTCCGCATTAAAAAGAGGCGGCTCAGTTCCCCCCCAGCGATCCTTTCGGGATTTATAGCGGTAAAACTTTACACTCTTCATTGTTTTTACGCCCGAACCAAAATCAGGACCTGCATACACTTCAGGGGAACCAGACCATGTACCATCTTTAAACTGATAACTCGCAATATTCGTACTGCTATTAAAGCCGCTGATATACACTACCCATTCATCAAATTTTGAAGCGGGAAAGCCGTAGTTTTCATCATAATATTTAAATGGGTCTATTTCTTCTTCGCTTGTTTTTACAGACATACTGTACTTTTTATTTCCATTTTTATCTTCAGGATTAACAACTATTTGAGTATCTTTAATGAGCCTAATCGTTGTTGCCCAAGCAAGATACCGTCCCTTACGTGCTGGAATAGAAAGTGTAAGCTGTGCAGTATCGGTTAATTGTATGTCTCCGCCTTCAAAGCTTACATCAAGTACACCAAAATCTTTAAAAGCTGCGACAACATCGTTTGGCGTGATAGCTCTCCCAATATCAGGCAATCGAACCATCCCACTTTTGGCATCGTACCCTAGAACAGAAAGGCTTTCAAGCTGCAATGCTGTATCTTCATCATCTTTTTTTTGTTCCCGAAAAACAGCAATCTTTTTTTCAAACGCATTATATTGTCCTGCGTTTTCTTTTACCCGTATCAACACTTCGGTTGTATTATTTTCTGGTAGTTTTACCGGTGCGTCATCTATTTCAACTGGTATAACAGTATCTTCATTATTCAATGTAAATGTTGCAGTAATATCACTAGCGGCAACTGCTGAACATCCATAGGGAACTGATACAGTGGAGGGGGTAGAAGAAAGATCCGTAACAGGAATGCTGTGTACAGCCAGCGATTTTAGTATCAAATTTTGCTGCGTTGCTGCTTGATCCTGCCGTGTTACCTTAATGACTTTTTCAATTACCCCAAAAGAACCGGCTGTATCTTGTATCTTGATAGTGATAGGGACTGTTTTTCCCGTAATAAGGGGAACTGCTTCACCGTTCATAGTAATTTCAACGGGAACGTTTTCTCTTTTAATAAGAGAGTTTACTGATTCTACTTTGATATCTTCAGCAGAAAGCTCTTCGCAACTATACGGCACAGTTACCATATATTCTTTCGCCGCTGCATAGAGCTCTAACTTATGCAGATCATCTTTCGGTGTACTGGAAAGTTTTGCTGTAGCCTCCTTACCTGCAACAGTAAGCCTAATACTAAAGAGAGCCGGTTTGATAGTATTGGCTGAACGCGGATAAAAAGGAGTCCCAATGACCGGATTACACGCAAAAAGAGCAAGGATTTCATAAAATAGAACACCATAAAAAGCTACTTTTAGGATTTTTTTCATCATATAAGTACTGCCCCCTTAAACCTTAAAATTTAGCCCAATACTGATTCCAAAGTCAAAAGAATTCATATAGAAAGAATTAAGCGGTGTGTTTTTTACATCTTTTTCAGGATTTCGTTTTTCTATAGCATTAATCAGTTTTTTCGGCATTGTAATATATTTCGGCTTATAAATAGTATATGACAAAAATGCACCAACCATAATTTCCATATTATTGATAAACGGCTGATTATACTCGATACTGGTTTTTATCAAATAGCCAATGGGATTGATTTTTTTCATTTGGTCTTCTGAAATAATCAGTGTACCAGTTTCACTGGTAAGATCAAACCCCTGCTCTTGCAGTTGTTTTTCTTCTTCGGGTGTAAGATTACTATACAGTTCATACACCGGTTGAGGATCAAGCGGCATACGCAGCCCTAACCCAAGCCCGCACGTTATTCTATTTTTAAGGAGAAAAACCTTTACACCTGAACCAAGCGTAAGCACTGGATTCATGTGAATACGGCAAAATACTTCAACATCTTTTCCTTTACCATCATTTAATGATTGCTCATACTGTCCTGAAATCTGCCCGGAAAAGCCTTGCCCCAGTCCAAGATTAAATGCCCAGCCTACACCGCCGAATACTGCATTGTCTTCATAATTAAAATAGCGGATAGAATCGAATAAATAGGTAAGTTCAGCTTCTCCTACTGTAACATAGCCGAGTGTCCCTTTCATCTTATCACCGCCTAAAAAATCCATATCTTTTTTACTAATTTTAGGATCGGTAAGCGAACCGGTTAAATTTGCCCGTAAGCCCAATATAAAGCCTGAATCAAATGCAAATAGTTGAACAAAGGTGCATATCAAGACTGTTGCAATCGCAGTTTTTTTCGTAATAACCATACCAGTACCTCCTATATTTAAGGAAAGGTTCCTAACATATACGATAGCTGCTATTTTATTTTTGGTCAAGCAGCTGCTCATATACCTGTCTACCGTCTATATAGATGCATACTGCCTGTACATCTTTGCAATTTGTAAGAATATTTTTCCGCATTAGTGTATATACGGTTTTAAAATCAAGATTATTTCCGGTATCAGATTCTGATCCGGTTTCCGGCGGAAATAAAATACTTTCGGGAAAGTTAATATACAGCGTACCGCTCCGCAAAAAGCAACTATGCGGTATAACCTGCGGATTAGCAAGTTTCAAAAACCGGCGGTCAACTGGTCCAAGCAGTAGTTCTGTTACTACGGTGCTGCTCAATGATTTTTGAGCAGCACGCGGTACATAGCGGACTTCTGTACCAATAGTACCGCTCGTATCTTGAAAATACAGCAGCAGTCTATCGCTTTTTGCTCCTGCATGCATAGCTGTCAGGGTAAGTGCAATTCCTGTAAGTAAAATCCAACAGATAATCCGGGTTTTTGTAATGTACTGCATACAACCTCTCATTAATTAGGAGTTTTCAAACCGTGCAATAAATGCCTGAATCCCATTATATATGCCTACAGCACATCGATGCAAGTATTCAGGCGTATTTAAACGTTTTGCTTCTTCGGGATTTGTAACAAACCCGAGTTCAACTAATACACTCGGCATCTTTGCATTTTTTACTACAAACCATTCTTCTTCTTTTACCCCGCGGTTTTTACTTTCTTTGCCGATTTGCTTGTCAAGCCCATCTAAAATACTATTTGCAATTAAAATACTTTCTGTTGTAAATTCTTCTTCCAGCATTGAATGCAGAATAGGCAAAATTTCTTGGGTAGCAGAATTTTTATCTATTAAATCCCGTAAATCTCTCCGGTAGCCGGGCGGCAAATACCATACTTCAAAGCCGGAGGGACGTTTATTAAAACCGGCAGAATTTGCATGAATGGAAATAAACAACACTGCCTCATTTTTTTTGAGCGGTATAGTATTGGCAAGTGCAACCCGTTCTTCAAGCTCTAAATGCTTATCATCAGAGCGGGTAAGCAGTATTTTTTTATCAGGATACTGTTTTTTCAGTTTATTATATACTGCTAGTGACACCGTTAGGGCAATATCTTTTTCGTAAATTGTTATTTTTTTACCGTCTTCTTGATATGAGCCGATTGTTCCAGGGTCTTTGCCGCCATGACCGGGATCAATAAGCACAGCTCCTACACGGAAGAGCGAGGCGGTACTGCCTGTACCAGCAGTATTATGTGTAAAAAAAGATTGCAGTTGGGTAAAAAGTTCAGCAGGCAGTACCGGCACAGAATCCTGCATCATCGGTGCGGCTAAAAAACGGGCATCATGCTTATTGAACAAAACCAGCGGCTCCCCAACCCTGCAGGAAGCGGTTTTATTATCTACAGAAAATATAATTTCTTGTGTGAGCGGATTCCACGTCATTTCTGCATGGAGCTTCTCTCCTGCTGCTGTTACGGTAATAACCGATTCCGCAGCATACAAAGAGAGTATAGTTATGCACATACAGCATACTGCGGCATACAATTTACGCATGGGTACAATCATAGCAGTATAGTAAGCCTTGAATACCTCCGCGTATCAGGGCTGCCCAATACCGGCTTTTTTCTACTCCGTTAAAAAAATGCTCTTGCTTGCTGTTTTCAGCATTGCCGGTTAGTAATTCGGCAAGACAAGGTTCTTGATCAAGGCTTTGCTGCAGCAGCAGCCGTAAGGTTCTGCCTTGTAAGTCAAAGGCTGTATCAAGATGTTCTGCAAGGAATGCAGGAAGACAAAACCTATCCGCACGTATATACGGACTTTTTTCACATGCTTCAGTAAAAGTTTGATACGGCAAACAAGGAAACTGAACAAAATTCGGCGGAAACTCATGCTGCTTTGACACAAGCGGATTTAATCCGCTGAGAAATGCATCTGTTTCGCCGCTGCACGGTTTAAGCCGCAGAATAATATGCCGGCAAGCAGTTTCCGCATACGATGCTGCGTCCTTATAGGTATCAGCTGCCGCAATAACATTGCCGCATTTTTCTACATTATTCTGCGGAAATACTGCCGTATCTCCGCTCTGTGTCCGCGGAAATACGGCTAACACACCGGCGGAGCGGCGAGCCTGTTCAAGCCCCGAAACAGCAGCAATAGTTCCCGGAATAGAAATCCATGCCCGTTCAGCGGAAAAATGGGGAGAAACCGTTTTAAGCGGTACGGCAAAATCTGGTCTTCCTGCATATAGCAATGCTGGACGCTGCCCCAGTGCAAGCTGAATTGCAGCCTGTGTAACATTTAAACCTGAACTGTACGGGACCGTCCAGCCGGACATATAGCCGCCTGAAAGACGGGCTGCAATTTCTCCAACAAAGGCTTTTCCGTTTCTTACAAGGATATCGCCTTTCACCGCTCCTTCATGCAGTCCAAGTGCGTACACACCCTGTTCAAATACCGACATAATTTCAGCAGCAAGGGTATCGGAACAGCATGACGGAATTGTATGCCCCATTTCGATAAAGTACGGCGGGAAAAAGATATGCCGGTCAGCAAGGGCAGTTATATATAATTGCCCGTCAAAAATCAAGCCTTCAATAGAAAACTCCTGCCCTGTTATGCACTCTTCGGCAATAATTCTTCCTGACCGTGAATACGCAAGTGCAGCAGTGCCTGCTGTACACAGTTCCGCTTGAGTATGCACGGTACAGCAGCCGCGTGCTCCCATATTATCAACAGGCTTTACAACAAGCGGAAACGGCAACTGCTGCACTAAGGCAGTGAGTTTTTTTGTATCGCTGAGATCAGCACGGGTAAGCTCGGCGAATGCCGGAGAAGATACACCGGCACGGGCAAAGCAGCGGCGCATACGCACTTTGTCGGTTGCATTCAGTGCCGCCTCCAATGAATGACCGGGAAGTCCGCAGGCTTGTGCAACTGCCGCTACAGAAGCAGAAAAATCAGTTGCGGCAGTAAATACACCGTTCAATCCGCCGTCAGCTTGCAGTGTTTTTGCATAGCTTACCAGAGCCGGTACATCTTTTAAATCAATCGCTGTAAAACTATCTGCTTCACCGGCACAAACTGCCTGCGGATTGCCGTCAACAGCAGCAACCGTACAGCCGAGAGCCTGTGCTTCCCGTATTGCAACCCCTTGCATAAAACCGGCTCCAAGAAGTAATAGCCGCTGTTTTTTTGTATTAGTCATCATCATGGACGGAACCCCGTTTTATTGCATAAATTTCCATACTATCACCTAATTTAAATACTTTACTTATCAACATCAATATATTCCATAAAAATCCATTCCGTTTTATGTTTGCCGAATAGGGGAAGCGTTCGGGGTGATGCCCGATTGACACTATTTTTTTTACTAAAAATCCGTATCGTGTAAGCTGCTCTACAACTGTCCGCCTATCCCATAGGGTATAATGATCAGTAGGACTTGCAGCAAAAAAATGCTTACGGTTCCAGCGGCCCGAAACACCGGACAAAGCAGGGGTAGAAAATGCAAAAATCCCCCCCGGAATAAGTAATTGATGTACTTTCTGCAGCACACTGTCAAGATCTTGAAAATGCTCAATCACAAACCACATGGTTACTGCAGCAAAACTTTTTTGCCGCAATGATATGCTCACTGTCTGCGTTTTTTGTCCGGTAAAGGTGTTTTTCAGCATAAAAGGAAAGGATTCCGGCAAAATAGGGAACGGAGCCTGACAGGCAGGTATTCCCAGAGTATCACAGATATATGCAACTGCCTGCGGAGAAATATCGGTACCAGCAGGGTTCCAACCGCTTTCTTTAGCTGCTGCAAGAAAGGGGCCGTATGCACAGCCGATATCTAAAATACGCTTTGTACCGTTATTTACTCCATTAAGCAATAGATGTTTTTCATTAGTTTTAAAAATCCGTGCATAGAGCTGCTGAATATGCTGCATCCGCCTCAACCCTTGCTGTTTAATGGAATCAAAATCTTCCAGATAGGTTTTTCCGTATTGTGCTTGATATTCATCAAAAAAATACTGCTCGCTATATGATTTTTCTTCTGCAGCAATAAATGACGGATAATACATACCGCATGAATCACAAAAACATACTGTTTTATTTTCTGATCGTCCACACGGACACGCTGGAGGCAGTGCACCGCACAGCGGGCAGTGCTGTACAACCGCATTGGATAATTTTAAAATAAAGTCAGCAGGATTTTCCTGTTTGGAATGCACAGTAATTGCAGCAGGCATTGCAATACCTGTTTCTATTATATGCTGAAAATCCGCGGTTGCCGGAATACCCGGCGGCAGCACAGAAAATCCAGCAGCAATACCCAACCGGTAATGATATTCAGTTGGAGAAATTAAAATTACCGCACAGCCCGCCGCTAATGCTTCAAATGCGGTAAAGCCGTAATGCGTTACCACAATATCCCATTCCCAAAGCCGCTCCCTAAGATTTTCTATATTTTTATACATTTGTACATTTACTTGAAAGGGGATATAGCCTGAAATATTCGGATCAATAACAGTAAGATCGGAGGTAAGCGGCATAAGAGCCTGTTTGAGCGGTTCTGCCATACGGGCTGCATCCTCCCCGCCGCATACTACAAGAATTTTTGTTTGTCCTAATACAGTTTCCCGGCGGGTTCCCTGTCCTGCATCTTCAGCACAGAAAAAAAAGCGTCCGTTACGGATAAATCGGTTGAGATAGTCATCAGTTTTCCGAGTCTGCGGCAGCGGAATAAATCCGGTTTTTGTCATATTTGCAGCGGCGGCTATCTCCTGCACTGCGGTATTTTTTGCAGTGCGGGTATGCTGTCCGGACATAAGATTGGGAAGAATATCTAAGACATAATCAGCAGAACATCTGCCCTCTCCGCCTTCATCAATTACAACAACCGGAGCAATTTGCTTTAACCGGAGCATTTCATCTTTTCCGGTTTTAAAATTATCAAGTATAATAAGGCAGGTCTTTTCCGGTATTTCATGTACGATATGCGTAATAGCATATTCTTCCGGTACTGCGGTAACAAAATCAGGATATTCTCCAGTAGGGATATACAGCACACACCGCATACTTTCTGCAAGACTTTGCATAAGGGAACATACACGCCGCAAATGCCCGCTGCCCTGCCCTGCTTTCACTGAGGGAATAAAAACAGTAAGACGCTCGATATACCGGCACGCACGGACTATATCATGGGGTGTATAGGGATAAGGTACAGCATTCTTATGCAGATAGTTTATAATCATCTCCGCGTGGGTAAAATCTTCAGGCGTATCAACAGTAGTACGCAACGCCGGATAGTACCATTGTACGGGGGCAGGCTCACGGATAGCGGTAAAATGCTCAAGATGACGGTATAAGGCAGGGCCTACGTGCTCATGGTCATAGGCATCTGCAGTAAGCTGCTCCGCCGAAAGCAAACTGCGGGCTTTCAGCACTTCTATCCCGCTGCCATGCGGTAAACCGGTAAAGGTAAAATAATCAGGTTCGCCCAATTCAATAAAGCGGGTAACGGAAGCGGCAGCTGCTTCCCAAAATAAAAACGGATTATCACCGGTTGCCCGTATCACAATACTGATAGGACGCAAAGAGTTTTCAAATTTTTTCACTACCGAACAAAACCTGCCGAGTACGTCAGTTTCTGACCCGGCAGCTATCATATAGCCATGCGTTTCAGCAAGCGGAGCAAGCGCCTGTACCGAAGCATAATCACAGGCAAGAATATACCGTTCTGCAGGTACATTCTTCATCATTTCAAGTGTATATGCTAACAGCGGTTTACCGCCAAGCATTTTTAGCACTTTTTGCGGCAACCGCGACGAACCAAGACGGGCTTGAACGATAACGGCAACCCCTGTATATCCATCTCTCATATAAAAGGCTCCCAATGGGCGGTTAGCTGCCGTGCTGTTGTTTTAAACCTGTATTTGTTTGCTTCTGTCCAACGGCGGGCAGCAGAAAAATATTTCCATGCAGCAAAAGGATTTAAACCTGATTTCCGCATATACGGAATAAACAGGCGATAGGGGATATATGCCCCCTCATCATCCATTTCTTGTGCAAGATTTTTTAAATAGAACCGGCGGTACGATGCATCTATTGATACATCTTCCGCAGCAGATTCTGTTTCGTATTGAACACGGAATGACGTAAAAATCCGTACAGATTCTCCCCAGAGGTGAGCTCTAAACCCATAGTCAAGATTTTGCCAATAGGGATTATGCATTGCATAGTCAAAACCGCCGATTTGTATACATTTACTTCTATTATATACCCCTATAAAATCATAAGGATAGATTGTTGCTGTTTTATCTTTTATGCAAGCGAGCTGTTCTGTTGAAAAACTATTACCGTGCAAACTCGGTACAATTTGATTCAGCAGGGATTCTCCCCGTATATTCGATAAAACCGGTGCTGCACACAGTAAATCGGCTTCCTTAATTTTCTCAAGCAATCCGCTTGTAAAACTCCCTTTAGGAATATGTACATCACTCCAGAGTACCAAGACATAAGGAGCTGAAGTTTCTGCAAGACCAATATTTATCATTTCTCCTATTGTAAGAGATTCACGGGGAAATAAAAATTTAATAAACGGATATTTATTTGAAAGAGATTCTATACCGGCAATTTGATTATTGAGTTCGATAGATATTATCGAAGAAAAACCGGCAGCAGTCAATTCCTCAAAAAAGACAGTCCGGTAATATTTTCTCCCGCGGTTTAATACAATCACACAAAAAGATTCTTCAGCAGTGCGGCCGGTAAAACGGGTGCCTCCAATAATAGTATGAGAAATTTTCCGTTCATTAAAAGTTATAGGTATAGTATTCATCACACTGTTTACACATTCCTTTGTATAGCCCGTTTATCTGCTCACTATAATAGATACTACCCCGCTCCCAAATGTCTGCAAGAGAATCACAAAAAGCATTTCCCAGCACAACAGATGTTCCAACAGCATCTCTGCACAGCGGCACAGTTCCGTCATTCATAATAGACATATCCCGTTTAAGATGCCAACACGGATGTCTATCAAGCGGAGAAATATCAGCAACACGGCGATCCGGCAATACTCCGCACAGATGATTATATTTTTGAATGAGCGGTTTTGCCTGCTGTTGTTCCCAAAAGCGGAAAAAAGGTTCCATTTCTTCTTCATTTTCATTCATACGGATTAATTGCGTCCATACTGCATGAGGAAACAGTACACTCAGCCGTTCAGCGGCGGTTACTGCTTTTTTTAGCAGTACAGACGCATCTTCGACAGCAGCAATGCGGTGCACTGTTGCGTACATAGTTGAACTGACACTATCAATACATACAATCCAATATATCGGCAAACGGCCGTTAGTGCGTGCAGGGGCAGATTCAGCGATGCGGGCAATTTCTTCGTAAACAGTGCTGTCTGCAGCAGTTCCGTTTGTTTCAATAAGAAGAGAAATTCCTGAATACGATAAAGCTGCACGCACAATGTCCGTAATCTGCGGATGCAAAAGCGGCTCCCCATACAGCGACAGCGATACCACTGCATGTTCCGAAAAATCAGCAATTGCATGAAAAATAGCTGCCGCTTTTTCAACCGCCATACAGCACGCCGGCGAAAACGCTGCGTCAAAGACTGGCGGCTGATACAATGAACGCAACGGCTGATGAGCAACAATTTCTATACCATAATAAGCAGGCAAAAGACGCAATGCCGGCCGGCGTTCAGTAATGAGCGTATCATAATTTTCGGCAGTGATGTCTACAAAACTCCGGCACAGCAAATACTGTGCTTTTGATGATACATAAAAATGCAGCCGTAAGTGCCGGACATCAGCCGGAGCAATCATTGTTTCAAGATCATAGGCGTTTATATCTTTTTTTATCAAATCAAATAAAAATGAACGGGTAAGCGGCAGCTCTGCAGCTGCGGGCAACTGTGCAGCAAGCCGAAGTAAGGCTGTCGTAAAAATATGCGGAAACAGCCCCTCCGGATACCCATCTGCAAAGGTATAATCTGCTTTATAGGTACAATGCCGCCGGTACAGCTCCTTGGAACTTGCGGCATCAAGAAAGGGTGCATCGCCCCAGCTAAAAAACACCGCATCTATTCCGCTGATATGCGGCAGCAGCAGCTGAAATAACTGTGCAGCAGTATCTGCCGGCTGATCAATGAAAATAAGCTTTTTTTGATCTGCTAAAGACAAGCACTGCACAGCTTGTGCTTGCAATGCTGCTTTTGCATCATTTTGTACCGTAATAGCAACTACAGCACAGTGCGGTAATTGCACAGCACGCTGCAGTGCTGCAGAAAATGCTGATTGAGCATTTTCTGCCAAGGGCTGCAACGCATACCCGCTTATACCGGATGCGAGTAATACAACAAGAGACTTCATATTACTTTATATCGGCAGATAGACTGAATGAATGAATGAGAACCGTATATTTCTCTTCTATATATCTAAAATACCCTGCAAAAATACCGCTAGCCGATATATTCGATAGGTTCTATCATTCTGTCCTTTGATAATACAGTTGCAGGAAATATGCTTTGAGCATCTTTTAAAAGTGCTTTTAATTCATGATCTGTATACCGCGGACTATAATGAATCAGTGCGAGCTTTTTAACTGCTGCATCTTTTGCAATTTGAGCTGCTTGTGTACAGGTCATGTGTTTTTTCTCAGCTGCATCTGCTTCCATACCTTTCCCAAACATAGACTCGCATACAAAAAAATCAGAACCGGCTACCTCAGCGGCGATGGAGGGCAGATAACGGGTGTCAGTTACAAAGCTGAATTTACGCCCTTTGCGGGGTTTGCCTACTACTTGGCAGCTTTGTACCTGTGTACCGTCAGAAGCGGTAACTGTTTCTCCATTCTGTAATTTTGCCCATAAAGGCCCGCATGGCACATTCAAACGGCGGGCAGCATCAGGGTCAAAAGCACCCGGACGCGGAAATTCCTCAAATGCATAGCCGAGGCAGGGCTTCGTGTGGTCAAGCCAAAATGCCCGTACATGGAAATCATCTTCAGCATAAACAATGCCGGGGTCTGTTACCTCTTTAATGATAATTTCATAATTGATGAACATATCCAAAACACGGCGGGAAGATTCAACATATTCTCTAATTTTCGGCGGGCCGATAATATACAACGGTTCTTCCCTATCAACTTGTGAAGAAAGCATTAAAATCCCGGGCAAGCCGGTTACATGATCAGCATGGGTGTGGCTAATAAAAATTGTGTTGATTTTTTTCCACCGTAAATTCAGTTTGCGTAATGCAACTTGAGTTCCCTCACCGGCATCAAAGAGAAATAAATCACCCTCACGCCGCAATAAAACAGATGTCAAATGACGGTACGGCAAAGGCATCATACCGCCGCAGCCTAAAATAAATGCTTCAAGATTCATAAATAACCTACGGGTTCACATTCTGCAATAAAAGGAAACTTTTGTAAAGGTGGAGGATTTCGCAGCCGCGGCTTCAGCATGAATTTTCGGATATTTGACAGAACCCGCATAAAAACGGTATACTAGCCCTATTCGATAGCTTTGTTGCCGAATGGCGATGCGTTTAAAATCATCGTTGAAAAATGTATACTATTTTTCACTTACTAATAGACCTGTTCGGAAACTTCAGTTTCAGAACAGGCTGCCTTAAAATGCGATGTTCTAAATCGTGCTATTTGTACGATTTAGAACTCGTCGACCTATTCGATAACGAAAGTTATCGAATAGGTCTAATAAAAGAAATTCACAGTGTCTTTTGTGAGGAGCAGCACAATGTATAAGCCGGTTGATCCGAAAGTTAATTTTCCGAAGCAGGAAGAAGAGGTTTTACAATTTTGGAAAGAGCATGACATTTTCAAAAAATCTATTCAACAGCGTGAAAATGCAGAAGAATATGTTTTTTTTGACGGCCCTCCCTTTGCAACAGGGCTTCCTCACTTTGGGCATTTTGTGCCGAGTACCATTAAGGACATTATTCCCCGCTATCAAACCATGAAAGGAAAGAAAGTTGAGCGGCGTTTCGGCTGGGACTGCCACGGACTTCCGGTAGAAAATTTAATAGAAAAAGAATTAGGACTTAACTCAAAAACCGATATTGAAAAATACGGTATCGCACAATTTAATGAAGCATGCCGTGCAAGTGTCTTGCGGTATGTTGCAGAATGGCGGGAAACCATTACCCGACTCGGACGCTGGGTAGATTTTGACAATGACTATAAAACCATGGAACCTGCCTATATGGAATCTATTTGGTGGGTAATGAAACAGCTTTGGGAAAAAGGCTTACTGTATGAGGGGCATTATATTTTGCCATACTGCCCCCGCTGTTCTACAGTGCTATCAAACCATGAACTCAATCTCGGCGGGTATAAAGATGTGCATGACCCTGCAATAACAGTTCGATTTAAAATCCGCTATCCGGTTGCGGGAACTCAGGCAGCGGCAGCTTTTGCTGCTCAACCGCTGCCGTCCAATACCTTTATTTTGGCATGGACAACAACACCGTGGACACTGCCGAGCAACCTTGGACTTGCCCTCGGTGCTGATATTGACTACGTACTGGTACAGGACGGAGCAGAACACTATATTCTTGCCCAGTCCCGTCTTTCAGCGTACTACCGCGAACCGGAAACATGTACCATTGTATGGACAAAAAAAGGCAGTGAACTTGCCGGACTGTGCTATGAGCCGCTGTTCCCCTACTTTGCCTCACTAACGGTACAGCAGGACGGTTCTTCCGATAATGCAGGCAGAGGAGCATTCCAAACCTTGCTCGGCGATTTTGTTTCTACAGAAGACGGAACCGGTATTGTGCATACTGCTCCGGGATTCGGTGAGGAGGACAGCACACTGTTCAAGGGCAGCGGGGTACCGATGGTGTGTCCGGTAGATGCCGAGTGTAAATTTACCGATGAAGTTCCGGACTATCACGGCATTTTTGTAAAAAATGCTGATAAAGACATTATCGATCGGTTGAAAAAAGAAGGCAAATTAGTAAAGCGTGATCAAATTCTGCACGCCTATCCTCACTGTTGGCGCTGCTCAAGCCCGCTTATTTACCGTGCAGTCGGCAGCTGGTTTGTATCGGTAGAAAAAATAAAAGACTCCCTTTTAAAAGCAAACAGTCATATTCATTGGCAGCCGGCACACATCAAAGACGGCAGATTCGGAAAATGGCTGGAAGGTGCACGCGACTGGGCAATCAGCCGCAATAGATACTGGGGAAATCCGCTGCCGATATGGAAATGCGAATGCTGCGGAGAATCTGTTTGTGTAGGCAGCCGCAGTGAACTGCAAGCCTTAAGCGGAACCTATCCTGAAGATTTACACAAGCATTTTGTTGATACCATTACTATCCCCTGTAAAAAATGCGGCGGAACCATGCACCGCATTCCTGAAGTGCTGGACTGCTGGTTTGAATCGGGGGCAATGCCCTACGCACAGCAGCATTATCCTTTTGAAAATAAAGCCTATTTTGAAGAGCATTTTCCAGCACATTTTATTTCTGAAGGATTAGATCAAACCCGCGGCTGGTTCTACACGCTTACGGTACTTGCTGCCGCATTATTTGACCGCCCCGCATTTAAAAACTGCATTGTCAACGGGTTGGTACTCGCAAGCGACGGAAAAAAAATGTCAAAGTCGCTGCGGAACTACACTGATCCCAATCAGGTAGTCAATGAGTTCGGTGCTGATGCACTGCGGCTTTTTTTGATGCACTCCAGCGTAGTAAAAGCAGACGATCTCAAGTATTCCGATGACGGGGTACGTGATATTTTAAAAGGAATCCTTATTCCCTTATGGAATAGCTATAGTTTTTATGTTACCTATGCAAATATTGACGGCATCACAGCTCCGGTTTATGCAAAGCTTGACGGAAAAGATGAAACAATCGAATCATTCCTTGAAAATGTGAACAACCCGCTTGACCGCTGGATTATTTCGATAACGGAACAGCTTGTACTGGAAGTATCTGGTGCATTGGACGATTATGATCTTGCAAAAGCCATTGATCCGATTGTTTCCTACATTGATCAACTCAACAACTGGTATATCCGCCGTTCCCGCCGCCGGTTCTGGAAAAGCGAAAATGACGGTGATAAAGCACAGGCGTATGAAACCTTATACCGCGTTCTTAAAAAATTTGTCTTAACGGCGGCTCCGGTTATTCCATTCATCACAGAAAGCATTTGGCAGAACCTGCGTACTGACGCTGATCCGCTTTCAGTACATCTTGCCGATTATCCGGTGTACGCAGCCTCTGCCCGTAATACCGAACTTGAGTTCAAGATGGAAACAGTACAAAAAGCGGTTTCTATGGGACGGGCATTGCGGTATCAATATAACTTAAAAATCCGCCAGCCGCTAAAAGCAGTAGAAATTGTTACAAAAAATGCACAGGAAAAAGCGGTATTACGCGAAATGGAAAACAGCATTATCGAAGAACTCAACGTAAAAGAAGTTATTTTCCATGAAAAAGAAGATAATCTTGTTGAATACCGTGCAAAAGCCAATTTCAAAGTATTGGGAAAAGAACTCGGTGCAAAAATGAAAACCGCTGCAGCCTATATTGAACGGCTTGCTTCCGCTGAAATTGAAACACTGCTTGACGGTTCTACATTGAGCATTGATATTGACGGTCAAACGCTTGATATAACACAAGAGAAAGTTATTGTTAATCGGATTGAAAAGGCTCATTTGAAAGTTCTTAACGAGGGAACCCTTACCGTTGCCTTGAACACAGAAATTACGGAAGAGCTGCTCCTTGAAGGTTATATCCGTGATCTTGTGCGTTCAGTACAGAATTTGCGTAAGGAAACAGGGCTTGCCGTAACTGACAGAATCGCTGTGTTTGTCTCAGGTACTGATCCGGACGGTAATGAGCTGCTGAAAAAAGCCTTTAATACGCATAAAGAGTATTTGATGAATGAAACCTTAGCTGTTGAAGCAGCATATCTGCAAGCCCTGCCCGCTGGAGCCTCTTCCTCTGAACTTGATATGGGAGAGGGGCTTGTGTGGCGTGCCGCACTTGAAAAACGGGAACACTAATGTCTGCGTATCTTAGGCTGCGGTGTCTGTGCATACTGATGCCGGTACTGCTTTTCAGTGCCGGCTGTGTAACACACCTCCCTGATAACCGTGCAAACCCGTTTGGTAGTATCGGCGGCAGTGCAGACATATATATTGCAGCTCCCGTACGAGGAAATGAGCAGCTGCTTTCAGCCTATTTTACCCGTTTTATGACTGAAAAAGATGCACACCGGTTTTTTTCAAGAACTACACGGGTGTATGCCGGTTTGCATACCGGTATACACCCTGAGGTACGGTTATATGCAGAAGGAGGCTATCCTGCCGGTATTTCCGGTTTGATATTTCCTAAAAAAAACGGGTGGGTAAAGAAAAAAGCAAAAATAAATACGCTCAAGATAAGCTATTTTCATAGTACCGTTGCCGATGCCGTGCTTAGCCCGTCGCAGCTGCATTTTTTGTTCGGTGATAACACAAGAGAAAGCGAGGCATTTGTATCACGGATATGTATGCCGGAGCGGGTACAATTTCCTCCCGATTTTTTGTACGGTGAACAGGAACCTGTTGCTATTACGGTGTTTGTTCAGTCCCCTGAGGTCTTTTTTTCTGCTTTTTCAGGCTTAACCGATATCCAGCTGCCGGTAACACGTATTGTGTTAAGGCTTTCCCCGTACAAAGAAAACTATTACCGGTTTTCTGCCCGTTTTGAAACCCCTACGGAAAGAACTGCACAGATATTGAAACTTTTGATAAAAAATAGTATCCGTGCGGATATTTCTGTACAGGATTCTTATCTGTTGGTAGAAAATGGAATCCTATCTATACCGGAAATTATACAGATGCTGAAAGTGGTTTAAGCATCAGCTTTTATAGAATAGACTTGTGGCTGTACAAAAGGACAAGCCCCAAGTCTCCTATTTGTCATGATAACTAAGGAGATTGTATGCCTGCGTATGATTATTATTGTGAATCGTGTAGCAAAACATTTGAAATAGTACAAAAAATGTCTGATCCTCCGGTAACAGTTTGTCCTCACTGCGGAGGTGCTGTCCGGCAGGTGTTTTCTGCCGGCTTCGGCTTAAATTTTACCGGCAAAGGATTTTATACCACAGACACGCATAAAAAAAGCACAAAAAAAACAACTGATACCGGAACAGAAAAAAAATCCTGCTGTTCATCAGGATCATGCAGCTGCGGCTGTTCATCATAGGCTATGGCACATCAGCATAATCCTAAGTTTTTTTGTGAGCATTGTAAATCAGAAGTACGCCGCGATGCGATGATGTGCCCGCACTGCGGTCGTTTTTTTGCATCTGTCCGCTGCCCCTCTTGCGGTTTTACCGGTGTGCACAAAGATTTTAAAAACGGCTGCCCCTCTTGCGGTTATGCAGTGAATAGCTCCTCTCAAACACAATCCGGCAGCCGGAATACTGCCGGCAGCGGGCTTCGATATACGCAAAAAAACGCCGGTGATGACAGGCTTCCCTGGTGGATTTATGTGTTAGTTGCGAGCCTCGCTGCTATTCTCTTTGCTCTTTTTTTCGTATATGTTTAGAGTTCCCTATGGAGTTTGATATGAACCGGAATAACCCTGTTCAAAAACTTCCATTTCTGAACAGATTACCTTGAAATATCAGATCTAATATTTTAATACTGTTTTTGCTCTCCGATACAAAGTTCCTTGTTTTTCGTCTTGAGCAATTTTTTCAACAAGCGGCACTGCACCTGCATAACGATTAGTTTTAAACATATCTAATCCGATACTTTTTGTCAGGGCATCGGAACTATCTAAAAATGCCTCACAAATACTGCTTGGAGCAGAATTTGTCTTTTTTGCAAGAACTTTGCCCATTTCATAGCGTAATGATTTTTGCTTATCATCTTTTACCAACGGTAGAATAACAGCTTCCAAATCTGCTTGAATAACGGCAGGATTATGCTCCAGTGCCGCTTCAAGTATTTTGACCCGTACAGTTCCTCCCTTTTTTGAATCACTGAAAGTTTCCTTTAACCACTGATTACCTTCATTGCTATTGAGCATAGCCAGCGTTTCTACAGCGAGGAACCGCACCTTTTCAACAGAATCGTATTTTGCACGATGAAGTATATACGGAACCGCTGCGGCATTTTTTGTTTTTTGCACTGTTTGCAGAGCTTCAAGCCGTATCTTAAAATAGTCATCTTTAAACCCCTGCAGCAGAAGTTTTTGTGCTTCCGGAGTGCTAAAGGCAGTAAGCCCTTTCACTGCTGCTGTACGCAACAGCGGTTCCGGTGATGAAAAAAATGCAGCAAGAATATCAAATGCTTCCGGTTTTCCAATTTGAGCAAGCCCTGCAGCGGCACTAGCACGGATATACGCATTTTCATCTTCATCTTGTGCCCGTTCAAGAAGAAAATCCCATGTTTGTACATCATGGATTTTTTCAAGGGCTGCAGCAGTCTGCTGTTTGATAATCAATTCTTGTTTTTCACTATCAGAAGTGTACTTCTCAAAAAATTCAACTAAAAAAAGAGCATCGTCCGTACTGCCTATTGCACCGATCAGTCCTATTATTTCAGTGCCGTACTCACTTGCCTCATCTTCGAGCAGTTGCCGTAAAAGCGAACGGAGCGTATCATGCATTTCCGGTTTTATTGCAGTTAAATAGGCTAATGCAGCTTTTATATGCGTACGGCGTTTTTCCGTATACTGTTCCAGTACGGCAACTGCCTCCTGCTGCAACCCTTTATGCTCATACTTTTGATAGAGTTCAAAAAGCCGTTCCCGTATACCTTGACTTACTGTTTCTTGAAAAACCTGCATCAAAGCTGTTTCAAGCAGTTCAAAATCTTTTTTATCTATTCCTTGTATTGTTTCTTGTACTTCGGATTCTGTACCATACAGTAACGAAGCACGGGCTTTTTCAATATCATCAACAGATGTTTCAGCTTTTACAGTAGTAATTTCGGAAGATACCGTGCTATTCTGCGGTGTGTTAAGCTCTTCACCTGAGAGCAGCAAAAATGCTGCACTCATACCGATAATCAATAAGATTTTTTTCATATTGAATACTCCCATAAAAACGCCTACATCGGTATACGCCGTGCAATTCCCAGAATTGTTAAATCATCATATTGTACATCTTCTTTTATATGCTTGTAATAAAAATATTCATCATAAATAGGATGCGGTTCTTTATCCTTACAATATACATCATACTGAAGAAAGTATTTACTTAAAAATGTATCTATTTTCTTATCAACCTGTACACAATCAAAAGAATGAGCGGCATCATCTTTGTACATTCTAAATACTTTTTCTACAGAAATTAATGCCATAACAGCATCTTCGATCGTGCCATTGCACGTAGAAAAATCGAAATCGAGCTGCTCAAACAGAACATCGGTTTGTATCTTTTTCAAACTGAAAGTTTTATGAGCAAATACAGCATCAATAATAGCCTCTACCCTATCCTTGCCTAACTCTTCACTATTATTGCCGGATACATGCGGCTTACGGTCAGCATTCTCTTCAACAGCCTTAGCAGACTGTACAGGAAGCTGTTTTTCGGCTTTTGACAGAATAGCACGTTTAGACTCTTCTATACCGTCCGTATACAAGAATAGAACATCGCCGCAATGTAAATGAAGTTTCTGCACAGGAAAACCTCCCCGCAGATTAATCAGTTCTGAAGAAAACGCTCCTGCGGCAGAACTGGGATGCAGCGTATGAGTTAAAAGTTTTTTTTCACGTTTACTATAAATATGGATAATATTATCGCCGGCATTACAAAAATATGCATCACCGGAAAACATATTGATAATACAGAGCGTAAAGGCAGCAAACCGTCCGACAAACCCGTGCGATTCTATAACATCATTAATACGTACAACAATATTACTTATATTATAACCGTTAGTCTTATAACTCCAGTTTTGGAAATAGTTTTGGAATAGTGTTGCAACCTCAACCATAATTAACGCCGCCGGAACTCCTTTTCCTGCAACATCACACTTGATAATAGCATAATGATATAAATCTAACTTGATATAATCAAAATAATCACCTGAAACACCGTGAGCACCCTCATAGTAACCGAAAAACTCTGAATAAGTATCGCGGTGACTGCCTGTTGTAAGTTTTTTTCCGGAAGCACTCAGATCAAGCGGAATAAACATTTTCTGAACTTCTTTTCCTACTTTCAAATCTTTTGCAAGCGATGCCGCCGAAGCTATGTTTTGAGTCATATCATTAATAGTATCGGCAAGTACACCAAACTCATCATTTGAGTTAATCACAACATATTTTCCAATGAGCTTTTCTTTGTCCTCGGTATCGCGTATCATAGCGACATGTGCTGCAAGTATCCCAATCGGCTTTACGAATAAAGAACTCAAAAACCATGCAGCAGAAATACCGAATATAAGTGCGACAAATGAAATACCGATAACTAAACCAGTTATTCTATTTTGCTGCTGGTCAAGCTTATCCAGCAGAAGTTCAATTGAAATATTTGTAAACAATACTCCTTGCACATACTGCCCCGGCTGCTGCGGATCATACCGGATAATAGGCTTATAAAATAAATACTGCGGCGATTTGCGGGAAAAATCAAGTGCGGTATACGTTGGATATGAGCCGAAACCTTGATCGGCAATATCATTTAATTTTCCTTCAAGCCTTGTTTCCAGTTGATTGATAATCATTTCTATTTCAACAGTACGCTTTACCGACCGTGCATCATTTTGCAAGGCTAAATTACGTGCCTCATCAATTAATCCCTGAATAGTTACCGAATATTGTTCTACAACTGCTGCAGCTTCATTATTAATATAGCTCAATTTATGGAGAATTTCATCAATACCTTCCGGACAAAAACGGGAAACACCGGGCACATACGCATAGG
>JBQMYW010000032.1:0-19687 GCA_052173295.1 Treponema sp.
CTAGAATAATTTTTATTCTTTTTTCATAAAAATCAATTATTTTTTCCATTTTTTTTCTTTCCTTGTACGGCAATGCGTGTCCGCTTTAAAATCTATGGTATTTTAATATATTCATCAATTATTTTCAATCAGTCCTCCTTAACCGTAACTTTGCAGCACGTTCTTTAGTCCTGTAAAATGCATATCGTTATCAAGAAATAGTATTTTAGCCGGAAGTTTTTCCCATTGAGCCGTAATTGCATAATACTAAGAAAATATAATTTTACATTTTACAACTTACCGTGTCTTGAAAATACATTCTTAGAGCATTGACTGCATTCTTATTTTGTGATAAATTAGCTCACCCACATTATCTGCGATATTAAACATGAAGGTTTAGAGAACATGAAAACAATTTTTTATAAAGAGTATGAAGCACCCCGCAGCTGGTATATTATTGATGCTGCAGGCAAGCCTCTTGGCCGTGTTGCAGCAAAAGTTGCCGCAATGGCACGGGGAAAACATAAACCCTTTTATGCTCCCCATCAGGAAATTGGCGACTACATTATTATTATTAATGCAGAAAAAGTAGCAGTAACCGGTAATAAAGCAAAGGATAAAATGTATTATCACCATACAGGCTTTGTAGGCGGATTAAAATCTGTTAATTTTAATACCCTTATTGGAAAAAAGCCTACTGACCCGCTTTATTTTGCTGTAAGAGGAATGCTGCCGAAAGGACCGCTTGGACGTAAACTGCTAAAAAATGTAAAAATCTATGCAGGCATTGAGCATCCGCATTCTGCACAAAATCCTGTAGCGATTGATCTGTAGTATAGGCTGTGCAATTCTCCGTTTTCGGTAGAATTGATTGCCGTGTCATTACAGTCCATTGCGAGTGCGTACTAATAGCCGCCGCATGGACGTATATCATTATACTGTTTACTGATATTGAGGAGTATTTCTTGTGAAAAATATAGGAATTGGAACCGGACGGAGAAAAACCTCTGTTGCCCGTGTGTATATTCGGGAAGGTAAAGGGGATATTACCGTCAACAATAAAAAAATGGAAGAATATTTTGCAACCCCTGAGCAAATTCAAATGGCAAAGCGTCCTTTGTTTATTACTGCAAGCGATACACGCTATGATATTGTTATCACCGTGTATGGCGGCGGCTTGAATGGGCAAGCAGGTGCTTGTTCTCATGGAATTTCCCGTGCACTTGCACAGGTTGATGTAAGCAACCGCAGTTCCTTAAAGGCGAATGGATTGCTTTCGCGTGACTCACGAATGGTTGAACGCAAAAAGTATGGACAGCGCGGAGCTCGCCGAAGATTCCAGTTCAGCAAGCGTTAATTTACTATTGTCTATGCAGAAACCTCTTCCGATATTCTATTCATTATACTATCGGAAGAGGTTACCTTAAAATACGGTATTCTAAACCGTGCAATTTGTGCAGTTTAGAACTCGCCGATCTGTTCGGAAACTTCCATTTCGGAGCAGAGCTATTATACATTTTATTAGTATATACATCTTTTCTCTTTTAATGATTACAGAGCAGATTTCTTATCTCTAAGTATGCATTAAACCTCTGCAGGAACTTCCGTTTCTGAACAGGTTTAGTAGCTTAATTCAACCTTTGCAAGGATATTGTTATGATGAGTACGCTTACCACCTATGAACAGATGCTATTGCGGCTTGAAAAAGCAGCAAAGCTATTATCGCTTTCACCGTCGGATTATATTGTATTCCAGCATCCTGAACGGGAGCTGCACGTATCTGTACCGATAAAAATGGACGACGGTACAATCCGTGTTTTTGAAGGGTACCGGGTGCAGCATTCTACCCTACGGGGACCGGCAAAAGGCGGAATCCGCTTTCATCATCAGGTAGATTTTGATGAGGTACGTGCACTTGCATCATGGATGACATTTAAATGTGCTGTTGCCGACATTCCATACGGCGGTGCGAAAGGAGGTATTACGGTAAATCCTGCAGAGTTGTCAAAAGGTGAGCTGGAACGGCTGACACGCCGCTATACTGAACTGATTGCACCATTTATCGGCTCGCATAAAGATATTCCTGCTCCTGATGTCGGAACAAACGGCAGTGTGATGGGCTGGATTATGGATGCGTACAGCAAGCTGGCAGGGCAGCCTGTTCCTGCTGTTGTTACCGGTAAGCCGCTTGCAATCGGCGGCTCTCTGGGGCGTACCGAAGCAACGGGAAGAGGGGTGATGATTGCCGTACTCGAAGCGTTAAAAAAATTGCACCGGTCGCCTTACGGCTGCTCTGTGTTGGTACAAGGCTGCGGAAATGTCGGTTTTACTGCAGCACAACTGCTTGAAAAACGGGGCTGTGTGATTACCGGTTTGTCAGATTCATCTACCGCACTGTATAATCCTGATGGGTTAAACCTCAAAGAGATTCACGCTTTGCATGCAAGCGGTAAAAAACTTGCTGCCTACACAGGTACTGCAAAGCGTTTTTCTGATAGTACACAGCTATTATCTTGCAAAGCTGATATTTTAATTCCGGCAGCATTAGAAAATCAAATTACTGCGGAAAATGCAGGGAGTATTCAAGCGGCAATTATTGCAGAGGGGGCTAACGGTCCGGTAACTGCCGATGCCGATTGCATCTTGGAGCAGAAAGGAATACTCGTGATTCCGGATATTCTTGCAAATGCAGGCGGCGTGATTGTTTCATATTTTGAATGGGTGCAAAATCTTCAATCATTTGCATGGAAAGAAGAAGAAGTAAACCGGCGTTTGGAAGAAAAAATGCTTTTATCATTTGAAAAAGTGTGGCAGATTAAAGAGCATTATAGAACTTCATTCAGAATTGCGGCATATATCCGTGCATTACAGCTGCTTAGCGATACTTTGAAAATTCGCGGAATATAACAGCCGGTGCCTTGTATATCTCGATGCAGTTTTGAAGAACGAAACAATATGCAGCCTACAAATTTGACAGTATTATGTGTTATTTTTATAACCTTTTCTCATTCTATGGGTTATACCCCCAATAACTATTGTACAGAGTGAATGGGAGGGAATATGAAAAATATGAAAACCATTGTTAAAATAGTGTTACTTATCCTTTTTTTGGGTACAGGAACAGGAATTGCTCATTTTTTATCCTTATTCAATAGTGCATACAATGATATTACTGTTTTAAATGAAGAGATACAGATTTTGTGGTGTCAGGTTGAAAGTGTATACCACAGCCGAAAAGATATTATCCCGTATATTGTTGCCGTTATGCAAGAATATGATAGTGATGATACACTATTATTTGATAAAATATTAGAACAAACCGCTGCCTGCGCCAGCGAACCGGTATGTAACGGCAGCGAATGCTTAAAGATCCTCACGGATCATGCGGCATTTCATGCATTCCAAAATACACAAAATATGCTTGAGCTGGATATTCAAAAGCTTTTTAGCTGTACCGCACGCTATCCTCAATTAGATAACAATATTCATTTCCGTGTTCTTATGATGCATCTAAAAGAAAATACACGGCGAATAATCGGTAAACAAAAGCGGTATAACATCTTAATTGAACGCTTTAATGGAATGATTACAACACTGCCGCATTCATTAACAGCATGGTTTTATGGTTTTGTGAAAAAAGAATATTTACTAATTGATGAAATAGAAAAAACGAATGTGCTGCTGCCGTAACGCTGTGCAGCAAAATTAAATCGGTCTGTTTTTACACAGTTTTTCAACATAGCTCCACGAAAATAGACCGATTTGCAGCTTTTGTTAGCGTTTTTTAGCGATTGCACTGCTCATACGGGTTCCTACAAACTGTATCAGCTCTACCATAATCAGTATGACTACTACCGCCGCAAGCATAATATCGCTTCGGAAACGCTGATAGCCGTACCGGATTGCAAGGTCTCCCAAGCCGCCGCCGCCTATTGCCCCAGCCATTGCAGAATAGCCGATAAGGTTAATAATAGTAAGGGTAATTCCTGCAATGAGCGAAGGCATCGCTTCCGGAATAAGCACTTTAAAAATAATTTCCCAGTTTGAAGACCCCATTGCAATTGCTGCTTGAATAACACCGCGGTCAACTTCCAGCAATGCGGTTTCTATTATTCGTGCAACAAAAGGGGCGGCAGCTATTGAAAGCGGCACAATCGCTGCAGCAGTACCAATACTTTTTCCAATAATCATACGGGATAATGGAAACAGCACAATCATCAAAATGATAAAAGGAAATGAACGGAGAACATTGACGAATCGGCTGATAATTTGGTTGAGAATCGGTTTCGGCAGTAAATTATCTTCAGCAGTAACACAGAGCAAAACCCCCAGCGGAGCACCGAGTAATAATGAAAAGAGGGTGGAAAAAAATACCATTGAAAGTGTCTGGGCTGTTGCTGTTCTCACTAAATATAACAGGGTAGAAAATGAACTCATAATTGTGTTTCCTCAACATTGATACCGTTTGCATTTAAATAGGTAAAGGCTTTTTGCTTATCTTCTGCACTGCCGCTAATATCAACAAAAAGAGTACCGATAACAGTTTCATCGACAGTTTGCATTCCGCCTGCACAAATATTTATTTCAATATTATAATCCCGTGCAATTCTGCTTAAAACAGGCTCCCGCGTAAGTTCGCCGGTAAAGCGTAAAGTGTATGCTCCCCCGTGTTTTGTCCACCGGATAATCCGGCTGTCTTCGGGGTTCAAAAGATTAATATGGAGTAGAAAATCTTTTGTAACTGCGGAACGGGGGTGTGCAAAAATTTCCCGGACACTGCCGGACTCGGCAATACGCCCGTTATCAATAACTGCAACTGCATTACAGCAATCCCGCACAACTTCCATTTGATGTGTAATCATTACAATACTCAACTGCATTTCTTTTTGCAATTTTTTGAGTAATTCTAAGATTGAGCGTGTTGTTTGCGGATCAAGGGCACTGGTAGCTTCATCACAAAATAAAATATCGGGAGATACAGCCAAGGCACGGGCTATTGCAACACGCTGCTTTTGTCCGCCTGATAAGGTACTTACCCGATCATCTCCCCGCCCTTCAAGCCCGACCAGTGCAAGCATTTGTTCAACCTTAACAGCAATGTCTTTTTTGGGCATACCGGCAATTTCGAGCGGATAGGCAATATTTCCCGCAGCTGTCCGTGATGAAAATAAGTTGAAATTCTGAAAAATCATACCGATTTTTTTTCTTTGCATACGCAGCTGCCTGCCGGCAAGCATATCAACACGCGTACCGTCGTAATAAATTTCTCCTGAGTCGGCTTTTTCCAGCAGACTTATCAGCCGTACAAGTGTTGATTTTCCTGCTCCGCTTTTTCCAATAATGCCGAAAATGGTGTTGGAGGGAATTTCAAGGCTTATATCATCTACCGCATTGAGTCCTCCGTATCGTTTATGTAAATGACATAGTTGTATCATGGCATTGTATACAACCAGAATACACCTACTATGTCAAGGGTCAATTGTGAATGCTGCCGGCAAAAAATGCGGAAATTACTGCCAAAAATTTCACGGAGCGCATATATCTCTATAAACGCATAGCATGGAGGTATATTATGCAAAAACATTTAGTAAAAGCAGTGCAGTATTGTATAACTATTGCATGCATTATCAGTTTATGGGCGTGTAAAGTGCCTGTTGCAGAGGTTGCGCCGGATACAAATCCAAGTGCAAATACCGATATTACAGCTACTATTACGCTCAATAAAACTTCCTTGGAACTAGTATATGGAGAAAGTTTTACCGTAACCGCAAAGGTGCTGCCGGAAAATTTTCCGCAGGAGATAACGTGGAGTGTTGATAATCCTGCTATTGTTACCTGCACCGATCAAGGAGTTATAACAGCACAGCATACTGCGGGTACAGCAGTAGTAAAAGCGGTTTTAAAAAACGACAGCAGTATATGTGCCGAATGCACTGTCAGGGTTTCTCCTGTTACCGTAAAGCCTGCCGGCGAAAGACAATACACTGTTACTCTTTCCTCCCCATTTGTTTCGTTCGGACAGCCTGCAGTACTTACGGTTACACCGGCACCAGCATACAGTAATGCAGCGTTTGCCGTTACCTCTGATTCTACGGATATCCGCATCAGTAAAGATAAAAATAACCCGTACCGCTTTGTCATTGAAGCTGCCGATAAAAATATTGCGGCAGGCGAAGCACTGATACGGATTACTCCAAGCGGTACAGAGGCAGGATATGAGCAAACAGTCAAAATTACCCTTAAACCGTTTGTAGAGAATGTTCCCGCTCTTACTGGCCCGGATTGTATGTATAAAGATGAAACCATTAATTTTTCTCTACAGCACCCTCATGCAGAAGATGAAACAGAACATCCTGCCGTATGGAGTATTGAATGTGGTAATCCCCATTTTGAAGCCGGAAAATGGATTGCATTGAGCAATGGACAGGTAACTATTAATGAAGAATACAAAACGGTTATCCCGCATGGAGAAAAATTCAAAATACGTGCCGTTTTTCAGGGATATATTGTAGAAAAACTATTTACCGTATACAATAATATTGCCCGTGTAGACACCGTTGACTGTGATATGACTGAATACACGCTTGGTGATGCACAAAAGCCGTCTATCAGCATTACTTTTGAAAACGATAGCACTGCATACAAACATTTTTGGATTACTGAGTATGGAGATGGTTTTAAATCATCTTGTTTTACACAGACAGTATACGAATTATCAGATTCACATACTCCTATTGTACTTCCTTGCCGATTTGCTACATCAGCAAAGCCAAGAACATTTTATATTCTCCCGATTGATCCTAAAACAAATAAGCCGGTAACAAATGCGGTAAAAAAATCTTTTTCACTGACTATCTGGAAGAAGTTTCAGGGCATAGTATTGGAAGAAGGCAATTTTGCTATTAAACAGGATTCCCATGACACTACAAAATATACACTGAACAAAACACATTTAGAGCACAAACAGCCAAGTAATAGTTTTCATTTTTTTATAAAACAGGAGCCGCTGCACTCAAAGCCGGTAGAAATCACCGTGAAAGCTACTCATGGAACGGACATTGTACACAGCCTACTACCCGAAAAACAGCCTGATGGACGGCTCAAAGTATCATTCGGCACACAACGGAGTAAGATAGGCGTAAGTGAACAAGAAACAATTGTTTGTTCCGGCGGCGGGAGTACGGCTGTGCTGCATATTGCGATAAATTAAAAACACCTGTACAAACTGAACTTTTAAAGGCGTTTTAAAAAAGAAAAACCTGCTCCAGGAGTATGCAAGATGGAGCAGGTTAAAATAGAGTATAAATCATTCACACTTATCAATACTTCTTACGAACGCCTTTAACTTATAGGAACCTCCTTGCAAGATGTTCTCTTGCATGATTATAAGTTAGCATAAGATTACATTTTTGTCAAGCAGATACAACAATTTTAAAAGATACTTTTAAAAATTTATTATTTTTCTGTACCGCCGCCGGCATCAAGGTAACTATATAACGTATATTTTGAAATTCCAAAATAGTTTGAAATTTTATCGCCTGATTTTGTAATTAAAAAGGCTCCTGACTGATTAAGAAAACGGATAGCAGCAATTTTATCATCTTTGTTCATTAAGGCAACCGGCTTACCCGAAAGTTTTACCGATTGTTCTATTAATTCGTCGAGCAAATCGCTTACATTTTGCGGTATATTTTCCGGTTCCTGTTTTCCGCTTAAAGGAGCAATAATCTGATGCATAATATTTTCTGTCATTTGTAATGCAGTTATATCAAAATTAATAGAAAGAACCGCATCAATGGAACCGGAAATTCCTCTGATGAACATTGTACTTGATTTTAAAATACGCCCGTCTTTTGTTTTTGTTAAATAACTTAATTTATCTTCAAGGGTGTTATGATTCTTTTGCAATGCTTCCAGTACGATATGCGATGGACCATCACCTATTTTCCGCATTGTTACACTGCCGTTTTCGATAATTACAATTGAGCTTTTTGTGTGGTCTTCTGTTAAATCATGTACAAGAACCTCGCAGCTGCTTCCGAATTGAACAGCGATACCGCGGGCAATTTGTTGTAACATAGCAAATATGTAGGGCGGCATCATAAATAGCTATCTCCTTTCTAATTTTTTCAATATTTCTTTGAGCTGTTCAACTGCCGTACTGTTCGGATTTGCCTGTATGGCATTATGCAAACACGCTACAATTTGCTCATTTGCACTATTTTTTGACATACTGTATGAATAGGCAGCAAAATACCATGCAAGCTGTAATTCCTCCGGATTTAAAATACCGCTTTCTGCAGCTGCTTTATACGCATCTCCTGCAGCGGTAAAATTTTCTTTTTGAGCAAACTGCTTTGCGTGCATATCTGCTGTAATGAGCAGATATTTTCCTTTTAAACCTGAACGGTTATCCGGATCCAAATCAGGTACTTGCATTCTCAATGAATCATACTGATGAGAGTCGGAATAGAGGACAGTATTTAATAGTTTGTCTATTGCAAGAGCTTTCTCAAAGCCGGAAACACGTGTAACCTGATTCCGGGCTGCTGTAACCGCTTCACGGTTCTTGCGTAATGAATCAAGCACTGCAATAAATTCAGTACCGCTTGTAAGACCGCCGGCAAGCGGCTGTGCAGCATAACTGTCCTGTTCAGGGGTCTGCATCACAATAAACGGTACATCAGTAACATGGTATCGAGAAAACAGTAAGTAATTCCGCTGTAAATCCTGTGCATCACTGTGTTCAGTATTCCTCGGCAGATCAATATACTGTACGGTAAAATCTTTTTCTATAGCGGCTCTTACTTCTGCAGTAAGGACATGCTGCATAAACAGCGGTGAATCAGATGACCAGTCAGAACCGGTAAAGATAAGCAGAATATCTTTTTGTACACTTGCTGTTTTATCCGGTAAAAATGGTGCAGGGGAATTACTTACAGGCGTATTTTCTGCTGTTGAAAGACAGCCTGACACTGCTGCACAGAAATAGATAAGTCCTGCATAAAATGCTGCTTTTTTTTGAATATAGTGCATTGTATTTTCTCCAAAATAATATACGATGTGCTGGTATGGTTAAGCCGGTTACCGGTACTTTCTGACAAAAGTATTCCGCAATACAAGTAACAGACCCGTTCAGAAACAACAGCTTCCGAGCAGATTTGTTCTCTGCGGAATCCTAGTACACCATCTATTCATTTCGGCTTTTTGAAATAAACCGTGTACATTCACTGATAAATTCTAGATTAATTGTTGAAACGGGTCCATTCCGCTGTTTTGCAACTATCAATTCCGTATCTGGGTCTTCCCGTTTCGCCCTGTGCAAAAACATGACAACATCAGCATCTTGTTCAATTGCACCCGATTCCCGTAAATTTGCGAGTGTTGGGGCACTGCCTTCCGCATCACGCCCTACTTGTGATAAGGCAACAACAGGGATATTCAATTCACGTGCTAAACTTTTCAAAGACTGCGATATTTCAGCAAACCGCTCATGGCGGGGAATCATGGTATTTTCTGAAGTAATCAATCCTAAATAGTCAATAAAAATAATTTTAACACCGTGTTGTAAACAAAGCTGACGCGACATTGCCCGTAAATCGAGTAATTTCATATTAGGCATATCAACAATATAGAGCGGTGCATCATAAAGCCGTCCTGCAGCATCTTGAATACGCTCAAAATCTGCAAGACGCAGGTTACCTGACCGTATTTTCGAAGATGATACCCGCGATTCAACTGAAAATAAACGCAGCATCAACTGCATATCTGACATTTCAAGTGAAAAAAACGCAGCCGGAATCTTACAAGTTACTGCAATATGATCAGCAATAGTAAGCGCAAGAGCAGTTTTTCCAATTGATGGACGTGCACCGATAATAATTAATTCGGAATTTTGAAAACCGCTTGTAAGAGTGTCAAGAAATTCAAAACCGGAGGGAATACCCGAAAATTCATCGCGGTGCTTTGAGCGGGCTTCGATAGTTTCAATTGCAACAGGGATAATTTCTTTAGGGGTTCGGAATGTTGCTGACTGCCCCGCATCAGTTAAATCAAAAATATTTTTTTGAGCTTGCTCAAGCACCGAAGAGTATGCAACGGTTTCATCAAATACATCAGCAGAAATTTTATGTGAAACTTTTAAAAGTGCTCGTCTAATTGCTGCATCAAGCACTACTTTTGCATAGTACGTAACATTTGCAGTGCTGGGAACCCTGTCGGTTAGTGATGCAATATAAGCAGTACCCCCTACAGAATCCAGTAATCCGTTTTGCCTCAAATAATCACTGATTACTAAAATATCAACCCGCTGTCCTTTGGTATACAGATCAAGGGCTGCTTGAAATATTTTCTGGTGAGGTAAGGAATAAAAACTTTCTGCCCTGATATACTGCAATACAGTACCAAGCACATCAGATTCAAGCAGCACTGCACCCAGTATTGCCTGTTCTGCTTCTTCATTATTCGGCGGTATTTTATCTTTCAATACGGTTGAAAATCCTGAATCATTCACCTCGTTCTCCAGACGGCAGCATCACTAAACAGAAGTATATTTTTACCAAAATGTGCAGTCAAGGGAGAATTCCCCCCTTGACACTGACTCAAATTTTAAACCCGCTCAATTTTTAGGGGTATTCTTTTAATTTTCGCCGGATTCAGCGTCTGCTGACTCGTCAGCAGTAGTAGGCAGCTCTTCCTCTGCGGCAGTAGATTCTTCATCGCGATGACGGCGGCGGCGTTTTTCCGGTTTTTGAGCAACCGGCTTTTCTGCTTCAGGCTGAGCTTCTACAACAACAGGAATAGTTGCTGACGCAGATTCATAGAGCTTTAATACAGCCGAATAATTACCAACGCTCTTGAATGTTAAACCGGGTAATTCAATCCGCTTGCGTTCAATTTCAAACCCAAGTTTCATTAACTCATCAGAAATTGTTTGGTTTGTAACTGCACCGTAGAGTTTACCGTTTGGACCTGCCGGCATAACAATAGTAATAGTCAATGCTTCCAACTGTTCTTTTAAGCCGGCTGCATTTTGACGTTTTACCGCTTTTTTCTGTTCAATTTCTTCACGGCGGCTTTCAAGCTGCGCAAGGTTGAAAGGATTACACGGTACTGCTAAATTACGGGGAAATAAATAGTTACGGGCATAGCCTTTTGCAACATCTTTAACATCGCCCTCTTCACCAAGGTGTTTTACATCTTCGTTCAATATGACTTTCATCTATTTCAAGCTCCTTATAATACTGCGTCTGTTTTCCAGGAGTTGGGAAACAGACGGAAAATATACAACAGTTTTACGCTGTAATTAATCAACAATATAGGGCAATAACGCAAGAGCACGTGCCCGCTTAATTTCTAATGCCAATTTACGCTGATGCTTAGCACAGGTTCCGGTAATACGGCGAGGTAAAATCTTCCCGCGTTCTGTAATGAACCGGCGTAAGGCATCCGGCTCTTTATAGTCAATCTTTGCTTTTTGTGAACAAAACCGGCAAACCTTTTTCCGATAAAAAAGTTTCCCTTTTTTATTTCCCGGCCGTTCATCACCGTCGCGCATACTTTCTTGCATATTTGTATCAACATCAACATTTGTCATTGCTTCATCAGACATTTCAGTTCTCCTTAAAATGGAATTGTATCAAAATTCGAGTTATCAAAATCCGATTCGTATGAATCATCGCTCATAGGCGGCGTGTTCTGCCGCATTTGATATGACGGCGGTGCATTTGACCGCTGATATGAAGATTGATTACCGGTATTCATTTGTGAACTGCTGTTACCGGAAGCACCGCCTAACAGTTGAATATTATTTGCAATAATTTCAATCTTGCTGCGTGCCTGACCATCTTGCTCCCAGCGGCTTTGCCGCAGCTCACCTTCTACAGCGACCTGCTTACCTTTTACCAAATATTGGTTAATTGCCTCGCCTTGACGCCCCCATAATACAATATCGAAAAAATTTACTTCTTCTACCCATTCATCACCATTTTTTCTACGGCGATTAATAGCGACAGCAAATTTACATACTGCTGCTCCGCCCGAAGTATATTTTAATTCTGCATCACGAGTAAGCCGTCCGACTAATACAACATGGTTTACATCTGCCATCAAATGCTCCTTATCTATTTTTATTCATCAACTTTGATAAATAAAAATGTTAAAAGATTTTGATTTAATTTGAATTGGCGGTCTATTCCTACAATTTTATCCGGTTCAGCATGAATGTTGAACAGCACATACCGGCCTTTTGTTTTTTTCTTGATTTCGTAGGTTAATTCGCGATCTCCAAAGGGGTCTTCAGAATCAATTTGAACATTAAAATCCGCCAATACAGTACGGACTTTCTCAATTCCCAGCTTGAACTGATCTTCTTCAACAGAGAAGACAGTCATCAACTCATATTTTCGCATGTGCCCTCCTCATGGACATAATGCCCCATACGCTTCTATGGGGTGGAGTTTAAAGGAATATCAAAACAGTACATTACTTTTTGTATATTCCTATCTTTTGAAAAATGTAAAAGACTGTGGCAGTATAGTTTAAAAGCTCTTTACTAGTCAATAGACCTGTTTATAAACTTTGGGACAAGAGCAGAGAAAATGTACAGTAGTATATAAATTGATTTACAGACTTCTATGCTTTTATAGCGATTCACTGGCAGTTTTTTTTGACAAAAAAAGACAGCCCGTGATATACTTATCATCGGCTCGATGAGTCAAATTTTTTATAAGGATGTATTGTATGAAAACAAGGTACTACTTCTGCCTCATGATACTCATGAGCGGAATATTCAGTGCATCGTCTGCATTCGGCTGTACAGGCTTTGTAGCCGGTAAGGATGCGACAGCAGACGGTTTCCCCATTATTGCACGGACAGAAGATTTAAGCGGAGCCCATAATAAAACGTTCAAAGTCTATCCGCGGACAAAAAGCAAAAAACCGGTGCTTTTTACCGATCCCATCGGTTTTCAAATTGAACTGCCGAAAGTCAGCTATAAATACACAGCTGTTTGCGATGCAGTGCAATCCGATGGAATTTTTGATGAGGTTGGTTTTAACGAATATGGTGTTGCAATGAGTGCAACAGTTTCTGCCGATCCCGGTAAACAAGCACAAGAGCACGATCCGCTGGTGGAAAACGGTCTTTCTGAAGCATCAATCACAACAGTGGTACTTCCTTATATTACAACTGCCCGGGAAGGAATTGAACGGATTGCCGGTATTATTGACAAACACGGTTCTGCAGAAGGGAACATTCTCTTTATCGCAGATAATACCGAGGTATGGTATATGGAAATTTTTTCCGGACATCAGTATGCAGCGGTAAAAATACCGGACGATTCGTATGCTGTTATCCCTAATCATTTTTTGCTGGGATATGTTGATGTGAATAGCCCCGATGTTATTGCTTCTAAAGACCTAATCGCACTACCGAAAGCAAAGGGGTTTTATCAAGAAATTGACGGAAAATTCCATGCAGCACGAACGTATGCCGATGATATGGAAGATTATGACCGAGTACGTATCTGGGGCGGTCAAAATAAGCTTTCACCCTCTCAATCTGTAAGCTATGATGCACCGCTTTTTTCTATTTGGAGGAAAGCTGACAAAAAGATAACGCTGGAAGATGTGATGGAGCTGCAGCGTTACCGCTATGAAGATACTGCAAAGAATGCTAATTTACCCGAAAACAACGCAGTACGGGCAATCGGTACCTGTACTTCTATGGAATGCCACATTATTCAAATGAAAGATACGCTTCCAAAATCCGTAGGCGGCGTTTTATGGCTCAGCATGGCAAATGCAGAGCACTCTGTTTACTTGCCGTTCTATGGTAATATTACCGACACTATTCCGCCCTATAAAGCAGCCGATCCTTCTTACAGCGAAGATTCTTTTTACTGGGTTATGCGCAGCATCAACGTACTTTCAGCTCTCAATAGAGAAATGTATGGAAAAAATATCCGCACCTACTGGAAAGAGTATGAGCAAAAACTTATTCAGGAGCAAAAGAATAAAGATGCGGAATTGAATAATTTATACCGCTTGAAAGGGGAAAAAGCAGCAACAAAATATGCAACCCGCCAAGCGAGCGAGCAAGCCGCAGATGTATTCGAAAAAGCACGTAAAATCAATAAAGAATTGATGACATTTGCAGCAAAGAACGAAGGGAGAACAGCAAAAAAAGCTTTTGAATTACCTGCTGACCACTAGACCTGTCCGATAACACAATTTTCTGAACAGGTTTACTAATTCAGCGTATGTTCCGCCCAGTGACGGATAATATCTTCCAAGGTTGTAATATGGAATCCTTCTTCAAAAACCGCTTGCTGGGCATCGCTGCCCTCCCATTGCTGATACGGATTGTTGTAGGATTCCTGCATAAATCTGTAAATAATTTTTTCCGCAGTATTTTGAGCATTTCCAAACAGTGAAAACTTGTGGCGGGTATTTTTTGCTAAAATACTGCGGATTGATACACGGATTGTTTTGAAAAAAAGCTCTTTATATACTCCATAGCTTTTTCCGGTAGTTTTTTTGATAAGCTCAGCAATCGACAGCATCGGCTCTACAGCACTATTAAGCGGCGGCTCTGCGGATATGCTTTGCAAAGCTGCAACTGCCCTATCCTCTTTATCAATTTTGGGAGCATCAGCAACCGCTTTACCATTTACAGCACTATCCGGCAGCGGTTCTTTCTCCGGCAGCGGTGTATCTACTGATAGTACCTCTACTTGTACAATGGCTGGCGGAGCATTTACAGTGTCAGCAGGGGGTACTGCTTCAACAGCAGCATTTTCAAGCACCTTTTCTTCAGCTTTTTTTATTCGGGCTTTTGCTTTATCCTGCTGCTTTTGCCGCGTTTTTTGTACCTGCCGTTTCTTTTTCTTTGAATCAGCAGCCTCAGTGTCTTGCAGCACAGCAGTACACAATTTAGAACGAATTTGCCGCCATGTCCGCTGTAAATATAAGTCTCCGCTAATATTATAGTAATAGCCGTTAGACACATTTGCAAGCACTGCATGGAGAATTTCCTCATCTTTCCATGCATGAACCCGTCCCGTTTTTACCGCTTGAAAAATACTATAATGTTTTGTCCTGTATTTTCTACTATATAATAGTACAATATTTTCAAAAGCAGTATCTTCAAAAATATTCCAATACTTAAATGTATATGCCAAAACCTGATCTTCAAGCCGTACAATTCCGGGCGGCAAAATAATTGCACGTATCTGTGCCTTTGTAAATGTTATTTTTGAAAAATCAACAGCAGGAGCAGTTTGCCTCTTTGATTGGCGTTTACGATACCGCTGCTGTATTTGCTCCTCTTTAAATTCACGGACAGAAGAAATAGTATCGGTAATATACATCCGCAGAATATCGGCAGCACTCCGCATTGCAACTGCGTGAAAATGCAGCTTTTCTGCATAGCGGACATATTTTTCCGAAAAATTTATTACAGCAAACCGGTCTTTGGAAATTGCATTGATAACTTTTTCACAAACTTGTATTACTGTATATACTTCCGCCTGTTTTAAGGGTGTAATTGTTCTTACAAAAAATATAATCGTTTTTTTTATTCTATCAGCTGTTTGTTGGGCAAGTGCTGCCAGTGTTTGTGTGAGCAATATGCTGAACCGGCGGTCTTTTTTGCGATAGTATGTCATCAACAAAATACGCACTTTTTCATTAGGATATTTTTGCTTCAAGCGGGTATTGTAAATTTTCAATGCATCAGCATGTTTATTCAAAGCACGAAACTCAAAATACCGCTCAATATCGGTATCTTCAGTTAAACTTAATTGAGGAAATTCCTGTGTTAAAATATATATATCAAGTCCTGTAAGTGTTTTCATACAATACCCGCAATAAGTCTCCCCATTCAGTGTTATGCAATAGGCAGACATCGTATTTCAAGGGAACCTGCGTCAAAACGGAAGTTTCCGAACAGGTTTAGTATACACGGTATTATAGTAAAAAAAAAGGTTGCTTCCTACTACGAGGAGGCAACCTTTTCGTCAAACCATGCGGCTTAGCGCAACAGCGACATTACGTTTTGTGTCTGCTGGTTTGCTTGTGCCAACATTGCAGTACCGGACTGTGTTAAGATCTGGTTTCTGGTGTAATTTACCATTTCTTTAGCCATGTCAAGGTCGCGAATACGTGACTCGGAAGCCTGCAAGTTTTCTGCAGCAATGTTGATACCAACAACACTCATTTCGAGTCTGTTCTGGTATGCACCGAGGTCTGCACGCTGCTTGTTAACACGCTTGATTGCTTCATCAAGGGTACCGATTGCACGGTTTGCAGTTTCCGGTGTGTCAATTTTGATGATTGATTCATCACCAACATCGCGTACACCAAGACCTTTTGCAGTCATTGTACCTACATAAGCCCGAATGCGCTGATCCATGTTCGCACCAACGTGGAACCACATAGAAGCGGTAACAGTGTTTTCGCCTGTTTCGCGTGCAAAACGTCCAGTCATCATATTCATACCGTTGAATTGTGCATGGCTTGCAATGCGGTCGATTTCAGCAACAAGCTGAGAAACTTCAACCTGAATGTACAAGCGGTCTTCTGCAGTATAGATACCGTTTGAAGACTGTACGCTTAATTCACGGATACGCTGCATAACATCAGTTGTTTCCTGTAAAAAGCCTTCAGCAGCTTGAATAAAAGAAATACCATTCTGTGCGTTAGCACTTGCCTGATTCAAACCACGGATTTGACTGCGCATTTTTTCTGAAACAGCTAAACCGGAAGCATCATCACCAGCACGGTTAATCCGCAAACCAGATGAAAGTTTTTCGATGTTTTTCTGGGTTGACACATTGGTCTGTCCTACACTTCGTTGTGCAAACATAGCACTCATGTTGTGATTAATGATCATATTGCTACTCCTTCGGCGATTTTTGGCAGATAATTCATTCCGCCACGGCATCCCTGCCGATATGTCAATAATTGTTTCCAGATCTTCTGTTATCCGATACAGAAGACGAGGCACATGATAGGGATGCACCCCCTTTCACTGTGCTTATTTATCTTATCGGAATACAAAAAAAACACTTAAGCAAAAATGTAAAAAATTTTATGTTTTTGTATTTTATTTTTTTTCTTACTATAAAATAGACCTCTAAGGTTAATGGGCGTGTTATACGTTATCACGGCGATTTTGTTCACTTATTGAAACGAATAATCTTGACAGTAAACAAATTCATAGCGTATAGTAGCTGTATGAAAAGAAGGTATTTTCACATCATTGAGCTAATGAAAAAAAATCCGGCGATTACGCAGCGGGAAATTGCGTATTCACTTAAAATATCACTGGCATACGTTAATAAGATTTTGTTTTCTATGGAGCAAGACGGTTTTTTAGTAACGAACAAGCTGCCGGGAATGGCAAAACGGGCACTGACTATTAAAGCACAAAGCGAATATGACACGTGTAAGGTTGATAACGCGATTATTATGGCAGCAGGATTCGGCTCCCGTTTTGTACCGCTGACGTACGCAACACCGAAAGGACTGCTGGAGGTATTCGGTGAGCGTATGATTGAACGGCAGATTCATCAATTACATGAAGCGGGTATACGGGATATTACGATTGCCGTCGGCTATTTAAAAGAAACATTTGAATATCTAATAGATAAATACAATGTACAGCTTGTGTACAATCCCGATTTTGAAACAAAAAATAATCTTTCAACGCTGTACCACGTTCGGCATAAATTAAAAAATACCTATATCCTTTCAAGCGATAATTGGCTTCGGAAAAATATGTATCACTCGCATGAGTATGATTCATGGTATTCCGCTGTAAAGATGAATGATAAAACCGATGAATGGGTGCTGCAGCTTGGACTACACGATAAAATTACAAAAGTTAAGGTCGGCGGCTGGAATGCATGGGTGATGTACGGTCCGGTATATTTTTCAAAGCAATTTTCAAAAACTATACAGCCGCTCATTGAGCAAGCCTACAACCAGCCCGGTACTGATAACTGGTACTGGGAAGATGTGTTCAAACGCAATATTGCAAAGCTGCCGATGTTTGCCAATAAGCAGCCGCCGCGTCAAGTATACGAGTTTGAATCGTTAGATGAACTGCGGCAGTTTGATACATCATATATGATTTCTACACAAAACAAATGGATGGAAATTATCTCCCGCGTGTTCGGGCAGCCGGAAATGCACGTAAAAAATCTCCGTCCGCTCCGGCTTGGTATGACTAATAAATCATTTATTTTTGAATTGAATAATAGTAAATATATTTTCCGCATTCCCGGCATGGGAACAGAAGTGCTGATAAACCGGCATAATGAATATGCTGTGTATAAAGCGGTTGAACCGCTTGGTATTTCCGATAAAATTATCTATTTTGATCATGGTACGGGAGTAAAAATTACCTGTTTTGAAGAATACACCCATGTTGCCCGTCCTGATAACCCTGATGACCTTGATGCCTGTATGTGGATTGCCCGCCGCCTGCACAATTCCGGCATTACTGTTGCTCACACCTTTGATTTTCGGGAACGCATTAATTTTTACGAGAAACACGCTGATGCAAAACACGGCATTCTGTTTTACGATTATGCAGAGGTACGGGAAAAAATGGAGCACCTTTTGAACCTTGCGGATTCTTTCAATATTCCGAAAGTGCTCACCCATATTGATATGATTTGTGATAATTTTATCATAAGGGAGAACAGTATTAAGCTGATTGATTGGGAATATGCCGGTATGTGCGATCCGCTGGCGGATATTTCAATGTTTTCGCTGTACTCATATTTTTCAGAAGAACAAATTGAAGACTTGATGCAGCGGTATTTTCAGCGGGAACCGGAACCCCAAGAACGGCTTCGTGTGTTTATCTACATTGCACTGGGGGGCTTTTTATGGGCATTGTGGACAGCTTATAAGCAAGCACTAGGAGCAAACTTCGGCGACTACGGTATGAAAATGTACCGGTATGCAAAAGACTACTACAAAAAAATCAACGAGCTATGTAATCTTGAGCCGGCATCACCCGTATCAGCTGCACCGGATCAGGAGAAAGCCCCCTGATATACAGAAAGCAAGTACATAACAAGGTGTCTGATATACGATCCGTACCGCACTGTTCTATTGGAGCAGGTGTCAGTCTGCTGATTTTCTGTAATAGACCTGTTCAGGAGCTTCAGTTTCAGAACAGGCTGCCTTAAAATGAGATGTTATAACTCGTCGACCTATTCGATAACGCAAGTTATCGAATAGGTCTAATCGTTACGGATAAACGGCTCTTGTTTCTCTTCCGATAATAAAATTTTATATTTTGCCGGCTGCCGGTATGCGTTACCGTGAACTTCTCTGCTTCTGTACTTTCTTAATTCCTCTATATCAAAAGTTGCGATATATATTCCTTCTTCCTCTCCGGCTTCTATTATTACTGTATCCCGCGAATATGGCTCATCAATTCTATAGGCGATACCGTCAAATGCAGTAGAATGACCATTACAATCAGGTTTTCCTTTTGGATAATTAACCGTAGCAATGCCAACCATATTTTCAAAAGCCCTCGCTCGTAATTGTGAAATTCTATTAATTTCCATAGGACACGCATTGGGAACAAGGAGTATTTCTGCACCTTTGAGCATGAGTATTCGTGCACTTTCAGGAAATTCTCTATCATAACAAATCATTGAACCTATTTTTATACAACCATGCT
>JBQMYW010000033.1:0-19629 GCA_052173295.1 Treponema sp.
CAAAATAAAGCAAGTATTGTAAAGTTAGCACAAGAAGTTGGAAAGTTCAAAATTTGATAAACCTATTGAATAATACTATAGGCGGGCATTTATATACAGCAGTAAAAAACATGATATGATTGTATATTTTACGCTGCTGTGCTATTATCATACCCACGTATGATGCTTTTGTTATTATTCTGGTTTCCGCTTATTTTTGTTGCGTCTATTTCTGGTGTCGAAGAAAAAAGCTTTCACCGCCTTTCTTATTGTTCCGGTATGGTAATCGGGGGGATCGTTTTTGCACTGATAGCGTTTTTTATGCCGCCGTCCATTTCATATACTGATACCTTGATGCAGTATTGGCGATATTGTTTTCTTTCTGATGCGGCTGTTCCGCTGCTTTGTTTGGTGCTGTGTTATATTCCTGCTTCATGTTTTAGTTCACACCGGAGCTGTGCTGCAGGCAGTTCTTTTATACTCGGTTTATTAACCATAAAAATATATGCCTATCTGTTTGCGATGAGCAATAACCCTAAGCTCTTTCCGCTTGCATTTATTCTCCTTACCTATACATGTGCAATTATTATCTTTAAGGCTGCTTCTACATTTCCGCTGCACTTTTCATTACCTGTTATTTCAGGCTATCTTTTGGGGAGTATAAGCTTTATACTTGTTTGTGCTGTAGGACTTTTTGGCAGTGCATTATGGTATTTTAATGAAAGTATCATAGGTTACTCCGCTATTTTTTTGCTTCTGATAGGACTTGCTGCAGCAGCTGAAATAATAGGGGCATTGTTTTCTTCCCATCAATGATTAAACCCGTGCCGAAACAGAAGTTTCTGAACAGGTTTATGTATAACAGCAGATATATCAGTTTATCTGGTTATTGCAGTGCGTACCGGCATATTCTTTGACAGCGGTAAATATAGCAGCGGATAGGTATGTAATTTATTTTTCCGAAGCTGTACGGTATATACCGTGCAGCAGATATAAACCTGTATAGAAAAAATTTCCGAATTGTAATAAGCACTTGAACAGTTATTGGGTGTTTGTTACTTTATAGCGGGAGATATGGGCAATGCTGGAATCGAACCAGCGACCCCAAGCGTGTCATGCTTGTACTCTAACCAACTGAGCTAATTGCCCTCCGCATAAATAATATATGTAGCATACTGATTTTTCCTATTTACGTCAAGTCAAAAAACAGATATAATGAAAATAGTAGACCTGTTCTAAAACAGAAGTTGCCGAAAACGTCCGTTTCAGAATAGATTTATTCTATAGGTAAAATAGAAAAGGAGTATAAACAATGAACAATACATTGACATTTTTTACCGCTGAAAAAGGTACCGCCTTTATTGGTGTGAACGTATGTGCAGAAGCTGCCGTTATGTGCGGTGATAAAAAAATTACACCGGTAAAAATTGGTTCGGTAGATGCTGCAAAGGAAAAACATATTCCGGTTATCAGCATTGAAGGGCAGACCGTTAGGGTTACGGTTGGTTCTGTTCACCATCCGATGACCCCTGAGCATCATATCGCATGGGTTTGTTTACGGACAACGCAGGGGGTGCAAATGAAAGAGCTGCCTGTTGATGGCGAGCCTATTGTTGAGTTTGCTCTTACGGAAGGTGATTCTGTGATAGAAGCATTTGAATTTTGTAATTTGCATGGAGTTTGGGTAGGGCGTTAAGCATTCTTTCTCCTCGTACTGCACTAAACCTGTGCGATAGCTCTGTTGCCGAACAGGTTTATTTTTCCTGATTCTTTAGAACGGTATTCTTGTGCAAGTTGTTGTTTTTTGCTAAACTTACACATTAAACCTATTAGGAAACTTGAGTTTCTAAATAGGCTACCTTGATATGCGATGTTCTAAATCGTGCTATTTGCATGATTTAGAACTCGCCGGTCTGTCCGGTAATGCAGTTATCAGACAGGTCTCTTTGCAGGGAGGAATACCGTATGCTTACTACTATGCGGAATATCGGCATTATGGCACATATTGATGCGGGTAAAACAACAACAACAGAACGCATTCTTTTTTATACAGGAAAAATACACCGGATTGGCGAAATTGATGACGGGGCTGCTGCAATGGACTGGATGCAGCAGGAACAAGAACGAGGCATTACTATTCAAAGTGCTGCAACAACAACGTATTGGAAAGAGTATCAAATCAATATTATCGACACTCCCGGACACGTTGACTTTACTGCTGAAGTAGAGCGGTCTCTGCGGGTGCTTGATGGAGCGGTTGCTGTTCTTTGTGCAGTGGGCGGCGTGCAGCCTCAGACAGAAACCGTTTGGCGGCAGGCTGACCGTTACCATGTTCCCCGTATTTGTTTTGTAAACAAAATGGATAGAACCGGTGCGGATTTCTTTAGTGTTATGGAAGATGTTGAAAAAAAGTTTGCCTGTGCTGTTGCACCGCTTCAAATTCCTATCGGCAGCGGAGAAAATTTTGAAGGTGTGATTGACCTTATTACTATGGAAGAAATCCGCTGGGATATGGAAAGCGAGGGAGAACAATATACCCGCACGCCGCTTTCTGCACACTATCGGGAGAGTGCAGAACAATACCGCGATCAAATGATTGATGTTATTTCTTCGTACTCTGACTGTATCACTGAACTGGTACTGGACGGGCAAGACATTCCTCCTGAGCTGCTAAAAAAAGAAATACGCACTGCAGTATTAAACCGCTCCTATATTCCATTCCTGTGCGGTGCCTCCCGCCGGAATATCGGCATTCAGCCGCTGATTGATGCGATTGTGGATTATCTGCCTGCTCCTGATGAGGTCGCACCGGCAGAGGGTGTGCATACTAAAAAAAATACAAATGTTTCAATTCCGTGTAAAAAAGAAGAAACTCCGCTTGGTCTTGTATTCAAAATTCAGTATGACCGTGAAGCCGGTTCTTTATGCTATGTCCGTATGTATTCAGGAAAAATCAAAGCGGGGGAACAGGTTTACAATGTTGGTAAAAAAAAGCGGGAACGGGTAAACCGTATTCTCCGTATGCATTCCAATAAATCTGAGCCGCTCGATGCAGCGGAAGCCGGTGATATTGCCGTATTTATCGGCTTAAAGCTGGCACAAACCGGCGATACAATCGGCAGCGAGGGTATGCCGGTGCTGCTGGAATCAATGCAGTTTCCTGAACCGGTTATTTCTGTTGCGGTTGAGCCTAAGAGCCTGTCTGAAAGCGATAAATTGAAAGAAACATTGTCCATTTTATCAAAAGAAGACCCCACATTTACCAGCCGTGAAGATGCAGAAACAGGGCAGCTTATTATTTCCGGTATGGGTGAGCTGCATTTAGATGTATTGACTACCCGTATGGTACAGGATTTTAAGGTAGAAGCCCGTATCGGCAAGCCGCAGGTTACCTATCGTGAATCTATCACCCAGATTGCGGAACATACTGAAACATACAGTAAAGTGTTGGGCGGCAAAGAACAAACAGCTCAGCTCACCTTGCGGGTTGAACCGCGGGAGCGGGGGGCTGGAAACTGCTTTAAAAGCACTGTGAAGGCGTCTGCAGCACATATCCGCCAGCCGAATACCCTGCCTGAAGAAATTTTAGCAGCAGTTGAACATGCAATTTCTGCATCATTCAATGCAGGGATACGCTATGGGTATCCCTGTACGGATATGTGCGTAACACTGCTTGATGCTCATTATGATGAGCTGACAGCAACACCATTTGCCTTTGAAGCAGCTGCTGCAATGGGCTTTGATGAGGTATGCAGAAAAGCAGAACCTGAACTGCTTGAGCCGGTGATGAATGTTGATATTACCAGTCCGAAAGAGTTTGTCGGCGATGCAATGAGTCAAATTACCCAGCGAGGCGGTATGGTACTCGGCATGGATTCAAAACTAAATGAAGATATTGTTCATGCACAAGCTCCTATGGCAAAGTTGTTTGGGTTTTCTACTGATTTACGCTCTGTTACGCAGGGCAGGGCATCGTTTGCACTGAGCTTTAGTCATTTTGAAATAAAAAAAGGCGGATTATAACCAAAATATTCCGGAGTATGAGTATGAAAGAAAAAAGAAGAGAATTATTTAAAACAAATATCGGTATGGTACTTGCCTGTGTCGGTTCTGCAATGGGACTCGCAAATATTTGGATGTTTCCGGCACGGTTAGGCGAATTCGGCGGTATTACTTTTTTAATTCCGTATCTTATTTTTCTTTTTGGTTTTTCAGTATTCGGATTGATGGGGGAGTATGCGTTTGGAAGAAAAATGCGGAAAGGTCCTGTGGCCGGCTTTGAAACTATCCTTGCGGAAACTTCTGTACCTGTTCCGCTGAAAGCTATCGGCTGGTTCCCTGTTGCTGCTCTTATTGGTATTTTATCATTTTATACGGTTATTATCGGTTGGATTTTACGGTATCTTGTGCTTGCGGTAACAAATGCCTTTACCGCGATTGATAGTGCTGTATTTTTCGAATCATTTGCAGGGACTGCTGCTAATATTCCGTGGACTTTTGCTGCTATTTTTTGTACAGCGGTTATTGTCAGTTTGGGAATTCAAAAGGGGATAGAACGCTTTACTACCATTATGATGGCAGCCTTTTACCTTGTTGTTTCCATTATTGTAATCCGTGCTTTAACGCTTCCCGGAGCTTTAGCGGGTGTTCAATTTTTGTTTACTCCGAAATGGCATGAACTTATAAATATCCGCATTTGGGTGTATGCATTGGGAATGGCATTTTTTACCTTGAGCCTCGGCGGTGCGGCAATGCTGGTATACGGCAGCTATATGCCGGAAAAAACCGATATTCCGCGGACAGCACGCCAAACTGCCGGATTGGATTTTCTTGCATCGCTTATGTGTGCACTTTTTACTATTCCGGCAGCTTATGCCCTTGGGATAGACCCTAAAGCCGGTCCCGCTCTTTTGTTTATCACCATTCCGAAAATTGTCGTGCAGCTTCCTGCGGGCTATCTATTCGGCATATTATTTTTTCTGTGTGTGCTTTTTGCAGCCTTTACCTCATCCATTGTTATGCTGGAGGTTCCGGTAGAAGCACTCATGTCAAAGTTTAGAATCCGTAGAAAAAGTGCTGCCGTCTGCATTGCCGTGCTGGCAGCTGCTATTGCAGTTCCGCTCAACTTGAGTATGCAGATTTTCAGCACATTTACCGATACCGTCGCCATTATTCTCTTTCCGCTTGCGGCAGTTGTAGCTGCATTTATTATTTTCTGGATATACGGGGCAGAAAAAACACGTGCCGATATAAATCTCTATGCCCGTTGGAAAATCGGTAACTGGTATGCCCCGTATATGAAGTATATCTTTGTGCCGGTTTGTTTTGTCTTGGTTGTTGTAGGAGTTTTTATCGGCGGTTTATAACCTATTCAGAAACAAAGTTATCGAACAGGTCGAGTATCAAGAACAGGTTTAACAAGCTGGTTCTGGTATAACCTACAACCGCCTAAAAATTTCCTGTTTTGTTACATACCTTGGAATTGCAGCCACTGGGCAAGTACACCGGCAATTGTGCTGAAAGGCGGTGTCCCTGATTTTGCATACTCTTCCAGAGCATACCCCATTTTGATAAAAAGGATGCTTAAGCCGGATAAGCCGGAAGTCAGCATAAGAATACCGAAGAAAATAATCATGAGTCCAGCACTGATTTTTACGCCGCGGGCATGTTTTTTAAACCATCGGAGAACAGGCTCTGCTTTATCAAAAAACAGTCCGGTAAGTAAAAAAGGAATACCAAGTCCCAGTGAATATGAACACAGCAGTATAGCTGAATATGCCGCATTACCGGATTGAGCTGCAAAAAGCAAAATAGATGATAAAATTGGACCGATACAGGGACTCCAGCCTGCTGCAAAAAGCATTCCGAATAAAAATGCCTTTGAAAAGCCGGCTGCCTCCCGCGGTAGTTGGGCTTTAACTTCCCCTCGTAAAAAAGGAATAAAATCAAACAGCATATTGAGTCCCAAAATAATAACAAAAATACCGGCAGCTTTCATAATAATAAGGGGCATGGTACTGCCTATAAAGCGGGCTCCTGCTCCAAACAGCAAGGCAAGCAGCACAAATACGGCAGTAAAGCCAAGAACAAAGCTAAGGCTTCGCAGAAAAAGGCGGAATTTGCTTGCTTGTTCATTACGTATTTGTGTCAGTGATTCACCTGAAATAAATGAAAGATACACTGGAATGAGCGGAAGAACACAGGGGCTTAAAAAAGATAAAAATCCTGCGGCAAAAGCTCCGAATAAAGAGGGCAGCGGAACATTACCCATCGGCTAACTCCTTAAATATGCGTATTAATTCCGCTTTATCGTATTCCATCGCTCCTGGACGTACTGCAACCATTTTCCCTTCTTTATTGATCAGGTAGGTGATAGGAATGCCTCTTGAAGCAAACGATGCAGTTAAAAAGCCCCGCTCATCTAAAAACACCGGCAGCGTGTAATTGTTTTTTTTCAAAAAATCGGTGACTGGTGCTTTTTGTTCTCCGGCATTCACTGCAGCAATATGAAAATTTTTCCCTTGCATAGCAGTGTGGAGATGTTCAATTGACGGCATTTCTGCCCTGCATGGCGGACACCATGATGCCCAAAAATTCAAAAATACAATAGAACCGTTGAAATCTTTTAATGAAACAGGACTGCCGTCCATAGTTTGCAGCTGCAAGCTGCTTACATCAATAGGTTCATTATAAATAAAAAAACCAAATGCTTCCAAGTCTTTCAGCGGGTTACGGGTTTTTTCCGCTGTGTGTACTTCTTTAGGCTGGCAGTTCAGCATACTTACTGCCGAGACCATCAAAATAAAATAATGTAATTTTCTTTTCATACCTAGCAACATACTGAAATTAGGAATGATTGTCAAATTGTTATTGACATTTTTAGAAATGCATCATTGTTTTATTTGTAGTTTTATGCTATACTGACACTATTCGATTATCTAAGTATTGTGTATGTGCATTTTCAACGGACGGCAGCTTCTAAAATCCCGCCGCGTTTTTTTGCAGATGTCTTAGCTGCTTGCCGGACACTCATTGAATAAATTATATTTTGCAGATGCCGATACTTAAATTTGAAAATTCATTAGAAATGTTATTGTGACAGAAGGTTGGAGATGACACGTAAAAGCCGAGAACTTCTAGGTAAAATTATTATTTTTGCCGGAGTTAGTATTGTGTTTGCATCTTTTATGATTGCACTGAGTCCGCGGTTTTCCTTTTTAGGACGTTTGGTGTCTGCAAATGATTTAACCATAATGGTAACGAAATTTAGACGTTTGCCTGATTTTAACTTTGTAACACGGTTTGTAGCCGGTGCATTTATTTTTATTGTTGCAGCACTGTTTTCTTCGCTGCTAAGTTCATTTTGGGAAAATTATGCATACCGCCTGTCCAGTACAGAGCTGGAAACAACGCTATTTCATACATTTATCAACCGGTTAAGATTTTGTTATACAAGAGAGAACTTTATTGAGGCGGTACAGCAGGAACTTGAGCTGAAAGCAGACTGCTCTGTTTTGATTGCAAATATGGAAACCTCCATTGTGATTTATAATAGCCCATCTGCATTTGTTTCCGAACCGGAAACATATAGTATAATTGCACAGCGGTTTTCAGAAGAATGGCTTGAACACTGGAAAGAGGGTGTGTATTTTTTTGATAGTACTATAGCATTAACCTCAACTATGAAAACAGCCCGCGGGGTGCTTCTTGCACATGGTCCGCTGCGTTTTTTTATAATTTGCCGCTATATCCGTGCTATTGAACCTGAAATCTTTCCCCGTCTGTATACCGAATTTAAAAACTATTGTGCACGGGAAAAAACCTTATCGCAGCTGCTCTATTATTCAGAACTTGCACAGGAATGGCAAATGGTTGCCAACACACAAAGAGCGTTTTTACCGCAAAAAATACCAACGCTTGATTTTTTGGATATAGGTGTGTACTTCCGCCCGTTAGTCAATGTTTCGGGTGATTACTATGACATTGTACCTATTGATAAAAATAAAACCTTGATAGTAGTGGGAGATGTTTCCGGAAAGGGGCTTGCAGCTGCTCTTGTTATGGGGGTTATAGTAAATACGATCCGTATTATGAAGAATAAAGAGGACTTGCAAGGTCTTATTTATGCAGTTGATACTGCAATTAAACGCATGAATCTGCTTGATAAGTACACTGTTATGTTTTTGGGATTGATCGATACTGAAGCAATGAAAATCCGCTATGTCAATGCTTCTATGGAATCTCCGATGATTTTAACCAAGTCTCCGGATGGGTATCGGGTAAAACTGCTTGAGTCAACGTGTTCGGTTGTCGGAATTATTGATATAGATTCTGTCGGTGTAGAAGAGAAAGCTTTATACCGGAATGATCTTCTTATTATGACCAGTGATGGTATTCCTGAAAGCACCAATGAGAAAGGGGAAGAGCTAGGCGAAACGGATACCTATATTAATAGTATTAAGTCTTTTGCTGCTGAAGATTCAAGCACGATTGTAAATAAAATAGCCGATTTAGGTTTGAATTTTAGTGCTGCAAAATCTTTCCGTGATGATATAACTATTGTTGCGGTAAAGTTAAAGGGGTAATGTATGGGCCTTATTGTTTGTACTTATTTCTTTGCTGTTCTGTTGTTTTGGAACTCTACATACCTGTCGGTACATCAGTCAAAAGAAATAAATATTGTTTTGAATAAATTTGCTGTTCCTGCTGCTGCCGTTGCCCTTGGTATTGCATTTTTTATTCATCTGAGCTATTACGAAAGAACGCTGCTGCAGCGGGGTGTTTCTTTCTTGTCATTGTGCTGTATTCTATTAAGTTCCTATTATTTGTTGAATATATCGCTTGCAATTCCTAACTGCAAACCTCATAAAATGCTTCGTGCACTGAACCGGATTATTCATATTGCAGGTTTTGTTTTTATTGTATTTTTTATGAATAAATTTGAATGGAATGCTTTGCGGGGCTTTTATTTTCAGCAGCGGATTGTGTACGGCACTATTTCAGCACCGCAGCTGTTTGCTGCTGTCTATTTTGTTGGTATTCCTTCCCTTGCTGTATTGACTGCATTTATAAAAGTTTTTATTGTTAAAAACAATATTTACCGGCAGCAGCTTGTACTGCACGGATTAGCAGTTGCTATTTCTTTAGCTCTTTGGATAGGAATGATTTATATATTCAGACTGTTTTCGTGGACATTCAGCCTTTTGCCGCTTGGATATATTTTGATACTGGTACTGGATAATGCTATTTTTTCGGTGACTCGCGTATTTGATTTTAAACAAGTTTCTCTCGGATTTATCCGCTTTATGGTATTTACCGTTTTCTTTTCGCTGCTTGCCGGTTTCCTGACAACAGTGTTTATGCATTTTATTTTTGAAACAAGCGGCTGGTTTATTTCTATTGCTGTTTCATGTACTTTTGTTCTGTTATTTAGAGATTTTATTGCAGGAAAGCTCACTCGTAGTTTTACTCGAGGGCTCGATTATGAACTTGCACTGGATAACGCTCTGCAATCAATGGATTATAGCCAAGGCCGCGATGCAGTACTTGAGGCATTCCCCCGATTGATGAAACAATATGTTACCTGTAAAGGGCTGGATATTCTTGTAACAGATGATACTGCTCATTTGCAGACAGAGTATTCTGATTTTGGGCACCGCAATACAATGGAAGCCCATCTTCCTTGTTTTGATTTCCTTTTGAATCAGGGGGCAATTGTTGTAACAAGAAATGAAATATTAACAAAATATATGTACTATGAAATAAAAGATGAATTACTGGGAATATTTGATGCCACACAAACAGAAGTATTAATATGCATTCGGGAAGGACAAAAACTGATAGGCTGTATTTTCCTTGCACCAAAAACACATAGTGCAGAATATAGTCTGTATGATATAAAGGTATTATCTAATTTATACTCATACTTTTTCTTAATAATTTATTATTTACGGAATATTGCTAAACAAGATATTACGGTTACTGTTGATCGTGAAATCAAAATGTCAGACCAAATTATAGGTTCTATCCAGAAAAATCAAGATAAACTTGATTCGCCCCATTTTACTATGGATTCTATTTCATATTCTGCACATCAGCTGGGAGGCGATTTTATTGACTTTATTACCTTGAATGAGCGGCGGGCAATGTTTCTTATTGGAGATGTCGCCGGTAAAGGGCTAAGTGCAAGTATGTCAATGGTTATTTTGAAGTCTGTTATTCATACGTATCTCCAAGAAACATCGGATTTTAAGGAACTCGTTGTAAAATTAAACCGGTTTGTAAAATATAATTTGCCGCGGGGAACCTTTTTTGCCGGATTATTCGGTATAATTGATTTTCCAACAAATACGATTTACTATTTGAATTGCGGTATTCCTCTTATGTCAATGTATATTGAAGCATACCGGAATGTTATTGAAATTCAAGGAGAGGGTAGGGTACTCGGTTTTGTTAAGGATATAGAGCCGTATTTGAAAGTACGCAAAATAACAATGCACAAAGGCGACTGCATTGTTATGTCAACTGATGGACTGCTGGATGCTGCAAACCTTAAAGGAGAGCGGTTCGGCAGTGATAGAGTAGGCCGGATTTTGCAAGAACATAATACTGCAAAAGTATCGCATATTGCACGGGCAATCTATAATAAGTTACTCGATTTTATTTTGCGTGAAATTGATGATGATGTTACTATTTTGGTTTTGAAATACAATGAGTAATAATGAATAGTGATATTTATGGAGGAACGGTATGGAAAATTTAGCTATCACAGAAAAAATGACAGATAATTTTGCACTATTAACAATCGTTGGTTCAATCAATTCATATACGTATCGGGAATTTGAATCAAAAATATACGGGCATATACAGAATTGTTCTGTTGTTTTGGATCTTTCCCGAGTTACGAGTTTGTCTTCGTCCGGTCTTGGTATTCTTATGGCTGCTTCTGACGAAGGCGAAGAAACGGGACGCAAAATATACATTATGAATCCGTCAGAAATTGTAAAACTCGCAATTGATTCAACTGGTTTTTCTGATGCCTTTAATATTATTCATTCTATCAGTGATATACGTTGAAATGAAGAAATTTTTATATATTATTTTTTTTACCGGATACTCATTATTTTTTGCAAAAACATTGTTTGCAGAAACAAGCCGGTTTACGCCACCGCCCTCACTTCCTGCATCATTAGTTGAGCATATCAACCGTAATTTTACTGAATTCTCTGCTGAACTCACCGAAGTGTTGGAGCATGAAAAAGAAAATTTACTCATTTTAGTTGATAAAAAGCATTTTTTACCAGATGGATATGTACCGCATGATCTTATTCCGCTTTCTGTAAAACGTTCGTATGTGCTTAACAGGAAAGACCTTTCTCTTACGCGGACTGCGGAGAATGCGTTAGAAAAAATGGCACGTGCCGCCCGTGAAGACGGCGTAACCTTGGTGGTTAGTTCCACATACCGCTCTTATACTTATCAGAAGAATTTATTTGACCGGTATGTGCGGGAGTCTGGTGAAAAAGCAGCTGAGCGGTTTTCTGCACGGGCAGGCACAAGTCAGCACCAGCTTGGCACCGTTATTGATTTCGGCTCTATTACCGATGATTTTGCAAAAACCCGGGCTGGAAAATGGATGGCAGAAAATGCCGGTTTATATGGCTGGTCTCTTTCGTTTCCTAAGGGGTATGAGGCAGTAACCGGCTATGTCTGGGAATCATGGCACTACCGGTATATTGGTGTTGCGGCGTGCCGGCTGCAAAAAAAATGGTTCGGCGATGTGCAGCAGTATATGCTTGAATATATTGATGCGTGGAAAAAGCAATAGTCAATTTGTGATATTTTTAGGTGAAAGTCCGTATGATTCTCCGCTTCTATCGGAATTATACGGCTCAACATGAATCATTACATCATAGACATTATCGAGCTTCTGCTTTATTGCACTGCTGACTTGTTCGGCAATAGTGTGTGCTTCAAAGACAGATAGATTACCGTCAACTTCAATATCGAGATCAATATCCCAGAGGTTTGCCATTTTTCGGATGCGGGCCCGGTGAGGGTTCTTAACAGACGGTACGGTATTCACTGCTTCAAACAATTCATGATAAATATGGCGGTTTGCTGTACCGTCCATAAGTTCAATATTTAATTCTATGAATAATTCAATTGCTGATTTTATGATCCAGCAGGAAACGAGGAGTGCAATCAGGCTGTCAATAAAGCCTATATGAAATATCATCGACAGCGTAAATCCCAGCAGCACTCCGGCAGAAATCACTATATCATTCAGCATATTCCGTGCATTTGCAAGAACCATAAGACTTTGGGCTTTTTTACCAAGTGCGTATTGATTGAGTGCCAGTAATAATTTGCCTGCTATCGAAAACACGGAAACGATAACTGCTATCTTTTGCGGCACTGCCGGTACTGTGCTGTGCCAGGAGAGAAAAAGCTGCTTGCCGGCAGCTAAAAAAAGCTGGACACCGGCAAGCATAATCAAAAAACTTACGATAACTGATGCAATTGTTTCTGCCCGCTGATGTCCCCACGGATGATTTTCATCAGACGGTACATTGATGATAAAGCTAACGATAACCGCCATAAGTGCAATAATTGTGTCAGATCCGGAGTCTAATCCGTCTCCGATTACTGCCAAACTGCCGCTTAAAAATCCTGCAATGAGTTTTGCTGTACAAAGGAGCATATTTCCAATTAATGCGGTATACGATGCCTGACGTACCAAAGCAGTACGGTTTTGTAATGGGGCGGCAGTTTGATGCAGCTGCATGGCAGTTCCAGCTGTTACCGGTAGAATTCTTTTACGGCGGCAGCAATAATCGGTATGTGGGCATCGGTAATCCAGTAATGCGTAACAAACCGGAAGCAGCCGTCTTTGCTGCACGGATTAATAAGAATATTTTTTTCACGCATAAACTCTACAAAGGCTTCTGGATCGCAGTTTGTTTCCGCTTTTTGTTTGAAAAAAATAAAATTTATATCCTTTCGTGTAAAGTCAACTTCAATCTCATCTATCTTTGAAAGAGCCTGTGCTAATGCATCGGCGGTACGGTGATCATCTGCTAAGCGTCCCCGCATGGTTTTTAATGCAGTAATACCGGCTGCTGCAAGTATTCCGGCTTGCCGCATCCCCCCGCCCATGCATTTTCTATTCCGCCGTGCTGCGGTAATAAAGGTACGTGTTCCGGCGAGAATAGAACCCGCAGGTGCACATAATCCTTTAGATAGACAAAACATTACCGAATCAGCGTGGGCGGCTATTTCTTTTGCTTCAACATCTAATGCAGCGGCGGCATTAAAAATCCGGGCTCCGTCTAAATGGATCGGAATACTGTAGCGGTTTGCACACCTGCGGACGTCCTCCATTGCTTGTACCGAAAACACCCTGCCGTTTGTGTGTGCATTTTCTAAGCAGATAAGTCCTGTTGACGGTTCGTGAATATCATTGCCTGTTCTTACCCGTTGCTCTATTTGTGCTGCTGATGGAATACTCCCCTGTGTATCAAGTGTCCGCAGCTGTACCCCTGCAAGAAAAGCAGCGCCTCCGCATTCATATTGTACAATGTGCGTTTGCTCATCAATAATTACTTCTGAGCCTCGCTTACAATGCGTTAGCAGTGCAAGCTGGTTACCGAATATGCCGGACGGAACAAATAATGCTGCCTCTTTTCCTACGAGATGTGCTGCATATTCTTCAAGCTCATTAACGGAAGGATCATCACCGTAATCATCATCACCGACAACTGCCTTGTACATTGCCTCTCTCATTTCCGGAGTAGGCCATGTAACAGTATCGCTTCTAAGATCGATATATTTCATAAAAATGAGTGTAACCGATAAAGGACGTAAGTGCAACTAACGGGAGGCGATTTTACCATGATGTAATGCGGCTTCTTTACTTTTTTTGCTAATAGCGGTATACTAGCTGAAAATAAAAACTCGTCGGGTATTTCTAAAAATCTAACCAAGTTTTTAGAAATACCCTATACATCTTTCTAAGGGAAACCCCTTAAAACTTCCGTTTTGAGAGGTTTCCCTTAGATTTAATTTGCGATGTTTTTGTTTAAGCGGTTATGATATAAAGACTTAAACAAAAACTCGTCGGGTATTTCTAAAAATCTAACCAAGTTTTTAGAAATACCCTATACATCTTTCTAAGGATAACGCATGACAACGCCCTCATACTCAGCAGGAAATATTACGGTTCTAAAAGGACTGGAAGCAGTCCGTAAACGCCCCGGTATGTACATAGGTTCTACCGGACCTGACGGTTTACATCATTTGGTATACGAAGTTGTGGATAACTGTATTGACGAAGCAATGGCAGGCTATTGTAATTCGATCCTCGTTGTATTGGAAAAAAATGATGTTGCCCGTGTTGAAGATAATGGACGCGGTATTCCCGTTGATATTCATCCCGAAGAAGGGGTGAGTGCTCTTGAGCTGGTATTAACCCGTCTCCATGCAGGCGGTAAGTTTGACAAAGGCTCTTACAAAGTATCAGGGGGGCTGCACGGGGTTGGTGTTGCAGTAGTCAATGCATTGTCTACCGGTATGGAGGCGATTGTATATCGTGACGGATTTGAACACTACCAAAAATTTGCAGCAGGAGAGCCTGTTTCTCCAATAGAAAAACGTGCAGAATCGCAGCGGCAAGGGACTACCATCCGCTGGGCGGCAGATCCTGAAATTTTTACCGAAACTACTACCTATAATTTTGATGTTCTTGCCGCGCGGCTCCGGGAGCTTGCTTTCCTTAATAATACCATTACGATAACCCTGCGTGATGAACGGCTTTCTACACCGAAAGAAGTAGTGTTTGCCTTTGACGGCGGCTTATCACATTTTGTCCGCTATCTTAATGAAAATAAACAGGTACTGCCGAAAGCACCAATGTTCTTTGAGGGAGAAAAAAACGGCATCACCATTGAGGCTGCCTTGCAATACAATGACGGCTACAAAGAAAATATCCTCACCTTTGTCAATGATATTAACACGCGGGAGGGCGGCACTCATTTAGAAGGCTTTAAAACAGCTCTTACCCGTGTGATGAATGACTTTTTACGAAAAAATCAAAAATTATCCAAAAAAATGGATAAAGATGAAAAGCTTACAGGGGAAGATGTACGGGCGGGACTGACAGCCGTACTCTCCGTTAAAGTTCCCGAGCCTCAATTTGAAGGGCAAACAAAAACAAAACTCGGCAACAGCGATGTACGCAGTGCAGTTGATTCTGTTATCAATGAAAAACTTACACTCTTCCTTGAGCAAAATCCGGTAGAATTAGAGAAAATGCTGGAAAAAGTTGTAGGCGAAGCAACTGCCCGTATTGCTGCACGGCGGGCAAAAGAAGCAACCCGCCGCAAAAGCGGACTCGACAGTTTCGGCCTCCCCGGTAAACTTGCCGACTGTTCTTCCAAAGACCCCGAAAAATGCGAAGTCTATATTGTAGAAGGTGATTCAGCAGGCGGATCTGCAAAAAAAGGGCGTGATAGCAAAACACAGGCAATTTTACCGCTGTGGGGAAAAATGCTGAACGTAGAAAAGACCCGCATTGATAAAGTTATATCTAATGAGAAATTACAGCCGATTATTGCAACGCTGGGTACAGGAATCGGCGAAGACTTTAATATAGAAAAAATCCGGTATCATAAAATTATCATTATGGCTGATGCTGATGTTGACGGTTCGCACATTAGAACATTGCTGTTGACATTCTTTTTCCGGTATATGCCCGCACTTATTGAACACGGCTATGTATACCTTGCGATGCCGCCTTTGTACAAAATTTCTCATAATAAAAAAGAGTGGTACGTCTATGACGACAACGAGCGGGATAAGGTTCTGGACGAAATAGGCAGAGGTACCAATGCAGCAGTACAGCGGTATAAAGGTCTTGGTGAAATGGACGGTACGCAGCTGTGGGAGACAACGATGGATCCTGCCCGCCGGAAAATGATGCGGGTAACCTTGCCCGATGCGGTAGAGGCAGACCGGATTTTTAGTACGCTTATGGGTGAAGAAGTTGAGCCGCGGCGGAAATTTATTGAGGAAAATGCAATTTATGCAAACCTTGATGTGTAAAAGCACGCAGGGCATCTTCTAAAAAACCGGTTGGTTTTTAGAAGATTTCCGCGGCTGTACTATGAAACTATTCCGGCATATTGCTGCACGTTCATGAGGCAGGAGTATGACGGGTTATTTTATCATGGAGTTTTGTGAGTGGAAGAAATCAAAACAACGGAAGGCGGGGTATTAATCCCAATTCCGATCGAAAATGAAGTAAAACGGGCATATATTGACTATTCGATGTCGGTTATTGTCAGCCGTGCTTTGCCGGATGTACGGGACGGTTTAAAACCGGTACACCGAAGAATACTGTATTCAATGGAAGAAAAAAGTTTGCGTTCTGCAGGTCCTACCCGCAAATGTGCAAAAATTGTTGGTGATGTACTGGGAAGTTATCACCCGCACGGTGATGCATCGGTGTATGATGCCCTTGTCCGTCTGGGGCAGGATTTTTCATTACGCTATCCGGTTATTCACCCGCAAGGAAACTTCGGAACCATTGGAGGCGACCCGCCTGCTGCGTATCGTTATACGGAAGCAAAAATGGCACGGCTTGCCGAATCAATGGTAGAAGATATAAAAAAAGAAACCGTTGATTTTGTTCCAAACTTTGACGATTCCACAAAAGAGCCGACTGTGCTGCCGGGAAAATTTCCTTTTTTGCTTGCAAACGGTTCGAGCGGTATTGCGGTTGGTATGGCAACCAATATGCCGCCGCACAATCTGCGGGAAATTGCTGATGCAGTTTCTGCTTATATTGATAATCCGGAAATTACCATTGACGAGCTGTGTAAATATATCAAGGGTCCTGATTTCCCAACCGGCGGCATTATTTTTGGAAAAAAAGGGATTCGGCAAGCCTACAAAACAGGACGCGGTAAAATCATTGTACGCGGCAGATTTACTATCGAGGTTGACAAAAGAGGCAAGGAAACTATCATTTTTACCGAGGTTCCCTACCAAGTAAACACTACCACGCTTGTGGCAAAAATCGGCGAGCTTGCACGGGAAAAGGTTATTGACGGTATTGCTGCAGTGAATGATGAAACATCGGATCGGGCAGGTTTGCGGATTGTTATCGAGCTGAAACGCGGGACTATTGCAAAAGTAGTGCTGAATCAGCTTTTTTCCCGTACAGCACTGCAATCCTCATTCGGTGTTATTAATCTTGCACTGGTTGATGGTATTCCGCAAACCCTTACGGTAAAACAACTTATCCGCTATTTTGTTGAACACCGGGAAGAAGTAGTAACCCGCCGGACACAGTTTGAATTAAAAAAAGCAGAAGAGCGGGCTCATATTTTACGTGCACTCATTGTTGCAATCGACAATATTGATGAGGTTATCAAAATTATCCGCGGTTCCCGCGATACTGCAAGTGCAAAAAATGCATTGATGGAACGGTTTTCGTTTGATGAAGTTCAGTCGCAGGCTATTGTCGATATGCAGCTAAAACGGCTTACCAATCTCGAAATTGAAGACCTCCGCAAAGAATTGCATGAACTTGAAGTTTTAATTACTCATCTGCAAGATTTACTTGCTCACCCTGAAAAAATTTTGGCTCTGGTACGGCAGGAAACAAACGAACTGGCAGAAAAATTTGGTGATAACCGGCGCACGGATATTCTCAGTGATGAAGTTGAAGAAATCAATATTGAAGATTTAATCAAAAAAGAGCAAATGGTTGTGCTGGTTTCTCACCTTGGATATATCAAGCGGATTCCGGTAACTGCATATAAAAAACAAAACCGCGGCGGCAAGGGGTCAAGCTCTGCCTCACTGGTGGAAGATGATTTTATTGACCAGTTATTTACTGCATCTACGCATGACTATATTATGTTTATTACCAGTGAGGGGAAAGCATACTGGGTAAAGGTACACGAAATTCCGGAGGCAAGCCGGACAAGCCGCGGCTCTCATATAAAATCGCTGTTGTCGGTTTCTTCCGATGAAGAAATTACCACGATTGTTTCGTTGAAAGAGTTTAGCAGTGATTCCTATTTGCTCATGGCAACCGCCGGCGGTATTGTAAAAAAAGTGCAAACCGACAGCTTCCAGAACGCAAAAACCCGCGGGATTATTGCGATTAGGCTTGATGAAGGCGATAAGCTGGTTAGTGCTATTTTGACAACCGGCAGCGATGAAATTATGTTTGTAACTCGGCAGGGGCAGGCATTGCGGGTACGTGAAGAAGAAATCCGCGATCAAGGAAGAGCCTCCCGCGGTGTTATTGGAATCCGGCTGTCCGGCGGTGATGAACTGACCGGTGCTTTGCGGATTAACGGCGGAAAACTGCTTGTTATGAGCGAGAATGGCTACGGCAAACGGGTTGATTTTTCTGAGTTTTCTCCGCATGGACGCGGTACCGGCGGACAGCGGGTGTACACGCTTACAGAAAAAACCGGCGAAGTTGTGGGGCTGCTTGCAGTTGCCGATGAAGATGAAATTGTGTGTATAACCGGACAGGGAAAAACAATCCGCGTGCAAGTTTCTTCCATAAATGTCATGGGACGAGCGGCACAGGGGGTTAAAATTCTCGATATTGAAAGCCCCGACCAGCTGATAGGGCTTGATGTTGTTGCCCGCGAAGATGCAGCTCCGCTGCCGGAAGATACACCGCAGTCTGCTGCACAAGAGCTTGATCTCGACGGCGGGGATATAGCGGACTAAAAGCCGGCGATGACGGCGGGGATATAGCGGACTAAAAGCCGGCGATGACGGCGGGGATATAGCGGACTAAAAGCCGGCGATGACGGCGGACAGAAGCTGCCTTGAGCCCGCCGGTTTTTATGTGCTGTTCAAACCGCTTAACCCGTATATCTTTTGTATTCTTATCTTTCCTCATTATCACGTTGACGTTTTACTGAGCTGTGATATATAATTCTTGTACGTATAATGAGGGGAGAGTGTAATGAAAAAGGCAGCTTCTATTCAATTGAGATTTCTACAGGCAATTATCATTACCATTGTTTCGATTATCGGCTTTATTAGCACGGTTGTCGGGTATGAGCTGTATAAAAAAAATGGTGAGCAATTTGATGAATTTACTGCTCAACAGTTTTTTAATATCGAAAAATCAATCAACATTTTTATTCAAAATGGAAAAAATGTTGTTACCATGCTTGCTTCAAATCCTATTGTACAAAGTGCTGATGAAACTATTTACAATTATACAGCAGAAGCACAAAAATCGGGAAAAATATATACACATAACGGAAAGGCAGAACAAGATATTGTAAGGCTGTTTAGAAACGCTGAACGGAGTTTTAGCGAATTTCAGGAAATTTATATGGGAACCCAGTGGGGCGGTGCAGTAAGTTCATGGACGGAAGAAGAAAGCAGCGGTTATGATCCCCGTCAGCGGTCATGGTATAAAAAAGCATTGGAGGCAAACGGCGATATAATTATTACACCGGTCTATATTTCTACAAATGGCGTCCCTGTTGTGTCACTGGCAAAAACAATAAAAACCGACAGCGGTTCGTTGTTAGGCTGTATAGGACTCGATATTAATTTAACGGATTTAACATCATTTATCAGCAGTGTCAGAACCGGAAATACCGG
>JBQMYW010000034.1:0-19366 GCA_052173295.1 Treponema sp.
TAGAGCGTTATGTCCTTGGTAACGATACCGGAGTTACTGTCCCACGGTGTTTTTCCCTCTTTTTCTTTAAACCAGCCGCCGAAGCTTTTATCAGCCGGAATATTTGTCGGCATTGGTAGTTGTGCTGCGGTGAGCTTGCTGCCTTCGGCAACGGTAAGTGCTGCCGGGGCGGTTCCAATGTTCTGTGTGTTAAATGTTACCGTATAAGTTTTAGATATAGGCTGATTACAAGTAACGGCAGCCAGCAGTGTACCAACAATCATTATAAGAAAAAAATATCTTTTCATAAACGGCTCCTTTAAAATCGATCTTTTTTTTTCGATCGCCTCCAGATTATTATAATACAATTATTATATATTAAGGAAGAATATCATGTAAAGTTACATTGTGTACAGCGGCAGAAATATGCTATACGGAGAGAAAACTCACCGAATTAATAAATCTGAATGAATGCAGCACGTATGCTTGACAATGTCTCTTTCTTTTTGCTATAATTTGCTGTTAGTTATTTTAATGTAAGAAAATACACCCCGTTCGTATATTTTTGCTTGAAATAATACTATATGAAATGAGTAGAGGTTTATATGTACGTTCTTTTTGAATATAAGGGAAAGCAGTATAAAGCGGAAGAAGGTTCAAAAATCCGTGTAGATAAAATTACTGACGCTGAAGGTACTTCTTTAGAGATTGATACTGTGTTGTTGGTAAATAAAGATGGTGCGGTTTCTGTGGGTACTCCGTATGTTTCCGGCGTAAAAATTTCTGCAACAGTAGGCACAAGTATGCGGGATAAAAAAATTATCGTGTATAAATACAAGAGTAAGAAAGATTATCATCGGACAATTGGTCATCGCCAGCACTATACCTATATTACCGTGAACTCAATTACCGGAGTGTAATAAGCGATGATAGACATCCGTGTCGAGCTCGATGAAACGGGAGCATTGTTTTCAGTAACAGCTTCCGGTCATGCTGGGTGCGGGACACGGGGACATGATATTGTGTGTGCTGCAGTAACAATTTTGCTGCGGACTACAGTATCTGCATTAGCGGATATGCATCCTGAAGTTCAGGCTGGGCAGCGGGGCTTTTTAAGCTTTTCTATTTGCAGATGCTCGTTTCAGGATATACCGCGGCTGCAGTATGCGGCAGATTTTTTGTGGTTGGGGATTTCATCATTAGCTGCTGAATATCCTCATGCAATTTGTTGTAAGAAAACAGAAAATACGAGGAGGCTTATATGGCACGGAAGCGAGGCGGAAGCGGTGCAAAAAACGGACGGGATTCAAACCCGAAATATTTAGGTGTAAAAGTATACGGCGGACAGGTAGTAAAAGCCGGTTCAATTTTAGTCCGTCAGCGCGGAACTCCTATTCACCCGGGTGAAAATGTTGGACGCGGTAAAGATGATACATTGTTTGCAACCGCTGACGGTGTTGTTGTCTATCATCATAGAAAAGGACGCCACCTAGCATCGGTAACTGCACAATAGCGGCAGTTTTTGCAAAGAATTTGTTATGCTATAGGCAGTGCTGCCTATACAATAAAACACAAAACCGGCTTTATGCCGGTTTTTTTTTCACATTGGGGAACTGTATATATCGCAGTATGTGCGGCAGCCCCGCATGAGGTGATAGAGAATGTTGCAATTTGCAGATGAAGCACTGATAGAAGTTTCCTCCGGTAAAGGCGGAAACGGCTGTATCGCATTCCGCCGTGAAAAATATGTTCCTATGGGGGGACCGTCCGGCGGTGATGGAGGAAAAGGCGGTGATGTCATTTTTGAAATACGGCGGAATATGCGCACACTGGTGCATTTACGGCATAAACGTGTGTTCCGTGCAAAAAACGGTTTAGATGGACAGGGTTCCCGCCGTTTTGGTGCAAAAGGGGCTGATTGTATTATTCCGCTGCCGCCGGGCTGCATTGTAAAAGATGCCGAAACAGGGGCAGTCCTCTATGATTTTGGAGATAAAATTGAAGGAAGCACTGTATTTTTAACCGGCGGAAACGGCGGTTGGGGAAATTGTCATTTTAAAAGTTCTACCAATCAAGCCCCGCGTACAGCTCTGCCGGGACAAGCGGGAGAGATACGGAAAATAAAGATAGAACTGAATATCATTGCGGATATAGGATTTGTTGGTTTTCCCAATGCTGGTAAATCATCGTTACTTGATTACTTTACAAATGCACGCCCCAAAATTGCCCCGTATCCGTTCACTACGAAAATACCGAATCTCGGTGTGCTGCGGATTGATGATGAGCAGGATATTATCCTTGCGGATATCCCGGGCATTTTGGAAGGGGCTTCTGAGGGAGTTGGATTGGGAATCCGATTCTTAAAACATATTTCCCGTACTGCGGGTTTAGCCTTTCTTATTGATTTATCTGATGATAATTATCTTACTGCATATCAAACACTGTGCTCAGAGCTTGCTTCTTATTCTGCAGAACTTGCAAAGAAAAAACGGGTAGTTATTGCCTCAAAACTCGATTTGCCTGATACACGTGAGCGGCTTGTGCAGTTACAGCAATCGCTGCCGGATATACCGGTGCTTGGTATTTCTGTTTACAACCGGTGGGGGCTTGATGAAGTGCGGGATGCGTTTGAGGCACTTGTTACGGCACTGCAGGAAGAACAAGGCAGCATTAAACCGAGTCCCCTTGTAACAGCGGAAGATAATTTTATGCTTGCAGTTTTGGAAGACCCTGTATATGAACCGCAAGAGGGCTTTGGAGCAACAGTAAGTTTGAGCCGCAAGCGGAAAGGACGTAAATGAAGCTTGCAATACTCGGCGGTTCATATAATCCTCTCCATATCGGTCATCTTATGTTGGCAGATGCGGCAGCACGGCAGTTCGGCTATGATACTGTTGCTTTTATCCCGGCATTTTTATCACCTTTTAAAAAAGCACACTGCGGGTGTACCGCTGAAGATAGGATTACTATGATAACCGGTGCCTTAGCTGATGCCGCAGGTTTTTACTGTGAAACTTGTGAAATAGAGCGGGGCGGACTATCATATACTTATGATACACTTCAATTTTTATATAAAAAATATACAAATATAGAAGGAAAAATAGGGCTTATCCTCGGCGATGATTTACTGACTGATTTTCATAAATGGAAAAATGCTGAACTCATACCGGATTATGCAGACCTCCTTATTGGAACCCGCTGTGAAGCAGCATACAGGGTAAAAGAATGGTGTACCGGATTATTTGGAGAAAAAAACTATTCATTGATAGAAAATGCTTATTTGCCTATTTCTTCAACACAAATACGGACAGCTATTGCAGAAAAAAAAGCATGGCGGTATCTTGTCCCGCCATTTGTATACGGGTATATTAAAACACATGCATTGTATGAATAGTGATACCATTGAACGTTTGATTAATACACTTGATGCGTATGCCCGCTGTAATCTTTCTGAATACCGCTATGCCCATTCACGAAGAACTGCACTATTTGCAGAAATGCTTGCAAAACAGTATAACGGTACTGTCCGGCAGCAGCGGCTGTGTTTTCTTGCCGGTATTGCACATGATATGTGCAAAGAAAAACCGGTTAAAACTTTACTTGCACTGATAAAAAAAGACGGTAAACGCATTACAGCCCTTGAGCATTCAAATAGCGAATTGCTCCATGGAAGAGCTGCTGCAGTGCTATTACGGGAGAACTATGGTATTGCAAAAAAATCTTTACTGCGGGCTGTCAGTGAACATACCGTATGTTCTGCAAAATTCGATACTATTGGAAAAATATTGTACATTGCAGATAAAATAGAACCGGGTAGGGTAAAGTGTGCGTATTTACGCGAAAAAGTAGGGGCATTACCGCTTGATGCTCTATTTTTTGAGGTTGTACAAGAAGTAGTACGTTTTATAGAGAAAAAAGGCGGATATGTGCATCCTCGAACTCAAAAAGTATACCGCTATCTTTTAATTCATCAAACAAGGAGTAATCCTTATGGATAATGGAAGAAATTTTATTTTTTTATTACTTATACTGGTAATCCTTATTCCTATGGGAATTATTGTTGCATTAAATATGCGGACAGATCCTGTAAGTACTTCACTTTCTGAAGATAAACTTTTAAAGGTTCTTTTTATTATAGAACATGATAATAAACCAATTTCTACCAATATTATTGCACATTATCCGCAAACACGCCGTGCTGCTATGTTTGATATTCCGCCTAACACGGGGCTCATTTTATCACAGCTGGGGCGTACAGATGGAATTGCTGCCCTTTACTCTGAAAAAGGTGCAGATGTGTACAAGGCAGAAATTGAAAAACTGACAGGAATTGATATTCCGTTCTATATTTCCTGTACGCTCGAAAAATTTTCGTATATTACTGATGTCCTCGGCGGTCTTGCGGTGTTTATTCCTGCTTCTGTTGATTTTGAAACAAATGACCATGAACGTATTTTGCTGCCCTCCGGTTCTGTTTTACTTGACGGTGATAAAATAAAAAACTATCTTTTATACGAAAACACCGCCGATTCAGAGGGTGAAGCCGTCGGCCGTAAGCAAAAGGCGGTACTTTCACTGCTGCGTGTGCTTGAAGAACACCCTGAAGTTTTTACTTCAAGCCGCCTTAAAGTTCTCAGCGATTCACTGCACAGCAATATTGCGGGAGAAGACTTATGCCGTTTGCTGGAATATCTTTGCAAACTTGATTCTGAGCGGCTTGTTCCTCAGCGGCTTACCGGTGCAATTCGTCAAGTTGATTCTCAACAGTTGCTTTTCCCATTCCGTGATGGGCAGCAAATTAAAGAAATTGTCGGTCAGACGCTAGCTGCATTGGTTTCACTTGAGGGGGAAGCTATGGAGCGGGTGTATGCACTTGAAATTCTTAACGGCACAGACGTAAATGGTCTTGCCCGTGCTGCATCAGAAATTTATCAGAGCTTTGGATATGATGTAATCAATATTGACAATGCTCCTAAAAGTGATGTTGAAAAGACCGTTTTAATCAATAGAATTGGTAATGAACCGGTTGCAAAAATTGTTGCACAAGTTATTAAGTGCGATACTATTGAATCTGCGGTTATTGGCGATAATGCAGGGAATGAGGCAAATGTTGACTTTACACTTATTCTTGGAAAAGATTTTAACGGATATACTGTTAGATCAAAAAAATAATGAGGGAGTTATATGGAATATAATTTTGAAGAAGCTGCATTACAGTTTGGTACACTGCTGCATGAGTATAAAGCAGAAGCGGTGAAAGTTATTGATTTACGCGAAGCACATATTTGGACTGACTTTTTTGTTATTGCAACTGTTTCAAGCGGAAAGCAAGCGGGCGGTCTTGAAAAGCATATTATGGAGCGTGCAAAAGAACTTAACATCGAAGAATACCGGACAATTAGAAAAAGCCCCGATGGCGATGAATGGAAATTACTTGATTTCGGTAATATTGTAATCCATTTAATGAGTCCTACTGCACGGAAATTCTATGATTTAGATCGGCTATGGTTTGACAGCCCCGTACTCTGGGAGTCTTAAAAGTTCGCTGTTCTAGCACTCTATGTAAGTGCAGGCATTTCTACACACTATAGTGTAATCATAAAAAAAGGCTGTCCGGAAAAAGTTTTCGGCAGCCTTTTTTATAGATTAGATAACCGGAAAAGGTTTAGTCATCTATATTGTTGTAATCAAAGTCATCATCGGAATCGTAATCTTCACCGAAATCATCGTCAAAATCATCATCATCGAAATCGTCATCAAAATCATCGTCGAAATCATCATCAAAGTCGTCATCAAACTCATCATCAAAATCGCCGTCAAAATCATCATCAAAATCACTATCATCATAGGTATCATCATCGTATGAGAACGTATAATGACCGTAATAATTTTCATCAAGGCTACACTTTTCCATAAAACACCCATCCATAAATTTTATGCAGGCTACGTTGAATTGTATCTGCCTGTATTTTAAGCATTTGCATCATAAATAGAGTTTCCCTATCTGTCAACAGGGTTTTCTCTATATTTTGCTATTTTGCAGTATTTTCTGCCATTTGTGCAAGGCAGCTGCGGTATTTTTCCGGATTAACTCTAAATGCAACAATAGGATCCGAATCAGGTTCCGCTGTTTTCCTAATGGCAGCAGCTGCTTCTTCAACCATACGGTGTGCAGGGATTAAACGGCCCGCCCGTGTGGTAATACCGATTCCTATCGGAAGTTCTGAATCACTGAATAGCAATAACGAAGCAATATCTTCATATAATTTTACGGCAATATGCATTGCAGTATCGAGTGTTGTGTAGTACAGAATTAAACCGATTGTATCTTCATCAAAGAAAAAGAATTTATTAATGCGGTCTAATCCCATCCTCACTGATTGAACAATAGATTCGTTATGCATAATATCAGGCATATAGATAAAAAGCAAGGTTAAATCTTCTCCGGCAACTGCTGTTTCCCGTATTGCTGCTTGCAAATCTTCTATCATTTTTGCATAAAAGCCGGTAGGCATTGCCGTATTGCAGTGTAATTGCAAATGATATTGTCCGGCAGTTTGCGATTCGTGTTTTTGAATGCTATTATGCGGTAATTCGTTATGTTTTTCGATAGAGCTGGACTTTAATGAGTTTTCAAAGGAACCGTATTCTTCCGCCTGCATGGGTGCTTGTTCAGGTATTGGCGTCTTTTCTGCGAATAAAGCGGTACTGCTAACCGGTATATTATCGGATTGCGGAGTATAACAGATATTTTCAGAGTTGAATTCGTTATCTATACAGGAGGAATCCGGCAGTGTATTTTGCACTGCATCAGGTATAGCATCATCTACCGCCGGAGATGTTGTTTCATCAGGTGCGGCAGCCGGTTTATACACAGGCATGTCATCTTCAGCGGCCGTTGAATCTTGTTTACCGGCAGCGGTACGTGAAGCATCAGTGCCGATATGTTCAGCCGGCGGTTCACTGCCGCAATCCCTATCACAGATATGAAGCCGATTAAGTGATTCAATTTGTTCCGTTAATGACATTGATGAATCTTCATGCGGCTTTTGATATTCTTCTACAGAGAGCGGGGGAATTTCAAGACCGGTATTTTCTGTCTGTGCGGGTATATCCTCTGGATTTTCGCCTGTGGAAAAAGAATTACGCAGTTCAGCGTCCGCATCATCACGGGAGAAATCGAGATAAGAAAAAATTAACAGCACAAGCGTAAAAAGCGAAACGGTCAGTACGATAAAAAATACTGTTTGTCCGCGGTTCAGCAGCGTACTGATTGGGACTGTCTGCAACACGCTTTGTACCGATACGGATTCAGAATACGCTGTTGCCGGTATAGCGGTTTGTGCCCGCATGCAAAAGAGCGGGAGTGATTTTTGTTGTGTTCCGCTGTTACTTCCTAACGGAAAGTAAGGGGTGTTTTCAGGCCATACGAATACTTTTTGGGTGCCGGTACGGATAAGCACTGCCGGTATAACAGTGCTGTTATTGCGGCAGAGCTGTTCGAGTATCGGTTGTATGTCTGTATTTTCATCATACTGTGCATTCCGTATAATTTCCGACGCTTGCCGTGTGAACGTCTTAAAGACATTCATGGATTCAATTTTTCCGGTAAGAGAATCTGCACGGAGCATAAAGACAAACCACAAAAGACAGCCTGAAATTATAATCATTGCACATACGGCATATATCAGCATTAGTGTTTTTTTCATTAAGAGCTAGTATACCCGGAAATGTATTCTACGGCAAGTTCCTTTGTTTAAAACAATGATCTTTCTTTTTTATTTGTTTTATCATATAATCAAAATTCATAAGAGGTGAACTTCATGCAGAGAAACAAACCAAATAGCTTTTTTCAGAATATGGAATTTCATATTCATACTGATGTCCGCAAAAAATGCCGTTTTAAAAAATCACTGTTTTCTTCAACAGGGAATGTTGTTATCGGCAATGTGAATGATATTTATGCATTTACATTTCAATATAATAATGCGGTTGCATCTGGAACTTTCGGTTTGCCGGTACGTCCTGAGCAGTATTTAAAAGCAGGTCAGCTGAATGCAATGGGATTGATAGATGAAATATTCCATTATGTATGCCGTGTATACCGCCGTGAACAATGTCCTGATTTTTTCAGCAAAGGGTATATTTTTGTCAATGATATATTGACTACCAATAATGTACCGGATCTTGACACCCTTTTAATGGAATTTTGTACTGCTTTCCCGCCGGCAGATGTATATAACGGTAAAAAAACTGTTGGGCAGTGGTTCGAAGAAACAGAGCCCTTTTCCGGTATTGAAAATAAATATCTTGCTTTTGAAGAATTTATACTGTGTAAACTCGCGAATGAAAATCCTGCTTTTAAACCTTTTTATCCGCTGTTTGATGATTCCGGATTAGCTGAAAATCCGGGATATGAACTGTGCTGGGACGCTATCCGTACATGGTCGCTCAAAAATCCTGTATTTAGTGTTGAACAGCTGGATCTTATTTCGCTTTTAAAGGCTCCGGTAGAATACGCACCGTCAAGTCTGAAAGGACAGCTTGAGTATATCCGCACTCATTGGTTTACATTACTTGGCGATATGATGCTCCGGCTGCTGACCGGTACTGACATTCTTACTGAAGAAGAAAAAGCTGCATGGGCAGCAGGGGCTGGAGCCGGTACGCACGGGGGGGCAGCCGCTTCGGTTGATGCGTATTCTTTTGAAAATCTTATGCAGGAGTATGAACGCTTTAGTGCTGACGGCGAGTGGATGCCGAATGTAGTTATGATGGCAAAAAGTACCCTTGTATGGCTGGATCAGTTGACTAAGAAATATCAGCGTTCTATAACCCGCTTGGATCAAATTCCTGATGAAGAACTGGATTTTCTTGCTGAAAGCGGCTTTAATGCACTGTGGCTGATTGGGGTGTGGGAACGATCAAAAGGCAGTGCACGTATTAAGCAAATTTGCGGGAATCCTGATGCAGCAGCAAGTGCTTATAGTTTAATGGATTATGAAATAGCACAAGAAATAGGCGGCTGGCAGGCTGTTGCAGATTTACGGGCACGGGCTCAAGCACGGGGTATCCGCCTTGCCGCTGATATGGTTCCGAACCATACCGGTCTTGATGCAACGTGGGTTGTTGAACGGCCCGATTTATTTGTGCAAACGCGGGAAAGTCCATTCCCCAGCTACAACTTTGACGGAGAAAACCTGTCCCATGATTCGCGTGTCGGGGTGTACCTCGAGAATCATTATTACTCAAAAGATGATTGTGCGGTGGTGTTTAAGCGGGTGGATCATCATACCGGTGATGTCCGCTATATTTATCACGGAAATGATGGAACCGGCTTGCCGTGGAATGACACTGCACAGATAGACTTTTTGAATCCGGAAGCACGGGAAGCCGTTATTCAAAAAATTCTGCATGTTGCACGCAATTTCCCCATTATCCGCTTTGATGCAGCAATGGTACTTGCTAAAAAGCATATCCGCCGGCTGTGGTATCCTGAACACGGGCAGGGCGGGGATATTGCCAGCCGTTCCCGCTTTGCACTTTCCGCAGAGGAGTTCCAAAGCCGGCTGCCGGAAGAATTTTGGCGTGAGGTGGTAGACCGCTGTGCAGCGGAAGTACCTGATACGCTGCTGCTTGCAGAGGCATTTTGGATGATGGAGGGGTATTTTGTCCGCACACTCGGTATGCATCGTGTGTATAATTCTGCTTTTATGAATATGCTGAAAAAAGAAGAAAATGCAAAATACCGGCTTACCATTAAGAATACCTTAGAGTTTGATCCGCAAATACTCAAACGGTATGTCAACTTTATGAATAACCCTGATGAAGAAACTGCGGCGGTGCAATTTGGAAAAGATGATAAATACTTTGGTGTGTGTACTATGCTGGTTGCTATGCCGGGGCTTCCCATGTTTGGACATGGGCAAATTGAAGGGTTTGAAGAAAAATACGGTATGGAGTACCGGCGTGCCTATTACGATGAGCAGGTAAATACCGGTTTGGTTGACCGCCACCGCTATCAAATCTTCCCGCTGATGAAAAAACGCCGGCTTTTTTCCGGAGTAGAAAACTTCCTCTTGTACGATTTTTGGACAAACGGTTCTGTGAATGAGAATGTATTTGCGTGGTCAAACCGTTACCATGATGAACGCTCGCTTATTTTCTATAATAATAAGTATGAACAAACAGCAGGGTGGATTAAGGTATCGGCGGCATTCGCAGTAAAAGATGCCGATGGAAATAAACACCTTGAACAGCGTACCCTTGCTGAAGGTTTACAGATTTCGGGTAAGCCGGATCATTTTGTGGTGATGCAGGAGCAGCGGTCTCAACTCTGGTATGTGCGCGAAAGCAGCAGTATTGCAGAAAACGGACTCTTTGTTGCACTGAATGGGTTTGAAACACAGGTGTTTTTGAATATGTATGAAGCATCCGGCAGTAATGAACCGTATTACCGGACACTGTGTGAAAATTTGCAGGGATGCGGCGTCGCTGACATTTCTATGGCACTGAATGAAATTAAATTCAAACATATATACACTGCCTTAGCAGCAGTGCTTTCACGCACATTCTTAGACAGCCTTTTTTCACTGATTCAAACAGTCCGGCAGCTGCCGTCTTTTGAAACACAGGAAAAAGAAATCCTTACCTTTATCAAAACCCAAAAAGAAGCCGTTGCTGAATATTTACAGGTACTTGATACGGCATATCATGCCTATTTGTCTTTGCAGCCGGAATACTGCGAGAATACTATAAAACCGATACCTGTAAAGAGATTGCTCGATTTGTACAGTGAACGGCTCTACCGGCTGCTGTTGTGTGCATCCGGTATTGGAAAAGATGAACTTGCAGACAGCTTATTGCCCCAGGATGCTGCTGCAGCGGTACTGTTTACTGAAAAATTCAGTAATTCGCAAGGAACCATTGCTGCGGCAGCGGCGGCACTTCTCTTGTTCCCTATAGAGGATATGCTCACGTATTATCAATCGGATCTGACACCTGCATTGCTGTTTAAGTATTGGAAGCTGGAAGATAAAGCTGCCGATCTTCTTGCCGGTGCAGGCATGCCTCTTTGCAGCAAGCGTATCATTCTTGAAACTGCCGGTTATATTTTTTATGTGCATACTGCACGGGGTGACAAAAAAGCACGCCGCACCGGAATGATTAACCGTATGGCAAATGACCCTGGTATTATTGCATGGCTTGATCTGCATGAATGGAATACCGTTCAATGGTTCCACAGAGAATCGGCAGAAGCATTTTCAGACCTGATGACTATGTTGGTGTTTTTATATGCTGCAAAACCGCTGCGGGCAGTAAAGCGGATAGAAAAAACAGCACAACATGCACAAAAGTATCAAAAAATATTGGACGAACTGTATACCGCTATTCATACGTCAGAGTATAGAACCGACAATTTTTTGAAGCTTTTTGCAGGTACAAAACAAAAAGTCCGGTAGGGGCTATCCAAAAACTGAAAGCCTATCGTTTTTTTCTGTAAGGAACTGATTCAGTATATCAGCCTTAGCAGATATATCTGCCAAAGCTGATATATCTGCTTATTCAGCTGAGCTTTAGAATTCGCTGACCTGTTCGAAAACGCATGTTACTGAATGGGTCTCATTTACGGGTAAAATCCTGCTGCTTCTGCAGCACGTGCAAGCAGATCATTTTTTTCTGCTTCGGTAAGGTTTCTATGCTCTCCGGCTTTTAAGGTACCGAGTGCAATACTGCCGATTCGCACCCGTACCAGCCGCTTAATAACGCAGCCGAAGTGGTCGAGTACCCGCCGGATTTCACGGTTTTTTCCTTCTACCAGCACAATCCGCATTTTCCGCTTATTCACTGCCTGTGCAGAAAGGCATTTATAGAAAATTCCTTCCACTCGGATTCCTTTTTGAAAGCGGATAAGCATATCCGGCGGGTAATCCTGTGTAGTTTCTATCACGTACTCTTTCTCTATCTGCGAAGAGGGGTGTTCAATTTTTGCGGAAAACATACCGTCATTGGTAAATAAAATCGCACCGCTTGAAAACATATCAAGCCGTCCAATATTGTAAAGCCGCTCGGTGTAGTGAGGTTTTAAAAGCGATGCAGCCGTGGGGCGGTCTTTTTCATCAGATAGCGTGCAAACAAAACCGGCAGGTTTGTTCAGCAGTACATACCGCTTTTCCGTTTCGGGAACGGCAGGTTTTCCGTCAACCATGATACTATCCGCTGCGGTAACTTTGCAGCCCATACCGGTTACACAAGTACCATTTACAGTAACCCGCCCCTCTGCGATAATTTTTTCGCATGCACGGCGTGAGGCAATGCCCGCATGGGCAAGATACACCTGTAATCGCATTGTTTTTTGCATTTCGGCAGCTTCTACCGTGTGTTTATTCTGATTATCGTGCAAGTTCAAACCGCTCCTGTTCTGTTTCATCAAGTTTTGGTAAGTCGGCAATGCTATTCAATCCGAATGCTTTTAAAAATTCTTTTGTGGTTCCGAATTGAACCGGCTTACCCGGAATATCTTTTTTGCCGACTTCTTTTATTAAATTTTTTTCTGCGAGCAGCCGTATCATCGTATCGGCAGACACCCCGCGGATTGCTTCTATTTCTGCACGGGTTACCGGCTGTGAATAGGCAATAATAGAAAGTGTTTCCATCGCGGCACGGGAAAGCCGATTATCATTTTTTTTACCATAGCGGTCTTTCAGTGTTTCCCAAAATTCTTTCTTGGGCATAATAACCCAGCCGCCCATCATTTGAGCAAGCTCGATGCCGCTTGAAATGTCTGCGTAGGATTCTTGTAATTTCTGAATACACGAGGAAACAATATCCGGTGAAAGACCTGCTATTTTACTCAAAGTACCTTCGTCAAGCGGCTCTCCCTCAAGATACAGGATAGCTTCTATCAGGGCAGTTTCTTTTTCCATTTTATACTCCATTGCTGCTCACTTGATCCCATGGACGGATTTTTATATCTCCAAACATACGGTTTTGCCAAATACTTGCCATTTTGAACTTTACCGCTTCCAGTAATGCCATAAATGCACATACTATATCGAGTAAGTTACCGTTCCGTACAATTAAATCGGTAAACAAACACTCTCCGCGTGTTTCAAGTAATTCTGTCATAAGGGTGAGTTTTTCATTTACTGATACTTCTTCATATAAGTCAAGGATTTGTTCCGACCGGTAGTTTGACATGAGTTTTGAAAATGTACGCAGCAGTTCCCATGTATCAACCCGCTCCCACAGATTTTCCTCGGTAAAGGGCAGGGCATGCTGAATCTTCTTCCGTTCAAAAAACCATTCTGCTTCACTTTCTTTTTCTTCCATGAGTTGTGAAAGTTTCTTGAATTTTTGATATTCAATGAGTTTATTGACTAATTCAATACGGGGGTCTTCGATATCCTCGTCATCGAGATTTACTTCAACCGGCAGCAGCATTTTACTTTTTATATAAATAAGATGAGCTGCAAGATCATAAAACTCCGTTAAGCTATCAAGATTGAGGGTAACGGCATAATCCAAGTAGCTTAAATATTGTTCAGTAATATCGCTAATGGGTATATCATAAATATTTACTTCATTTTTTTTAATCAAAAAAAGCAATAGGTCTAACGGTCCCTCAAAATCATTGACTTTGAATTGGTGTAAAGAATCGCCGGTTTCGGCGGCGGGAGTATCGGGAATTTCAGTATGATTGCCGGCAAAATCGCCGGTTTCGGCAATAAGGTTTGCGGTTTCTTTTATACTATTGTCTGCGGTCTTTATAGTATCACTCATATATGCTCCAAAAATTCAAAAGCAGCTTCAAAAAAGGCTGCCTTTCGGGTAGCCGGTTTGTTTCAAAATGAACGTTTCCGAACAGGTTGAGCCTTTACCAGAAATGAAAAAAACGTGATTCGCCTTGGTTAAGTTCATAGAGCTTACCGGTACAAACAAACTGTACCGGCTCTGCTTTACTATTTACAACAACAACGATAGCTTTTGCGTTGGGCGGAATAGGGAAATTCAGCATTTCGCCTTTTTCAAGTTTTGTAGGAAACTGTTGTTTTCCTGCTGCCGGTGTTCGGTCTGCTGCTTTCTGAGCCGGGAAACGGTCTCGAAGCGGAATGCGGGATAGGTAGTTTTTTTCAGGAATATCAGGCTTGTTGCTCTCCTGTATCGTAAAAATTTGATAGGCATCAAGTGCCATATCTCTGCTTTCTTCACTGCTTACTGGTTCTTTTGTATCTTTTTCCTCTATAGACACGGTTATATCAGCAGTACCGGAAACAACAGCTAATGGAAGATAAAATTTCGGTTCCGGTGTTGTTGCACAGCTTACACAATAGAATAGAGCTAAAAAAATGTATGTCCGCTGATACTGTTTCATTTTACTGTTCCTTACCGTATTGCATAATTCCGGCTATTAAACCTGTTCGGTATTATAGCGGTATTTAGTGTGAGTGTAAATAAAACTGCCGTTCTGTTTTACGGCTTCTCATACGAAACCTTGGATTACCGGGCGGTATGTTATTGCAGTATTTTGGTCAAATAGGTATGATAAGATTTCTGGGTATCAACATATACTGGGTGAGGTTTTTATGACTTGTGTTCCGGCTATGCAGGTTCAATATGTATTTTTAGATTCAGGGATAGGAGGGCTGCCGTATTTTTCCTATTTCAAAACACAGGTACCGTATGCAAAGGCGGTGTATATTGCCGATACGGCACATTTTCCGTATGGAGAAAAAACACGGCATGAAATACAATCCTATGCCCGTACTCTTACTGCAAAAATACTCGATGTATTTGCACCTGAAGTAATTGTTCTGGTATGTAATACCTTGTCTGTAACAGCACTTGATATGCTCCGTAAGGAGTTTGATATCCCATTTGTCGGAACGGTTCCCGCGGTAAAACAAGCAGCGGCTGTAAGCAGGAATAAAAGAATTGGTATTATTGCAACCGGCAGAACAATACAAGAACCATATCTTGATGAACTTATCAACCGGTATGCTGCAGATTGCTTTATAGAAAAACGCGGGGATTCTCCGCTTGTAGCACGTATTGAGCAGGGGTTGGTTTTTGACGATGTGCAAATACAGAATGCAGCGGTAGCTCCGGCAATCCGGCAATTTACCGCTGCCGGTACCGATACGATTGTGTTAGCCTGTACTCATTTTTTACATATTGCAGCGGTATTTGAACGGAATGTTCCCCGCGGTACCGGTATTATTGACTCCCGTCAAGGGGTGATTGCACAGCTGTTACGGATTGCACCGCCCCATGTTGCCGATACCGGCAGTTTCCAAACAACCGCAGCTCCTCCGGCAGGACACGGGAGCGGAACAGCGTGCTACGGTACGGGGCTTATTACTTCTCAAACCGAAAAGCGGTATTTGCAGTATTGCAAGCAGTTCGGCTTAACATGGAAAGGATCATTGCTATGACAGGACTGATACTGAACGGTGCAAATAATTTTTTTACCGTTCAAACAGCAGAAAGCGGTATAATCCGCTGTTCTATTAAAGGAAAAAAGCTGAAAGGGGCAGAAGGATTTTATAATCCGCTTGCACCGGGTGATAGTGTTGAGATAGAGCCGGATAGCATTGATGCGGGACAAGGGCAAATCACCGCTCTTTTACCGCGTAAAAACAGTTTTATGCGGTGGAATCAAAAAACAGGAACGCCCCAACTGCTTGCATGCAATATTGATGCAGTGGTGTGCGTTACCACACCGGCAAATCCTCCTTTTAGACCCCGTTTTACTGATAGGATAGCAGTACAGGCAGAGGTTGTAGGAGTACCCGTTGTTATTGTTGTCAATAAAAAAGACCTTGGAATATCTGACACAACTGCGGAGCGGCTGGCAGATTGGCAGCGGCTTGGGTATACCGTACAGACGGTTTCTGCAAAAACCGGCGAGGGCATTGAGCCGCTTGCTGCACTGCTGCATGGAAAAACCTGTGTGATTACCGGTCAGTCGGGAGTAGGGAAGTCAAGCCTTTTAAATGCGTTCAATCCTGAACTGCATTTGAAAACAGCTGCAATTTCATATAAATATGACCGCGGTACCCATACCACCACACAAGGTGTTTTGCTTACTACATTTTACACAGGCAGCAGCGGCAGCGTCTACCGGTTGACCCTGATTGATACCCCCGGGATTCGTCATTTTGCGGTGTGGGGCATAAAACCTGATGAGGCAATATTTCAATTTCCTGAAATGGCAGAAGCTGCCGTGCAGTGTGCGTTCGGACTTTCTTGTTCGCATACCGGTGAACAAGGCTGCTGTATTTTGCAAGCATTACACGAACACCGCATTCACCCTGACCGGTATGAAAGCTGGCGGTTACTCAGGGAGGAATTAAAAACACTAACCGCAGGAGATTACTCATGAATGGCCGCACCTTAGCAGTGTTAGAATTTCAACGGATTGCACAGATGATAGCGGGCTACTGCTCTTCAGAAGAGGGATATGCTGCGTGCAAAACAAAAGAGCCTTCCGGCAGCCGCTCGTATGTTGCGGCTGCAAAAGGAATTGGAAGTGCTTTTTTAACCTTTTTACACCGTGATTCGGAGCCTAAACTAAAAAATATTCCGCCGCTAAAACCTGTATTAGAGAAACTGCATACCGCAGGGCTTTGTTTAAGCATTGAAGAATTATATGCCGCAGGCTTATTAGCCGAACAAATCAGGCAGCTGCATAATTGGAGCATGTCAAAACCGGAGGAAAATCCGCTGTGCCGGTTTATTGCGGATATGCCTGATGTACAGCCTGTAGCCGATGCCGTTTTTTCCTGTATAGATTTGAGCGGGGAGCTGAAAGATATTCCCTCCTTGCATGCTGCACAGCGGAAAATCCGGCATATTGAATTGGATATTGAAAAAACTATGAAAGGCTACTGCACCGGCGAGGAAACCCGTACCTTGCTGCAAAATCCTGTACCGGTACTGCGGAACGGCAGACAGGTTATTGCAGTGCAGTCGCGGTTTAAAGGCAGAATACCGGGGATAATTCATGAATACTCGCAATCGGGACAGAGCTTTTATTTAGAGCCGGAATCAGTTGTCCTAAAAAACAATGAGCTTGTAAAGGCTCACGCTGAATATCAGCAGGAACTGCACCGGATTTTGTGTGAGATGAGTGCAAAGGTTGCTGCAGAACGGGAACTTCTTATACAGGCACATCAAGGATTTATTGAGCTTGATTGTGCTGCTGCGGCTGCACGGTGGGCAAAGGCACACAATGCAATATTTGCAGAAGAACCGAAAGACGGGCAATCTTTTATTCTGCATCGGGCACGGCATCCGCTGCTTGGATCGGCAGCAGTTCCTATTGATCTCTCCCTTTCTGCGGAAGACACCATGCTGATTATTACCGGACCGAATACCGGCGGCAAAACGGTAAGCCTTAAAACAGCAGCTCTTTTTGTACTTTTAAACCAAACAGGGTGGGCAGTGCCTGCCGGAGAGCAAACCCGCTTACCGTTTTTTCGCGATGTGTACTGTGTAATAGGCGATGAGCAATCACTTGATAATGCACTCTCTACATTTTCTGCATCTATGCATACTATTGCCGGTATTCTTCGCGAAGCAGATGCAGATAGCTTGATTTTATTAGATGAACTTGGCAGCGGCACTGAACCGCAAGAGGGCGGTGCTCTGGCAATGGCGGTACTTGATGAACTGCTCGAGCGGCATTCCCGTGTTTTTGTTACCAGTCATCACAGTGTGCTAAAAAATTACGGCTATAGTAAAAAAGGCTGTGTAAATGCATCGGTTACCTTTGAAGCCGATTCCCTGCGTCCCTCCTACCGGATTGTTATGGGAGTTCCCGGGCAAAGCCATGCCATAGATATTGCTGCACAAAATGGAATGCCGCCTGCAATTATCAATGCAGCCCGAAACTATGTAAAAGATAAAAGTGCTGATGCCGCCGCCCTCATTCAGGGGCTGATTGAAAAACATCAGCGGCTTGCCGTATTTGAAAAAGAACGGGAAGAAACGGAGGCTCTTTTAAAAGAAAAGCAGCGCAAATGCGATTTACAAGCCCTACAGCTCAAGCAAAAAGAACTCACACTCCGGCAGCAGGGCTATAAGCGGTTGGAGCAGCTGTTTGAAGAAAAGCGGAGCAGCATTGAAAACCTTGTCCGTACTATCCGCGAAGGGCAGCTGACGCATGACAAAACTGCCGCTGTAAAAACATTTTTTAATGAATTTGAGCAAGAATTAACACAAGAGCAGCAGCATATTACAGAAGAAGAGCATGAACTTACCGTTGCCCGTCAAGAGAGCCGGCAGGAGGCTGCCGTACCGTCTGAATCGCTTCGGGAGGGAATGGAAGTGCTTATCCCGCATTTGCACCGGCGAGGTACACTTATCCGCAAAGAAAAAAATACATGGCTTGTCGCAGTAGATACATTTAAAATGGCATTTCCGACAGAAAAACTTGAACCGCTCCCGCCGCAATCGGTGCCGAATACATCAGCGGTGTTGAGTACGCCGCAAATTCTGGTAGAAGCGGAGCTGCATCAGCAAAGCCGTCCTGAATTTGAATTACGGCTGCTTGGCATGCGGCTTGCTGAAGCAGAAACCGCTTTACAAAAACAGCTTGATCTTGCAGTTATGCATAATTTGCAAGAATTTTCTATCATTCATGGAAAGGGCAATGGAATATTACAGACGATGGTACAGGAAAAATTAGCAAATGCTTCTTTTATTGCTGAATTTTTCTTTGCCCGTCCCGAACACGGCGGCAGCGGAAAAACAATTGTGAAACTCCGGTAGAGCTGTCCGATACCCCGTTGCGGCTCTTTACGCAAAAACCTCGCCATCAACGGCTTCGCCGTTGATGAGGCAGTAGGTTAGTCTCGCTTGAATTACTCTTAATCGTATCATCTCGGGCAGCCTGTTCGAAAACACAGGTATCGAACAGGTCTAATAAAGCAGCGCAGCCCCCCTGAACCAGACATCATTGCTCAATCCCTACTTTCGTGTTACAGTAATAGCATGAGTACTGTCAAAAGAAAACTGCCGCTTAGCTTACAGAGTTTTGAAGATTTACGGAAAAAAGGGTTTTTATATATCGATAAAACCGAATGGATAGGAACCCTCGTAGAAAATCGAAAGATTTGCTTTTTAAGCCGGCCGCGCCGATTTGGTAAAAGTTTATTTCTTTCTACACTTGCTGCCTATTTTCTCGGGCAAAAAGAGCTGTTCACCGGCTTAAAAATTTCCGAATGGGAGGCACATCAGGAACAGCCTTGGCAAGTATACCCTGTACTCTATTTGGATTTTAATCCCTCAAAATACGAGACACGGGAAGATTTAGAGGGGCTTTTACATAATCAGTTATGCATCTGGGAAGACCTATATGGTAAAAGAGAGTCTGAAACCCTCC
>JBQMYW010000035.1:0-18904 GCA_052173295.1 Treponema sp.
CTGTATAAAGACTTAATTTTAAACTCGACGGGGATGACCCGAAAGTAACCAACTTTTGGGACATCCCCATAATATCGCATTTTTATGAACGCTGCTGCTCATTCCGATTATGCATTTGCTCCAACTCTGCCATTACCATATCTACAACTGCCTGCTTTTTATCATCATGCTCTCCGCACTGCTGCTTTGCACGCTCGCGGAAATCGGCACAGTGAATAACCGGGCTTACTTCCATAATAACGGTATCGCGGACAACAACATCTTCTGTCATATTTGCAGGATCATCAGAAATTCTCAAGCAATTTCCATTAATTGAAACAAGCAGCATAACGTCAGCACTGCGGATATACGAATCAATTTCACGCACCCCCCGCTTTGTTTCCGGCTTTCCCGGGCGGTAGCGTGTACCTGCCGGAAAAACAATAATTACTTTCCCTGCCTGCCGGGCTTCTTCCAGAGCTTTCATTGCAGCAAGATTAATGCTTCTGCTGCGTTTTTGCTCTGCTTGCAGGGTGTCAGGATCAGTAATGCCGGCAAGGCTCCTACTCGGATAAATAACAATCCGCTCATATCCTTCGGTTAATGCAGCGATACGGGCATCTTCTTCGGTTAATTTCATTCCTGCAATGGAGATACTGCGTTTTGACAAGGCTTTACCGGCATCACCCGTTTGCTCCATTAAATACAGCAAAATGGGTAAATCCATATTGCTGTAATGTTCAGCAAGGATAATACCTTTCTTGCCGTTATCAATCTCCTCCATAAATGCAGCAATATGCTCGGACGGGTACATTTTTGAATTTTCAAGCAAGAGTTTTTCTATCATTGTATGTACAATTGCCCTGATATGGGAATTTTCATGCTTATGAACATTATGTTCGGTAATGATATTATCCTTACTCGCATATTGCTCAAATAGGGGGGTAAGGTCTTGTAATATCTCTTCTAAAGAAAGATGTTCTTTCATTATCAATCCTCCTTTTATGAAAGATTTTTGAGTATACCGGGTAATTCATAGATTGAACCGATTGAGGGTATACCTGTTTCGTCATAAAAATGTGCATATTTACGCGGCTCGTCAACCAAAACTGCCTGCCCGCCAAGTGCTTTATATGCCTTTACATAGACAGGATAATCATCTAAAAAAAGTGTTTCCTCTACCGTTTTATTCACTGCATTCAGCGTAGTAAGAAAACAAGCAGGGGCAGGCTTACCGATACCATTATGGTAAGTAATATCAAAAATACCAAGAAATAAATCGTAAATATTAAAAAAACGCAATACCCGCTCGGCGTGTGCCAGCGGGGCATTGGTTAAAAGAGATAAGGGCATATTCAGTGATTGTAAAAATCCCCGTAATCTGGGATTTGGTTCAAGTTCTTGTAATTCAGACGGCGGATGTACCGCTGCAAAGTATGCTTCTCTATCCGTAAAATGATGCTCTTTTTCCAACCATTCAAGAGTTGTTCCATATAAAGCCCTATGCTGCCGTTGCAATATTCGGGCATCCTCAAACGGCACCTGCAAAAAATCTGCAATAAACTGGAACATTCGTTCGGTTATTTTTTTATCCATAAGATTAGACTTAGGATATAACGTATTATCGAGATCAAAAAGAATATGCCGTATCATAGCTCAAAAGTATATCAGAAAACCGGAAAAAGTCCATTAAAATAGCTCTTTTCTGCACTATAAGCATGGCTGTCAACCGTAAGACTAATAATGGTAAAACTGCCGTCTGAGTTTTTAATGCAGCGTTTTATATCTTTATTGATTTTTTGCTGCTGCATATCATACACCGATTGCGAAATCATAAAATTTTCAGCAGTTCCCTCAATGAGCTGATGGGGAATAAGTACCTGTGCTTGCAATCCTGATGTAGAAAAAAAGCGAATAAGCTGTGCAGATTCGGGGAGTGTCTGTAACGGCACGGCAGGAATAGTGAGCGTATTGATTGTTAGAAAAGCAGTGTTTCCGCATAAAAAAGAATTATCTGCTATTTTTGTCCACTGGCTATCCAGTGTAAACGAATGATTATGCACGCTAATGGTTTCTTTTTTTGCTTTTTTATCTCTTTTAAATTGATTAACAGCTTGTTTTATCACCGGCGGAGTAAATTCATAAAAGGTATGCTCGCCGCTGCCGCGGATACTGCCCTGTTCTAACAGTTCAAGGACAAGTCCGTTTTTTGCATTCGTAAGATTTTTCAGATGAAAAAGCGGTACAGTATTATCAAAGGTAAGCGTTACTGCTCCGCCGAATGCAAACATATCCGCTGCAATAGCATGCTGTGCAGCAGGACTGTGCGATGCAGCCGGTAAAAGCTTTTTTTCATACAGGGCAGGGAGCAAGGTCATCAGATAGTTGACTCCAAAAGTATCGTCTTGCGTAATCGCCGAAATAATTTTTTGCCCCGTTAGTTCTAAGGTGTTTTGCTGCGGTTTACAGCTAAAGAGAATAGAGATACGGCTGTTTGTTTCGGGCGTATGCAAAACCGCTCCGTATGTTTCATCATCATAATAGAGAAATCCAATCCATGTAGGATTTTTCCATGAATAATCTCTATATATAACAAAATCTCCCGATACAGTGCCTTCTTTCTGCTCATCGGTATTTTGTACCGGAGTATGTGCAGCTATACAGTAGATACTGGTTCCCATGATAAGAAGAACTGCTGCCCATTTTTTTATGAGTTTTTTACTATAATGCATTACTTGCTCCCTGTATGTATCGATTCTGATAATAAGTTGTTCTATCCTTTCTTGAGTGTACAGAGGGTTTTTATGAAAGAACGGGATCGGTCTGCTCTGAAACGGGCATTTCCGAACAGACGTGACGGTCTATTAAGTTTTTTCTGCATGTTCCTCTGCATATTTCTTAAAATCATCTTCGCTCATTTTATCAGCATAAATAGGATATAATGCTTCTACTAAATCTTCTAATGTCGGAAATTTTGCACCATCTAACTTGTATGCCATAGTTACGCCTCACTTATTGTTTCTAAAATATGTTGTAATTCCTCTTTTGTACCATGTAATAAGGGAATATTTTTAATAGGTTCATCAATTCCTTGGATAGAGTCCGGAATAATAGGTGATTCTCCGCATATTTCCTTAAATTTACCGCTTTCCAGTGCAGGATGATCTTTTGATACCAACACCAATGCTTCTTCACCCTGCCGTTTAAAAAGCGGCTGTTCTAATGCCGCTGCATACGCACATGCAGTTGCAGTATCAAACATAATGCCGTACCGTTTGTATGATTTTACAATCAATGCTTCAGCTTTTTCCGTTGAAACCGGAGCCGGAAATACAATAGACCGCATAATTGCAGGACTGACAGAAAATACTTGTTCCAGCCGCTCAATACTGGAGGGAACCGCAGGGTCTGCAGCACTCCGCTGTATCAGCGGAATGTCAGCAGTATGGCACACGCATCCGCCGTCTGCACCAGCGTTTAAAACGTCCGTAGCATCGGTAATAAAACCAGTTACCGGCAAGCAAAATTTCCACGCATACAATCCTGCACTTAAATTGCTGTAGTTACCCGACGGCACGGCATAAAAAATCTCCCCTGATGTACGCTTTTTTATTCGGGTAAATGCAAACATATAGAAAAAAACTTGCGGTAAAATACGCCCAATATTAATAGTATTGGCAAGAGTCAAATTAAATTGCCGTACAAACTCCGTATCTTGATAGATTGACCGGATAATATTCTGCACATCATTCATAGTGCCGTCAATTTCTACCGGATAGACAGAGCCGCCGTTTTGGTAAAGCTGTTCCGGCTTTAACCCTTTTGCATAGCCTTTCGGATACAGAATAACCAGCTTTAAATGTTTTTTATTTCCAAATGCGGCTGCCATACTGCGTCCGTTCAATCCGGTGCTGGAAGCAATAACAATAGCATTTTTGCCGTCTATTGTAAGCAAGTGTTCAAGGGCAGAAGCAAACCATAAAAAGCTGAAATCACGGTGATTACCGGTAGGACCGTGAAACAACTCCAACAAAAAAAGCTTATCATCAAGCTGCCTCAGACGAGGACTATAGTGCTGAAAACCTTTTACAGCAATCCGCTCCGATACAACAGGACTAATCTCTTCTTTCAGCAGTGCAGCAGTCAATGAACCGGCAATCGCAGAAAAAGAAGTCCGTTCATTCATGTGTAAGATCCATGAGCGGAGATCATGCTCAGAAACAGGAACATACAATCCTCCGTCAGAGGGCATACAATTCAATATAGCATTTTTAAAAGAAACCGCATGGCCGCTATTGCGTGTACTTGAAAGTTTCATTATTTGACCGTAACTCCTTGTGTCAGCCGGTATTTTTTTATAAATTTTTCCGGTCGGTAGCTCATTTTTGCATGGCGTAATCCTTCATCGCCTAAATCTTGTTCACGGTTAATATATACTACCGTTTCAGGCAAACTTTGTGCAAATGCATAGTTAATATACTGATATGCCCTGCGGAACTCGGTACGTGCTTTTTCAAAATGCACAACCGCAGTAGTGTTTGCTGCAGTCAATTCCGCAAGACACCACGCGGCCGGTTCATTTTGCACGTATAAAACACTTCCAAGCATATCGGTTTTTGCAATACTTATCAAAGCTTGCTTAGCAGCAGTATAGTCTGTTCCGGCAAGATCCTGTTGTTCTACTGCCCAGTAATCTAACACAGCACCAGCATCGGCTGCTGTATGCACAGATAATGGTTTAACTGAAAAATCCGGATACGCTTGCAAAAATCCGTTTATATGGTTCTTTTTTTTATGCAATTTTTTTCCCGCTAAAGTGCTTAAACTTTCTTTCATATATACATAGTCAAAATTATCGCGATCTTCTTCAACGGAGTATCCTAACTGTTCAAATAATACCTTATTATTGAGTATAAATGATTCTGAAATAAATTTCCAGTCTGAATATGTTTTTAATAACTCCGTAATAACATCAAAGGAAACACTGCCTGACGGGATAAAGAAAAACGGTCTCCCCTTATCTGTGCCGGTTACAATAACACAATTATCTGAAACTGTGCTTACCTTGTAGCAATAATAGTTACGGAAGAAATATAAATGCCCAAAAGTATATTCAGACAGACCATCGGTCTGTGTTTTCACTGTTTTGCTGATACTGTCTGCCGTTTCAAATGTCATTGGTATAAATTCCGGATAGCAGGGAATACACATCATTCCTTATGATACCTTTTTATAAAAAAAATCTCAAGTATGCGGATTCAGGAACGCAGAGCTTCAGATAATGAAGCCCTGCATAGGGACGGACTACGGCAATATCTGCTTTGCTGCCTTATCCGGATTGACCGGCGTGCATAAATTTTGTAGTATTCGCTGTGATGAATATATTGTATCTTGGTGAGGAAAGTTTACGGCATACTTCGCAGCCGGTTGCAGCTATTGATGATTCAATACGGGATCTGGTGCAAGATATGTTTGCTGCGATGGAAAAGGACAATGGCATTGGACTTGCTGCTCCGCAGGTAGGGAAAAACATTCGGCTTTTTATTGTAAAGATTGATGATGGTATTGAGCGGGTATTTATTAATCCGCAGATTATCGGGACTTCAGCTGAACAAACTTCGTATGAAGAAGGATGTTTGAGTATTCCGTCTATCTATGCACCGGTTATCCGTCCTGCGGCAGTAACGGTACAGTACCAGAATTTACGGGGCAGACCGGTGGTGCTAGAAGCAGAAGGCTTATTGGCACGAGTTATTCAGCATGAGTATGATCATTTGGAAGGTATTTTATTTGTAGACCGGCTGCCGGAAGAACAGAAAACAGCTTTGGTTGAAAAGTTTGAAAAACGCCGTGCAAGAAAAATAAAGCGTTTGAAAAAACGATGAGGCAGCTATGGCAAAATTAAAAGTTTTTTTTGCAGGAACGCCTGCATGTGCAGTCCCAGCATTACGAGCAATCGCACAGCAGCACTCTATTGTAGGAATTTTAACTAATCCTCCGGCAGCTGTAGGGCGAAAAAAACAACCGGCGGCTTCAGACATTGCGAATGCTGCTGAGGAACTGAAGCAGCAAGGGATTATAGACTCTTCTGTTCCTCTTTTTACTCCGGAAAAATTGCATACAGCGTTTAGAGCAGCAGCTGCGGAAACAGCTGCCGATATTATGGTATGTTTTGCATACGGTAAAATTTTTGGTCCCAAATCGCTTGCCCTGTTTCCCCTCGGAGCTTTAAATATTCATCCCTCACTATTGCCGCACTGGCGCGGTCCAAGTCCGGTACCGGCAGCACTGGCAGCGGGCGACTGTGAAACCGGTGTAACGGTACAGTATATGGCACAAGAGATGGATGCCGGTGATATTATTTTACAGCAAAAGCTTTCTATTGAACCGCATGATACTGCAGAAACCCTGCTCGCCCGCTGTTCGCAGCTTGGAGCAGAACTTATTGTACAGGCGTTACATCAGATTAGTACAGGTACTGCCCGCCCCATTGCTCAACCGCAAGAGGGCGTATCATACTGCCGGCTTTTACAAAAAGACGACGGACGTATTATATGGACAGAACCTGCCTATGTAATTGACAGAATAATCCGTGCTTATTATCCGTGGCCGGGTGCGTTTACTACGTGGAACGGTACTCAACTGACTATTTGTAAAGCAGCCCCGTATTTACAGCCATGTACACAAACAGGTATTCCCGGAACGGTACTCGGCATTGATAAGCAGCAGGGAATTCTTATCCAAACCGGAGAGGGTATCCTTGCGGTACACATACTGCAGCGGCAGACAAAAAAAGCAATGCAGTGGAAAGATTTTTTAAATGGTGCTCCGAATTTTATCGGCACACACTTAGGGGATGAAGTATGAGTTTTAATGATGGAACGGATAGCTCAAGCACTCGGCTTATTGTGATAACAGCAACAGTAATGCTTATGGTATTTGCTGCATGTGCAACACTTGCTTTTTTTCTCTCACTGAAAAGTCCTGACCAAGTAATGGTTCCGCATGTTGTAGGAAAAGATTTGCCGGAAGCCTTGTTGGAATTGCAAGCAAAAGAACTGTACCCCCGCTTGCAGCTGCGGTATTCTGCAAATGCTGAAGAACGGGGAACTGTTTTGGAACAATCACCTGCCGCGGGTGCTATTGTAAAAGGCGGGAAACGGATTGAACTGGTGGTAAGCCAAGGCACTGTTATAGATACCGTACAAAATTATGTTGGAGAACATATTGAAGCAGTCCAAGAGCGTATTCAGCAGCTTTTTACTGCAAGTTCCCGCCGCTATATTCATCTAAGACAGCCGTTTTTAACAAAATATAGCAATGAACCGGCAGGGATTATCATTGAACAGCACCCCCCTGCAGGTACTCCTCTATCCAATAATATGGAATTATCCTTTGTTGTCAGTAAGGGGCGTGAACAAGAAACGACAAAAGTCCCCGCGTTGCTCAAGGCAAATCTCGAAAAAATATACAGCGTTATGCAGAAATCTGCACTGGTGTTTATTTTCAAAGAATCCGATAATCATGCAGTGTCAGCACTTACTGTTGAGCATCAACAGTTTGCAGCCCAAACCGATGTTCCGGTATTTTCTCCTGTTGAAGTACAGGTTGCCCTGCCGCAACAGGAAGACACTATGATTTCAGGGATTTTAAAAACAACCTTACCGGAATATCCCTATCCCTTTACACTATCATTCAGTGCTTCATATCAAAACGGCAACAAGGAACAACTAGCTCATTTCCGGCATCCGGGAGGGATTTGCACTATTCCGTATACAGTTCCGCCGAATACCGTGCTAACACTCCGAGTACTCAATAAAGATGTGTATTCGCTTACGGTTACCGGTCAATAGCCTGTTGCTTCTGCTGCAGCCCTGCATCACAAGATTACTGCCGGTGCAGGTACTGTTCGGCAAGTGAGCAGGACATAAAAAATACAAGTATACACACAATGATGCTTATCACAATGCTGATTTGTGTAATAACCAATGCCAGTTTCCGAAAAATGAAAGTACATTCGTATTCAGGAGCTTTAACAATAATAGTCCAGCCTGTTGTATGCAATGTTGTAAAAGCAGTGATAAATTTATGTCCTAAAAATGAATAACTGCCTGTTCCTGCCGTTTGTGTAAGGGCTTGATGGACAAGTGCTGTAAAATCTTCCCGGCTGCTATCCTCTGATGCATCTTCAAGAATATTCATCTGCCGTTCTACAAGCGTGAAATTCGGGAATGCAATAAGTGTACCGGTTTCATTGATTACTGACACCGTACCAGTGTGTGCTATCTGCACTGAATCGAGTATGCCGGATAGGGCTTTTGCTGCAATTTCAGCAAAAAGTATTCCAGTTGCATTGCCGTTATACGATACCGGTACACTCACAATGCATACTAAACCGTTTTCCCCCGATACCGGCTCTGTAATAAAGCACTTGTTGTTTTGTGCAGCACGAATACACCGCTCTTCTCCATAATTGGTACTGCCGGTATAACCGGATCGGCTGTTTTGGCTATAACATCTGCCGTCCATATCGGCAATATACACCCGCTGGAAAGCAGCACTTTGTTCAACATCTGCTAAAAAAAGTGCTTTTTTTGCAAATGGAACCGCAGGATCGGCGATAAGCGGCAGTGCAGCAATAGTATTCAGCATTTGATAGGTATTTTGAATATAGCTATCTATAAGCCTTGCACTGTCTGCCGCTTTTTCTACGAGCTGTTGATAAGCGTATTCCTCGGCAGCCTTTGCAGAAATCTTGTGTATAGCAATGCTGCACAGTGCTATGGTCAGCAGCATAATACCTACAAGACTTATTCCGATTCTTTTCCTGAATCCTCGAAATTCAGAAGCTGATTGTGTCATACTTTTTCTCCTCACTAATACCAAAATCTGCTTTAACGGCAGTTATTGAACAAGGCTACTATAACACAGTCATGCAGAAAATAGAAGAATAGTGCAGTATTCGGCGATAATATACTAAAATTCAGGCTTTTAATGAAAACCTCTAAACCTACGATTTTTAGAGGTTTTCATAAGCCCTTAGTCTACCAGCTTAACTGTACAAACACCGGATCGTGATCGGAAAGTTTTCCGCCGAATTCCGAATTAACATTCAGAATATTGGCATTACTAATAGTAACTCGGTTCGGTACTAAAATATGATCAAGAATTTGCGAGCAGCCGTTATAGACAAAACTGTAGCGTTGGTCTTTAGGCAGCTCTTCCACCGCATTCTTCATATTTCCGCCTTTCATAATGCTAAGCGTTTCTGAGAACCAGTAGTCATTGTAGTCGCCGACAGAAACAATCACCGCATCTTGCCGAACCGCTAAGATACCGTCGATAAACGCTTTTACCGTCCGTGCTTGATCATGACGATTACGTTCACTACTGCGGTCTACCGGCTGATTTTTTCCCCATATCCCGTCATCTCCCCGTTTTGATGAAAAATGATTATCGATCATAAAGAAATCTTTATCTTTTTGCGATCCTGTTTTAAACTTGAAATGTGCAACAAGGGATTTTCTAGTACTCTTAAACGCTGCATCACCGATACCGATACGTGCCGGATTATATTTCAGCTTCTTGGCATCATCTTTAATTTCCGCCTTTGTATCCTCATAGCTTGCCTCAACAGAGGTTGGTACCCCGTCTTCATCGGCAACCAATTCAAGCCGATCGGTACGGTACAAGTACGCACAGCGGATGTTTGATCCGGGTGCACCGCCGTCTATACCATCTGCAGGATTGATATAGATTTTATCATATACAGGAGCTCCGCTGATTTTTTTAATGCTGTTAACCAATAGCGTAAGAGTTTCTTCCGAACTCACAATCCCATCAAGCTGAGGATAGGTACCGTCTTTGTTTTTCTTTAACGCTCCGTTATCATCTTGAATTTCAATAAGACAAATAACATCCGGTTTTCCTAATTCGTTAATAAAGTGCTTGGCAAATTGTTCTGCACGTTTTTTATCTCCTTTATTGCCGGCGGAGAAATTTTTAAGATTATAGCTTACCACATTCAATTTATCTTCAGCAAATTGAATAGTAGATGCTTCCGGTTGAATTTCTCCTGTTGTATTTGAAAGCGGCGGCATCTTTCCGATCGGTACGGTACAAGTACGCACAGCGGATGTTTGATCCGGGTGCACCGCCGTCTATACCATCTGCAGGATTGATATAGATTTTATCATATACAGGAGCTCCGCTGATTTTTTTAATGCTGTTAACCAATAGCGTAAGAGTTTCTTCCGAACTCACAATCCCATCAAGCTGAGGATAGGTACCGTCTTTGTTTTTCTTTAACGCTCCGTTATCATCTTGAATTTCAATAAGACAAATAACATCCGGTTTTCCTAATTCGTTAATAAAGTGCTTGGCAAATTGTTCTGCACGTTTTTTATCTCCTTTATTGCCGGCGGAGAAATTTTTAAGATTATAGCTTACCACATTCAATTTATCTTCAGCAAATTGAATAGTAGATGCTTCCGGTTGAATTTCTCCTGTTGTATTTGAAAGCGGCGGCATCTTTTCAGTCGGTAATACTCGATAGAAACTACTGTACATACCATTGTAGTATTCTAGGACACCGGTAATACTACCGTTGTATGCACTACCCATTCCAGGATGCGGTTTTGATACCCCTGCTTCTTCTGCACTTGTAAAACAGCCGACCGTATATACGGGAATTAACGGCGTAGCGTTGTAGTCAACGAGCATAACACCGCCGCGGTATGAAATACGATCTGGGTCGGTATCACCAGGGACTACATAATATTCATTCCCTTTGTTTGTTGCCGCTATTTTTGGATTACGAATGGTAACCCGCATACACTCAAGACTTTCGTAAAAGTCTATCGCTTCAAGATCGGGTTCCAATGATCCAATGGGACCGGTAGATACCGGCTTTACCAATTTTTCTTGCGTCAGCTCAACTGCCGGAGGCAATTCATTGCCATGCGAAAGAACATCAATAGTAATAGATTTTCCCAGCTGCGTTACGGTTAACCGTGAATATTCAAGCCCTTTACCAACATACTCACCAACTGTACCGTCAACCAGAATTGCATCGCCAACCTTAACTTTTGCGGCGTTTTCTTTATCGTAAATATAGATTGCATCAGAAGTTACCGGATCATCATCGCCATCGGCATCCTGTATAAAAAAGAGTACAGGCTCCATTTCATTTGTGTTTTTATTCTTTTTTTTATAGCTAATTCCCGTTACAATTCCCGGCACCTTTGTTACTGCTTTATTCAGTTTTGGTGATGTATGATCTTTTCCCTGTATATCGTAAATACGTGTTTGCCCGTGGGGAATGTCATAATATACCGCATACAGCGTAAGGGGAGCAGTAACAGGCTTGGAAAAATCATAGGCAGCACTTCCGTTTTGCGTGGTTGACCAATGCTTAAAAAGAGCATTTTTCTTTTTAGCATTGGGAAGTTTTTCCAACTGTTCATTCGGTTTTACCATATAGGATGCAGACCCTTGTCCATTCCCATACTCTACGGTAACCTTGTGCATGGGGTCTGCCGACATTGCTTCCCATACGGCGTACACGGAACATGCCGTTGTAACCGGCGGAAACGTATATGCCTCAGCTCCATTTTTTACAGCTGACCAATGCTTAAACGTATAGCCGTCTCTTTGCGGATCGGGAGAGGGTTTTGTTGCCGGCTCACCCAATGCAACATCCTGTTTTTCAATTTTTCCTGTGCCGTCTTCAAAATGGAATGTTATAGAAACTCGTTCTTTTTCCCATACTGCATAGAGCATCAACGGGGCAGTAACCGGTGTTTTAAAATCATACTTGTTCGTTCCGTTTTGCGTGGTTGACCAGTGTTTAAATTTGTGATCTTTTTTAGTAGGATAAGTGGGAAGTGCCGCTTGACCGCCTTTTTCGATCTGTTGCTCCGGAATGGAACCGATACCGCCATCAAGGTTAAATGTAACGGTATACATGAGTTTTCCCCATACAGCATACAGTTTAAAAGAAGATTCAACCGGTGTTTTAAAATCGTATTTTTCTGTTCCGTCTTTTAATACCGACCAGTGTTTAAAGACAAAATCCTGTTTTACCGGTTTTGTGTGCGGCTCTTGTATCAATTTTCCATAGGTGATATGTTGCGATTCAGGTGCAGAACCTTCTCCACCGTCAATATCAAAGGAAACCGTGTAGGTGTTAATTTCCCATACAGCATACAGGGTAAAACTTGCAGTTACCGGCGTGCTAAAGCTATATGCAGCACCGTTTGGCGATTCTTTTGTCCAGTGTTTGAATGTATAGCCTTTTTTTACCGGATGCGTCGTAGGCTCTGTTACACGATCATTCTTTTTAAGGGTTTGTTCAGGGGTAGTTCCCTCTCCGCCGGTATGATCAAAACTCACGCTATACGAATCTGTACCGATACCGCTGCCTGTTTGTTGCCATAGGGCATACAAGGTAAAACTTTCAGTTACAGGTTCCGTAAAATTATATGCAGTACCTTCTTGTGTCTTAGACCAATACTTAAAAGTAAAACCGTCTTTTGTGGGGCGTTCCGTCTCTTTAGGTTCTGTAACGGTAGCATTGTGTACAATCTTCTGAGGTTCCGGTACATTTTTGCCGCCGTTTGCATTAAAGGTTACAGTGTATTCCGGTTTTTTCTCCTGCCATACTGCATGAAGCGTAATATTTCCCGTTACCTTTTTTGCAAAGTCATAAGGAGTTTCACCGTTTTCAGCGAGTGCCCAGTGTTTAAATTCAGCATTCGCTTTTGTAGGATTACTTGGTTGAGCAACTGCCGTATCCGTTTTTACGGTTTTTTGCGTATGTTCTCCAGTACCGGTAAGTTTGCCTCCGTGCAGCTCAAAGGTAACAGTACACTGAGTAACAGCACTGCCGCTACCTTGTTCGGGAGATGTTGTGCCGCCGCCTTGTTCAGGTGTAGCACCTCCGCCTCCTGATGCTTTTTCTTTCCATATTGCAAATAATTCTGTCTTTTCGGTGATTTTTGTAGTTTTAAACTTGAATTCCTTTGCAGCTTTTTCCTCCGGTTTTGCATTTTCATCTTTTGACCAGTATTGGAATAGGAATTCTTTTGACCCAATTTTTTTAACGGGTTCTTTTTCAGGCTTTACCGCAAAGCCGTCTTTGCTTACTTTTTTAGTTTGAAAATCAGCCTGATTACCCCCTCCCTGTAGATTAAATACTACTTCATACTGGGGGGGGGGGGGTGGGGGATTGGGTTTCTGTGCGTGCTGAAACACTCGGCTTACACGCCGTTACGCTCAGTAATACAGCAACTAACATCAAGTTACCAAACAGTACAAACTTTTTCATACGTATACTACTCCTTATGTACGATTAATACCTATTACGGAAAGCGGTCTTTACAAAACAGCAAAAAAGATTATAGGTATTCACACATTTTCGTAAACTTTTTTGCTATACACATTGCCGCCGCATAAGTCCGTTCTTGCAGTCTAGTATACTCCATGAAATAGTGGTTTGTAAAATACTTTTTTAGATTTTTGTGGTCAAAAAAGATAAATAACCGTCCATTTACTTCAAGCCCTAAACAACTATACTAAAACTGTTCGCTAACGTAGTTAGCAAACAGGTCTAATGCACAGTTGCCTTAAATTACAATTAAAAAGCACGAATAGTCAAATAATTCGGTGATTCTGTGCAAAAAATAGAGAATTTCTGCACTGCAAAAACACTCTCCATTGAAATTACTAAAAAAATACAGTATAGTAGGCGATATGAAACAGCAGAATAAATATAAGTATTCACGCCAGCGGGAAGATTTATATAATTTATTGCGGTCGGTTAAAAATCATCCTACCGCAGCATGGCTCTATAACACACTGAAAAAAGACCATCCGCATTTGAGTCAAGGAACTGTATACCGGAATTTAAATATCCTTGCTGACCAAAAACTCATAAAGGTCATAACAGTTGACGGCGAGTTTGCTCATTTTGATGCCGATATGAGCATACATAATCATGTTATTTGTACACAATGCGGCAAGGTTGAAGATGTGTATTTACACCCTCATCCAGCTTGTGAAACAGATGCGGAAGCACAAAGCGGCTATGAGATTAGTACACACCGCTTGGATTTTTTCGGGATATGCCCTGTTTGCCGGAAAAAAAATATACAGACGGGCAGCAGCGTATAAAAATTTGTAATTTTATGATAATGAGAATGTATAGAGTGTAGGTTACCTTAAATTGCGATGTTCAAAATCATGTCATTTATGTGATAGTGAACTCATCGGTTTGTTCGAAAACACCGTTATCGAACAGGTCTATTATACATGAATGGAGGTTATTCATGGAAAAACAAATGAAAATTACTGTGTATATTTTTATGCTGCTTGTATCGGCAGCCGTTTTTTCCGGATGTAAATCAACACCGGAGCCGGTAGAGGAACCGGTTATAGTAGAAAAAACCGAAGCTGAAAAAAATGCAGAAAGCCTTTTTAACGAGATTGCTAAAATACGAATGCAAGTAGTGGAAGTAAAAGGTGATGCACAGTTTCCAAAGCTGTTCCAATCAGCGGATTCTACTACAGATACGGCAAAAAATGCCTATAACGGGAAAAATTTTGCCGATGCTGAAAAATATGCTCAAACTGCACTCACACAGTACCGGACTCTTCTTAATCTTGTACAAATTGCAGCAGTGAAAGCAAAAATCAATGCCCATGATCTGCAAGATTATGATGCTGAAAATTATCGGAAAGCGGAAGAATTAACCGCCCAAGTTACTGCACTCTATACCCAAGACCCTGAAACTGCGTATCGCCTGTCTAAGGAGGCTTTGCAGTGTTATGAATCTGTTAGTAATGCCGGTTTTAGTGTATTAATGAAAGATGCAAAACAAAAGGCAGAAGAGGCACGGGAACGCTGTGATTCGGTAAAAGCTGCAGCAAGTATGAAAGATGCCTATACGCAAGAAGTAAATCGGTGTAGATATGCCGCTATTGCAGCTGATAACCAAAAGTATGAACAGGCATACAATGGATATATAACAGCAGCAAAGGAATTTAACACTATGTATGAAACCGTTAAGATAAAACGGGCAGCTGCACTTGCGGCAATGGAAAAAGCAAAAGCACGGCAGGAGGCAAGCACGAAACTTGCTGAAAATGCTGATAAAGAAGCACCTTTACCGGAAAATGCTGAAGGCTTTTCTCGTGAGCCGATTGAAGTAACTCCTATTAAGCGTTCAAATGAACCGGCAGCTGAACAAAAGCCGGAAGCAGCTCCTGCGGATAAACCGCATGGAGAGCAGCTGCCTGAACCGGCAGCTGAACAAAAACCAGAAGCAGCTCCTGCGGATAAACCGCAGGGAGAGCAGCTGCCTGAACCGGCAGCAGAGCAAAAACCGGAAGCAGCTCCTGCGGATAAACCGCATGGAGAGCAGCTATCTGAACCGGCGGCAGAACAAAAACCGGAAGCAGCTCCTGCGGATAAACCGCAGCAGGCAGCACAGCCCGAAACCATACCTACTACCCACCCGGAAACAGCTCCTGCAGCTGCTCCGAACACAGAACCGGCTGCTATGGCGGATAGCCCCGCTGAAGGAGAGAAACAATGAAAAAAATACTACTGATATGTATAGTGCTCTACAGCATTCATACAGCGGTTATCTTTGCTGCCTCGTATGATGATAATGAATTTCAACGCAAAAGCCGTGCATATTCCGAATTGGCTGTCCGTTCGTATGATGAGGGTGATTACGAAGCATCAATTGAATATTCCCGGCTTGCTGAAGAATATGCACAAAAATCCGCTGATTATATTCAATATATGCTTGCCCGGATAGAAGCTGAACAGGAAATGAATAAAGCCCGAACACGATACCGCTGGGCAAAAAACAATAAGGCTGAAAAAAAATACCCAGAGGCTTTCCAAACTGCTACCGAAGCACTGGAAGCAGGGCATACTGCGTTTGAACATGATGATTTTGATGTTGCCGTTGTGTGTGCAAAGAAAGTTATTGAAGCATTATCAGAAGTTATTGGAGATGAATCATCTTTTGCAACTCTGCCTGCACGGTATAGAATCCGGACATGGCGCGGAGAGCGCGACTGTTTATGGAATATCGCAAAAGATAAGGGCATTTATGATGATCCATATATGTGGCGAAAGCTCTATGAAACAAATAAACATAAATTCCCGGATCCTAAGAACCCTGACTGGGTAGAACCCGGTATTATTTTGGATATTCCAAGCATACGGGGAGAAAAACGGAGCGGTATGTATGATCCCGCGGAAATTTATGAAAAATTACCGCCCGCCAAGCAGAAAAAACGCCGATAATACGTTCTTAAAATACCTCATCAAGCCTGTTCGGTAACAAAATATCGAACAGGCTTAGTATTTAAACGCGGTTTTAGCAAAATAAATTTTGCTAAAATACTGTCTGTGCATTGCACAAGATGCAGCCTTTTGCTATTGTGCAGTTATGAAAGTGCTATCAATACTTCTGCAGGCAGTCGGCAGCTTAGGCTTCATTCTATATGGTATGAAGCTCATGAGCGAGGGTATTCAAAAAAGTGCCGGAGAAAGCTTACACCGTATTTTAAATATGATGACCGGTAACCGTTTTTTTGCGGTGCTTACCGGTCTTGCAGTAACCGCCATTGTTCAATCTTCCGGTGCAACAACCGTTATGACAGTGTCTTTCGTTAATGCCGGTATGCTGTCATTGACACAAGCAATCGGGGTTATCTTCGGTGCGAATATCGGTACAACGGTAACTGCATGGATTGTTGCACTCATCGGCTTTCAGTTTAAACTTGCAGAGATTGCTATACCTGCTTTTGGAATTGGTTATTTTTTAACATTTTTTAAGAAACTTCATAAAGAAAGCCTTGGCGAAGGTATTATGGGCTTTGGACTTTTATTTGCAGGACTTGGGGTGTTGTCATCATTAATGCCGTCAATTTCTGCCGATAACCTGTCATTTTTAGCATTTATTGCAGAAAATGGGCTTTTAAGTATTTTTGTCGGTTTTTTGTCGGGCTTTTTGCTTACGGTTATTCTCCATTCATCTTCTGCCACTACTGCCATTGTCCTTACCATGGCGTATGGACAGGTTATCGGTATGGAGTTTGCTGCAGCAAGTGTTCTTGGCAGCAATGTCGGTTCAACCATTGATGCGGTAGTTGCTTCAATAGGCAGCAAACTGAATGCCCGCAGAACAGCAGCGGTTCACGTACTGTTTAACGTATGCGGGGCATTGATTTTTCTTGTACTGTTTAAGCCCTCGCTTGCGTTGCTGTATTTCTTTACTCCTGCGGGCAGCGGTTTAGAAGATATAACCATTCGTCTTGCTCTCTTTCACTCTCTTTTTAATATTGTCAACACGCTTATCGGCTTACCATTTGTTACCTATATAGCACAACTCGTTGAATGGCTTGTAAAAGCAAAACCCGATGATACGCCAGCACGGTATCAACTCGTATTTCATGGCGGAAAGCAATCGAAAAGTAATGTTGAAGCCTATATTTTACAAGCAGAAATCGAAATCAGTGCTATGTCTACCCTTGTGCAAAAAATGTTCGCAACAATCTGCACACTGCTTGAGGATCCGCGAAAGGCACTATTTGAAGATGAATTAAAAAAACTTGAACAAAAAGAAGACTATGCTGACCAAATGCAAGAAGAACTATCCCGCTATCTTATTGAAATTTCCCGTCAATCATTAAGCAGTAAAGCAGAACATAATGTCCGGCTCATGCTCACCATTGTGGACGACTTAGAAAATATGACCGATCATATTTATGAGCTTGCTATGCATCTTGAAAAAAGCATGAAAAAGAAAATGAAGCTGCCGAAAGAAGATATGGAAAAGCTTTTGCCCTATATTGATGTTGTGAACCGATTTATCCGCTTTGTTCATGAGCATTTAAACAAGCCGCTTTCTCCGGAACATTTAGCGATTGCAAATGAAATGGAAACAACTATTGACACGATGCGGACAAATTTGAAAAAACTTGCACGGAAACGTTTGGAAGAGGGGGCTAATGTTAAAGCAGAGCTTTTGTACATTGATATTGTCCGTACCATAGAAAAGATTGGAGACAGTGCGTTTACTATTTCAGAAGCATTAAGTAAGACACTGTAAAAGAGGAAGGGACTTTTATCTCTGCGATAAAAGTCCCTCCCGTTAAAGCTAGTTTAGACTTTAAACTTGCTTACCTCCTGTGCTAAGTTTTCAATACTCGCCTTGTTCTTTTGCGTAATTTCGTTAACATCCTGTACCGCATTACTGATTTGTACTGCCCCTGATGCCATTTCGTTCATACTACCGGCAATAATACGGGTAAGGTTATCAAGTTTTTGCATTTCTGCTGCAACCCCCTCACCGCCGCGCAACATTTCTCCCGAACCGGCTTTTACTTCCGTCGTTATAGTGTTAATCGTTTTAATTGCTGAAAGCACTTCCCGGCTGCCGTTTTCCTGCTCCCGCATTGCTTCCATAAGCCGGTTACTCATGTCTTTTACCTGTTCAGACAGGGTAAAAATCGCGTTGAATTTTTCTCCGGCAGTTTTAGAAGAAGCAGAAAGTGTTTCAATTTCCGCTGAAAGGGCTTTCAGCGTTGCCGTAATAGTTTTGCCCTGTACGCTCGATTCTTCGGCGAGCTTACGGATTTCATCAGCGACGACGGCAAAACCTTTGCCTGCTTCTCCGGCGTGGGCGGCTTCTATCGCGGCATTCATCGCAAGGAGGTTTGTTTGGCTCGCAATATGCTGAATAACACTGCTTGCCTCAAGCAAGCTGCCCGATTCTTCGGCAACCTTTTGTGTTATTGCTGTAGAGCCGGCTATCGTTTCTTTGCCGTCGGCGGTGGCAGTTGCTAATGTTTTTATCACGTCATTCGTTTTATCAAGGGTTTGGGTGATAGAAGCGATATTTGC
>JBQMYW010000036.1:0-18725 GCA_052173295.1 Treponema sp.
AAATCGCTCAAGTAAGTTTACAATTGAAAAACATAATTTTTATTTTCTGCTTCTCTCCTTAGCGGTGCTCCGCACCGTCCGTCTAACATACTTTAAAAATATCAACTTTATTTATTCCAGCGGTACTCCCTCTTTCCACGATTCAAAAATATACTCACGGGATTGATAGAAAAAATCTGTGTTATAATTTGAAACTGCTGCGTCTATCCATGACGAATAAACAGTGATCAATGTGTCAACAATACAATCAACCGTTTCGTTTTCTGCACAAATATCTTCAATAAGGCGTTCGTAGACTGCACCGATTGTCCAATAATCCGGAACTTTATAACGGCATTGTAAGGCATTATCAAAATCCCCGGATTTTACCATATAAATAGATACAACCTCATCGGCAATTTTTTCAATAGGCTCACAATGAAGCGTATCTGCATCTCTATAAAGCCTTTTGATATGATCTTTTCCAAGTTGATATACAAGATTTGAACGTTCAATTTTGCAGAGGCGGCCGATATACCCCAAAAGGCTGCAAACATAAAATAATGAACTATTATTTTTCATCATACACCTCATACACCTCATACGCTGTTTTGAATACCAACGCTTCCAACTCCCGCAATAATCAGCATCGGCCCGGATGCCGGTTTTTCCACGTAGAAAGCGACGTTTTTTGCTTTGCAAAAAACTCGCAGTCAACCGTTGTACAAGGATGTACAACAGTTGACATTTGCTCAGGATTCAAGTGTTCTGTATTCATAAGGCACTGAGTATAGCATAAAAATGAAAAAAGAGAAAGAATGGGAGCGGAGTGTTTTTAAGGCGGGGGAAGTCTCCCTGAATAAAAGCTTGCGCCATGGACGGTGCAGGATAAAAATGATTAGTGATGTTTTGCGAAACGCAAAACTCACGCCTATCATTTTACACGGATGTAAAATGATAGGCAACGCTTCGGCTTCCTGCTTGAACCTGCCGAAATGTTTCGGCAGCCTGTATCTTGAGCCGTATTGCTTTTTACCGCTTATCCATAATTACCATACAATCAAAAAGTATTTGCAATACAAAATCATTGGGGATATACTTGTTACTAGCAGCACAGTACCCGCTATTACAAGGAGTGTTTTATGACTAATCCGCTTATCGTGCTTTTAGAAAAAGCAGACCTTGCAGGCTTTCAAAAGGAAGTAGAAGAACAGCATAAATCGGCATTGGATATCCGGCTTGACGGCATTAATGTTTTTACAGCGGTTATTTTATGTAACGCTCCAGTCGATACAAAATTAAAGCTGTTTTCTGCAGCTAAACGGCAGTACCTTACCGAGCATGATGATATTCAGCCCTATATTGATGAAGAACTTGAAGCAATGTCTCCCGGCATGAAAGAGCCGGTAATCTGTAAGGCGATCCCGTTTATGTGCCGGCATCTACCGTTAATGGATATCGAAACGCTGCTGACCGGATTAAAGCGTGAAGGAGTTGTGCTTTCGGAAGAAGATAAAGAAACCATTAAAATAGACGCATTAGCACATAATCAGTTTGCTCAAACGCGGATTCAGGATTTTTTTGAAAAATTGTAGAGTGTTTGTGAAACAGATGCTTATGCTGCTCTATTTAGATTAAATGTCAGGGGTGAAGCGGGGGTTAAGTTTTTTTACTTTTATTTTTCCAGTAGATTTTAATGACTGAATTGTATTTATTATTATACAAATTCCACATACAAATAATGGAAGATAAATATTTTTAAGAAGTTCTTTTCTTACCTCAATGTCCTTTAGAATAACTTCTAATGTAATTCTAAAAACATCGATTACTGGAATGCCTTTTAGTGAGGGATCTTTTAATACTTCTTTCATAATAAAAATTATGTAACTGATAAGTATTCCCAATGCTGTATATACAAGGCTTATAATTGATAGTATAAAAACAGCAATTTTATTAAATTTTCCTTTTGCCCATATATATCCTTTTTGAGCAAGATAATAATACACGAATCCTGAAGCAGCTGCAATTTTTTCTAGCCTAAAGAAAAAATATGTTAATAGAATTCCTGGGATAGAAAAAATTATTGCACCTATAATTCCTTGAATATAATTATTAGCTTGAAGTTTTTCTTCTTCATACGTTCTTTCCAAGCTGCTTACCAATCGGCGGGCACAAGTTGTACACATCGGTAACGGAACACTATTTACTTCATAAATGTCTAATTCAGTATTGGAAAAACAATTATCTCCACTGCATTTTATTTTTAATTGCGGATATTTCTCACTCATGTACTTTGTAATATCTTCTATAACTTCCTTAATTTTTTCAATATTGAAAGGAATAAAATATTCCATAAAGAAAAATTCTACATCAAATGAATTTTCTTCAAGAAAGACTACTTTTTTTGCATAACCTTTTTTTTCCCATGATTCTATTTTTTGTTTATCTTTTTCGTCTAACTCCGTATGAAATCTAAACCAAACATTTTTTTGATTTTGACCATCAGCAAACATTATATATGTATTATTTATAAAACCATATATAAATGTCCCATTATTCTTAAAACCAAATTCTTTTCCTAATTTTTTTAATCCTGGAAAAATCATTATTTTCTCCTGTACTTAACCATGCGGAGCGTGTATTAGGTGAAATAAATTATGTAATACGCATTCCAATGATCATTTATTCTGATTGAATAAAATCCGTCTAAATTCCCATCGTATTTCTATACTAATGCTAAAAAGAGGTATTCGTCAACAGGTCTATTATATACAATACCGAAATAATCCAAACATTGCTTCATTAAACCTGTTCGAAAACATAGTTATCGAACAGGTTTAATCTCTGTTCTTTTTTGTTCGATACTTATACTATGAAGAATACAATTGTACACACGCTCTGCGTGTTTTCTTTTATCATGTCTATTATGCCGCTTTGTGCTGCTGATTTGGAACTTGAACAAAAAGATCTTGCTGTTATTCAGGATCCTGCAGGGGCAGGCTATCATTTTTATATTCGTAAAAAGCCTGATGTTGCATCAGTTCTTATTACCGAAACCACCAAAGATCCTGAAAATCGTCTTGATAATTTTGCTTACCGCTCACCAAATTACAACTCCATTAACGGGGACGAAAAACGTATTCTGAACGGTAAGGAACATTCAAATAATAGTAAAAATTTATACAGTTTAGTTGATTCTACGCCTGAAAAAGATACTCCTATTGGAGAAGCGTTTCATATTTGGGTTCCGTATATTATTGTTTATGGGTATGAATGGAGCAGACACGGTGAAGTACAGGTATTAGATGGAACTTTTTTTAATATCCGTACTTTTGAAAAACCTTATGCAGACTATGATGGTTCGTTTATTGACAACCCCTTTGTACTGCGGGTAACGCAAAAAGCAGTCGACAATGCAGACAAAGGCTCGTATAGCGATCTTGCAGTACAATCGTTTTCTCAGCTTGCACGGTTAAGCGGAAATAAACTGATTTATGCTGATACTGTTGATACTATTGTACCGGCGATTGAGGTTGTATTACGCCCAAATAAAAAAAAGCACATTGATGTTGCCTTTGTTATTGATGCAACGGAGAGCATGAAAGATGATATAGATAAAATTAGAGCATCGGTAGAACGTTCATTAGAACAAACACTAAAACAGTATGATTCAGCCCGTATCGCATTGGTTTTATATAAAGATTATAATGATGACTTCACGGTAAAAACAGCATGCGGGTTTACAGAGGATATTGCTCATTTTATGACCATTCTCCATGATGTTAAGGTATTCGGCGGTAGAGACATTCCCGAAGCGGTATATGAGGGATTGCATGAAGCCTTACAGCTTGACTGGGCAACCGATAAAAACACTGATAAACGATTGATTTTGATTGGTGATGCACCGCCGCATCCGCGTCCCCAAGGTAAAATAACACAAGCAATAGTTATGGAAGAAGCACAGCACCAAGAAGTACGGATTTCTTCAATTATTTTACCGCATCGGCTTGCTTATTAGTGCTGCCGGTGTTATTCTAACTGAGAAGCAGCGTGTCAACGGGGCTTTCTTTCATTTACATATTTTGGAGGATATATGCGTATACTTGTTATCGGCGGTGCCGGTTATATCGGCAGTCATGTTGTAAAAGCTCTTTTAGATACAGGGCATTCAGTTACTGTATTTGATAACCTTTCTTCAGGAAAGTTGTGCAACTTGTTTTCTGAAGCAGACTTTATTGCAGGTGATACACGGCATCAAGATGATATTACCGCTGCTTTTGCCCGGGGTTTTGACGGAGCGGTATACTTAGCGGCATTTAAAGCCGTTGGGGAATCAATGCTGTGTCCTGAAAAATATTCGCTCAATAATATTTCAGCAACTATGAATATCTTAAATGCCGCAGTACAGCACGGGTGTTTACGTTTTGTGTTCTCTTCATCTGCCGCTGTCTATGGTTCGCCTGAATATTTGCCGATTGATGAAAAACATCCGAAAAATCCCGAAAGTTATTATGGCTTTACAAAACTCAAAACTGAAGAATTTTTGCACTGGTATGATACCTTAAAAGGGTTAAAGTTCGCTTCGCTGCGCTATTTCAATGCTGCAGGTTATGATCCTACTGGTGCAATCAAGGGCCTTGAAAGCAATCCTCAAAATTTACTGCCTATTATTATGGAAGCCGCGGTAGGAATCCGTAGTGAGCTGCATATTTTCGGCAATGACTACCCAACACGGGACGGCACCTGCATCCGTGATTATGTTCATGTTAGCGATCTTGCAAAGGCTCATGCTGATGCACTGCATTATATTGATACAAAAAACACGAGCTTAACCGTAAACCTCGGCAGTGAAACCGGTATTACTGTTAGCGAAATGCTTGACGCAGCACGGAAAATAACAGGCAAACCTATACCGGCACGCTTTGTAGACCGCCGTCCCGGCGACCCTGCTGAACTTTATGCCTCCTCAGCTCTTGCACGGGAAACAATCGGCTGGAATCCGCAGTATTCAGATGTACACACTCTCATAGAATCTACCTGGAATATGTATAAGCATCTCCAAAAATAGGAGATGCTTTTAAGCGGGGAGGGGCGAGCCGTAATACAAAAGATCGTATTATGTTTGCCGCTACCGCTTTTTAGGCTTTTCTCCGGTAATAAGTTCTACTGCAATAAGCCGGTTTTCAATATCAGGAATTTTTTTTAAGTTTGAGCAATCTGTTTTGTGGATAATAACCCCCCGTCCGCGGGAAACATAGCCGCATACCGCATCTTCTGCAGCGGGATTACAGCATTTTGCAAACTTTACCAAAAAATTTTCGGAATCATCAATGCGGATTTGCAGGATAGCGGGTTTAATTGTTTGCGGCTCTCCTGTTCCCCTCTGGCGGTGCGGCAGTTTTCCCCCGCGTTCAGGCTGTACTTCTTCCGGTTTATCGTTTTTATCACCCGTATGTGTTGTTTCTGTGTGCTGCTGCAGCCATGCACGGATTTTTTGCCGTGCCTTTGAGGTATGTGCATTGGCATACTGGTTACGTGTTGGGTGTGCTTGGGGGTGGGTAATAATTTCGATAATCTGCGTGTTTTTGAGCGGACGGGAGAGCGGAATGATAACACCGTCTGCACGGGCAGATACAATTTTTTCTCCAATTTCAGAATGAATACTGTATGCAAAATCAATAGCGGTAGACCCTGCCGGCAGTTCGATAATATCTCCCCGCGGGGTAAAGACATAAATAGAGTCTCCAAGTAAATCGTTTTTCAGCTGTGCAAGAAATTCATCATCATTATATTTTTTTTCAGACAGCATTTTTACCTGCCGGACAAAAGATAACTCTGATTCATTGACACTGCTATGGGAGTCACGCTTTTTATAGACCCAGTGGCTTGCTACCCCGCGTTCAGCAATCTCATGCATACCGTATGTTCTAATTTGAATTTCGAGCGTTTGTCCTTCGGTGCAAATAACGGTAGTATGAAGACTTTGATAGCCGTTCGGTTTACTCATTGCAATATAGTCTTTAAATCGTCCTGCAAGCGGTTTCCACAGCGTATGCACCAAGCCGAGGATTGTATAGCATTCATTGACTGATGAACAGAGAATGCGTACAGCAAGGAGATCATATAATTCATCGGCAGTTTTATTCCGTTTTACCATTTTTTGATAAATAGACCAAAAGTGTTTTGCACGGCTTTGAACGGTTACTGATAGCCCATTTTCTTCCATTATCGTGTATAGACTGCGTTCTACTGATTGCAAAAAAGCTTCGCGTTCTTTTTTCTTTGCTGCAACAACTTCTTTAATTTGGTTAAACGCTTCGCGGTGTAAATATTTTAAGCTTAAATCTTCCATTTCATGCTGAATGGTAGAAATACCCATACGTTGTGCAAGCGGTGCCCAAATTTCAATAATTTCATGCACCATTGCTTTTCGGCGGTTTTCAGGATATTCAAAAATATATTGAATTTTATCCAGCCGGTCTGCAAGTAAAAAAATCATGATGCGTAGATCATTAACCATCGAAAGAAACATTTTGCAGATGGTGCCGGCGGGATCTTTCCGCTTATTGTATAGTTTAACGTCAGAAAATGTTGCTGCTGCCTGTAAAATCTGCACAACAGATGTACCGAATATGTGATTTATTTCTTCTTCTGAAAATGCCGGCGTGTTATTTTCGCTGTAAAGCAAGGCACATACAATTGTACCGCTATCCATGCCTAATTCTGCCAAGGTGTATGCCATACGCAAGGAGTGCAGTGCATCATGCGGTATACTGCCGGTTGCCGAATTGCCGATACGTTTTTGTACTACACTGTCCCATGCAGCGGTTAAAGCTTTCCGCTGTGAATCCGAGTTCTCGGTATACAAAGGAAATTTGGATAAAAAAATATCGGAACTTGTGATGTTATCTATTTTCCGTATCATGCCATATACCTTCAACCAGTCTATCCTGTAACGCCATATCCTGATGAATACAGATGCTGCTAAAGCCTCCGTTTTTTAAAAGTGCTGCCGCTTTTCCGCTTTGGTATTCTCCGATTTCACAAAGCAGCACGCCGCCGTTTTTGAGCAGCATACCGGTATTATTTGCCAAAAGTGCAATAAAATCAAGTCCGTCCGCCCCGCCGTCTAAAGCATGGAATGGTTCACTGCGCCCGTCTTCTAACAGCTTTTCTGCAGCTGCAGTAGGAATATACGGCGGGTTCGCAACAATTACATCAAAACGGCGGACATTTTCCGGCAGCTGTTTTTGTAAATTCTCTAAAGTACGCATATCGCTGCAATAAAACTGTATGCACTTTTGAAGTTCTGCCGGTAAAAGCTGCCGTGCATTGGTTTCAGCTACAGCAAGTGCGGCACGGGAAATATCGGCAGCGATACAGGTAACCGGTGTAATGTGTTCTGCATACAGCGTTTGTAGAACTGCAACAGCAACACAGCCCGAACCGGTACACGGGTCTAAAAAGGTGAGCTGCCCGCCCCGTGCCGCCTTTTGCCGCAGTACCGTAAGACACCGTTCAACAAGCAGTTCTGTATCTGCCTTCGGAATAAGTACATCAGGAGTTACAGCAAATTCCAATCCCCAAAAATCTTTTTTACCGGTGATATAGGCAATCGGCAGCCCTGTTCTCCGTTTTTCAACGGCAGCATCAAATGCTCTCTGTACACTGCTTATATCCGTATCTGCATGAGCAAAAAGCCAAGCACGGGATTGGTTCAAAAGATGCTGTAAGATAACATCAGCATCGAGTGCAGCAGTATTGTGCTGGTTTGCAAGTGCCGGTGCATGTGAAAAAATCCTGATTGCAGTGCGGCGGGCATCAGCAATAGTAGCCATTAGCTTTGTGCTTTCAGTATTTGTTCGCGGGCGGCAATACACAGCGGCTCAATAATTTCTGTAAGATCGCCTTGCATTACGGCATCAAGTTTGTACAAGGTTAAATTTATCCGGTGATCGGTTACACGGTTTTGCGGAAAATTGTATGTCCGTATACGCTCCGAACGGTCGCCTGACCCTACTTGGCTTTTACGGTTTTCTGCCCGCTCGGACTGTTTTTTTGCTTCTTCCATATCATACAGGCGGCTGCGTAACACACGCATAGCTTTTGCTTTATTTTTTATCTGACTTTTTTCATCTTGACAGATAACCACTAAGCCGGTAGGAATATGCGTGAGCCGCACTGCTGAGTCTGTAGTATTAACACATTGTCCTCCCGGACCGCCTGCACGCATAACATCAACCCGTAAATCCTCCGGACGGATAATAATCTCTGTTTCCTCCGCCTCCGGCAGTACAGCAACGGTTACAGCACTCGTATGGATTCGTCCTGAACCTTCGGTTTCCGGTACACGCTGCACACGGTGCACTCCCGATTCATACCGTAAGCTGCCGTATACATATTTCCCCGAAATGGACACCGTAACTTCTTTAAACCCGCCTAATTCTGTTTCGTTTGAGGATAAAAGTTCGTATTTCCAATTTTTGCTTTCTGCATAATGCATATACATTTTTAAAAGATCGGATGCAAAGAGTGCCGCTTCTTCGCCGCCTGTTCCGCCGCGTATTTCCATGATAATATTTTTTTCTTCCAACGGATCCGGCGGAATTAAGAGCAGTTTTAAAGCATCCGCACTTTCTGCCAAAGCCTGCTCAAGTGCATGGAGTTCTTCACGGGCCATTTCTTTTAAATCCCGATCGGTTTCTTCCTGCATCAATGTCCGTGCCTGCATCATTTCTATTTCCATGCGGCAGTAGCGTGTATATTCTTCCATGAGCTTTGAAAGATATGCGTGTTCACGCATTACTTCTTTATAGCGGTTCTGGTTTTTAATTAACGCCGGATCTTGTATTTCTGTTTCCAGTTCTTTCCAGCGTTCCGATAAACTTTCAAGTTTTTCTTTCATATAATACTCTCTTTCCGTTAATGAAGCTCTACTATAGCAAGTTTTCAGGTTTTTAACAACAAATCTCCGTATGAAATATGTTATAATGTGTTTACCTGCCGGACTATTCTAACATGCTTGACACAGGTGATAATAATTCGATATACTAATAACCTATAACTTTATTTTATGCGTATTCAGAAGAATAGGCTGGAGGATAATCGTTGGCGGAGAGTAAAGGTTTGCGAATCAATGAACAGATTCGTGTTCGCGAGGTTCGGTTAATTGATGAAGAAGGCGCACAGAAAGGGATTGTTTCCACCCTTGAAGCGTTAAAGATGGCTCAAGACGTTAATCTTGATCTCGTGGAGATAGCCCCGCAAGCGGCACCCCCTGTTTGCAAGATTTTAGATTATGGTAAATATCGGTTTGAATTGGAAAAGAAGCTCCGTGATTCCAAGAAAAAACAAAAGCAGCAAGTTCTCAAAGAAATACGAATGCAGCCGAAGATAAATGACCATGATTTATCTTTTAAAGCACGGCATATTCAAGAATTTCTGAATGACGGCGATAAAGTGAAAGTAACCATCCGCTTTCGGGGGCGGGAACTGGCTCATACAGAGCTGGGGCTTGATGTGTTACACAATGTGTTAGCGAAGCTCGGCAATGATATAACCATTGAAAAAGCTCCTGCTATGGAAGGGCGCACAATGTCTATGACACTTGCGCCGAAGTCAAAAAAATAATCTGAAACGAGGTATGATATGCCGAAGATGAAAAGCAAAAGTGCTGCCGCAAAACGCTTTAAAATGACAAGTAGCGGTAAGGTAAAGTATAAGCAGATGAACTTGCGCCATATTCTTACAAAAAAATCGCCCAAGCGTAAGCGTGAGCTGCGTAAGGCAGGCATCTTATCAGAGGCTGATAGCAAGAAAATCAGAAACCAGCTTTTGCCTTATGGTACGCACTAAAGTGCCGTTACTCATTACAATTATCTAGGAGAATACAATGCCGAGATCATTATGTTCAAATAATAGAATTCATAGACGGAAGAAGATCTTAAAACACGCGAAAGGTTTTCGCGGACGTAGAAGTACAAACTATAAAGCTGCAAAAGATGCTGTTGTAAAAGCACTTACACACAGTTATGAAGCACGCCGTGACCGTAAAGGGGATATGCGCCGTTTGTGGATAAGCCGTATTAATGCTGCTGTCCGTGCAGAGGGAATGAGTTATTCACGGTTTATCAATGGATTGACAAAAGCTGGTATTTCTTTAAACAGAAAAGCACTATCAAATATGGCTATTGAAGACCCTGTTGCTTTTAAAAGCGTTGTTGCACAATCAAAACAAGCGTTAGGAGATTAAAAGATGCTGCATATTGACCAAATTAAAGAGCTTGAAGCTAAGGTTGCAAAAGCAATTCAGCTGATTCAATCACTTAAAGATGAAAATGAACTGCTTAAACTTGAATTAACTGACAAGCAAAAACGTGTTGAAGAGTTAGAAAATATTATTCTTGTCTTTAAAAGTGATCAGGCAAAGATTGAAGAAGGTATTGTCAGTGCCCTTAATCATTTAAGTGCGTTTGAAGATAGCGTATATCAGGCAGCAGGAAATACCGGTGCGTGTGTGTCCGGCTCTTCAGATGAGCATACTGGAGCGTCTGAATGCAGTGAGCATGCCTGCGGTTCACAGGAAGGATGCAGTAATACTGAAAACCATTCTGAACATTCAGAAAATCATCAGGCGGAAAACGTTTAAACATGGCGAAAAGCAAGGGACACTTACAAATTGACATATTGGGAACTTCCTTTGCGATCGAAGCTGATGAACAAAGTGAGTATCTACAAAAGATTTACACTCACTATAAGAATGTTCTTAATGATGTTAAAAACAATTCCGGTATAGGCGATGCTTTAAAAATTGCTATTATAGCAGGTATCCTCTTGTCCGATGAGCTTGCAAAAGAAAAACTTAATCCTCAATTGTCGCTTCAACTTGAACAGGACGCACAATTGTATGAACGTTCAGCAAGAAAAATGATAGAATCGCTTGATTCTATCATTGCAGAGTGTGCATTTTCAAAGAAATGAAATTATTTGTTGATGCAGATTCTTGTCCGGTACGCATTCGAGAGATTGTTTGTAAAACAGCTCTCCGGCTTTGCGTACCGGCTGTTTTTGTTGCAAACAGAACTATTCCCTTTCCTAAAAATACTTATACTTCTTTAATAATTACCGCTGCAGATGATCAGGCTGCTGATTCTTATATCGTTGATAATGCAGAAAAAGGGGATATTGTTATTACCCGCGATATACCGTTAGCTAAGTTGCTGATTGATTCCGGTATTCTTGTTATAAATGATAGAGGTACTGTGTATACCGCAGATAACATCAATGAGCGGCTTTCTCTCCGGAATTTTATGTATGAGTTACAAATGAATGGACTTACACCTGCAAAAACTAAAACATTCGGGAAAAAAGAAGTGATGATTTTTTCGCAAACGCTTGATCGTGAAACACGGCGGCTTATGCAGCAGTTATGAAAACCGCTCTCTAATCGCTTTTATTTGCGGGAGGACTTCAAAGAAAGCATCAACAATGTCAGGATCAAATTTCTTGCCTTTTTGTGCTTGTATTTCGGCGTATACATCTTCTTCGCTCCATTCATCTTTATACACACGTTTACATGACAGTGCATCATACACATCCGCAAGTGAGGTAATACGTGCACCGAGCGGAATTTCCTCTCCAATAAGCCCTTTAGCAGCAGTTCCTGCAGGATTGAATTGTACTACGCCTCCTGTTTCAAGCGAAATATGACCGGGATATCCGCTTCCGTCCCAATTTTCATGATGCCGTAACGCTATATCCCGTGACATAGTATCTACCATCGTATTACCGGATAAAAAGAGCTTTGAACCTAACCATGTATGTGCTTGCATAATACGGTACTCATCACTGGTAAGTTTCCCGGGCTTTTTTAATACAGCATCGGAAATTCCGATTTTTCCTACATCGTGAAGCATTGAAGCAATTTTGAGTGCATCTCTAAATTTTTCCCGTTCATGCCGGTGAATATTATGCTTAAATGCCCAGCGGTCATAAATTTCTACCGCATAACTTGAAACACGGTGTACGTGAGCGCCGGTTTCTTTCGGGTCGTGCAGTTCTGCCATTTGTACCATGCGGAGAATCATTTCGCGTGTTAGCGATGCATGAGTAAGTGCGGAGGTAGCATTTGCAGCAAAATGAGATAAAAATACTTCGTCATCAACCGTGAACGGACCTATCTCACCCTGTTCATTTATTGCATTAATCATCTGCAGCACACCCAATACTTCTCCCGAAATTGAAACAAGCGGCATGGTAAGCGTTGATGTTGTTTTGTAGCCGGTTGCTATATCGCTTAATTTTCCAAACTTATAGGGCTTATCGGGTGAAATATGATACACATCGGGTTCATTTACCAGTTCTTTGTTTATTGCAGAAAAGCCCGCAATGGTTGTGTCATTTAAAAGAAAGGAAAATGATCGGAATGGGAGTTTTTCTCCCGCTGGGATTTTCTTTTGCAGTGTATCATTTTGTGCATAGTGGATAGCGAGATTATTTTTTTCAACTAAATATATCGATCCTGCATCAGCATGGAGTGCATGACGGGCTTCGGTAAGGATACGTTCCAATAAAATATCTTTATCCCGGATACTATATAAACGTGAGGTTGTTTGCATAATATCAAACAGCAATTCTTCTCTCGATTTATAATTAGTATTACTTTCCATAATTCCCGCCTTTACGTTTCTTCCTTGAAAATGATGGATTTGAAAAATTACTTACTATAAAATAAATTTTCACTATCTTTATTATTACCGAAAATACTGTATCACACAAGTCTTTTTTGCGATTCTTATGGAGTTTTTTTGGGGATAATTTCAATTTCTGTTGCTTTTCCATTTCTATCTGCCGGGGTTTCTCCGTTTGGATTCGGCTGCTTAAATACCTTGAAACTTACTTGAATTCCCTCTGTTATTTTTATTCTGCGGGAGTTTTTCCGAATATTTGTTGATACAAAATAAAACATTCCTGCATCCGCAGTTTCGATAATGCCCCAATTTTCCTTGAATTTTTTAATTTTCCCGCTGAGTCTGCCGGTGTTCTGTGATTCAGTAACTGCTTTAATCCAGTGATTGGGCGGTACATGCTCATCTGCTGTAATCTCGTATTCGTCAGACAGTGCTTCTACAATTTCGCGTAGGCTATTGTGATTGTAGGAGCGGGCATCAAATTCAGGAGTAGTGCGGCGGATTGATTTTCCAAGGTCGGATAGACTTACCCAGCCTTCTTCAGTCATACGGGAGTTTTTATATGCATATTTAATTAACTTGTCGAGCGGCTCAACCGGTGCATCTTCCGGCTTTCCTTCTTCATTATCTGGTTCAGTATGTTCAAGAGAGCTGCTGTCGAGATTTTCTAAATACTTAAATTCATTGCAGGCATTAACCCACAGGGGCTTTGCCATTTTTTTCCCTATTCCTAGCACGTAGAGCCCGTATTCACGGAGTTTTAATGCGAGGCTGTAGTAGTCGGAATCTGTAGAAACAATGCAAACGGCATTAATGCTTTTATTGGTATTAGCAAGTTCAATTGCATCCATGATGATAGTGTTATCTGTTGCATTCGGTCCATTACGGAATTGCTGTACGGGACGGATGGGGATTTTTTCCAGCCAACTTTTCCATCCGTTCATGTTTGAAGTTGTCCAATCACCGTATAGCCGTTTAATAAGCAGCTCACCTTCTTTTGATACTTCAGTGATGATCGATTCTAAAAAGCAGGGAGAAATATTATCTCCGTCAATCAGTAATACATATTTTTTTTCCATAAGCAGCAGTACCTTTTTCTTATTTAAAGCTATTCGGCAATTTTGCTGCCGAATACGTTTATTGTATGGGTATACGCACTTTTTGACAAGCAGCAGTTAACGGGGCTGCCGGAAAAGGTCTTTAAGTTTTTTCTTAATTGTTTTGAACCAAAATGTCCGTATCCGTTCTGCTGCTGTGTATGCACAATATCGAAGCGGTTTTACGGGATTGTCAAGTGTGCCGACACGGTGGACAATCATACCGCCGAAGCCTGTTTTAAAACGGTATAATCCGTGCATAGGATGGGAGGGATCATCGTTCGGCGGTATGCCGTAAAAATCATAGATACGGCAGCCGAAGTTTTTAGCATCGCAGATTGCATGCCATTGCAGCAGGTATGCAGGCATCATATTCCGCTTGCTGTTAGATGATGCCCCATAGAGGTAGACTGCTTCATGCCCTAAGAACAGTGTAATAATTGCTGCAAGTGCTTCATCTTCGTGGTAGGCTGCGTACATCGAAACTTCTACCGGAACACTCTGTGTCTGATAGTCTGCTGCAAGCATACAAAGGGATTCATAATATGACTGTGCATGAATAGCAATACCGTCACGGGCTGCTGTTTCTTCATATAGCCGGTAAAAAAGAGGAACTTGGGCAGCCGCCTCTTTTCCGGAAAACCGGCAAACGGTTACACCTTTTTTTTCTGCAAGTCTGATATTATACCGCCATTTTTGTTTAAACTGTGCAAGCAGTGCGTCGGTATGAGCAGTTAAATCAAGCACTACTGTGTCAGGCGGCTGGACAGTGTACGGAGCGGCATAAAATCCTTTACTGTATGCTGTATGTTTGGGTATACAGGGAAAAAGCGGAAAACTATCCGGTGTATTGTGTGCTGCCTCTTTTGTATTTTCAATACGTGTTTCCCATGGGGGATCAAACCTGATTAAAAATACCTCATGCGGCAGCTGCCGTTGTAATTGTTGAATAAGTGTACATAAAAACTGTCCGCGTTCTGCGGCGTAGCTGTCTGTCTGTATTGAGGTATCGGTAAGCTGTGCCGGCCCCATGGGGACATAGGCAATGCTGCCGAATGGTTTAATCGGTTTTAAAAGAACTGTTAATAAAAAAGAAGAGCTGCCGTTTATAACCGCTTCAAAGTGTAACGGCTGCCAGCCGTGCAGTGATTTAAATGCTGCCCAAAATTCTGTTTGCAAAAAGCTATTTGCTTGTTGCACTGTATGGTGATATTGTTTCAGCTCTACTGTGTACATAATTATGTACCATACTTTAAAAGCTGCCTTTTGTCAAAGTGCCGTTGACCCGTTCTGCACACAGGAACTGTTTGAATTGGTTTAGGAGGTGCCGTGCAATGTTCCGCGGTCTGACAATTTAATACTAAAATCTTGCATATATTGTACTTTCAGTATATACTAAAAGGACTATTTCATAGGAGGATTGATATGAATAAGAAAATAGCCGCGTTACTCGGCTTTTTATTACTTGCCGGTTTTGCCGTTGCTCAGATAGCCCAGCCGAAAACACAGAAAATGAAAGTTCCCGGCCGTGAGAATGCTTATCTGTATATGACTGAACGGTACCGGTCAGATAACTGGGCTGAGTTCTATTTTGTTTATGAAGAAGATAAAAATACATACAAAGAAGCCGAAGCTGAAAAAGTTATGTATGAATTCTTCGCAAATTATAAACGGGATAATGGATATTCTGCAGCTGAAGCAGAAGACTTGCAAGGTACTGCTGAAGGTGAAAAAACAACAACAATGAAAAAACGTGTTGTGTTTAAACACGTTAATAAGCGATAAAAATCTCTCAACGGAGCTGTCAAAAAACTGAAAACCTATCGGCTTTTCTGTAAGGAGATTATATATCATATCCGCTGGAGCGGCATACCCGCCGAAGCGGTACATCTACCTCTGCCGATGTAACAGTTTTTTATAACGATTTTTAGGAGTATACTGTATATGAAACCCTCTCTTTTAGTTTTAGCGGCAGGAATGGGAAGCCGTTACGGCGGTGTAAAACAAATTGATGCAGTTGGAATGCATAATGAAACCTTACTGGATTATGCAATTTATGATGCAGTTAATAACGGTTTTGGGAAAGTTGTATTTGTTATCAGAAAGGATATAGAAGCTGATTTCCGGGAGCGGCTTTTTGACCGTATCGCACGGAACTGTAATGCAGAGTATGTGTTTCAATCGCTTGACAGCCAACTTACTGTAGAACAACAAAAAAAAGCTGCTAACCGCAAAAAGCCGTGGGGTACAGTACATGCGGTACTGTGTGCTAAAGAGCGTATTCATGAGCCGTTTGCTATTATTAATGCCGATGATTATTATGGAAGATCAGCGTATCAAACGATGTCAACCCACCTTTCTACCATATCGCCTGATTCACGTGATTATGCAATGGTTGGATATATACTTGAAAATACAATGAGTAAATCCGGTTCTGTTTCCCGCGGGGTATGTAAGATTGCAGATGGTATGCTTGTTTCAATGCATGAGCATACAAAAATATCGTATAATACAGATAAAGAGAACGGAGAGATTATTTCTGTGCATGATGGTATATCTGAAATTTTAACTGGTAAAGAAACTGTTTCAATGAACTTATTCGGGTTTACTCCAAAAGCTTTTATAGATTTTGAACATTTTTTTGATACCTTTATCAAAGAGAATGCAGACAGTGAAAAAGCGGAGTGTCTACTTCCCGAAAGTGCGAGTGTGATAGTAAATAAGGGTGCCGGCAGTATTAAATGTTATACAACAACAGAACGCTGGTTTGGTATGACCTACCCTGAAGATCGCATAATAGTAAAAAATGAAATAGCACAAAAAATAAAAGAAGGATATTATCCTGAATTTTTATGGAAATAATAGGGAAGACCGAAATACCAACTGCTGCTGTTATAAAAATAATGAGTAATTAATAAACCTGTCCGGAAACTTCTGTTTCTGAACAGGTTTTCTTTAAAATCGAATAAGTCTAATATCCATCTGACATTTGACGGTTTAGATCTTTTTGGCAGAGCTCTTGATAGATCGGTGCACGGGTTTTCAGTTCTGCTTTTATGGAATCTGAAAATGGCATATACCGCCAAAATACATTCCGTACTTCTCTATCAAGTTTTTGTATTCCCTCACTTTCTTTCAGCATCCAAATAAGGTAATCGTGAATAAAATACTCTTTTACATCACCTTTCAATTTTTGTGCTTGGAACCATTGATAGTAATTTCCGGTAAGACCTTCTTCCATCCAATAATAAGAGGCTTTTTCTTTTGCTACTTGCCAACGCAGATCCGCCGTAGCGGTAAGTAATGCTGCTTTAAGATTTTTAGTATACATCGGTATAGCAATTCTACCGCGGCTGGTAACACGATTGTAGCGGTCAAAAGGTTCCCAGCAGAAACCGACATCACCGTACGACGGCAGTAAAATAACAAATGGCGGTATTCTATTAAGCTGAGACCGGTATTGCCGGCAATATGCTTCTTTATCAATACTTTCAATCCACCGCATTATTGTAAGCACATTTTCACGAGTTCCTAGCTCATTGGAATGACAGCGGAAAAACTCGCGTGTTAAAACAGGGAAATGATTTCCTTTTCTTCCGCAGCTCATCTTGACCATTTGCCGGATTGTATCAAGTTCTGCACTTACACCCGAAACATTTAATTCTCCATTGCCTGCTGCATCAATTTTTTCTTGCAGAGACTGCACATCTGTTTCAGTTTTGCGGTACTCATTTAAAAACGAATTAAGCTCACGGTCAAGCGTGAGGAGTTTTCTCAAAGATTCTCCAAGCTCATTAATTCCGCGTTTTTGCATTTCTGTAAACGGAGCCTTTATGCCGGAAAAACCCACAATATTTTCATGCATAAACAGCTCGTTCAAAAGCCCTTTTACGAGTTCTTCTGCATTACTCCGCTCTTCCGATTTTGCCCGTAATAAATTTTCAGCACTTTGTAATTTTCCTTTTGCCTTATTAAATAACTGCTGAAAATGGGCTGTCATGTTGTTTTGCTTTGTTTTTACTTCGTCAGTTGATGAAGGGTTGACAAGTCCTACCGCGATTGCATGAAGCCATTCATCGGTATAGTAAACCGGTTCATTATAGGGATTTTCATCAATAATTTTCGCAAAAATATTTTTTTGTTCAGCAGTGAGTAAGGTAGGCAGTAAAAGCCCGTACCTCAATGCATATTTTTTTTCGGCAGCATAATCATCGGTAGCAAGTTTTACTGCCAGTGCAGCAATAAATTGCCAATAGTTTGTCAATAATTGCTGGCGGTATACACTTCTATCTTTTTGATCTTGTGTTGTTAAGTATTTTGTCAGCAAATTATGAAGACGCTGTGCTGTTTCACCGCAATTTTTCAGGACTTTTTTATAAAAGTCAGATGAATCAAAATAGCCATGCGGACTATCGTTGTAAAACTGCTCAATCTTTGGAAACTCTTTTACTGTTAGATCAACTCTGCTTGCATCACGCTCTTCACTGCCCGATGCCTCTGGAGATGATGAAAACATAATATCTTCTCCAAGATCAGCAAATAAATCAAGAGGTGTTTTAGAAGGTGCAACAGGAATATCTTCCAGTAAAGCCGCCAGATCGGGATCAAGAGTGGTTGTGTCCATTACGGGTATCCTTCCTGTATTTTTAATTTATAGTATGGAGGTGAGGGGAATTGAACCCCTGACCTCTTGCATGCCATGCAAGCGCTCTAGCCAACTGAGCTACACCCCCGAGTGTTACAATACTGCGATTATAGCAAATAGTATACGATAAAGTCAATATGGTTAGCTTTATTTTTCAGGGATTTCTTGTGTAAGAGGTTTTGTTGAAAAAGGTATTTGTATACTCTTGACATTTTTTTACTATGCTTTATATACTAGACCTATTCGATAACTTGCGTTACCGAATAGGTCGACGAGTTCTAAATCGTGCAAATAGCACGATTTAGAACATCGCAT
>JBQMYW010000037.1:0-18651 GCA_052173295.1 Treponema sp.
CCGGGCACATACTCATAGGTTGTAATAATTTTATTTATATCATGATGGTTTGAAGCAAGCACATAATCAATAGTACTTTGATCTTCTTTTGTTCCGCGTCCGGTAACAACAATAAATTGAGCCTCCTCCATTAAAACTCTATTAAGTAAGAGGAATTCCAAATTTTCATAATTAATACCATCCATTTTATGAGCCGGATTAAAATACTCATGGATACTTAATTCAATATTGTCAAGAAAACGTTTGGTGTGTAATAGAAGGCTTTTTGCAAGTAGATTTTTATAAGGACGTGCAACAGCAAGGCTGATAGGTACTGCAATAAATACCGTAACCGATAACAGCAATACTACTGTAAAAATAACAAATTTCATCCGTACGCTGCTGTGAAATTTTACCGATACCCCTATTTTCTTTTTTGCAAACTCCATACACCCCCTCCGCTTTTTTTCTATAATTCCAATACTAAGCCTGTTCGGAAACTTTCGTTTCTGAACAGACCCGGCTATGTGTTGACAGTAAAACAGCACAATAGCACAGGTAAATAACCGCATTATGCTGTACTGATACAAATCATTTTACCGGAGTTCTGTTTACAATATGGTATTATAATCCAATTATTACCATAAAGTAAAGAATATATTCCGGATTTTTATAGTAAAAGCCTACCGCTCACCCCATTTAATACAACTCCCGGCAATGCTTCAGGAATTGCAAACCGGATAAACTTAAATGGATGGATATTTACCGGATTATTATGCCAACCGCGTATTTCATATAAATCAATAATATTGATTGCAGGAATATGTGCAAGCGGAATAATAGCAGCAGAATTGAGGAGTACTAATTCCGCTTGTGCAAGAATCTTTAGCCGTTTAACATGGTCATGTTCCAGTGCAGCCTTTTGAAGCAGCTTTTCATAGTCAGCACTTTTCCAGCCTGATGCGTTAAAATGAGAATCAGTGCGGAATAATTCGAGGAATGCAAGCGGATCAGCAAAATCTCCTATCCACGATACAACAGCAATATGATATGTTCTGCTTTTTAAGGCTTCTTGATAAGTAAATAACGGACAAAGCTCAATATCTACGGCAATTCCGCACGCTTCCCATGCTGCTTTGAGAATTTCTGCCATCTTTGAATAACCGGAACTTTCAGGCAGGAGAATTTTCAGCGGAACAGCCTGTGAAGAAACAGCAAGTTCTTTCAATATTTTTTTTGCTTTTTCAACAGAATAACTTTCTGTTTTTTCTGTTGAAGGATACCCTGCAAACGGAAAAATAAGTGTCTTTGCCGGTATAAGATAGTCTTTACGCAATTGCTCATACGGCAAAACATCAGTCAATGCATTTCTAACAGCAGCATCGTCAGTAGGAAATACGTCCGATTTGAAATACAGATATTCTGTTGCAAACATTGGGGTTACATGCACGGTATGAGCTGCGGCGATTTTGCTTAAATTTGCAACACCGTTTGTCCAATGTAGTGTTCCCTCGTTAAACCGCTCTGCTGCTTCATCGGGCTCAATGTTCAATAGTACCGTTAAGGAGGGGAGCCCCACTGCCGAGGTATCCCAATACTGCTCATTTTTAACGAGCTGCAGCCGACCGGCATCAGCTGACGCTATTTTGAATGCACCTGATGCAATCGGTATAAACCGGCTGCCTCCGGCATTCCGGCTGCTAGACTGCTGTACTGCTGCAAGCTGGGAGGGGTGCACTGCTGAAAATGCATGATGACACAGAAGATACGGTAGATGTTCAGCAGGATAAGCAAGCACCATTTTCAGCACTGTACCGGATTGTGCATAAAGTCCGATAGTTTCGGCATCTTCTGAAATACCCGTCCGGTATGCTTTTACCCCTTGAATGCAGTCAAGCAAAGAGGAGTACGGTAATTTAAGCAGCGGATTAATAAGATTGATAAAAGAATCACGGAATGTCTGTGCGGTGATAGGATCGCCATTTTCAAAAGAAAGTCCTTCGCGTAATACAAAAGTCCATTCAAGTCCATCGCTGCTTACTTCCCAGCTTTTTGCCATACCGGGCAAGGGCTGTAAGGTATAGGGATCATACACACAAAGCCCCTCATACAAGGCTGTCAGCATTTGTGCTTCATCGGCATTAAAAGCACTATGCGGATGTAAATCAAGCATACCTGAAGAAATAGCCGCAGTAAATTCAGGCTGAGGAAAAGAATCATAAACAACTTCGCCGAATAGTACATACGGCAGAAAAAGGAGGCACAACAGCACCCCTCTACAGTATTTATTCATGTTGTATTCCTAAATGTTTCATTTGAGCTATTTCTTCTGCATTTGCATTATACTCTGCACGGCATTGGTTTGCTTTTATAACTGCATTATGAATAGTAGTTAATTCTATTTTAATTCCTTTCATTTTTGAGCGGAGAATAAGATCAATAGTTTTATAATATTCATCCAGTCCCTGTAAAGATTTTAAATACCCGTTACAAACAGCGATATAGCGGGTAAGCACGTCTGACAGCTGATCATTCGACATACCGGCAAGTTTTTGCTGAACAGCAGAATTACCCAGTCCGAGATTTTTTAAAAGCCTAATCTTTTGAACAAGCTCATGCTCAAAATCTTCAAGATACAGTGTTTCTTTCTTTTGGATATTGGTAATAGTATCTTTTATCATTATCGAAATTTCCTGCTTTTTTTCAGGAATATTAAAGGCTTTTCTAAATGCAGCTGCCAATTTTGTAAAAATAGTTGCACGGGCACGGTATAATACTTCCTGATTATACAGGATTTTCCGCAAACATGTTTCTAAATGACTACCAGTAGAACCAATTACCCGCAAACCTGTTAGCAGTATAGGACGCATATTTTCCTGCTTACTAACCTTTGTATCTTTTTGCTCTGCAGCATTAAGCTGCTGCAAAATTTCTTGACGCAGCTGAGCAGAGTTAGGACCGTAATCTTCTTTTAATACTTCAAAGATAAGTTCATGGTAAAAAGGCAGCTTTTCTTCTTTTGAAGCAAATGCTTTTTTAATTGCTTTCAGCACTTTAACAGGATTGCTAATATCTTCCGCAGTAACTTTCAAATCATTCGGTAAATTTTTTCGGACTTGCAGCTTATATTCTTCACGGTGAATACGGGCAAGCTGTTTAAGTGTTTGGTCAATTTCTTTATCGAGTTTTGAAATATGTCCAAGTGAATCGCGGAGTAAACCGCCTGTTAATGTGTCAGAAACAGATTGAAGCGATTTACAAATTTCACTCAGAGCACGGGTATTAGGATGTGAAGAATTATCAGTAAGAGCCGCCCATTGAAAAGTTTTATTCAAAGCAATCATTGCTGATATACGGTGCGGAGTTAAAAACGAATACCGAAACTGATATGAGTTGGTTAAAAAATCCAACATTGTTTGGTACTGTGCTAAACGGGAACCAATAACAGTTGCCCGTTCACTATCGGCAAATGTTTCAGCACTCGGAACTTTTATTTCCGTCATACGGCTATCGTACTTATATGGATCATCATATACCAACCCTTTTTTTAAAAGGTTGCTCCGGAAAATTTTGACAACGCTATTAAGAGCTGAATAGTTCTGCTGCAGTTGCGGAAGAAGTACCTTATCAAACTCTTCTCGCTTGAGTGCAATCTGCTGTTCCAGTATTTTTTGAAAATCGGTTGTAGGATCCATGCAATCAGTATCGGCACACCGTGTAAAAAACTTAGACAATACAGCAGAAAAAGCTGAAAGGAACCTCTAAAGACTTCAATTATTGTCTTATTAACCGATCGCCAACAACAAACAGGTTTCCCCTTACAATATAAAATAGAAAAGACTATACTGTGTGTAAAGGAACTTGCTTATGACTAACACTATTCATACAAATGAATCTTTTTTAGCAATTAACCGGCTCACTAAGCAACGGGGGCAGAAAACTATTTCTCTTTCGTTTTCGCTTGCAAAAGGTGAAAGCCTTGCCTTACTTGGCCCATCAGGCTGCGGTAAATCTACTATTCTCTCTATGATTGCAGGGCTATTGAGTCCTGATAGCGGAACCATTATGCTGAACGGCACTGATATTACTGCACTACCGGCGGCAAAACGGCATATCGGTATGGTGTTTCAAGATTATGCACTCTTTCCTCACTTAACAGTAGAAGATAATATCGGCTATGGATTAGTGTCCGCCGGTATGACAAAAAAAGAAAGCCGTGCAGCCGCTGCCGAGTGGATACAGCGTTTTGGACTGCACGGTATGGAAAAAAGACCCATTACCTTTCTATCCGGCGGAGAAAAACAGCGGGTTGCACTTGCCCGTACCCTTGCTGTTAATCCTCTTGCGGTACTTTTTGATGAACCGCTTTCAGCATTAGATACAGAACTGCGGATAAAATTACGGGCAGAATTGCAAAATCATCAAAAAGACATCGGATACACTGCTATCTATGTTACCCATGATAGGGAAGAAGCATCTGTACTCGCACACCGCATCATCGAAATGAAGCAGCCTACACCCTTAAAAACCAATCTTGAATGAAGGACCTACTTTCATTACAAAGGTATTTTGAAAGCTGCTGTATGGTGAAGTAATAACTGTTCCGAAATTAAGCGTATCAATAACTGCAACCTCTATACCAACAAGATCGGTAAAAAAGTATTTAAGTCCAAAAAAGAGCGGGATCGAGAATGTACCGGTTTTATAAACATACGCTATTGTCTGCTTCTCTCCGGCAATTTCGTATGTATATTTTGTTTTTACTGAACCTGCAGAAAAGCCTAATCCTGCAGCAGGCGTTAGATAGAGATTTTTAACCGGCTTTAAGGTATAGCCGCACAGTGCAGACATTTGAAAGAGTATTGCCTGTGTTTTTGCATTTGAGGAAGTCTCGCCGCCGCCCGATAGTTTACCGCCCATTCCGAAATCTATATTAATCATCGGTGTAAGGTTAGTGAGCCATGAACCTTTTGCAGCTTTCGGTATACCAAGCAGTGCAGCATGAAATCCTGCATCAAATTGAAGAATTGAAATAGTACCAATCGGCGAAGATGCAGCCGTTGCCGAAAGTCCGATTGCCGGGGTCAAAGTAATAACAACAGCATGATCTGATTTTGTGCTTTTCGCACTTTTCTTTGTTTCTGCCGCAAAGACTGTGCTGCATATAAGTGCTAATAGCACAAACCCAGTAATAATTTTTTTGCTTTTCATATAAAGCTCCTTATACGCTTATCTTTCATAATCTTCTGCTAATGTCAAGAGTAATAAATCTATTTGTACGGCATCAGCATGAAAACGGGTATTAGACACAAAAACACCATATCACCCGCCTTTCTACATAGCAAAACCAGCATGGACGCAAGAGGGTTTCCTAGAAAGAATGCCTTACAATGATTGCATAGAGAACGGATATAGGGTATAAAGCGGTATGTACATCAAAAACAAGCAAAAAAACACTATAAACTTCTGCAAAAACGGCGGATCCAAGTATATGCACGGACAAACTGATTGGGTTATAACCCTCGTTCCGCTTGCCATTGTCAGCAGCATTGCAATCTTTCTTACCCTGTTTCCGCAAAGTTCTTTTGAAACTATTGATTTCCTCTGGGGGCTATTTGTCAATAAGCTGGGATTTTTCTACATACTGCTTGGCTGTGCAGTTGTATGTGCTGCATTCTACATAGCATTTTCGCGGTACGGCACACTCCGGCTTGGAACTGTAGAAAAACCCCGGTACAGTACATTTGCATGGGGTTCTATGATTTTTACCTCAACAATGGCTGCTGACATTTTGTATTGGTCGTTTATTGAATGGGCATATTATTACACTGCCGCTCCTTTTGGGATCAGCAATACAGCACTTGCTGAAAAGCAGGACTGGGCATCGGCATATCCGCTTTTTCATTGGGGCATTACCCCGTGGAGTTTCCACATTGTCTGTGCAGTTGCATTCGGTGCAATGCTGCATATTAAGCAGCGGAAAAAGCAGAAAATATCCGAAGCATGCCGTCCCCTGTTCGGCAGCCGTATTGACGGTCTTACCGGTACGGTTATTGATGTATTTTCAGTTGTCGGGCTGATTGCAGGTACTGCAACAACATTTTCGCTTGCAACACCGCTGCTTTCAGGTGCAGTATCGGCAGTTTTCAGCATTCCCGAATCCCGAATGCTCACACTTACTATTCTATGTTTGATTGCTGCTGTTTACACATCAGCGGTGCTTTTAGGCATCAAAGGCATTACACAACTCGCAAAAATTGCGGTAGTGTGCTTTACAGCACTGCTGATTTTTGTATTTTTGTTCTCACCCAAGCTGTATATTATAGAAACAGGCATTACCGGTTTTGGGAAAATGGCAGCAAACTTTATTTCCCTTTCAACATGGATGGATCCGCTCCGTATTTCAGGAGAAAACGGTGCAGGCTTTCCGCAAAATTGGACAATCTTTTATTGGGCGTACTGGATTGCATGGTTTGTTGCAACACCGTTTTTTATCGGCACTATCTCTGAAGGGCGAACTATAAAAAACACCATCCTCGGCGGCTTAGTATGCGGCATAGCAGGAACATATTGTTCATTCATCATTTTAGGCAACTACGGCTTATACCTCGAAACACACGGCATTCTCCACGCTGCACAACAACTGCAAGACGGTACACAGCCCGCAGCCGTTATCCTTAGCATCATTGAAACCCTGCCATTGGCAAAAGCCGGTTTAATACTGCTCATCATTACCATGATTGCACTGTATGCTAGTACCTTTGATGCAATTACAATGGTTATTGCATCATACTCACAACGGACTCAAACTGCCGCGGAACCCAAAAAAAGTCTCCGTGCCTTTTGGTCACTCGTTTTTATCCTTTTACCTGCAGCATTGATTTTAACCGGCAGTAATTTAAACCGGCTGCAAAGCCTTTCTATCATTGCAGCATTTCCTCTTGGAATTATTATGATTTTTATCGTGGTAAGCTTTTTTAAAGATATAAACAGCTTTTCAACCAAAAAGCTGCATGAAAAAGAATAACCGCACACACTCGACCTGTTCAGAAACTGAAGTTTCCGAACAGGTCGACTGTACTAGAGTCCGGTATGGCGGAGTGCAGCACGCTTTTCAAGCTCTTCTAACGTAACTTGCGGGTGGCGTACTTGTGCAAGGAAAATCATTGCAGCAATGATATACGGCTTAAAGCTTGCCTGCTTGTACAGCGGTATGCGGTAGCGGTCAAATACTGAACCGGCAACCTCACCTTCTTTACAGCTTACACCGGTAATATCAGCAGGCAGACAGTGCAGATACAATGCTTTACCGTTTTTAGTAAGTTTCATCATATCTTCTGTGCATTCCCAGTCTTTGTGCTTAGCATTATGAGCAAGCAGCTCTTTTTCAAGTGCTTTAATACCGTCAAAATCCCCTGCACCGTACAGATTAGTACGTTTTTCCATAGCGGTAAAGGGTGCCCAGCTCTTAGGATAGACAATATCAGCATCTTTGAACGCTTCTTTCATATCATTCGTCTTGGTAAATGTACCGCCGGAAGCCTTTGACTGTGCTTTTGCAATTTCTTCTACCTCAGGCATAATTTCATAGCCTTCAGGATGAGCCAGCACTACATCCATACCAAGCCGTGAGAACAGCCCGATAGCCCCTTGAGGAACAGACAACGGCTTTCCGTAAGACGGAGAATATGCCCATGTCATTGCAACTTTTTTCCCTTTCAAATTTTCAAGTCCGCCGAATTCATGAACAAGGTGCAGAGTATCTGCCATAATCTGAGTCGGGTGGTCAATATCGCACTGCAAATTTACCAATGTCGGACGCTGCTCAAGCACACCGTCTTTATTTCCCTCATCAACGGCATCCATAAAGGTGTGCATATAAGTGTTTCCTTTACCGATATACATATCATCGCGGATACCGATAACATCGGCCATAAAAGAAACCATATTTGCTGTTTCGCGAACAGTTTCTCCGTGTGCAATTTGTGATTTTCCTTCGTCTAAATCCTGCACTTCCAAACCAAGCAAGTTACACGCAGAAGCAAAGCTAAAACGGGTACGGGTAGAGTTATCACGGAATAAAGAAATACCTAAACCGCTTTCAAAAATTTTTGTAGAGATATTTGCTTCACGCAGCGTACGCAGTGCATCTGCAACAGTCCATGTTGCAAGAATTTCATCAAAAGTTTTTTCCCATGTTAAGAAAAAATCGTTTTTGTACATCTTCTTAAAGCTCAATGTATTGAGTTTTGCAATGTACGGATCCATAATCAAAGCCATAGAGGTCTCCTCTGTTGTATGTTGGGGCTAAGGGATTTAAGCCGGCTGCTTTATACCCCCTCAGCTTATTAAACCTGTTCGGCAGTTTAGCATTCAAACAGGTTTATTAACTTCCGCTTATTAAACCTATTCAGAAACGCACGTTTCCGAATAGGTTTATTTATTTTCGGTATAGATAGCCGGTAATGCAGCATACACTGCGGCACAGGTTACTAAATCTTGTTTCCACGTAATTTCATTCGGAGCATGAGCCTGTGCTTCTGCACCCGGTCCAAATCCGATACAGGGAATACCATTCCGCCCCATAATCGAAACCCCGTTTGTAGAGAATGTCCATTTATCGGTCAATGGGCGGCTTTCGCGCATTGCCAACTGCTCTTGCGGTCCAATCCGCTTTTCGCCGTATAATCCATGATACGCTGTTTCCATTGCTTTGGTAACCGCATGATCTTTCGGAATAACCCATGTGGGGAAATAGCATTCAATCGGATAGCTTTCACCAGTCCAAGACGGACGGTCATAATTATACATAGAAACTTTTACATCGTCCTTGTACTTCCGGCATGCAGGCAGCTGACGGATTTCTTCCAAACAAGATTCCCATGTTTCACCGGCAGTCATACGGCGGTCAAGCGACACTGCACACGAATCGGCAACAGCACAGCGGCTTGGGCTGGTATAGAATATTTCCGATGCAGTAACCGTACCGCGTCCAAGGAAATTTGCTTCTTCCCAGTCTTTGTTATATTTTTTATCGAGCATTTTTACAAGCCCTTTAATTTCGGTGCTGTCCGCTGCATCATTTTCATTCAGCATACGGACTTCCTGCAAAATATCTGCCATTTTGTAGATTGCATTATCACCGCGTTCCGGAGCAGAACCGTGGCAGGAAATACCCTTTACATCAATGCGGATTTCCATACGGCCCCGCTGTCCGCGGTAAATTCCGCCGTCCGTCGGTTCTGTAGAAACAACAAATTCCGGGCGGCACAGCTTTTCATAGCCGGGAATTTGCACATCTTTTTTTAAGATATACTCCCAGCACATACCGTCGCAGTCCTCTTCTTGTACAGAACCGACAACCATTGCGGTATATTTATCAGTCAAAAGACCTAAATCTTTCATAATTTTACAGGCATACATTGCAGAAACAACACCGCCGGTCTGATCCGAAACACCGCGTCCGCCGATAATCGTATCATCTTCACAACCCTCATACGGATCAAACTTCCAGTTTGCACGGTTTCCAATCCCGACAGTATCAATATGCCCGTCAAAACAAATAACGTGTTCGCCGGTTCCCATCCAGCCCATGACATTTCCCAGCGGATCAATCCAAGTCTTTGTAAAACCAAGAGCCTCCATCTGCTTTTGAATGCGCTTTGCTTTATCGCCTTCTTGTGCACTTTCACTAGGAATACGGATCACTTCCCGTAAAAAAGCAGTCATATCTGCTTTATAACCTTCCGCCGCGGCTTTAATTGTATCGAAATCAATGCTCATGATTCCTCCTCTATTTGTTTTGCAGGGCGTTCCTTCACACACCTTGCACAAATGACTTTCCGTATCATGCTTCACCAAGCTATGGTACAGAATAGTAAAGACTTACCCGTACACATACTGCTATACGGTATGTCAGTCTTGCTATAATTACACCTGTCCGGAAACTTGCATTACCGAACATATTTATTATTATACGGTCGAAAAATTCTTCTGTCAAGCACATAACCTTATAATTTTTTAGGCATTCTTATTTTTTTTTAGGCAGCACAATACGGGCGGCTTAACGGTCTCCAGCTCCAATCTTTTTCCCGCTTCTGCTCTATCAAAGGCAGGTTTTTCTGCATTCCACTCCAAAACTGCCTAAAAGTGCTGCTGAAAGCGGGAAAAAGAATATCCGCTTCCGCCCTACCGCTGGAAAAAAAATCAGCTTTTTGTTATGGTTATACCAAGCAGCTATCAGCATAGCTGATAAAACCGCAAGCAAGATGTAAGGAAAATCCCCTACTGTGAAAAAATTTTTTCTGCGGCTGATACCCGCACTAGTATGCATAGTAATGCTAAAAACATATATTATTGAAATACGGTATGTTTCCGGAGATTCAATGGAGCCGGCAATTTCCGATGGTGATTTTGTTGTTATTTGGAAATTAGCATACGGTATCTCTGTCTACAATCAAAACCGGTATGCAGTACGGTGGCAAAGTCCGCAGCACAATGATATTGTTTTTTATGCGGTCGATGGAAAATACGTGATAAAACGGTGTGTTGAAACAGGAGGTTGTATGCTGTCATTTTCTATCAATCAAGAAAAACCAAGCAATACCTATGGCTTTTTGCATATACTGTCAAAAAAAATACCATTAACAGTACAGCAGTTTAAAAATATCGGAGGCTTTTTACAGCCGGATGCCCAGTGCGTTCCTCAAAACTTTATTCTTGCACTGGGCGATAATGTTCAAACATCGCGGGATTCCCGTGATTATGGATTTATATCCATTGATAGTATTCGCGGTAAACTGTTATGGAAGTAACTCATTTCATTTCTCAAAAGCGTTTTATTTTTATTCTCGGCATAATGATTTTATCAAGCTCTTTACTGATTGCAAAGTATGCCAAACAAATGCTCATTGCCAAACCGGAGCAGCAGCAGCGGGTACTGGTTCAGGAACGCGGAAGTATTTTTGACAGAAATGGAAAAATCCTCGCTGCTGCAACCACTTTGTATAATTTATCAGCAAATAAAACGCTTATTACTGACTATACAAAACTGGCACAACTGCTTTCACCCATTATTGAAATTCCGGAAGCCGCTCTTGTTGATAAAATCCGTAATACCAATTCAAATTTCTTATACCTCAAGAAAAAACTCAGTGAGAACGAAAAAGATCTGGTAAAAGATATTATACGGGAACACAATCTTAAAGGGCTGCGGCTCGATGCTGTTCCTAACCGGATTTATCCTGAAAATGATCTTGCCTCAACCCTTATCGGATATTTAGGCGACGACGGAAAAGGTCTTGCCGGTATTGAATACTCGCTGCAAGATATTTTATCCCCGCCTGAAGACATACACGGGATAGGCGGCAACGGCTATTCCGTATTTTTAACTATTGATAGTGCTATTCAGTATATGCTGCAAAAAATAGCGGAAAAAACAAAAAAAGAAACCAATGCTGAAGCTGTGCTTTTTTTAGCTGCTGACGCAAAAACCGGTGAAATTCTAGCCTACGTGAATGAACCGTCGGCCGACCTTGCTCATTTTACAAAAAGCACCGCAGAGGAGCGGTTTGACCGCCCTGCATATTTTATGTATGAACCCGGGTCTGTATTTAAGATTTTTACCATGGCTTCATTTTTGGATCTTGGTACAACCTCCGATTCTGATGAGTATACCTGTGATGCACAGTTTCTTTTTAAACCGAAAGCAATGGGCGGACAGCAGGAAATAACCGCATTACGCTGTTTACGCACACATGGTATTGTAAGTCCGCGGGATATTATCCGATTTTCCTGCAATGACGGTATGGCACAAATTGCAGATAAAACCGATGCAAAAGCATTTGCAGAAAAGCTGTATGCATTCGGCTTTGGGGCAAAAACCGGTATTGAATTGCCGGGGGAAGCAGCCGGACTGTTTGCCCCCATATCAGCGTGGTCTGCACGGACAAAGCACACCATTGCTATCGGGCAGGAAATAGCAGTAACCTCTTTACAAATTATGCAGGCAGCAACAGCATTTACAAACGGAGGGAAAACAGTAAAATTAAGCATTTTATCCGAAATTCAAAAAGAAAACGGCCGTCCGGTATACCGGCATAAACCCCACTATTTGAAACAGGTTATTTCTCCTGAAACAGCACAAACAGTGTTAGGATATATGCAAACAGCTGCTGATGAGGGAACCGGATCCCGGGCTTCAATTAATGGCGTTCCCATTGCCGTTAAAACCGGTACAGCACAAATGGCTCACAAAATCGGTAAAGGCTATAGCACAACGGACTATTTAAGCAGCTGTATAGGTATTTTTCCAGTTGATGATCCTCAAATCATTATTTACACGGCAGTTATCCGCCCTGTTGGACAGACATACGGTTCACTGATTGCCGCACCCGCTATTTCAGAAGCGGCAAATGCCATTATTGATCACCGCGGTATGGGGCGGAAAAATGCACCGAATGTTACCCATACCGGTCTTATTCAGCCGCATAAAGAAATTCCGATTGAGCTGGGGCAAAAAATGCCTAATCTGCTTGGAATCCCTAAGCGGCTACTCATAACATTATTAAACCGTCCGGATATTCAGGTGCATTTTATCGGGGACGGTTACGTAGTAGGGCAAATACCGGCACCGGGAACCCCAATTACAAAAGGAATGACCATTGAACTCACATTTGAATAACTATGCTGCTTGTGCATACGAACCGGCATACTTTATCGAAAACTGCCGGCTTTTTACCGCGAGATTTCCCGAACTTTCCGCACTGCTTATGCTGAATACTGCCGAAAAAGCACAGTCGGCATTGGCAGAAATTCCTCCGTCCTATCAGCTTGTTCCGCCGAAAGCACGGAGCTGCCCTGCCGAATATAAAACGCTTGTTATACACGGGACTGCATTACACTCACAGTATAATCCGGTAGAAGAAGCACGGCGTGTACTACAATCAGAGTTTTTTCATACAGCGGCAGCAGAGCAGTCCTGTGTATTTGCCGGCTTAGGACTGGGCTATCCGGTACTTGGTTACATGGAACAGCACCCGCAGGCAGAGGTTATTATCATAGAGCCGGATAGAGCTGTTTTTCTGTGCTTTTTAGCAGCAGCATGCCGGACAGATTTTTTTACACATCAAAGGCTTATCTTAATCATTGGTACTGCTGCACACGAGGCAGCATCGGTATTGATTGAAAAAAACTATACGGGTACCCCTTTCCGCAATGCTGCTGCGGTGGTGCTGCAAAAAGATTGGTTTGACTCCTTTTTTGCACTACTGGAGCGGAACCGCACAAAAAACAGTATTAATGCAAAAACCCTTGAACGGTTTGGTATGCTATGGCTGCGGAACACCATTAAAAACCGGCACTGCCTGTACCGTATGCAAACTATTTCATGCTTTGCAGGAGCTTTTTCCGGCATACCGGCAGTTATCCTCGCAGGAGGTCCAAGCCTTACCCGTCATCTTGAACTGATACAGCACAGCAGTCAACGGTACATCATTATTGCAGTTGACACCGCAGTAAGAGCCTGTATACGGGCAGCTGTTGTCCCCGATTTTATTCTCAGCTTTGATCCGCAGTATTGGAACTACCTGCACACTGCCGGTTTAAATACCGCACAATCAATCTTAATTACCGAGGCAGCCGTATTTCCTGCTGTACTGCGGCAAACATACCGTGCAATATTTTTAGCCCAGTCTTCAGTACCCTTTGTATCATACTTTGCCCCATTGCATGAGAAAGAAACAAAACTTGCCGCAGGAGGCTCTGTCGCAACAACTGCATGGGATTTTGCACGGTTTATCGGAGCATCGCCGATTATCATGGCGGGACTCGATCTCGCATACCCGCAAAAACAAACCCATTTCGCCGGCAGCACCTTTGAAGAAAACACCCATATACAGGCTGCCCGCTTTTCTCCTGCAGAAACAAGCCGCAGCAGACCGCTGTATGCGGCATTTCCCGAATTGCAGCAAGGGTATGCAGGGCAGCAGGTACTTACCGACCGCCGTATGCTCCTGTATGCATGGTGGTTTGAAAGCACCCTTGCAAAATACCCAGAACTGCACACCTATAATTTCATGCCGGAAGGCATTTTTATTCCCGGAATGCCTGCGTGTTCTGCTGATTTTTTCCAAAGCTGCACCTCCGCCGGATTATCCCGCAGCGAAATACAGACACGCATTCAAACCTGCACTGCACAAGCCTATTCTCCAGCCTTTTACGCCGGTGAAGCTGCACGGAAAAAACAGCTGATAAAAACCAGTACCGCCCTGCTCCGCGAGATGCAGCAACTCCGCCGTCATACGGAAAAAGCCTTAACCATTACAAAAACGCTTACCGCAGCACAAGAGCAAACGCCTACTCTGCCGCTGCAGCACCTTATTGCACAGCTCAACACCATTGATACTGCCATTCAATCAAGTACGGTAAAAGATATTCTTTCTATTCTCTACTACACAGAACAGGATAGTCAAATACAGAACAAAACTGAAGCAGCTTCCGAAGTTTACCGGAAACTGCACCGGCTTGCAGATAATGCATGCTGTCTGATGCAAAAATACGCATTAGACTTTCTGTGAACTAAAATTTTCCAAACAGGTTTATTGCAGCACTCGCTGTCTGCGATGCTTTTACGCATAGCTCATGCCGGTACACAACGCCCCGCTAGAAATTTGCAAGAAAATACATACCAAGAAAGATAGCCAGCCGAGCCTTTTCCGGTACCTGCGGCTTTATATCACGAAAACACTCAATATAAAACCAAAATAATCCAAAATCAGGGTCAATACGGAAAGCATATTCAAAAAACTCTTCCGTGTCAGTCTGTCTTCCAAATAATAACATGACAACATCGCGAAGCACTGCAACACATTCGGGGAGTTTTACACAAAAATCAGTTTGCACCTCGATATGCCGCATTGTCTGACAAAAATATTTCAAACGGTAGAGAATATCGCCCTTAAATTCTTCATTAGATTGATCCACCCATGTTTTTTCCACAAGCAGTCCAACATTTTTTTCAAAACTATTAATAAGAGCCAGCTGTTTTTGTTTAATTGAATCTTCAGTATCACCGAATAATTCATTAAATGTTCCCGCTGCATAAAACGCTTTTGCTATTGCCAAAGCATGAACTTTAAGCTCACTCGGTTCTTCAGTTTCTAAAAATGCAGGCAGGGATTCTGTAGCGGCTTTCTTTACTTCTGCCGGTAATACAATGTCATAACGGCTAAATACGGAAATGTCATGACGGCTAAATACGGAAATGTCATGACGGCTAAACATTGAAATATCATGATTATTAAAATTTGAAAGATGCATAACTAAAAATGAGCTTTAATTGCACTTTTGTCAAGAGCCGGATTTTTTCTTTGCAGCATCATGTATTTTTGTGTCAATTTCGGCAATTATGGTTTTTGCCTCTGTTCCAAACAAGTGCAGCGGTATCACAACAGACATAGTCTTATTTTCTTGCATTGTAAAAAGTACAACATCTTTATATTGTATAAGATTAAAAAATTCGTGCCACGCATACCGTATACTTACCGACTCCGATATAATTTCGCAGTGAGTATCAGTAAAAATCCATTTTTTAGCCTCTGTCTTTTTTGCATGCTTTTTTAAATCTTTTTTTAATTTATACGGTAGAAAAAACCATTGACCGGCAAAAAATAATACTAAAAAAATAAGAGCATATACTGCAAGACTAGTGAGAGTAGCAAACCCGCTAATAAATACGAACAAAACTATACTCAGCATCCAGCTTAATACGAGAGAAACTATATACTTACGGGTAAGCATCATACGCCGGGCTGCTTGTACATATTCTGCATGAGCAATAGTACCCACTACTTCATAATACATGAAAACCTCCGGCATGGCAGCTTTAGTATATATGATATGTTACATACGTTCAAAATAAAATGAGACCGGCGGGATTCGAACCCGCCACCTACTGCTTAGAAGGCAGTTGCTCTATCCAAATGAGCTACGATCTCAGAATAAACAGTACCTATTAAACGCTAACTTTATATACCATATTGAAGATAATGTCAAGTCTATGGTGAAAATTTTTTGGAGCTACAACAGGAAATGCTATGCTTGACAGCACCGTATTTCTCCAGTATCATCTCATTATGATACTAATGAACACTCCGGCACTCCGGCACTCCGGCACTCCGCGATTATGAACAGTTAATTCTCTTTGTCAAGCCCTTTTGTGCATTTCTTTTCAAAATGTACAAAACGATAGGCTTTTCTCTCATATCTTATAAACGCATCATTCAAATTTTACAAACTATTTCCTCAGTTATAAGCAGCCTTTACAGCGGTTTCGTTGCGTATGCAACGCCGGTAAAGGCTTTTTTTATCTCTTTTGGTTTTTACGGAAAGCTTTTCGGCTATGCAAAAAAATGTTGGTCTGTACGGACAGCACACAGGAACCGTTTTATGCAAAATCGGAATGCTCTTTCCTTAAAAATAAATCATATATGTCCGCATAAAAGGAAATGCGGAAAGGAGTTTGTATGAAAAAGATTAAAGGTATTGCTTTTGCAGCAATGATCTTGGTATTGGCTGGTATGTTTACCGGTTGTGAAACTGTTGCGGCAGGGATTTATGACGGAGTAAAAGCATGGCAAGAAGATCCTAATAATCCGCTTAACAAGTAAAAGAAGTTACAAAATAAGTCTTTGTTCTGATGTACGATCTGTGTGTGAGGGAGGAACAAAGGCTTTTAGTGAGTGTAAAGTCTTGCTTACAAGCAAATATATTTTTAAAGCGCCGTATCGCAAGACTATACGGCAAAGGAGTAGTTTATGAGCAAAAATATTTTTATCAGCTGGTCATCAGCCGACCCTCGCATAAGAGAGATCGCAGAAGGCTATAAAAATTGGCTGAACATTATCTTTGAGGACAAGATAAATACGTTTTTTTCTGAAGAAATAGAGCCTGCAAAAAATGGTATAAAGCACATTCATGCGGGGCTTGAAACAGCAGATATCGGTTTAGTCTTTGTAACCCACAGAACAGCCTCAAACCCTTGGGTAATGTATGAGTTGGGGTGTATGCATAAGTTATTGGAACAAGAAGCTTTATATCCAATTCTTCTTGATTTGAATGTCGAACAGCTATCAGAAATTGCACCGCCATTGGCATGGCCTCAAGTTATATTGCTTAACAAAAAAGAAGACAATGTACGTTTGATAGAATCCATAGCACAAAAGCTGGAGATTTCAGGTGCGGAAATATTAAAAATAAAAAACATGGCAAAAGATGAATATCAGCATATTGATAACTGTGTTAAGGAGGCTCAAAAGAATTTTGCAAACTTACCGGACAAATATGCAGGAGAAGTGCCCTACAACAATAGCATTAAAGATTCAGATAATTTTCAAATGCCTCAAATATTTGACTTTTACAATAAGAACATCCTTTTAGTTGGAATGTCTTTAGGCACGGTTTTTAATATTAAAAGCGACCCCCGCTCAATGGAGAGCCTTGTTAAATCATTGGTATTCGATAACACAAAGACCGTGAAGATACTCATATCCAATTTATGGGACGAAAAGATATTTTATACTTTTAATAAAACGATTTTCGGCTTTGGGGGCAGTGCATATACTTATCTGAATGAAATCTTTTTTGATACATCTTCAAAATACTATTTGGACACCTATATACAAAACCTTTGTGCCACTATAGCAGAAGAAGAAAACAAAAAGGAGAAAAAGAAGAAGTATGACGCACATGAGCTATATGAAGCTGTTAAAAGACAACTTCTTATCAAACGAATTGACGTATTAATGGATACATTTTGGTTTGTTGATACTGATGAGAATCAGGGGAGCATGTTGCTGGCGCCCTTAACGGCAAGAACAGGAGCTGAACGTCCTGTTTTTTATGCATCAAAGAAAAAGAATACAACACTATACAATAAATACTTTGAAGTATGTAAAAGCGGTTTTGACTTTACAAGCGATGTTTTGTGGCCTGTAAAGGACTAATGAAAGGGGGAGAATTTAATATGAAGAAAATAATTTTATTAACGGTCTTTGTAGTGATCGCGAGTGCCGGATCTGTTTTTGCTCAAAGTAGGACTATGGCGGTTATGCCTTTTGATGTTGTGGGCAATGCTGTAACAGCGGATGAAGCTGAAGCGCTAACCGAGCTTTATATTTCTGCTGTAATTGAAACAGGAAGGGTAAGGGTTATAGACAGAGCAAATTTTGACAAGGTAATGAAAGAACTAAACTTTCAAACTTCTGACTGGTCTAATAGCGAAAAAACTGCAAAACTCGGAAAAGCATTAAATGCAAAATTTATTTCCCGCGGTAAAATAATGAAACTTGGGAGTAACCTCTCTATCTCTTCATCAGTAATAGATATAGAGACGGCAGAGAATGTTGCTTCAACTAAAGCCATATATAAAGATATTGATGAACTTGTTGCACGTTTTTTTCTTGAACCTAGTGCATGGAGTTATTATGATAGTGGGAAGCTTGATGATATGCTGAAAGATGTCGCTGACTTTTATAGTGGTCAAGGTCAAGCTGGAGGTTCTATTTTCTACAGCGATGGAAATAATTTTTATGAAGCTGTCTTTTTGCAAGGTCTGGTAAGTTTTAAAGAGGCATTAGAACTAGCCTCAGGTTATTATGCTGGCTACAACGACTG
>JBQMYW010000038.1:0-18460 GCA_052173295.1 Treponema sp.
AAGTAACAGGGGCTATAACGCTTAAAGTACGCTTTATTATTCAATCAGCAGTTACTATCGTATTGTTGGTTGCTCTGTGTATAATTTTGTTTCTTATGAAGCAACAAAAGGATACTTTGATTGTGCGGCAAAATCAAAAAGAGCTTTCATTGCTTCTGGCTGAAGAATTAAAGCAGTCTTCAGAAGATTTAACCGGATTATGCCGATACTTTGTGATTAGCGGAGGGAATGAGGTTTACAGGAATAACTATTTTTCATTGGTAAAATGGAGAAACGGAGAGATTTCACGGCCTCAAACGGTACATCACAAGCTGTTCCCAAATAGGCAAATCAGCCAAATTGCATTATTTGCAGAGTTCGGTTGTACGGATCAAGAGCTTTTACTGTTACAAAATGCTTTTGATGCTTCGACAGAACTCGCTAAATTGGAAAATCAGGCAATGGAAAGTGTCCGTACAAATACGGCCGTGCAAGGCATAGCTCATATCAACACCAATGAAACTATTGATAAATTTGCAATTCGTATTTTGCATGATGACTTTTACCAAGTGCAGACTGAAAAAATCATGCAGCCTATTATTGAATTCCATAATGTTATTGAACAACGTACTAATGCTCAAATGGAACATGAATTGTTAGTGCTTGACATCTATCAAATACTGGCTTTTATTTTTATCAGCTGTGTTATGTTTTCTGTAACGCATCTTGTATTCTTTTTAAACAATAAGGTAATAAAGAATATTTTACTTACAAAAAGAAGTTTAAAAGATATTGCACAGGGAGAGGGCGACCTAACAGTGCGGCTGCCGGTAAGGGGAAAAGACGAAATTGCAGAACTTTCCGAATATTTTAACCAAACTATTGCTAAAATCGGTACGTCTATCCGGCAAATCGGTGTTAATAGCGATGTAATGGAAGAAATCGGCAGCGAGCTTGCTTCCAACATGACTGAAACCGCGAGTTCCGTTAATGAAATTAGTGCAAATATCGACGGTGTTAAACAACAGGCACTTACTCAAGCTGCCAGCGTTACCGAAACAGCAGCTACAATCGAAGAAATTGTCCGCACCATTAAGCAGCTTAATTCCAGTATCGAAACACAGTCAGCGAGCGTTGCTCAATCCTCATCTTCGATAGAAGAAATGGTTGCAAATATCGCTGCTATTGGGCAAACGCTTGATAAAACTGATGAAGTTATCAAAAAATTGACCGGTGCAACCGGCGACGGCAAAGCTACGCTGGTAACCTCCAATGCGGTAACTCAAAAAATAGCAGAAGAATCCGGTTCGCTCATGGAAGCAAGCAATGTTATTCAGCATATTGCAAGCCAGACAAACCTGTTGGCAATGAATGCCGCTATTGAAGCCGCTCACGCGGGGGAAGCCGGTAAGGGGTTTGCTGTTGTTGCCGATGAAATCCGTAAACTTGCGGAGGAATCTTCGGTACAAGGCAAAACTATTACCGCTACGCTGAAAACGCTTTCGGGCGAAATTGAAACCCTCTCCGCCTCTTCCAAAACGGTAGAAGAAAAGTTTAATGCAATTTTTAGCCTTGCGGAGCAAGTTAAAGAGATGAGCAACCGGCTTACCGAAGCGATGCGGGAGCAGGAAAACGGCAGTAGAGAAGTGCTGACAGCGATTAAGAATATTAACACGGTAACGGTAGAAGTACAGGCAGGTTCGGAAGAAATGCTGAAAGGCGGAGAGGGCGTTGCACAAGAGATGCAAAAGCTCGACGGGCTTACCCGAATCATCACCGAAAGCATGAACGAAATGGCATCCGGTGCGGTGCAAATTAACAATGCTGTACAGGAAGTCCGTGAAATTACACAAAAGAATAAGCAGAGTATTGAAAATCTTGCAGAAGAAGTAGGCAAGTTTAAGGTGTAGATTTTTATTATTTATATCCGATTTTTTACATTACCTATTGACATTGAAAGGGGGGGGGGGGGGTATACTCGCTATTAAAGAGTAAATTCATGATGAATTTATAATCTAACGTGTAATGAAATTCATTGCACAATTTTATGGAGGTAAACATGAAATATGTTTCGCACATGTTACTTGGTCTAAGTATTGCTGCCGTATTGGCTATGACTGTTGCTTGTCAGCAAGCAACAGATCCTAAAAAATCAGCAGGAGGCTCTTCATCATCTGCTACTGAATTGAACCTTGCTGAGGATAAAATCCTCGAGGCATTAAAGGCTGACATAACAACCGGTGTTGATTTTGATAAGACTCCTGTTGAAGTTAATGCAGACTTGAGTATTTCCAAAAAACTCAAAATCGGCACAGAAGAAGATGTTGCTGTTGCTGTTGCTGTTACTAAGGCTGACGGCGGTGCTGTAACAGGTTTGAATGTTAATACAACAGGTGAAAAAATCTCTGTTACCGTACCGAATAAAAGTGATACAGAGGCAGACAATTGGAAAGTTACCTTTACTTTCACAAAAGGCACTAAAACAAAGACTCATGTGCTGACTGTCAAAAACGTAAAAGCAGCAGGAGGTTCTTCATCACCGTCTACTGAATTGAACCTTGCTGAGGATAAAATCCTCGAGGCATTAAAGGCTGACATAACAACCGGTGTTGATTTTGATAAGACTCCTGTTGAAGTTAATGCAGACTTGAGTATTTCCAAAAAACTCAAAATCGGCACAGAAGAAGATGTTGCTGTTGCTGTTGCTGTTACTAAGGCTGACGGCGGTGCTGTAACAGGTTTGAATGTTAATACAACAGGTGAAAAAATCTCTGTTACCGTACCGAATAAAAGTGATACAGAGGCAGACAATTGGAAAGTTACCTTTACTTTCACAAAAGGCACTAAAACAAAGACTCATGTGCTGACTGTCAAAAACGTAAAAGCTTAATTTTCGGTAAAACCTGAAATTGGAGATGTCCGCAAAAAAACTACCTTTTCGGACATCTTTTTATTACCGGTCATGTAAAAATAGAAAATAAGAAATAATATACTAATCGGATTGCACAAACACGAAAATCAATTACGCCGATATGTTCACGGCAGTCTCCATAGAGGTTTACGTGAAAAGCCTCTTTGTACTTTACCTACACAGAGAGGCCGTGCAATCCGATTTTATGTATTACTCCATTTCACGCTTTCTTTTGTAGAGATATGCTGCGATGCCGCTTGCAATTGCGAAAATCGGAATGACAGCGAGTGTGATGATGCGTGCCAGTAAAACAAGATGAGAAAAAACAGCCTCATTTTCAAAGGATCGGAAAGGAGCAATTCCGGGTTGTTTTTGTTTTACCTGTAAAAGTGCATCTTGACCGGCAATCCAGTGCAGAACATTAACCATAAAATCAAGATTAGCATCTGAATTGGTATATTCGATAGCGGTGCTTAAGCAGTATTCATCAGCAGCGGTAAAGATGCGCCCCTTTCCGGTTCCGGTACTGGCTCCGGCAATGCAGTATGCGGTTTGTGCTGCTGCGGGTGTGCTGCCGCCGTGTTTTTCATACGGGTCAGTATGGTACGGGGGGTGCTGTACCGCTGTTTTGGGACTTGAAACAAGTACCGGAAAAACAATACGTCCCTGTTCTGCAGAAAGGGTGAGTGAAGACGGCCAAAATAACTGAATGGTTTTTCCAAATGGGATAAATACCGGAAGTTTTTCCGGCAGCGGTACTGCGTCCGAAACACCGGCAGCAGCCGTTTGTGTTTTAGAAATAGGTTCTGACACTACCTGCACCCAAAAAGGATAGTTGATATGGGTATAGCGGCTGTTGTCGGAAGCGGGGAGTGTAAGGCGGAAATTAACCGGATCCATAAGTAAATTATGATGCAGGTTAAACCCAAAACGGTATAAAATATCAGCTACTCCATTTGTTTGTTTGGGCTGTGCAGCCCAATTTCCGCGGACGTTAACCGTATTCGCAGATACAAAAAATGCTGCCGAACCATTTTTCTGTAAAAAAACATCAAGTGCCGTGAGCATTGGCTCATCAAAATAATCGGAGCCGATAACGAGTAAGGGAATTTCAGGTTTAAGTTCTGTAAAGCTCGGCGGCAGTACAATCGGAATGAATCCTGCGTATTCAATCCATGGCATAACATACCGGTATGGGTCTTCTTCGGTATGTCCGTTTTCTCCAGAACCGGCAGGAGGCATGGCAACATAGAGCAGACGGGAATCACTGCGGTTATGAGCATCTTGATCCATTTCAACAATAAAACGGGCAAGGTCTGCTTCGAGGGTGTATATGTCTGTTAAAAATGGAATAACCCTGCTTTTTCCGCGGTACTCACACAGCAGCCCTGAATAAATGCTATGCAGCATTCGAGTGTTTCTCTGCGTTTGCTCTATTTGCCGTACTGCAAACCCTAGCTTTGCAAGGGTTTGTTCTGAAAGGGTTTCTACTTCTTTTTGCAGTACAAGACAGCGGCCGGGTGCATATACTTCATACTCATGTAAAAATGATTCAACATATTGGAGTGAGGGAATATACCCGTCTGCATTATAGGACTTGAACCATGTAATTGTTACCGTATTATCAATCATATCAAGGATTGATTTTGTATATGCAGAAAGCGTGTATGTTTTTTGCTGTGTTGTATCAATACGGAGATACACCCGTTGAGATAACAGTGCTATAATGCAGAGTATACCGCAGAATAAGAGAATTTGCACAGTGTGTTCTTTTATTTTCATTGATTATCTTCCTTTATTATCAGGATAAAAATATTGAAACCTCCCGCAGCGGCAGTAAGAAGGAGGTAAAACACAAAATCACGGGTATCGAAAATTCCGCGGGCTGCCGATTCAAAGTGCAGTGTGAACGAGCAATACCGTACTACTGCAGTAAGGTGATGAGGCAGGGGGAGTATCTGTGCAATAAGGTGGCTTGCCGTAAAAAAAACGCCCGTAAAAAACGATAGTAAAAAACTTACTGCTGCGTGTGCTGTTATACATGAGAGAGCTAAAGACAATGCAATAATTGCTGCTCCGAATAAAAAAAGTGCTGCTGCTGAAAGTATAAAAGAGGTACTGTCAAAATAGACTATCGGCAGAACAGACAACGGAATGCACAGCAGCATAAAAAACAGTACGGTAAAACAGACGAGTAAGGCGGTATATTTTCCAAGAACAATGGTTATCTTTGAAACAGGATAGGAGGCGAGTAATCTATCTGTCTGGAATTTTACCTCATCTGTCCACGTATTCATGGTAAGCAGCGGGAGAATAGTACAAAATAACACAGGGATATTGAGAAAAAAAGAACGGAAATCAGAAAACCCTGCGGAAAACCAATAGCCGGATCCGGTAAACGGTAATGCTGCACCGGCATACAGTATCAGAAGTGCACTATAGACCATACTACCGGTTGACAATGTGTACAGTTCTTTCAAAAAGAGTGTGCGGAATGCAAGGGTTTTCGGTACTCCTACCTGAAAGGCAGTTTTATGCAAAATATGTTTGAACATAGCTTAATCCTTTACAGTATTTTTTCTGTATGAGGTACGAGGTTGACTTGATGCAGTAAATGCTGCTTTTTCAATCCCTGCATAAAATTCAAATGCAGAAAGCAGCAGCGAGGGCGTATTGCTGAGAATTTCCATGCCGCAATCTTGGGAAAGTGTTTCTGCTAACTCCTGCCGCGAGCCTTGAGCAATAATGTTCCCTTTATGGAGCAAAATATGGCGTGAACACAGCCGTTCTGCAATGTCAAGCTGATGAGTACACAGGATTACCGCAGATTGGAGCGAAAGGGTAAGAATTTTTTTTTCAAAATCAGCGGTTTGCAGGGCATCAAGTCCCGATACCGGCTCATCGAGCAAGATAAGTTGGGGACGGTGAATAATTGCCTGTGCAAGCCCTACCCGCTGGCGGTATCCTTTTGACAAGGTTTTTATTGGTTTGCGGTATACTTCCTGTAAATCAGTAAACTCAAGCACTTCTTCAAGGGCAGCAGCAACACGGCGTGCGGGAATCCCGCGCATGTGTAAGGTAAACAGTAAAAAATCTTGCACTGTCATGGCATTGTATAGAGGATTTTGCTCATACAGGATTCCAATATGTTGTTTTGCCTCGATTGGTTCTTTGCTCATGCTGTAGCCGCATACCTGTACTTCTCCTGAACTGGGGCGGCGGTAACCGGCAATGATATTTAAAACAGTGCTCTTCCCTGCACCATTGAGTCCTAACAATGAGTATATGCCGCCTGTTTCAGCAGTAAAGCTGATATGCTCGCATCCGGTTACCGGCCGCCGTTTGCTGCCGTAGTATTTACTTACATTGTCAACTTCAAGAATAATCACCTGTAGCTCCTTTTGCCGTGCTTTGTAATGGTGCTGACATCCTCAGGTCTAATAGACCTGTTCGGAAACTTCAGTTTCAGAACAGGCTGATCTAATATGCGATGTTAGAACATCGTCGACCTATTCGATAACGAAGTTATCGAATAGGTCTAATATCTGCGGTTACCGCCATAATCCGGCGGTTCACCACTTCTGTAATATGAAATGTGATATAACCGCATTTAATGGAAGCAGGTACTGCCGGTAAATAACCGTACTGCTCCAATAAAAAACCGCCGATTGTATCATAATAATGGGAATGAAAGGTTGTATGTAATAACTCATTACAATCTTCCAAAGACATATCCCCGGGAATATGTACAAGGGTATTCCCTGTCATAGAAACAAACTGCAAAGGATTCCGTTTCGGCATTCCGTATTCATCATGGAGCCGGCTAAAAACAGCGGCGGTAATATCGTCCATAGTAATTAAACCGGTAACACTGCCATGTTCATTTACTGCAATAATCATGTTTTGTCTATGGCTATTCATTATTTTAAGGGCAGAAAAAACAGAGGCAGTATCAGGGACAAAGACCGCGGGGCGTATCACTTCTGCAAGCGGCAGCGGTTGTTCCGATGTGAGCATAAAAAGAATATCTTTGTAATGTAGAATACCGCTAATGCTGGTTTTTTCCGCATTGCAAACAGGCAGCCGCGAAAAAGTGCTTGTTTGAAAGTGCTGTACAATCTGTTCAAGTGAATCATGCTTTGTAACAGATACGATTGCTGTTCTTGGAGTCATAATGGTTCTAAGTTTTAAATGCTGCAGCAGCAATGCATTTTCCAGCAGTTTTTCTTCTCCGGCTGCTACCGCCCCGTCAGCTTGTGCAATTTTTACCAGAAGTTGTAAATCCTTTTTTTTGAATGCTGCCGGCTGTTGTGTTTCTGCTGCTGAAAAAAAGTACAGCACTGCTTTTGACAGCACAGTAAAAAAAGCAATCAGCGGCAGCAAAAGCCGATAGATGATAAGAAGCGGCAGTGCTGCCCGCATACCAAACAGTACCGGACGTTCTGCTGCAAGTGCTTTTGGGAAAATTTCAGCAGCAATAATGATAAGCAGTGCTATGCAGATAGTTGCGGCAGGAATTGCTTTTGCACCGAATACTGTTAAAGTAAATGCTGTAGTAAGGCTTGAATTAAAGGTATTAACAAAATTAGTACCAATAAGGGTTGCTGTAACGATTTTTTCTTTTATTTCTACCAAATAAGCAAGCCGTTGTGCATTTTTTTCCGGCATTTTTTTTAAACTGCGGTATTCGGCACGGCTTATTGCAGTAACGGCAGTTTCTGCACCTGAAAAAAAAGCAGCACAGAAAAGCAGCACTGTAATCATACCCGCTAACAGTAAACCACTCATGGTTTAGTTTACCCTCACGCTAACAGAGGTAATCTGCTGTGCATTTACTGCCGCTACGGTAAAGGTATAGGGAGGAATAGATACTGTATAACCGCATTCAGGAATTTCTCCTGCTTTTTCCATGATATATCCCCCGATAGTGTCATAATATTCTGACGTAAGATTCAGAGCAAACCGCTCATTAACTACGGTTAGCCGTTCAGCACCATTAAGAATCCCTCCGTCTGAATCATACTGAATGCTATCAGCCCCGTTATAGCTGTTTTCTGCTGTATCGTATTCATCAAACAACGAACCGAAAATTTCTTCGTGTAAATCTTCACCGGTAATAAGACCGGCAGTACCGCCGTATTCATCAAGTACAATTGCCATATTTTGTTTTTCGCAGTGCAGTTTATGTTCTATTTCAGACAGCTTGGTTGTTTCAAATACAAATAAGGGTTTTCTCATGTACTGTTCAAAATTGAAAGAAGTTGAACCATGCATATATTCAGGGGAACAAAGATAGTCCTTTAAATAAAATATACCGATAATGCTGTCAATATCAGATGTGTATACCGGAAATCGGGAAAAATGAGAATCTTTTGCACGTGCGATAATAGCTTCAAGCGGAGTACCGGTTTGTATTGCAATAATTGATTTACGCGGTGTCATAATTGTTTTTGCAGAAAAATCACCGTACTGTAATATTCTATTGAGTAATGCCCGCCCCTCGGATTCTATTATGCCGACCTCTTCCCGTTCAGCAAAAAAATCCTTTAAATCGGCTTCGGTAACGGCTGCACTGCTTTTTTGTACGGTGATACCGCAAAGATGCAGCAGTACATCAGTAATAAGGTAAAAACAGTATACCAGCGGCGACATTACTGTCATAAAAAAGAGAATAATGCGGGCAAAGGCAAAACTTAATGCATCAGGATATGCGAGTGCAGCTGACTTTGGTACTATCTCACCAAAAATGAGAACCAATATTGTACCGGCTCCTACTGCAACGGCAAGCCCTGAATCTCCGAATACTGCGAGTGCTGCAGCAGTGAGTACCGCAGAAATTGCAATGTTTACAATGCTGTTTCCAATTAAAATTGCCGATAAAAATTTTTGCTTGTTACGCAGTACCTTTGCTGCCCGCACTGCTGCGGCATGCTGTTGCTCCTGTAAAAACCGGAGCCGCAGGGTATTCAGCGATAAAAAAGCAGTTTCAGCGGAAGAAAAAAACATCGAGAAAAGAAAAAGTATGATAAGTGCGGCAAGCAGCACGGCTATACCGGAGGATTCAGCTGTGTCCATACTGCGGCTAATATACCGTAAAATACAAAAATATAAAAGGTTTAATTTTTTAAGATTATCTTGACTATCTACATAAAATAATGCATTTTATAGCCGCATAGGAGGTTGTGCAATGATAAAGAAACAGAAGCTGATCGTTCTTGCCGCAACTGCGGTTGTTGCGTTCTTTTTGTTTAGTTCTTGTAAAAACGGCTATATACTTACGGAAAAGCCGGAACAGGAAACAAAAACTGACCTCGTTACGGGTATTTCACTTAAATCCGGGGAAAGCACTATTTCGCTGGTAAACTGTTCAAACAAAAAAATAGAGGCGAATGTTATACCGGGTAGTGCATCGAATAAAAAACTTACATATTCAATTAATAAGGAAGATATTGCAGCTGTAACTGCCGACGGTACCATTACGGCAAAAAAGACTGGTAATGCAGTTATTACTATACAAGCTGCCGGTAATACGAATGTATCAAAAATGGTGAACCTTGTTGTTACTGAGGCTCCAGTGCCGGTTGAGTCTATTGAATTTGATGCGGTACTTCTTAATAAGCCTCTTGAGCTTGTAATCGGCACCAATTATGAACTCCAGCCAAAAGTAATGCCGGAGAATGCCACTAATAAAACGCTGGAAATTACTTCTTCTAATAATGTGATTGCATTGCCGAATGGGGTTGGAAACCGCTGGATACAAGCCAAGCAAGCGGGAACTGCAACTATTACGGTAAAGTCCGTAGATAACCCTGAAGCTAAACGCGAACTAACGGTTATTGTGAAAAAGCCGCCGGAAATTAGAATACAAAACGTATCTCTTTTATGCGGAAGCAGCGGCGGAGATACAGCAATTACGGTACAGACACTCTACGGCAAACGTGCCTATACTTTAGAAATTACCGGCGGCGGCAGCAAATGGATCAGAGAAGTTAAAAAAGAATCAGAGAACGATGACACTGATATAGTACGTTTGACCGTTACAGAAAATAAAACTATTTGGGAAAGAGCAACCTCTATTAAATTTAAAGATACTAATGGTACGTATCTTAAAGATGCCCATTCGCAAAAAGATTTAGAAGTAAAACTTACCCAAGCAAAGAATGAAAATCCGAACGTAAGAATAGAGTGGGTACATGGGATAACAGCACCTACCAGCGGCGAAAAAAAGCGGATAGGGATTGCCGGTTCAAATGCAACGGATTATCATAAAATGCCCCACATCTTTATGTGGGAGGAAACACCTACTACCACATTTTTTAACGCACGGAAAGTTACTCATACAAATGCTCAAAACGAAGGATACCTTGATGGTAAGCACTGTTGGGCAAAAACTAATGCAAATATGCTGCATTGGTGGTTCACACAGAATGCACAGTACATCAAATCGTACAGAGAAAAGAACCCTGAACGTATAGCGAAAAAAGCAAAAGAATTAGAAGCGGTTGTGCCGGCTTTTTATAACAAAACCGATGTTGATAAAGATGAGTTAAAGCTCTATGAGCCTTTTTATAAACGCGGACTATCTAATGAAGAAGAACATAAAAAAAGCTCCATAGCGAATATCTATCGGAGAAACTTCATTAATCATGGAAATATCATAGGCATAGGGCTGAAATGGTATCTTGTAGGGCATAGCGGGTTTGCAAAAAATAAAAAGTATTCTCCGGCATTATTTGATGATGTTTTTGATCAAGGAAATGCTCTTTCTGAAGATGATACTGCTCTTATTACTAGCAAGGGACTTGCTACAAAAAAAGAATTTGAAGAGATACTAAAAGATGCATTAAAATCAAAGAAAGCGGTTGCTCTCAATAAATGGGGTACAGATCGTTCCCAACACGCTATAACATTATGGGGAGCTGCCTTTGATGAGGACGATAATATTCTCGCCGTATATGTTGTTGACAATAACGATAATGAGAATAAAATATTCCCTTATGGTATATGGTATCAAAAAGGGATAGATATTTATGCAGAACCTCAGTTAGATGAAAATAATAAGGCTCGCTTTAATCCGTATCTCATTGATTATATCAGTAATGTCTATGACAGTAAGCACTATATTGGTGAAATAACCACCCTCGCTACGGGCGAAGCACAATGGCAAGCATGGCTTAAGGCTCATCCTAATGCACAGCCGCAGCCGTAAAGGAGTATATTGACTTTAAGCTGTTGTATTTATTACGAATACAGCTGCTTTTTAGGTATTGTAGCTGTACTGTGTTTTATTACCGTTTTCATGCTTACACCCTGCTTGCAGATATAGGGCATCTATGTTAAAATAACCACAGTCTTTAAACTGTGGTAGAAAGGAGCGGTAAATACACGATGTATGAACAGAATGGTCAATGTATGTCTATAAATAAAATGCAAGATACCCCTGTTCAATCTGTTCAGCAATCTTACGCCCGTCATTTTGTACCAGCTGCATTTACGCCTTTACCTGATTCTCTTATCTATAAAAATCCGCCTCCCTCATTTAGAGAAACTGCTTTTGAGGTTTCCCGTAGATTATTAGGAGAACAGTATGATGATGCTGCGTTATATGCATTGATTGCAGAAGCATTCCCTTTTCGGATATCAGTTTCTCCGATTGATCCAAGAACGTATGTATTGAATACAACCTATGGACCAAGCGGAACTGCAGCTGATTTTGCCGCCCAGTTTTGTGTGCGTCTGTTAGCCGCTGTGCCGGCTAAGCCTCTGCTTGTTGTATTGACCGGTGAAACAGATGCTGATATAGCACTTGCCCGGGCTTTTTCCTGTATAGAAAATGTGTATTGCGTTTTTATGTACCCCGCAGAAGCCTTTTCAGCACCATATCAGCAATCTATGCTTCGGCTGTCCGGTACTTTGCAGCAGATACGGGTACATGGCTCATTGCAAGAATGCAGAAAGCTGCAGCGGCATATATATACTGATGAAATACTGAACAAAAAGTATACCGTTATACCCTATGCTGCACTTGATAAAGCGTGTCTTATTGCAGGAACCGTGTGCAATATTTATGCAGCACTTACTGTTCTTTCCCGCAGCAGCTATGATAATACAATAGAAAATCCTCAGTTAATTATGAGCTTTTCTGTAAATATTTATAATATGTTAAGTGCTGCAGTAACGGCACTGAACATGAAATGCCCCATTGCAGGATATATTGCAGTTGCAGAAGCAGGGGATTCCTTTGATGCTGCTGTGTTCAGCAATACAGACGGGGTACGGAGCCGGTATACTGCTGATAGCTTAAAACGGGTTAAACATCTTTGCGGTAAGGAACCGCTCACATCAAATATGCTTTTTTACCGCCTTGATCCTATATGGAGGGAACAGGCGATTGATAATTGTAATGAAAAAACAGGCGTTATGATTAGTAGAGATGGTGCTGCACTCTGGCATGCATGGAATGATGTCCGTAGCGGCTGTATAAATACCCTAAAACATAGAAAACAAGCCGCTCCTTTTGGCGTATATGGAACGGAGCGTTTTATACCCTCGTGGGCTAAACCGGATACGTATGCTGGAAGCTGTATGGGGGTGATTACCGAAACAACACATCCTGCACTTCATTCAGCACTCATTAAGGCAGCAATTGGGCAAGAGCCGCCTATCCCGCACCGTTTTGAGCAGTTACAATGCCGGTTTGCACCGTTGGAAGTAGAAGCGGACTATTCTGAATTACATAACAAGATTCTTCATCTTGTGTAGCCGTGTTACTATTCAGGACTGTTTAAGCAGTATTTTTACTGTTTTTCGTATTGTTCAATGGTATCGCTTAAATGTTCGATAGTAACACCGGCTTGCCGGAATAATTCAAGTGAATCAGCTGCATCATGGTAGCGTTTTTCTGCAACAACGCGGGTAATACCGCAGTTAATGATAAGCATTGCACAGGTTCTGCACGGCGTCATTTTACAGTAGAGTGTAGCACCGTCAATGCTGATGCCTCGTTTTGCTGCTTGACAAATTGCATTTTGTTCTGCGTGAACAGTTCTTACACAGTGTTGGCTTATGCTGCCGTCTTCGTGCTGTATTTTTTTAAATTGATGTCCTACCTCATCACAATGCGGCAGCCCGCGGGGAGCTCCTACATAACCGGTAACCAAGAGCTGGTTTTCCCGTGCAATAACACAGCCTGATCTTCCGCGTCCGCAGGTTGCCCGCTTTGCAATGGCTCTGCATACTTCCATAAAGTATTCATCCCATGTAGGGCGGATATACGTTTCCATTGCAATCCTCCTCTAAAGTAATTTTTTTCGGTTATATTAAATCTGTTCAGAAACGGAAGTTTCCGAACAGATTTATTGTATGTACCGCATTTTATGTACTGCGGCACTACTAGAGCCACGGATTTACCCCCTCATCTTGAATAACGTCACTTTTCGGTTTTTCTTTTTGTGCGGGAGATTGCTGTTCCGGCAAACGAGGAACTGTAAGCTCCTGCTGCCGCTGACTGGACGGAATCGTATCGGAAGAGCGGGGTGTTGTACTTGCGGGCAGAGCAGTTTTTGTGCCTGTTGCACCGGCGGGTTGAGATGCAGGTTTTTCTGTGCTGTAAGGAGCTGAATGCGGCTTCCTTGCTGAAGCCGCAGCAGATTCCGGTGTTTCCTGTGATGCTGCCCCTGCCGGTGGTAATTCACCTGCCGGTGATGCTTCACCTGTCGGTGAGATACCTGTTCGGGATTCTGGAGTAGAATTTAATTCCGGCGAATCGCCAAGCTCTAATAATACCGGCGGTGAATCCTCCATAAGCGAGCTGGATCTAAATTCACCGGTAATGCTGTCAAATACGTCTTCATCTGTACCGAAATTTGTTTCAGATGCAGAATGATTTTTCTTGCTTGGTTCGGGGTCTTCAAAAATACGGGGATCAAGAAATACCCCGCTGCCGTTTATATCAACGGGAGCTTGACCGGTTCCATAGCTGCTTTTCCGGAATCGGTCTTTTGCAATTTCGAGTAATAGACGGTCTGATTCGTGGTATGTACAATTATTTACCGGTGCCGTGCCTGAAAGGAAATGGAGAAAAATAGTTCCCTCTTTGCAATGATCTGTTGGACGTAAGCCGGATTTTTTGCAAACTTCCATACCTATTATACCGGTTTCCGGACGGATAAAATCCTTATATGGTTTATCAGTATGGATTGCCTGCATAAAGTTTGCCCACGGCTGGGCTGCCAGTGTTGCACCGGTATTGTCAAGCCCAAGCGATTGTCCGCCCTTATCAAATCCGAACCAAACAGCTGTGGTGTAATACGGAGAATACCCGATAGTCCATGCATCTGACCAGTTTTGCGTTGTTCCTGTTTTTCCCGCGACCGGCATTGTAAAATATTTTCCGGTTTTTTCATCTTTATAACGGAATTTTCTTCCGGAATTACTTGCATTAATAAGCGTTCCTGCAGTCAGTGTCTTTTGCATCATGGAGGTCATAATAAATGCATTTTGCGGACTAATAAGCTGCATTGCTGTTCCTTTCCTCCGCTGCTCAATCCGTAAATCCCGTTCAGGATCCATAATAATAGTACCATTTCTATTTTCAATTGTGCGGATTGCAATCGGGTCAACTTTCCGCCCCTCATTGGCAAAACACGCAAATGCTTTTGCCATTTGTATCGGTGCAATACTAATAACACCAAGTGCAAGCGGATAAACACGGGGGAATATTCTATCAATTTCATCTTTATCGGTAATATCAAGCAATAATGCAGACCGATTAATAGCTGCATCAAACCCAATAGTATCTAATATCTTGATTGCAGGGATATTTAATGATTTTGCAAGTGCTTTCCATGTAAGGGTTGTTCCCTGCCAGTGTCCTGCATAGTTATTGGGTATATACGGCACGCCGTTTTGATTTGTAAATACCTGCGGCGTATCTTCCAGCACTGTTGCCGGTGTTATCAATTTGGTATCTATTGCTGCAGAATACAATAACGGTTTAAAAGAGCTGCCCGGTTGGATTCGCCCCTGTGTTGCACGGATAACTTGGTTTGATTCATCAAACTTACTGCCTCCTACCAGTGCAGTAATATAGCCTGTATTGTTTTCTATACAAATAAGAGTGCCCTCAACGGTTTTTTTTGCTAATTCATCTTGTACCTGTAAGGTGTTTTTTGTACTGGCAATTTTTAGATCGTTCAAGCCGCAAAGCATAGCGGTTATATCAACAATAGGGTTTACCGTATTACGGTAGTATGACAAACTCTTTGACTGTATTCGTGCAGCGTCAATATGCAGTGCAGGAAAATTGAATGTAAGCGATATAAGTGCTGAAATATTACTATATAATTCATTTTGAGAAAAACGGTATGAACGGGAGTTTGCAACCCGCTTGTTTGCTATTGCAATATAATCGCCTATTTCTTTTTCTGCCGCTGCTTGATGCCGTAAATCGCAGGTTGTGTGTACCACATAGCCGTCGGAATAAAAATCCATAGTACCATACATCATAGATTCAAGCTGCCGGCGTACATACTCGGAAAACCAGCGGGCATTATCCTCACGGTTAAACCACGCCGATGATTTTGTTCTGGTATAATCAAAATGAGCCCAATACTCATCAAAACTTTCTTCTTTTTCTTCTTGAGTTAAGTATCCTAAGCGTACCATTTCATTTAAAACATACGCTTGTCTATTTTGTGCAACATTCGGATATTCAAAGGGATTGTATTCAGCAGGATTTGAAAGCTGGATAACCAAAATTGCAGCTTCTGCTGGGGTAATTTCCGAAATAGGATGCCCAAAATAAAAACGGGCAGCTGCACTTACCCCATACGTTCCGCCGCCGAAATATACCTTATTCAGATATAGCTCCATTATTTCGTTTTTTGAATAGCGGCGTTCCATTTGCATTGCCCACCACAACTCTCTAATTTTTCGCTTTACGCTTATATCTGCTCTGTCGCAGTACAGCATTCCGGCTATTTGCTGGGTAATGGTACTGCCGCCGCCCAGTGATTTCCGCGTGAGTTTGCCTACTATTGCACGGAAAATAGCCTTGAGTGTAAATCCGCGGTGATGATAAAAACTACGGTCTTCACGGACAAGCAGTGCATGAATTAATGTAGGAGATATTTTATCGAATGTAATAATTTCACGTTTTTCATTTGATGAAAATTCGGTGATAAGGTCTCCGCGTATATCAAGGATTCTTGTGGGTAAATCGGGGTTAAATGCCGTGAAATGTTCACTTTGTTTAATTCCCTGTGTTTGTGCCAGTAAATATCCGAAAAGCGAAGAACCGGCTGCTAATACAATAAACACACCCGTGAGATAGAGAAAAAGACATATTTTACCTACACGCATAGATGATTATAAAATCATAAATTACTATTTATTTCAAGATGAGTAAAAGCATGAAATAATGCAACTGAAAGATTGCCTCGGTTACCGGCGCAGTTTAAGCGGTCTAACAATCCCCTTTCTTCTTTATTCGTGATGATGTTCCCCGTGGTGATTGCATTGAGCGTTCGGATTATCCTGTAGTCTTCCCGCTACAAATGCTGCAACGGCCTCATCTGGTGAGCCGGTGATCCCTGCCAGCTGATTAATTCCTGCGTTGTTTAGTGCGTCAATTGCACCTTGTCCACGGTTTCCTAAGATGAGGGTTTCAATGCCAAGATTTTTAAGGTAGGTTGCCAAATCGTGATGACTAAAACCGCCGTTATCGATTACTTCAGTTTTCGTTACTTTTCCGGCTTCAATCGTATAAACCTTAAAATACTGCGTTTTTCCAAAATGCTGGAAAATTGAATTTGTTACAATATCATACGTTGCTGCAATTTTCATATCTTCGGATTATATCATAATTATTGAAGTTTGTCTAATTCTTAGTTAGACAGACAGCCCCTGTGGGCTGGTAAAGTAATATAAGAATGACCTATTTTACTAACGGCAAAATAGGATTTAATTCAAGTATAAAAAACAGTTTATATATTGCCGATAATATATTAAAATAGTATCTATGAATAAGATAACATACATATCTGTTAAAGAAATTGCAAAACGCTGGCAAATGAGTGAACGTAGTGTAAGAAATTACTGCTTGCAAGGTAGAATTGTGGGAGCTCTTCTAGAAGGGAAAACATGGAATATTCCTTTTGATGCAGAAAAGCCTCATCGAAAAAATCGCCATGCTGCAAAACCGTCTACTCTTTTATCATTTCTTAAACGCGAAAAGGAAGCTGGCTTGAAAGGCGGAATTTATCACAAAATTCAGATTGACCTTACTTATAATTCAAATCATATCGAAGGTTCAAAACTTACACATGATCAAACTCGCTTCATCTTTGAAACAAAAACACTTGGCGTTACAGATGATGTTGTTAGAGTTGATGATATTATTGAAACGGTAAATCATTTCCATTGTATTGACTTAATAATAGAAGGTGCTCATACGAAACTTTCTGAAAGCTTCATAAAACAGCTTCATTATATTTTAAAGTCGGGAACAACCGACAGTCAAAAATCATGGTGTAAGGTTGGGGATTACAAAATGCTGGAAAACGAAGTGGGCGGAGAGGCAACGACAAAACCGGCGAATGTTGCGGCAGAGATGAAATTATTATTAATGGAATACGATGCAAAAACTGAAATCACGTTTGATGATGTGTTAGATTTTCATGTCCGATTTGAAACTATTCATCCATTTCAAGATGGTAATGGCCGTATTGGAAGATTAATAATGTTCAAAGAATGTCTTAAACATAATATTGTCCCTTTCATAATTACTGAAGAATTAAAAGTTTACTATTACAGAGGGATTAAAAATTGGAAAAACGAATGCGGGTTTTTAAGAGATACTTGCCTTACCGCACAGGATTTAATGAAACAATGTTTGGATTATTTTGGTATTATTCATAATTAGTCATTATTTCAATTAATGGTAATTGAGTGATGTTGCAATATGGTAACTGGGTAAGCGGTTTAGGCGCAGATTATTATAAAAAAGATACCGCAGGAAAACAGCAAATCCACCGCAACAGCTTAAAAGTTTGGAAAAAAGCTCAGTAAAAATACTTTATTTGAGCAACCTGAAAAAGCTGATAGGGCATCTCTAAAAACGTGGGTTAGATTTTTAGAGATGCCCGACGGGTGTTTTTTGATAAGTCTTTATCTTATTATAACTTACCAAAAAAATATCGAAAAATAATCTTGAGAATTTCATTATATTTTCCCAAGGATTCCGTATTACAAGTACCTTAAAATGCGGATCCAGTAATATTCTCTTCATAATTATACTCTGCCTTCAGTCTTGTGTTTTTATCCTGCATACCACACATTGCATTTTATATCCTAATGCCCTATACTTTCTACAGGTATGGAAGACGAATTACAGATAACCCTCACCAACGATTATGCGTTCAAACGCTTGTTAGGCTCGGAAGAAAATAAACCGCTCTTGCAGGACTTTCTGGAGTGCATTCTTGACCTTACACCGCAACAGGTTCTCGATCTTGAATTCATGGATAAAGAGTTGACGAAAGAGGAGTTCAGCGATAAAACGGGTATTCT
>JBQMYW010000039.1:0-18353 GCA_052173295.1 Treponema sp.
GGTTTGTTCCCATACACAAAAGCGAATGCCATTCATTCGGCGGATACTTTCCGTGCGGATCAAGGCGCTTCCATTCTTTGAGGATAACAGGATCATGACGGATAAAATGCATAAGAGAATCTTCCGGCTGCCTGTACGCTCCTTGCGGGATCGGCCAGCCTGCACAGATAAGCCCTTGAATCATCGCCGTGACATTGCAGGCTCCAGCGAGATCAAGCTCATTATTCCGCTGTGTATAATATGGCTTGCCCTTTGAGTTGTTTTTGATCATAGGTACTCCTTGTAATAGCTCCGCATTACTGCGGTGCTTCATGTACAAGAGTACCAGATAAAAAGAAACCCCCGCCTTTTCTCGGGGCGGGGGTAAGATGAAAGATTTTTAGATGATGCAATTACCAGTTGACGGATGGTTTAAGAATCATGTCGCTTTGTATAAATTCTTTGATCTTGTGAATCTCCTCATCGGTAAATTTTATGACATCTGAACCGGTATGTTGGAGTGATAATGTTCGTGTTTTTAAGAGGCTTTCAACATGTTCGGCTGTTAAGAAAAATATTGTGTTTTCAGTATTATATACGCTTCCCCCTCCAGAAAAAACATCGCGTTTAGGATTCTCATCGGTTAAGTGTATTATTGTGTCATCAGTTTTAAAATCAAGTTTATCAATAAAAAGCCACTTATGACCTTGATAGAATACCGCAAAATAATAGTTTTTATCAAACTTATATCCTGTTGCTTGTACTTCTGCCATCATGTTCGACGGTGGTAGCACTTTTCCAAATATCACCCCGCAAACCGTTCCCATACCGTCCGTAGGGTGTTTATAAAGCACTAAATCATTATATACAAATGTCCCTTCCAGAGTCTCACCCGTTCTTGACAATACTTCATATTGTTTTGCCCAGTAAACTCTTGATGCTCTTGAAGGTGCAATGGCACAGCCATAAAAGAAAAAGATAAGGCAAAAAACTATTGTCGCCATTAGTGATTTCTTTTTCATTCTTAATCTCCTTATATGATAATCAGTTTTCATATATATCATACCATATTTTATCAATACTACAACCCTTGTTTTATAAATTTTTCCCTCTCCTACACCACCCTGATAAACTTCGCCTGTATCGCCCAGTCGGGGTCGATAAGCTCTATCTTTGCCCGTGAGCCGTCTTCATACAACAGTTCCCATCTGCCGTCGTCTCGTTGCTTGAGCCGTTTGAGCGTTGTCTGGTTTTCATAGCGGGCAATGACAATGTCCCCGCTTTCAGGAACATCCTTTGCTTCTAAAAGGACATAGCAGCCGTCGGCGATGCCCGCTTCGGTCATGCTCGTCCCGTGGATTTTTGCGACAAAATACGTTTTATGCGCTTTAAGGTAAGAGGTTGGCACTGGATAGGTTTCGTAGGTGTCAACCATTTCGCGCGGAACGCCTGCCGCGAGATTTTCGATAAGCGGTAAGCGGGTCGTTGGAAGTTCCTCATCATCTTCTTCTGTACGGGCCGTGTAAGTAGGCTCTAGTTCTGTGACTGTCCGTATACGAGGCGCTACCGTATACAGCGGCGTGTGAGCGTGTATCATATCCTCAAGCGGCTGCCCGCTCAGCTCTTGCAGCTTCCGCAGCGCCGCGCTGATTTCATTGAGCTGCTCTTTTTGTTCGGCTAAGGCTGCCGTATGCGCCGCTAAAACGGTCTCGGATTGCGTTGTATGTGTTGCCAGCGTAGTTACGGTGTCCGTTATCTTTTCTTCAATGGCCGTTAAGGCAGGAGCAACCGCTTCCCGGGCAAGGGCTTCAATACTCCCTGAAACAGCCTCTTTTACGGGGGTGGCTGCGGGTTCTTTACTGTGAAAAAATTGCGCAAAGTGAAGTTGACTTTTCAAGTTGTTGCGGTGAGTGGTTCCTTCTTGTTCTGCTTCATTTGAAGATGTCTCTGCGGGTGGTTTTGGTGGGAAAAATTTCGCATGGTGAGGCAAGGTTTCTAACCTTTTAGAGGATATAGGTTCCTTGCCTGTTTCGGCTGTTTCTGTGTTTTTAGTGGAAAGTGCTTTTCCATCAAAAAGTTTGGTTTTTAACTCGTTTGGTGGATGATCTTCTTCTGTATTTACGAGAACTTTATTGTTGCGCCTTGCTATTTCTGTAATTGTCTGATTTACGACGTCTTGTGCTGTTAATGGTTTTATTGAAAGCGGTATTGGATTCCCTTTTCCAAACAACAACCAATCTATGTTGATATTAAATTTCTCATGTAATTTCGCTAGAAAATCAGCAGGAATACTGTTTCCTGCTTCATATCCAATGACTGTAGTTCGTGGTGTATCTAATTCTTTTGCAAATTTTGTTTGATTTAGACCAATAAGAAGACGTAATTCAGTCAATCTCTTGGAAATATTATTTACATCCATAAAAAATCCTATTTATTTTGTCTTATTTACGACATTTTGTATTGACATTCTTATAGATATTGTCGATAATAAGACTGTCGGCAGGTTACTGATATAACTTGACGAAAAAAAAGAGGAAGCACCAACCGCCAAGTAGATACTTCCTCAGAATGATCACCACCATGATAGGAGGTTTTATGTGATTATACAAAAAAATGAGTATTCGCTCAATCCTGTGCAGGATTGTTTGGCATTACCTTGTCGATTCTTGCCTTCCAAACAAGAAGGGGTATATATCCGATATCAATTAAATTGTCGAGGTATTTCTCTTGCAGATATTGCGCGGACGTTTGGCGTATCGGCAGTAGCCGTGCACTATGTGGCAACTGGTCGCCGCCGTTCCCGCCGTGTAGAAGCGGAGATTGCCCGCGTGTTGGGCAAAGCGAGCTGGAACGAGGTAGTCGCCGAAGCGCGCCTTGCCGTGTCGGGTAATTACGCCCCGTCTGCAAAAGATGTTTCAAAATTCCTTGCTCAGGCGTATCGGCAGCATCAAAAACAGATTACCGCTGCACAAAAACGAGCAGAAGAAGGGGTAAGGCATCGCCAAGCAGCAGCTGCTAAAAAGGCACCGAGGGAGGCTGTATGACATACACCGTAATAGACACCCCTGCTAAAACAGAAACCCGTAAAAGCACCTGGCGGCCGACGTATCAGGAAGGTTTGTACATTCAATACCGATTAAAGCAAGTCCCCTTTAGTTTTGCAAACATAGGAGCGAGTCTTGGTCTTGGTAGACACACTGTTTTTAATGTTGTCTTTGGTCGGCGTCGCTCCCGTCGGATAGAAGCAGAAATCGCCCGCATCTTAGGTAAAGAGAGCTGGGATGATGTCGTCATTGAGGCGCGGCTTGCCGTCTCATATCCTGACTATACCCCCAGCACGGAAGCCATTGCAGCATACAAGAGTACCCATTCTGACTGTGAACAGCCGGGCAATGAGGAGGAGGAATAAAGATGGAAATCAATATCTATGCCTATTTTGACCAGTTTGCGAATACAAGACAGGACTATGACGAAATGTGGTCGCTGGTAAACGATTTGAATGATCGGACTGTACGCAAGGAGCATTATATACTCGACACATATATAGATCGTTACTCCAGCTTTGGGAGGAAGCCTTCTCTAGAATTCTGCGACTACTGCGTGTTTTTTACGCTCAATCCGGACATTGTCTCTTTTATTGAAAGCTGGCCGTATACCTCGCACATCATCATCCTTGATGACTTGTCAGTTTGTCCCTCTCTTTTCTCCGGCTGGAAGCAATTCCCGAGTACGGAAGGTTCGCAAGAATGGCGCCCTGCCAATTGGGAGCGGACGGAAACAACCGTATTGGTAACAACACGCACACAGCTTCTTGAGAATGTCATAGCTTTTTTTAAACGAGAAGGCTTGTCCTTTAAGGAGGGGCTGTGCGATGAGCAGTAAACCGATGAAACGTATTTATTTATCCGGGGCAATCTCGAACAATCCCCACTATAAAGAAGATTTTGCTGCAGCAGAAAAAGCCTTAACAGAAGCAGGCTTTTTGGTTGCAAACCCTGTGAGCTTTTGCCATGAAGGGTGGAGCTGGCAGCGGTGTATGCGGCAGTGTATTCAGGTATTGAGCACGCATACCCGCATGGCGCTTGTCGATTCAGACATTCCATCAAGAGGCATGGCGCTTGAATTAAAAATCGCCGCGGCCCTTGGCATAGAAGTATTCCTTGTTTCTACATGGATAGAACAAGCCAACGAGGAGGGAGATCGGCCATGTGTATAGGAGGTATGCGATCCTATGAGCGATCGACAGATTTTGTCCCTGACGGCGAAATAACTGGAACCATTACAGTGCTGAATATCACTGAGCGGTCAGCAGAAATCAAGGAGCAGCGGAGCGGCAGGCACATTACGGTCTATATGGATTCTGAAATGTTTCGCGGTTTAGGAAATGTGCTCTTACTCCATTTCTTTCAAAAGAAAAATCCGGTCTTTCGCCTTTCGCTTGATGGACGCGTTATAACCGGCTTTACCCGAGAGGAGTAAGCAAAATGCCTTTTAGTCCACGGGTAACCGGCGCCTTTAGTCGGCTTGAACAGTCGATCAAAGAAGCCGAAGGACTCCAGCGAGAGCCGTTCACCCTAGAGAGTGAAAAGCCTGCACCGGCCGCTTCGATAGGAGCTGAGCGGGATGTCGTTGTAAGCATTGTCCGCGGCTGGTGGACACATGCGCATTATTCCGGAAAGAAAACGGCGCAGAGAGAATGTGAGCGCGTACTCGCATTTATTGAAAAGATGTGCCCTTAAAAGAGGGCAAAGTGGAGGGGATGAATGAGAACAACACTGAACGCCTATGCGCTTTTATCCGGTAAGCTGGATGAAATCCGCATTGAAGCAAATCGTGGTATTCACGGGGAAGGAACTCGTGATGCATGCCTCAAAATATACGGACTCATCCAGCAAGCACAACAACTATTGCGCGAGAATTTAGTGCTTTCCAAAGACGAAAGCGCAGTATAAGGAGCATAACACTATGAACGAAAAAGAATATATGAAAAACGCCCGCGGCGGGTATGACCCTATCAGTATCATAAAGCCGATTGACCTTGCGCGGGATAGCTTAGTCAAGGAGATTGTTGAAAAATCACAGGAAATGTCACGTCAGATTGCCGCCTTGAAAAAAGGCTTTTTTGACGACATTGCCGCCTTTGTTGACCTTTCAGCAGAAAAATACGGTATCCATCTCGGCGGTAAAAAGGGGAATATCACGCTTGTCAGTTATGACGGTCGGTACAAAGTACTGGTTGCAATCAACGAAGCTATTCAATTTGATGAGCGGCTGCAGATTGCAAAATCCCTCATTGATGAGTGTATTTCCGAGTGGGCGCAAGGAGCACGGGAAGAACTACGCGCATTAGTCGATGACGCTTTTTATGTCGGGAAATCGGGCAAAATCAATACCACCCGAATCCTCGGTCTTAGACGGCTTAATATTCACGATGAAAAGTGGGCAAAGGCGATGGAAGCAATTAGCGATTCGGTGATTGCCGTCAGTAGTAAAGAGTACATCCGCATCTATGAAAAAACGGGCGACGATTCGTATGAGCTTATCAATCTTGATATTGCTCGTCTGTAAGCTGCTCCCAAGCGCTTTTTTTTAAGGAGGAAAGGAAACAATGGCACGGCATAAAATAGCTCCGAATGACACGGCTCCGGTAGTGCAGCTGCAAGAGAAAATTTTTAAGTGGAATTATGAAAAATCAGTTACGCGAATGCAGTCAAAAATCAGCAAGTGGAATACCCTTTCTGCTGAAATTTACCGCGAGCTCTATATTGCCCGCGAGTTTTTAAATAATCAAAAAGGGCAGCGCAAAGACCCCACTGCCGAAGATTATATCGCGTATACATGGAATGATTATTGCCAAGCAATCGGTATTACCCGGCAGACAGCGAATAACTACCTGCGCCTTTTTATCCCCGCGGAAATTTCAGAAAGCGGAGAAGACACCGTATTGACGGCGGAAGAATTTGCGCTGATGAAAAGCGAGGAGCGCCAAAAAGACATGGAAGCGCAAGAGGAGCGCCTTGCCCTCTTTTTTAAGAATGGTTTGCGTCCCGAAGGCTGGACTGCCGCTGATGAGCATGCGCTAAAGACGCGACTTGCAGAACAGCAAGCAAAAGAAACGGCACTGGTTTGGAGCGGAAAGGCAGCGTTAACCCTCAAGCCGAAACGAGACTATTTTGCTGAAATTCTTGAGAAAGCCGCTGACGTGAAGCGCTTTGCCTTAAAAGATGCTGAGCAAAACACCTTGCAGCTGCACGCCTTTGATGCTATTGACGAATATCTTCGATCATTCGGTGAGGTTACCGATCGGCTCACGGCTGCCTGTAATCTTTCGTTTAAACTGCGCGAAGCGGTCAACTATTATACCGAGCTTGATATGCAGCAAAGCGAGCAGGTGGAGAAGACTCAATGAAAGAAGGCTTAGCGGTATTTCGCACCGACACCAAGCATCAGCTGAAAGTTTCTGTCTATGAAGCATGGCGGCGGCGCCCTGTGGGCATTTCCTTTCGCCAGGCGGAAGCGGCTATTGCCGAGCGGTTTTGCCTTTCGGTTTCTTCCGTGCGCCGCTATATCAAAGAGATCGAGCAAAATGGCTATCTTCCTTTCGTAAAGCCAAGTCAAGGGCGAAGCGTCTACGCATGGGATGCAGAAGCCTTACAGTTTCTGCGCTCCTTTTTTCTTGATATGTACCGCAAAGTTGGCTTTTGTTCCCGCCGGAATGCCTATAATGCAACGTGCAAGGAGGCAAAACTGCACGGCTGGCGGGTGGGTTCAGAGCCTTCGGCGTATAAGCACCTTGCGCAGCTGCATCCGCTTTTAATCGAGTATGTCAAAGGAGGACGGCGTGCTCTTGATAACTACTTTTATATTGCCCGAGACCTGTCCCGTCTTGCCCCATTTGAGGTCGTCGTCGGCGATCAGCATATCTTTGATTGGTGGGTGATTAACGATAAGGGAGAAGAAATCCGTCCTGAATGTTATGCGTGGATTGATATGCGCACTCGCTTGCCATACGGCATTTCCTTTGAGGCAGGACCGTATAACTTTCGCACCGTTGCCCGCTCCCTTCGGGAAGGGCTTATCAGGTTTGGAAAATTCAACTCAACCTATAACGATAACGGAAAGCCTGAAACGGCACACAAAATCACCTGGCTGGTTGAAGCCTTGCAAACCTTCGGCATGAAGTACACCGATGAATCGGAACTATATAAAACCGAAGATGGCCGCTATGTCATCGAAGATGATACCGGGGCGGTCATTGCGGTAACTGATCACGCTGAAGCCTGGCGGAAGAAAAACCGGCGTATTTTTGCTGAAGTCAAAAATGCCAAGACCAAACCGATTGAGCGGTTTTTCCGTACCCTTGAAGTGCTTTTGTTGGATCAGTGTCTCCCGGGCGCTGTACGCGATTTAACGCTCAGCGCGGCAGAAGATGAGGAGGCCTCCCGCCGGTTGGCGTGGCAGAAAGCAAACGGCTTTTTGCTCCACTATAACGAGTTTATTCTTCAAGTCCAGCTTGCCCTTGAGCAGTATGAAATGCGCGTCCATAGTTCCCTGAAATGCTCTCCGCGTGATGAGCTGATGAAAGCCGTTACGCAGGAAGGCTGGCTACCGACTCGTATCGCTCCAAGCGATCTTGAAATCTTGTTTCTTGAACCCTCGTGGAAAAAGGTGCGCAATAATCGTGTGGTGGTTGACGGCATTACCTTTGTCGGCCCGCCTCTTACGCAGGATATGGTCAAGTTGAACCACTCCAATCTCGCCGGTCTTCAAGGACAAAAAATAGAAGTGCGCTATAACCCCGAACATCCTGAGCACGGAGCCTATGCGATTGATCCGGTATCGCACGAAGTAATTTTTTTGACACCTGAAAAGAAAATCGACTTTTTTAATCAGGATGAGGTAGAAGCGGCGATTGCCGAAAAGCGGCGTAATATGAAAGCCGTAACCGATGCCTTTTTCGAGCAGACAAAAGGTTTTGGTCATGTCTTAACCTCGACGCGCTATAAACCGCTTGAGCATGCAAAAGAGCGTACGGAAAAAGCAGTCCTTGAGGATAGCTCCTCCTTTGTTGCTCCTTGTGCTGCATTGCCCGATAAGCGTACCCCCTCAAGTGCTGCGTTCTGCACGGCAGACGCTCTTTCTCCTGAAGCCTTTGCCGAAGCGGTTAGTGCACGGTTACAGACAGTCTTAAAGGAAGGGCAAAAGGCTCGTCCTGTATACGCTTCAGAGCGTGAGCGGTATACGGCGATTATTGATGCGCTTATTGCCGGCTCTTCTCTCTGCGATGCGGATATGGCGTTTAAAGTCCGCTACGAGCAAACATTACGCGAAGAGGATGCGCTTTTGTTTGAAAATAAAATTCGTTTTGCCTTCGCGCAAAAAAAGGAATACTGATGACATTACAACAACTTTTAACGCAACACCATCTTTCAATCGGAGCTGCTGCTAAAATACTGAACGTAAGTCGTTCAACGGTTTCACGGGTAGCTTCTCACGAATACCCAAATTGGCAGAGTAAAGAACAGGAAATGATAGAAAGCCTCGAAAAACAAGGCTATCCATTATCAGAAAAACATGTGGAAGCGGGCATGCGTTTTGATCCCGATGCCTTTGTTATCACTGATTCGGTTGCTGCCTATAATGATTTGGCGCAAGACCTTACCAACCCTGAATCGAGCTTATCTTCAAGCCTCGGTATGGTTATCGGCACGGCTGAGCGCGGCAAAACCTTCACCTCTAAACGCTTCGCTGCTCTCAATCCGAACGCCGTCTATGTCCTGTATATTGATGGCTCTTCGATTACCCAAGTGTTACGCGATATGTGCTATGAACTCAGCGCAACCCGTCCACATTCAATGAGTAAGTGTATCACTGTTCTCGAGCAGTCCTGCCGGTATCAGCGCCGCTTAGTCATCATTGATGAGGCTGATAAGTGTCCAATTAAGCTTCTTGAAACACTCCGCGGTATTAATGAGCGCTGCAATCTTCCCTTTTTGTTTGTCGGGGAAGAAATGCTCAAATCAAAAATAGACCAAGTGCCGCGTCTTCGCTCTCGGATACGTAATCCGATCGTAGTGTTTAAACCGGTTCATGAAGTGGAGATTGCAACATACTACCAGATGGCAACTGGGGTAAAGCTCGACGTTACCAACGCAACGCTTTTATCACGTCGTGCCCGTGGAGGTTTTCGCACGGTCGCAAATGAAGCGCGTGCTCTCATCAATATTGCCAATGCTTCCGGCATCCCGGACATTACCGAGCAGATGATTAACCAACTATAATCTATTAGAGAGAGAGGAGGAAAAAATGCCGTATACACTCACCGAAGCAAAACGAAAAAAATACTTGTCTCTGATTCATCTCCAAAAGGCGAAAGCTCATCTTGATGATGAAACGTATGTTACTATTTTATATTCGTATGCGGCCGTTGATTCGGCTGCAAAGATTACGACTATTCAGCAGTTTGAAGCAGTCGTTACCGCATTGAATAAACTCCTTGCCGCACAAGGGTACGCCCCGCTGGGAGACCGAAATTATATACCGCATAGTTCTGCTTTTTTGAATGCCGTAAAGGTTCGCGCGTGTCGTATCCTCGGTCCCATGTGGGAACAGCGGCTTACAGGCTGTCTTAAAAAAATCGGAAAGGCGCGGCTTGAAGAATGCTCCCCGTCTCAATTACGCCGCGTTATGGGCTTTTTATCAACCGTTGAAAGGAGGAATCGATAATGCCTCGCTGGGAACTCTTTGATGATTTACGGCCGTACCGCTGTCCGCTTACGACCTTGCAGCGGGATTCATCGGTTCGCTTTCTCATTAAAAATGCCCGAATCGGTCAAAAGTATTTTTATTCGCTCAAAGAATCGTGTGCATTCCTCCATTGCTCGATCGATGAACTTCAAACGTTGCTTCATTTCTATCGGCTTGATGCGATCCTGTTCAGGAATGCCTACCGTGTGCCGTGGTATAGTTTAGCTGGGTTCCTTTTAACCGAGGAGCAAGACACCTTATGGGAGGATGTATATGCCTATATCAGAACTATGCCGCGAAAACCTCGGCCGCTTCCCCTACCTCGAACCGGCCGACATTGACCTGCTTCCAAACTGTCCGGCTTTGCTGACGCAGCAGGAAGCTGCCGCAGTCTGTTCCGTTTCGGTTCAGACTATAAGCCGGATGGTTTCCTCTAAAGTATTGCCGGTCAATTGTGACGGTGAAATCCTCAAGGCTGACCTTGTTTCGTACATTAAAACACATGCGCTTGCCGATATTCCACTGTTGTAAGCGTCATGTCTTTTGATGGAAAAAGTGATTAGTTTATGTGCAAAATAACCGTTAAAACGCATTAAAAACCGGAAAAAACCGCCTTAAAATATTCAAAATTGATTATAATTGTTAGTCAAATTTGGTGATAATTGACACTCATCCTCAATGAGCCGATGAGAACTTTCTACATCGCTTTGATAGGTCTTAGCGCCGACGGGGATTGTTTTATGTGAAGAACAGAAAGAAAGCTCAATAACCTGAGTAAAAAGTGTTTTTTTAGGCTATTCCAAGGGGCGGTAAATTCAGTACCATTGTCGGTTTGGATCGTTATTTCAGCGGGATTGACCCCATATCGTTTTAAATGAGAGAAAAGACGATAGATGAAAATGGAGGTAGCGGTAGTGCTGTGTTGCTGTGTGTAACCGATAAATAAAGCCCCTGTTCTGATACAGCGAGCGGTTATTTGGTATTTTGGCAAATGAAACCGCATAAAATCATGATAAAACTCAGGGATATCGTCTAAATACTTGATATCGACCTGTATTTTTTCAAATGCACGGTATTTGTTTTTAACCTCCCGCATGTCCCGCTTTTTTTCTCGATGTGTTTTTTTGCTCGGTAGTTTGTAGTATTGTTTTAAATATTTGACGACCGTCTTACCAGAATAAGGAATACCGTACTGACGTTTAATCATTGCGCCGTTAATGCGTTTGTTATCGGCTGCAGCTTTTTCAGCTATGGCTTTAATTTTGAATTGCCAATACATTTTCATCATGCGAGGACTTTTTTTAGGTTTTTTAGACAAGTCTTTTATCCCCTCACCTTTTTTTTCTTCCCAGCGAGTTCTCCATTTTCTGACCGTTTTTACGGTTGTTTGAAACCGCTGTGCAGTTTTTTTGCTGCCGTACTTTAGCGCGTAGCTGACTAACTCTTTTCTCAACAATGAGGGGTCTTTACTGTTTTTATAAGATGCGTAATAATCCATTGCGATGGTATCTCCTTGGTAGAAATGTTGCTTAATCTATTTTGCCTAACCGGTTTCGCTTAGGCAAGGGGGATACCATCTCTCTTCTCTGTACAGATATTTTTCAGCTTGTCCTTTTGGGGAGAATGCCTATAATATATGATAGCGTTTTATATGATTAAAGAGCGATTTTCAAAACTGAGATTTACGCATGATAGATAAGAATAATTTCAAACAAGTGTTACAAGTACTCGGATTTGCCGAGCATCAGAATATATTTTCCAAGCAGTTTAGCTCTCTTACCGGCGATACGATGAGTGCGGATTGGAATAAGAGCGAGTTAAACTATCCAAATAAAGTAAAAGTAAACGATCGAACAACCTGTAATTTTGAACACCCTGAAAACTTTGTGGTCTTTGAATGCGTACACCGGTTGCTGGAAAAAGGCTACCGTCCTGAGCATATCGAACTGGAAAAACGCTGGCCACTCGGACATGACAGTAAGGGCGGCAAAGCCGATATTTGCGTGTATGACGAAGACGGTAAAAATACATTATTTATTATTGAATGCAAAACAGCAGGCGCAGAATATTCTAAAGCGCTTAAATTGTTACAGGAAGACGGCGGACAGCTTTTCTCATATTGGCAGCAAGAGCGCAGCACTAAGTGGATATCGCTATACGCATCTGATTGGAAAGACGGTAAGATTGTATTTAAAAATGACATTATAAACTGTACAGATGACAGCACTGTTCTCAAAATAGCGGAAGAAAATAAATCGCTACCGCTCTATCGGAATGCGACAACAGCAAAAGAATATTTTGAAGTATGGGATGAAACGTATGGCAAAAAGCTTTGGCAGGGGTTATTAGTCGGCGAAGAAACACAAGCGTATCATATCGGCGTGCGTCCGTTATGTAAAAAAGATTTAAAGGACTTTGATCCTGAAGATAAAATCGTCAATAGATTTGAAGAAATTTTACGGCATAATAATGTTAGCGATAAAGAAAATGCGTTTAACCGATTGGTCGCGCTCTTTATCTGTAAACTCGTTGATGAAATCAAAAAAAGTGATAATGATATTGTAGACTTTCAATATCGGCAAGGTTCGGATACGTATGAAACACTGCAAGACCGCTTGCAGCGGCTCCACACTGAAGGCATGGAAGATTTTATGGGGGAGAAAATCTTTTATGTTCCAAACGATTATGCTGAAAATCTCTTTAAAAATTATACCAGCCATAAACGCACGAAAGCAATTGAAGACTTACAAAAAACTATCCGCATTTTGAAATTCTATTCAAATAATGATTTTTCGTTCAAGGATGTGCATAACGAAGAATTATTTTTTCAGAACGGAAAGATTTTAGTAGAAGTGGTACAATTATTTGAAAATCACCGGATTGTATACCCGTCGAAGCATCAGTTTTTGGGAGATTTATTCGAGCAGCTTTTGAATAAGGGGTTTAAACAAAGTGAAGGGCAATTCTTTACGCCGATGCCTATCACGCGGTTTATTTGGGATAGCCTGCCGTTGACAAAAATTCCCAAAGTAATCGACTATGCCTGTGGTTCCGGACATTTTTTAACCGAAGCGGTAGAAAGTATCAATAAGCGGTTGGAAACGGATGGAAATAACAGCTGGGTTGAAAAACATATTTTCGGTATCGAAAAAGATTATCGATTAGCCCGTGTTGCAAAGATATCGCTTTTTATGAACGGTGCAGGGGGAGGCAATATTATTTTCGGCGACGGGCTTGAAAACAAGCCAGAAAAACAGATTGAAAATAATGCCTTTGATATGTTAGTTGCGAATCCTCCGTACAGTGTTTCGGCTTTTAAAAAACATTTAAAATTAAAAAAAAATTCGTTTGCATTGTCGGATAGGATTTCGCCTGAGGGAAGCGAGATTGAAACGCTCTTTGTTGAGCGTATTGCTCAATTACTGAAACCGAAAGGGATTGCAGCTGTTATCTTACCCTCTTCGATCTTGAGTAACGATAGTAACAGTTACATTGGGGCGCGGGAACTCCTACTCAAGAATTTTATGATTCGTGCAATTGTACAGTTTGGAAGTAAAACATTCGGCGCTACGGGAACAAACACGGTTGTGTTGTTTCTTGAAAAATACAATGAACCGCCCAAGCAAAGCGACCTCAAACAAGATAGCGCCGACGCGATTATTCAGGCAGCGGAAACGGTAGAGTGGGAAGATACCGAGATTTTAGAAGCCTATTTGAAAAAGATACAGGTGCCCAAAGAAGTATACCAAGCATTTACCGCTGAGACTGTTTCATTTGACGGCTTTACTCAATGCGAATATCTGAATATGTATGCTCAAATGTTTCTGAAAACTTCAAAAATTGTCAAACTGCAAGAAACAACACTATTCAAAAAACTGAATGCACACGATCAAGCTGAGCGGTTAAAACAGGAATTTTACAATTACGCAAAACCGATTGAATGCGAAAAGCTTATTTATTTTGGGCTTACATACAAACAGACCGTACTGATTGTTGCCGCTCCGAATGATAACACTGAACAAAAACGCTTTTTAGGATATGACTGGAGTAACCGTAAAGGCGCCGAAGGTATACAGATACAGACTCCCGGCGGTATGCTGTACAATGAACATAACCGTAACGCAGCAGGCACGATTGCAGTTGCCATCCGATCTCGGTTTTCCGATGATGCAGCGTTTAATCTTGACGAAGATAAAAAACCGTATTGTACCTTAGCGAATTTAAGCGATATGATCGATTTCTCTCGGCTCAGCTTTAACAAAGCCATAAAATTGACGCTGGATAAAAAGATTGTTAAGAGTAAGTATCCGTTGGTGCGGCTGGGAGACGTGTGTGATATAGAATATGGTACAAGAATTACTAAAAAAAACACATTTGGTGATAAATACCCTGTTTACGGAGGTGGTGGTGAGACATTTAGGTCTGACGAATTTAATAGAGAAGATCAATATATTATTTCACGTTTTGGAATGTCTCCGGAGTGTGTACGTTATGTAGAGGGAAAGTTTTTCTTAAATGATTCCGGAATGACTGTGAAGACCAAAACTAAAAACACTATAAAAACTCGTTTTATAGAAGTATTTTTATATACTCAGCAAAGGGCTATCTATTTAATGGGGCGCGGTTCTTCTCAAAAAAATATAGATATGGACGCATTTAAAGACATTAAAGTTCCTGATATAAGCGAACCTCTTCAACGTAAGATCGTAGCCGAATGCGAGAAAGTTGATGAGGAATACAACACGAGCAGAATGAGTATAGAAGATTACAAAAAGAAAATTGCGCAAGTGTTTGAACAGCTTGAAGTTATTACTAATGTTAGGAGTGGGATAACATTCAAGTTATCAAATCCTGCTGTCTTCGATGTTTCGATTGGCAGAAGGGTTCTTGGTTCGGAAGTAAGCCCTCAATATTCTGTTCCGGTGTACAGCGCTAATGTATTTGAGCCGTTTGGAATGATTGATAAACTGCTGATTAAAGATTTTTCAATTCCTTCTGTTTTATGGGGGATAGACGGGGATTGGATGGTCAATACCATTGATGCGGGTATTCCTTTTTATCCGACCGATCACTGCGGTGTTTTAAGGATAAAAACGGATGCTATTTTGCCGCGTTATATGGCGTGGCTGCTTGAACAAGAAGGTAAAAAAGCAGGATTTAGCCGCAGTTATAGAGCCTCGATTGATAGAATTGAAAGTCTTTCGGTGCAAGTTGCTCCGATTGAAGATCAGCGGAAGGCAATGAAGGAAATAGAAACTTACGAAGCTGCTATCGTTCAAGCAAAAACGATAATGGCTACTTGCGCAGAAAAGAAAAAAATGATATTGGAAAAGTGGCTATGAGGGGGGAGAAGGTCGTGAATAGAGCAACAAATGCGGGAGTACATGCAGCTACTGGATTTGAATTTCAGAAACATTGTGCCTTGTTTATATATTTAGATAGATATTTTCAAGATATTGATAAAATTTTTTTTATTTGTTTTGAACATCATGATGATTTTTTATTTGCATATCTCAATGATCTTGGCGAACTTAAAGATATTGAAATATATCAAGCAAAAAAAAGTACATCTCAATGAGGATTAAATAAAAATCTAATAGAACCATTATCGAAAATATTAGATACAGTAGATCAAGTAGAAAAAGATGAAATTCAGAAAGAAGAAGATTATAAAGTTTTGCTATTTTTCATTACAAACGGATATATTAAACTAACAAAAAACAAGATAACAGAACTAATAAATGCAGCAAACTTAAAAGTCCCTTTTCTCCAATTACCTGAAATAATACAAGAAGATATAAAAAAGCAAATATTATCGTTAAATAAGAATGCTGCAATTAGTGAACTGGATAAATTGAATTTCCAATACATTGATATTGCTGATACCGCTAAATCACAGAAAGATCAATTAATTGGTATGTTTGGCAGGTTGTTCGGTGAAAAAGTCCATGATCACAAAGCGGCTATAGATACTCTGTTATCTATATTTTGCTCAGTTGAATTGACTTTCAACCAAGGGAATCAATCCCGTCTACTGGATGAAAAGAAAAGAATAACTTCTGATGAACTGTCTGATAGTATGTCAATTATTACTGAGAAAACAATGGCGTTTAAACTTTGGCGGAAATATGCAAGTGATATAGCCAGAAGTCTTGAAATTCCAATTAAAGAACATAAGCCATTTGAGCTTTACTTACAAAGCAGTTTTGATTTTTTTAAGGATAAAACACAAGTACAACATCAGAAAATTAAGGATTTTGTATTTAGTAATAAATCTGTTCTCGAAAACTATTATACTGATATTGAAGCTATATATGATCTTGCTGAACGATATAAAAAAGAGCATCGTGGCTCTTTGCCGGCTATTCAGCTTCGTGCAGCAATTTTTGCTGCTTATATAGAAATGAAAGGGAAGGAATAAAATGCCTAAATATCTTTTTTTTAATCAACTATTTGTTTGCAAAAAGAATGGAGAAAAATCTTTTCATTATACATTCTCAGAGAATGTGAATATCGTTTGCGGCAAAAACACAAGCGGTAAGAGTACTGTTTTTCAATCAATATTATATACTTTTGGTATAAATGATGTCAAAGAAAAGTTAGATGAAATAATTTCAGAAGACGTACTTTTTAGACTTGATTTTTCTCTTTTAGATAAAGAAAGTAAAACAGATTATATCTTTATTCGGGATGATGAGTTTTTATTTGTAATTAACAATGACAAAATACTCCGCTTTAATGGTATTAGTGCTGATAATTCAGCAGAGCATATAAAACTTAAAGAATATATTCATAGTATACTTAACTGCAATTTTATACTTGAATACAAAAAGGGTTTTGTATCGGCTCCTATCGAAGCATTGTTTCTACCATTTTATGTTTCGCAAGACTTCGGTTGGATTTATATCAGAAAATCTTTCAGAAATCTTGAGTTCTATAAATCGTTTAAGGAAGATTATCTCGATTATTATCTTGGTATTGATAACCAAATTAATAGAAAAGAGAAAAATGAGCTTGAAAAAAGAATAGATGAGTTAAAACAAAAAATAGATATATATAAAAAGATAAAGGATTCTAGAGAAGTTCAAACCGCAAAAGCAAATGATATCAAAGATCCGCAATTTATAAAAGAATATATTGATAACTTAAATAAAACAAATGCTGTTATTTTAAATGATGAGAAAAATCTAGTTTTACAGTATAATGAATTTGAATATTGGAGAGAAAGAAAATCTGTATTATTAAAAATTGAGGATCATCATGCAAATCAATTTAAAAATAATAAGTGTCCAGTTTGTAAACAAATGTTACCAAATAACATTGAAATGATATATCAATATCATCAAGAAGCAAATGATACGACAAACGAATTGCATATATGCAAAAAAAATATGAAAGAAATACAGTCACAGATTAACTCAATTGAAAAGCGTATTAAAGATAACCGAGAAGTTGCAAAAGAAAGGGAGCAAATACTGGGAAATAGAAAAATTAATTATTCAACAACATCGGAATGGATAGAAGAGAAAGCGTATATTAAGCTTAATGATACTATTAATGGAAATATTGGTGAAATAACAATTGAGCTTGATGAGTTACGAAAAGAAATAAAGGAGAAATATAGTGACAAAGCTATAGAGAAAATAAGAAAAAATAGAGAGAAAGAATTTAGGGAAATATTTATTGATAAACTACATGCTCTTGGAGTTACCAGATTTGATAATACTAAGTACCTTAATCTTTATGATATCAATGAATTTCCTGCTCAAGGAGTTGAACTGCATAAAATGGTGCTTGCCTATTATCTATCATTTTATGAATTGATAGAAATAATAAACTATGCCCATATAACGCCTTTACTTCTTGATGCAATTTTCAAAGAAGATATTGATGATGATAACAAACTTTTATTAATTAACGTGCTAGCGAAATCGATGAAGAATAAAAAACAACTCATTGTATCAATTGCTGAAACAGAAGAATCGCAATACAATGCAGAATATTATAATAGGGAATACTTTGATAATAATGCTAAAATTGTGCGAATTGGAGAATCAAAAAATGAACGCAGCTTTCTTGCCGCTAATGTGATAGATAATCAGGAAATATTCAAAGAAACTTTAAGCTACGTAGATGAAAATTAGCCTAACAACTACTTAATCTTTGTTTTTAAAGATAACGACAATATTGATATTAACGACTTTACCAATGAAGTTATAACGGAACCTGATATTATTGAAAAATCCCATCACTACAAACAACGCTGCGAAGACGAAAACGGCATATCAATAGATAGTCAATTTGCTATTTCCGACGCTGCCCGTAAAAAACAGCAGCGTGCATATAAACGGGTTATTCGCTTGGATAAAAAAATTCAAATCGTCATCGACGGCAATACTCAAAATGTAGAACAGGGAAAGGATGCGCGGGGAAAATTCTACAAAGTGTATTATGATGAAGAAAAATAAATATCCCGACGCAATACATCGGGGTACAGAACTCAATGTTTCGTACCGTATGTCTTATAAGATGATTACCCCCCCCCCAAAAAAAAAAAAACGTTGTCACCATACGAAATGGGATGAAAGCGTGGAAAATGCAAGAACGGTGGACATCCTAGTATGCAG
>JBQMYW010000040.1:0-16946 GCA_052173295.1 Treponema sp.
AATAGGTCTATTGACTATTGATTAAAAGATATTCTGCACTCATACACTCTGCTTCACTGTCTAAAAAAATCGTTGCAGTACAGCCGGTAAAAAGTTCGATAATCGCATCATCTTCTGCTTCTATACCGTCAGGGACCGGCATGATGTCTTTTTCAATAAAGTTTTGCCAAAAGTCTTTTTCAGCTTCGATAAGACGGGCAATAAAGGCATCATCACGCTGTACGACATAGTGGCGAAATTCATTTTTTTCAGCATTTCACGGCTTTTTTGGCGTATCGGCTTTTCAAGCCAAGCCCCCCGCTCTGTTGCACTATTTCCCTCAAAAGGGTGCAGTCCTTTTTTTATCAAGATAGACGGTAAGACTGCTTGCCCACTTGTTTAACCCCATAATTGCCCCTGCATCGGATCCGCCATGTCAAATTATTCCTTACATCAAAAGGAAATAAAATCTTTTTCACTTACACCATAACAGTGATAAGGATTTGAATAAAATGAGAAATCTCTTACCGCTTCGCGATAATGCGGACTAATCCTTATGGCATCTTGCAAGGCTGATATTCCGTATTTTGTTAATGCACAATCATAGAAAGCATTTGATTCTTCAATAGAAAGTTCGCCGGTAAAGATGATGCGTCCTATGATAATTTTTACATCATCGCCGTTATAGATAATGGTTATCTCATCTTTAGTCTCAAGTTCCCATGTAAACGGCTGACGTACTATCCAGCCATTGGAAAGATAGGTATCAATAAAGCTCAATCTGTAGTAGTGCCGATACGGGAAACCCGTCCCTATAATGATGCCGAACCTCGCCGAAACAGAGTGTTCAGTATCGGCAGCTTGAAACTGCCTTTTTGCACAAACAGCGTAAAACTGCTTGAAAATTCAACAGGATAAAAAAAAGCCGAAAGAAGATTGGCTTGTTATCCTCTTTCGGCTTCCCCGTTCCCCAAAACCGTGCGGCTATCGGGTAACAGTTCCCTTAAACGGGCTATCACGCAACAAGCCGCAACGTCATAGTCCGTTTAAGTTTTTTTACTGTAGGTTTTCTCATAGAGTTTCCTACAGGTATAAAATTGTTATGCGTGATTTTTTAGTGTAGATAGGATAAGTCGATTGCTTTCAATGAATTGTGAATAGTAACTTTTTTTTACAGGGATTTCGCATGCTGAAGCCATGGGGGTCGATATTAATTCGCCAATGTGTTATAGTATTCTTATGAGCAAAAAGAAGTCTAACAATGCCAAAAAACGGCTGCAGGCACAACGGCAAACGGTAAATCGGTTATCCGGTAAGCAGCGTACGCTTATCGCCGCTGTACTTATACTGCTTACAACAGCCGTAAGTGCTTTTACCATAGTACACTATACTGCCGGCAGACAACTAAATGTTGCATATTATGGAATTTCCGAAAGTATCATAAGCACAATCAATAGCATAATAGAAAACTTCGATAATGCGGCACCGCAAAAAAAATATCCGCACATGCGGATTGTCCGGCTGACAGAGAACGATATACAAAACACAAAGCGCATTGCTAAAAAATACGATCTTCTTTTTATGTGGAATGGCGCAGTTGCGGCGAATTTAGCTGAAAAAGCGGTATCACTTCCAGAAAAAGTATACAATCTTTTTCCAGAATCTGTCAGAAATGCAGGAAAGGTTAATAACGCATACAAAATGCTTCCATTGCTGTTCGATCACTATGAACTTGCCTGTTACCGTACCTATCGGAATAAAGCAGGGCTCGCATTACCGGAAACTTTCGGCGAGTTTGAATCCTATTTACATACCATTAAAAGCTATGCTGATTATCCTCTTATCTGTGCAGGAAATACAGATGCAACGCTGCTTGCTTTTGTAAGTGCTTGTACTGAATCGCTTGCAGGAAGTGAGGCGTATAGCAAACTTATCAAAGCGGCAGCAAATGCAAACGGTTTATCCGATGTACTCGATGAGCCTCTTGGAAACGGCATATCGCTTTCTTCTATTCTGAACATAATTAAGCACTGGCAGCACGAAAGGCTTATCCATCCGCGGTGGTACAATGTTACGGAAGAGGATATTGAAAATTACATGGAACAGCACCAGCTTGGCACAATTTTTATGCCGCTGTCAGAACATCGGGTTAAACCGCTTATCCTTATTAAGTATTATGATGCCGTACAGTTTCCTAAGGGAGCTGATACACCCCATGCACTCATAGCACCTGTACTGGTCGGTATGGCATTTCGGAACAACGCCTCACAGGATGCCGTGCTTGAACATTTTGCCCATACTGATATTCAATCCGCACTGTCAAAACATTTAAAGCTTGCCCCAGCATCCAGCCGTGCGGAAGCACACGATATACAGGCTGATGATGTCCGGTTTTGGGCAGCATCCTGTACTAATGGACCTGTACAGGAATTGGGGGCAGCGGCATTTGTATCACAGGGAAAAACAGCTGCTTTTGCTGAGGAAATTCGTACATATATGAAAAGTGCTGAATAGAGCATTTTCAAAAAATTGCGATTTTTTCTAAAAATGCCATACATCATTCAATGGCAATAGCAATTTGCAAAAAATTGATTTCCGTGTCCCGCAACTGCATTTTTAGAGGTTCTCAGGCGAGATACACTTATGTCCGGCCGGTAAGAATCATAGTGCGGGCTTTTTCATTATAGGGCGAGCGGTCAAAATCGCCGTAGATTTCCACAGAATGAAAGCCTGCATTCTGCATGAGTGTACGCAGTTCAACAGCGGAGTACAATCTTTGCACAAAGGTATGATCCATTTGGAGTCCCTGCCTGTTGTAGAGAATCCAGCGGGATTTTAAGCCCTCCCATGCACCTTCAACCGAAAACTCAGTGAGAACCGTATATCCTGCACGTTCAAACCATTCACCGTCGGTAAAATCCCGTACCGCAATTTCCCGTCCGGTCATTTCAATAATAAACATACCGCCTTTTTTCAAAGAGCGTGCAATATTTTTCAAAATAGCGGCATCTTCTGCAATAGTTTTGCAATAGCCGAAGCTGGTATACATATTGATTGCAGCATCAAAATACTCCGGACGGGAAAAAGTGCGTAAATCCGCCTGCTGCCATTCAATCGAGAGGTTTTCCAGTGCTGCTGTTTCTGCAGCACTATCTAAAAACGGCTGAATAAGATCAACACCGGTAACACAGGCTCCCCGTGCGGCAAGTTCAGTGCTAATGCGTCCCATGCCGCAGCCGGCATCGAGAATTTTAGTACGGGGAATATCCGCTTCTTCGATGCCGGCGAGCTGAAGCACCCCCTCTGCAACAGCGGGAGCTTCAGCCCAACGGGGAGGATCAAACATAATCGGAGCGTAGCGAATCCAAAATTCTTCATTTTCAAACCAATCGTTCATAGGAACTCCTTATTAGACCTGTTCGGAAACTTGCGTTTTCGAACAGGTCGACGAGTTCTCAATCGTACAAATAGCACGATTGAGAACATCGCATTTCAAAGTGACCTATTCAGAAACCCAAGTTTCCGAATAGGTTTATTCAGATGCAGCAAGTGCTTCCCATTCAGCAGTCAGTTGTTCTGCCTGTAGTTTGAGTGATTCCAGTTCCTGCTGCAAGCAGCGGATTTTTTCCCCATCAGCATAATTTTCAGGCAGTGTCATTTCATGTTCTACGGCGGCTATTCGGCTCTCCGTATCAGATACTGCATTCATAAGCCGCTCTTCTTCTTTTTCCCGCTTGCGTTTTTCTGCACGGAGTTTTTTTTGTGCTTCATAAGAAAGCGGGGCGTCCGGTGCAGTTTCAAAGCATGCACAATTCGGCACAGCCAGTTTCTGCGGCGGCTGTTGAGCTGATTTTCCCTGCACTGTGTGTGTATGCACCTGCGATGGATGCTGCTCACTCCGCCGCTGTTCATTCCGCAACGCACGGCTCTTCTGTTCACCCTGAAGCGGAACACCCCCGGATTGTGCTGATTCGGTTTCCTGTGCAATACGGTATAAGTAGTAGTCGTAACTGCCCGGGAAATTCCGGATACGTGAGGGAACGGCGGTATCGCCAGAAGCCGAAGCGGTCAATTCAAATACCCGAGTTGCCAACCCTTGAATAAAAAATTTATCATGCGAAACAAAAATAACCGTTCCCTCAAACCGCTGCAGTGCATCAAGCAGAACATCTTTCGAATGCAAATCTAAGTGATTCGTCGGTTCATCAAGGATGAGCACATTGAGCGGACGCAACAGCAGACGCAGCAGAGCAAGTCTGCTTTTTTCTCCGCCGGACAACACCGAAAGCGGTTTATGAATATCATCTCCGCGGAATAAAAAGGCAGCGAGCATATCATGGAGTTTAGGGATAAGCTCTGTGGGAGCTTCTTTCTCCAATACGGAAATAATACTTTCGCTGCCGGTAATCCGCTCTGCCTCATCTTGCGAAAAATACCCGGCAGAAACCCCTGCCCCATAGCGGATAGAGCCGGTATACTGCGAATCTTCACCGGCGAGAATACGGAGCAGGGTGGTCTTCCCTGCTCCATTGCGTCCGCAAAGAACCAGCCGCTCTTTCTTTGACAAGAGCAGTTCTGCTTCATGCAGAATAACCCGATTGCCGTACTGCTTATGAATATGCTCCGCCTGTATCACAATTTCCCCTGAATGAGGAGCAGGCGGAAAGCTAAAATGAATTTTTTTTAGATGTTCAGGCAGGGTAAGCCGCTCCATTTTTTCCAAACGCCGGATTCGGTCTTGAACAAGGGCAGCTTTACTTTTGTTATACCGGAATTTACGGATAAAATCCTCGGTTTTTGCAATTTCATCCTGCTGCTGGGAATAGGCTTTTATTAAAGATTCAAGCTCTGCCGCACGAGTTTTTTCGTACTGGGTGTATGAGCCGCTATAGCGTTTCAGCTGCCCTGCAAACAGCTCATACGTTTCTGTTACCGCGGCATCTAAAAAAGATCGGTCGTGGCTTACCAGTAAAAAACCGCCTGCAAACTTTTTCAGCCAAAGCTGGAGCCAATTCCTTGCTTCAATATCTAAATAGTTAGTCGGCTCGTCCAGAATAAGAATATCCGCTCCGCTTAAAAGAATTTTTGCAAGGGCAATACGCATCTGCCAGCCGCCTGAAAATTCGTCCACAGCCCGCGAGAAATCCGTTTGTGTAAAACCTAAACCGCGGAGCGTTTCGTCCATGAGTCCTTTCCGTGCATACCACCCCGATTGTTCCAAAGCAGTTTGGAGGTCATGGTATTCATGGGCAAGCCGTTCTGCCTTTCCGCTGTCTGCTTCATGCTCCATCTGCTTTCCAAGCAGTTCCAACCGGTTCAGTATTTCCGCACCGTACACAAAGGCTGTTTCTGTTTCTTCGATAAGCGTTTTTCCGCTATGCACAATACCCGATTGCGGAAGATAAGCAAGACGGGTATTTTTTTCAGCGGAAATACTGCCGCTATCTGCCTTACCGGCACCGGCAATAATTTTCATCAAGGTTGATTTTCCGCAGCCGTTTGCACCGGTAAGGGCAGCTTTTGTCCCTGCGGTTAAAACCAGTGTTATATCGGATAAAATATCGCGATCGCCGAAGGCAAGACATATTTTAGAAAGCTGCACAAACGGCATTACGTTTCTTCTCCCTCTATGCCAAAAAAGAGAATAATAGGATTTAAATTCCGTGCAACGGCAATACCGTCTTGGATATTTTCCGGCTTTACATACTCAAGTTTTAAACCTTGATTAGATAAGGTATAGAAAAAATCAAGCGGCATATCTTGCCCGTCAAATGTAAAAGAGAGAACTCCTTGATACTCAGTTTTTAATTTTGAACTCATAAATGAACGGATTGCAACCGTCCCGGCAGTGCCTGCTCCTTTGGGAATAATTACGGGAGAAATAACCTGATACCCTTGCCATATAAACCGCTGATTTCCTAAAAACTGCAAGGTGCCGTAATTACCTGACTGAAACATCGGACCTCTATCACGCAGTGCCTGCAGTTGTGCTGCACGGCGGTGTACCTCTTGTTCAACAAGTTCCCCCGGCTTCTCATCTAACGAGGTAAAGTAGTAACTATGCGTTTTCCCTTTTTCATCAGAATAATGCACCCCAATAGTATGATCATTTCTAATTTGCATAATAAGCGGAGAATCTTCAAATAAATATGCCCCCATGCGGTTTTTCCGGATAGTTGAGTAGGTAAAAGAAAGCTGTTCATCTTTTAAAACAATCTGTGCAGTGCCGGCAGGATCAGCAGGGAAAAAACCAAATTGCTCTGACATTTTTTCAGGGTCAATATGTTTTTTTGCAATCATGTCCGTATAATAGTCAGGATACCAGCGGGTTTTTAAAATTGTTTCAAGAATTTCATCTGCCTCAACAAGTGCCGGTACTTGCGGTGCCGCAGTAGAACGTTCATCATACAAATGTAAATTATAGGAAAAGCACCATCCTTTTGTGCCGTCACCCGTCATAACTTGGAACCAATCGCCTTCAAGCGGCTTATCCCGTATCATAACCGGCTCACCCTCGCCTTTCCATAAAATTTTCAATACTTGATTCTCCCGCAAGCGGTATATCGGTTTACTGGTATTTTCGGGTGCACTTCTTAATGGAAGCCCGTCATGCTTTACAACTGCATAGATAGAACGGTAGTCCCACAGTTTTTCGATATACTGCTCCGCTTCTTTTTTTGAAGAACAAAGAGTCAGCTGCCATAAGGGGATTTCAATTTTTTGTTTGTCAATTTCTACAATATAGACTTTAGAAATATTTGAACGGACAAGAATTGGAATAGTATCAGTTGCCTGTAAATTATATTCCGGTATAGACCAATTTACAACGCCGTATCCTATTTTCTTGGAACAGCTTGAAAACACCGCCAGAAACAGTATCAGCGGATACACAGTATACAGTACAGATCGCTTCATAGATGCAGTATTATACTTGAAAGAAATAGTCCATGCAAGGATGCATGACAAATTTGCACGGACTATTTTACACGGCACTCATACATAAATATACCGGAACACATCATGGTAAGTGCTGTTTAAAGCCGGTCTGTCCGCAGCCGCTGTGCTGCCTTAAAACGTTCAACGGCAAGTTCAAGCAAATGCATAATCAGCTCTTCATACGGCAAACCTGAGGCAGCACACATTTTGGGAAACATGGAAATAGCGGTAAAACCCGGAATGGTGTTGACTTCATTTAAATAGATGTGTTTTGATTTTTTATCAATAAAAAAATCTACCCGTGCCATACCCGTCAAATCAAGGGCTTGATAAGCACGTGCCGCAATAGTGCGTATAATTCTGCGTTGTTCGTCATCAATGTCAGCTGGAATTTTAAGTTCTGCTCCCTTTGGATCGGTGTATTTTGCCTCATAATCATAAAACTCATGTGTGGGGATAATTTCTCCGGGAGTATAGATTGTACATTCAGTATTTCCTGTTACAGAACATTCAATTTCACGGGCTTCAATACATGCTTCAATAAGAATTTTATCGTCCCAGATAAATGCATCGGCAACTGTTCTAAGCAGTTCATTTCTGTCTGCGGCTTTATACGCCCCAACAGAGCTGCCTGCACGGCACGGTTTAACAAATAACGGGTATTCAAGCTCTTTTTCTGCCTGCATAATAATAGAGGTACGGACAGCATTGTCCTCCCACTGTGTTCGCTTTACACACACAAATGGAACAACCGGCAATCCGCTATGCTGCCAGATAATCTTTGTCTTTTCTTTGTCCATCGAGGTACTGCTTGCAAGTACCCCGCCGCCGACATACGGAATACCTGCCATTTCAAAAAGACCTTGTATTGTGCCGTCTTCGCCGAACATACCATGCAGTACCGGAAACACTACATCAACAGGAAGAGGCTGCCCGTTCACAGACAACCCGTACTGCGTACCTCCGCCGGGTATAACAGCAACCTGCTGCTTCTGATCGGTTTCTATTGTTAGTACCGCTTCTTCATTTGCCCGCAAGTCTGCAAGCACCGAATCCGGCTGCAAGTACCAAAGCCCGTGCTTAGTAATACCAATAAGATACACGGTATGATCAGCAGAAATTTTCCGGACAATTGATGCTGCAGATACCAGCGAAATTTCATGCTCGGCGGATTTTCCTCCATACATAAGTGCAATATTCATATAGTCAATCTCCTTACGGTAGAACATCTCTAAAAACGGAAGTTTTTAGAGTTTCCCAGTAGTTATTCAGCAGGGTCAAGCTTTTTCAGAATATCCGCAGCAATTACATCTTCCGGATTTATATCAAGAACAATACGGAAATAGCTTTTTGCATCTTCTTTTTCCCCTTGTTTTAGGGCAGTCATACCAAGGTTAGAAATAATTTTGATATTTTCAGGTTCTTGTTCTAAAGCACTGAGCAGCCATTTTTTACTTTCTTCAAAACTATTCAGTTCAGTACAGCACAGTGCAAGCTCATTACAAATATCACAATAGGCGGCTGCTATCTCCTCCGGCTGATTTTTTCCAAGCTCCAAGCATTGGAGAAATGCTGACTTACTATCTTCCCACCGTTCTAACCGGCGTAATGCCCATCCGAGTAAAAACCATCCATTCCATACTTTTGGATGATGCTCTAAAAATTGCCGGATACTTTCCAATGCTTTTTCTTCTTGTTCCATACGGATAAAATCAAAAGCTGTTTTAAACAGTTCATCATCCAGTGCTTGAGAGGTAATCCAATCTATCAAACGCTGTGCTTTCTCTTTACGGACGGTAATAGTATCGCTGCACTTTGTTTCAATATGAATATATGTTTCAAAAAGGTCTTTTGCTTTTTGATAGTTTTTCTGTCTAATAAAAAAGAAAGCTGCATTAAAAAATGCTTCGGGAAGAGCAGGTTCTGCAGCAAGAACTATCTTATAGGTTTCAAAGGCTTTATCGGTATAGTATTCTGCATAATCTTCCGCACCTGACTGCTCATAAAAAAGAGCCCGCTCATCTAACAGCAGGGCAACATTTAATTTTATCCGCATATCATCAGGAAAAAGTCCTTCAAGTGCAAAAAGCAATTCTTCCGCAAATTCAAAATCACCATTCTTAATTTTCAGAATAGCAGCATTGGTCATTTCACTGCGAATATCAGGACGCAGTGCGGTAAAAATATCACGGTAATACGCAATATGCTGATTATCACGCTGATAAGCAAATATCCGAAGCATACCGGCAAGAATCATTTCCTCCGAAATATCCTTTGCAGGACTTTCCTCTTCTCCCTCAGGAAGCAACAGCGGCAGCGGGATAGATGCATCAAAGCCGGGAATTTTACTGGATAATGCATATTCTTCCGGTATTTTGATATAAAACAATGCCTGTTTTTGTGTTTGCATAAAACGCTCCATCAGAGAGAAATAAAATAAACAAAAATAGGTTACTTAAAAAGGCATTGTAAAATCGTCATACGAGTGCGTTTTGCGCTGCTGGTTAAAATACTGCGTTAAACGAACCTTGTAAGCAAGCGGTACTAATGACGGATTATAATTAACGGCAACTGCAACAAGATCTTTCCGCCGCTCTACCATTTCGGCCCGAATAATTTTACCGCGTATACCAATAACAATAGCAGGATCTTCAAATGTACATTTCAGTACACAGTCTTTATTAAGAAGGAAAGGGGCAACACCTGCAATGATAAGTTTAGCACCTGAAAGCGATATATCACGAAGAATACAACGCCGCGGTATATTTTCGATGTATACAATTGTTTCTCTCTCTGCAAGAGAAAGTCTCCGCATTACATCAGGTGTAAGTTCAATCCGCTCGTTACTACGCAGTGCTGCACTCGCTTTAGCATCTAACAGCAAACCGAGTTTTTCTATTAAATCATCCGGAGCACGCTGCGTGTATTCAATATTAATAAGCAACAGGTCAGGAGATACTGTGTAAGGAATACAACTGACAATTTTACCGGCAACAAAAAAGGAAATATCGGTTTTTCCATTCCGTGCAAAAAAAGAAAATCTCAGCGAAACAGAACTTACACCGTCTTTTATTTTATCGTATATCCCGCAGTGCTGTGCAACAATAATCTTTGCCGCTACCATTGAAGCTGAATTGATAACACAAGACCACGGTCCGCCTTTTTCTCCGGCACAACGAATATTTACCTGCTGGGTATTAAAATCCATTGCTTGGATAACTTCTTTTGTAAAAGTTAATTCAGAATTTTGAAAAGACTCATAATATTTGTTTAATTGCTGACTTGTCGCGAATCCCATACTAAGAATAATAGGATTATTTACCTAAAAGGTCAAGATAATCTTATCATAATACACGGCAAGAGCGTCAGTAAATGGTATAAAAAAGCATTTTTTGCAATAAACCTGTTCGCCGGCACAGTTACCGAACAGGTTTAATTTCAAGACAGGATATCCGATCAATACGTATGTTTTCAAACAGACCGCTCATTGATACATAATCAGATAGGGACGGGGCGTAAGCCGCAGCACTTCTTCCGGCTTCATCAGCGGAATATCATACCCAGCTCCCTCAACGGTAGGCTTTAAAAATAGTTTAAAAGATTTCAGCGGTATATTTTTTGCCTGAGCATTGTACTGGTAAGTGTCTTTTTTTAGCCGGGGCGGACCGTGTCCGTCAGCACAGTGAATAAACTGTACCCGCTCATAATCGGTTTTAACAAGATGCCGCTTTGTAATCATGCATGCATTAAATTGATGAATAACCAGTATTTTCCGCCCGCCTATACCATGTTCAACCATATAATCCTGTATCATTTGTTGGGCAGTATTTAATTCATCAGCAGTAACGGAACCGATTTCTTTCATAGGTTTGGTTGTTCTCCATTCCGGATCAAGGGCAAGATGTACATTGGGATAGTGGAGATACGGCAAGAGTTTTTTAACCGCTTCTTGCACAGAGTATTTTCCTATTTGATGATCTAAAAAAACATACCATCCGCGTTTTGCTGCAAAGTCAATATACTGTTTGGTAATTACATCGGATAAGATGCCGATTTCTCCTTCCGGCCAGCAGGTACCGTAAATAATGTAAAAAGCTGGAATAATTCCCCGTCTACCATTGGCAGCATCATACATTGTAATGAATTTTTCCATGACCGGTTCAATTTTATCAAGCGGATATTGTCCAAGGATCCCCATGGTATAAGCATTCGGTTTGCCATACAAAGCAAAAATATCATTATTGAGCAGCACAGATTGTAAACGGCTCTGTGCGTTATTTTCTATCTCTTGAAGTTCGGCTAAATTAAGCGGACCTGCAATTTTTTCAGATTGTACTGAGTAGGCAGATGAAGAATAAAAAAGTGCTTTAGGAAAAAACGGATCCCACTTGCTGTCCGGCGTATTTATCCGAGATGATTCACTATGAAATACAGCAGAGGGGTACGGTTTTATAGGTATGATGCTGTACAGACAAACACAGAGAATCAGAGCGATTTTTTTCCAAAAAGATACTACCATGACAGTATCAGTATCGGATTTTTGAATAAAACCTATAGTGTTAGAACGTACGAGCAAATATATTCATAGTTTGTGATTTGATAGTTTATCTTGATGAAATATCCAGATGAGCAATGCACATACACATAAGACCTGTTCAGAAACAAAAGTTTCAGAACAGGTCATCATTGCTGCCCGTGTTACGGTTTATTTTGCATCAAGACAGGCAATGCCGGGCAGAGTTTTGCCTTCGAGGAATTCAAGCGATGCACCGCCGCCGGTAGATACGTGGCTCATGCGGCTTGCAAGGTTGAATTTGTTGACTGCTGCAACAGAATCGCCGCCGCCGACAACAGACACCGCTCCTTTATCAGTTGCTTCTGCGACAAAGCGGGCAACTTGTTCAGTGCCGTGTGCAAAGGCCTCAAACTCAAATACACCGACGGGACCATTCCATACAATGGACTTTGCTGCAAGAATTTCTTCCTTGTACAATGCAAGGGTTTTTTCGCCGACGTCCATACCCATAAGACCGTCGGGAATGCATACGCCGTCAACTTTTTCTGCGGCGGCATCAGCTGCAAACGTTGCAGAACACAGATGGTCAAGCGGTAAAATAATTTTTACATTCTTTGCTTTTGCATCTTCCAACAGCTTTTTTGCTGTGTCAATAAAGTCGTCTTCTACAAGCGATTTACCAATGCTGTGTCCCTGTGCTTTGAGGAAAGTATACGCCATACCGCCGCCGATAATCAATGCGGAAGCATTTTTCAACAGGCTGTCTAATACGGCAATTTTTGACGAAACTTTTGCACCGCCGATAATAGCAATCATCGGTTTCGGCGGGTTTTGTACCATCGGCTCAATATATTTTACTTCTTTTTCCATTAAGAAACCGGCAACTTTTATGTCCATAAATTTAGCAATGGTTGCGGTAGAAGCGTGAGCACGGTGAGCAGTACCGAATGCATCATTGACATACACATCACCGTAAGAAGCAAGCTCTTTTGCAAGAACTTCCTGTGCTGCAATATCCTTTGCAGTTTCTTCGGAATGAAATCGGGTATTTTCCAGCATGAGGATTCCGCCTTCGGGAAGACCGTCAACAGTTGCTTTTTGTCCGGTACAAGCAGGTGCAAGCAACACCTTTTTACCAAGTTTTTTTTCCAAATAAGCTGCAACCGGCTGCATCTTATGCTTACCGGCAATGTATGCATCTTTATCAAACGGTTTACCGTCTTTTGCTGCCTTTTCAGCAGCTTTTTTAGAATCCTTTGCCGGATCACCGAGGTGGCTCATCAGCACCAGTGAACGCGGGTTTTGCTCTAAAATATATTGAATGGTAGGCAAAGCAGCGGTAATACGGGTATCGTCCTGTACTACGCCCTCTTTCATCGGAACATTAAAATCAACGCGCATAATAACACGTTTTCCTTTTAAGTCAATATCTTTGACTGTTTTAACCATCTGTATACCTCCTCTGTATAAAATACGATAAAAATATAGTCAATTCCAATAAAAAATGCAAGAGTGCAGCAGCGGCTCAAAATAAACTTGTTAGGAAACGGAGTTATTCAATAGTTCTAATATAAGCAGACTGCTTGATTTTCCGGCATACTGAATACGCCTTAAAGCGGCAGATCAAGCATACGTATAGCCTCTTTAATATGATGCGGAAGAGGAATGGTAAAAATATGCTGGCTGCCATTTACCGGAAATGCAAGCCGGTATGCACACAATTGTAATTTCGTTATTCGCTGTTGTTTCCACAACTGTTTATTCAAAGCAAAATTTCCATGCTTGTCATCTCCGATAATAGGATTTCCGATTGCTGCAAGATGAATACGGATTTGATGCATTCTACCGGTGTGCAGCCGTACATGAAATATTGTAAAATCTGTATGTTCTGCAAGAACCCGGTATTCTGTTAAGGCATCTTTTTTTACACCTTTTTCTTTAATTGGAGCTGATATACGCCCGCTTTTCTCGACAGGCGAAGAACCAAAACAAACTGCAAGGTAATCTTTTTCTACTGCTTTTGATGCAAACAACCGGCGGCACTGCGCAGCTGCTTCCGCAGTTTTTGCTAGAATCAGTAAGCCTGCTGTTTCTTTATCAAGGCGATGTACTGGGTATATAGGTGTATTAAGCTGATGAAACAGCATATCTGTCAGCGGTATTTTTATGCCAACCCCGCCTTGTACAGCAATGCCATAGGGTTTATTTACAATACAGATGGCAGAATCTTCATAGACTATAGGTATTGTTTTATGTTCATCATTTTTATGCATAGATAGTTCCATAGTACATCTCTAGTATAAAATTAAAAAAATGTATATAGTAGTACTCTGTATATGAATATAAGAAAAAATTTTATCTATCAGCAAACAGCTGCTAAAGTCAACTATACAACAGATACAGTAGTTACTGTTTCTCACCTCTTATTCCAATATAGCTCAAAAACAAAAATACTTTTTAACGATCTTAACTTAACAGTTAAAAGAGGAGACTATCTTTCGATAGTAGGAGAGAACGGTACAGGGAAAAGCACTTTTATTAAATTGCTGCTGGGACTTTTAAAACCGCTATCAGGATATATCACGTGTTCATGCAAGAATATTGGATATGTACCGCAAAAAAAAACCTCACTCAGCAGTTTCCCTATCACAGTTTTTGAACTTCTAAATTCTTACCGTATACTACAAAAATGTGCTGATAAAACAATTATCGATCACTGCCTTGCTGATGTTAATTTACTCAGCCATAAACATGCACTCGTAGGAACATTATCAGGCGGACAGGTTCAAAAAATGTACATAGCACGTGCTTTAATTGGAAAACCTGATTTGTTGATTCTTGATGAACCATCAACTGGTGTTGATATACAAGGTCAGCATGATATGTATGCATTTATAAAAAATTTGAACACAGAAAAAAAACTCACAGTTATTTCTGTTGAACACAATCTTGATGCCGCAGTTCTTAACTCAACAGATATTTTTCATCTTGCAAACGGCTGCGGACATCTTTGTACTCCTGAAAAATATGCAGCGGAATTTCTACGCTTCCGCCGTCAATAAACCATACTTACCATAAATTAAGGAATGTATATGCTGCACTACGGCTTTATGCAAAATGCTTTTATCGTATCATTTTTTATAGGATTACTCTGTCCGATAATCGGTATATTTCTTGTACTGCGGCGGTATTCAATGATTGGCGATACCTTAGCACACGCCTCTCTTACCGGAGTAACACTCGGTCTTGCAACAGGAATAAACCCCATCATCGGTGCATTTTTATTCACCGCTCTTGCAGGTACATTGATAGAAACACTGCGGACGTGGTTTAAAGAATACAGTGATCTTATTCTGTCAATTGTACTCTCGCTCAGTGTAGGAATTGCTATTACCCTAATGAGTTCAGGACTTGTTCGGGCTAATGCAGAATCATATCTTTTTGGAAGTGTACTAACCGTTTCACAAACAGACGTACTAACTGTTATTATATTGAGCTTTTTTTCTATTATTTGTCTCACAGTTTTATATCACCAAATGGTCTATATCACACTTGATGAAGAAATTGCACAAATTGCAGGTATTCCGGTAAAACTAATCAATTACATTTTTTCTATGCTCGTTGCGGCAACAATTGCAGTTTCAATTAAAATAGTCGGTGTGCTGGTTCTAAGTTCAATGATTGCCCTACCCGTTGCTGCAGCACTGCAATTACAAACCGGTTTCAAAAAAACGGTTGTCTTTTCAGTTTGTTTCGGCATCATCGATATTATGCTGGGGCTTATTGGATCATATTATTTAAATGCAGCACCGGGAGGATTTACAGCGCTCATTTCAGTTGCAGTTCTCATTACAGTGCTGATTATAAAACGGCTGCATCATTAGTCCTATTTTTCGGAAGCAGAAGTTTCCAAAATAGTTTTATAAATAAGCTGCTAAATCAATCAGCGGGACAATTCAAGGGAAACGTTCGGATTATAAAATTGCACCGGCAGCTGCAACAAAAAAACGTGCTCTCAAAAGCTGTATACAATAGACAGTCTAACAAAACTATTGCGGAACGGTTCAGGATTTTCGTCAGTTTTTTTTCCACCAAAAATCCCAACAGTACAGTCAACCATAAATGAAGCAAAAAGCCACTGAATTTCAGGCATCATGTAAAAACTGGCATCTTCAATATTAAAAAAGCCGCAAAGCCGCCATTCCATCGCCCCTCGCAGCACTGACTGTGATAAACCTGCACGGAGTGTTGTCTCCGTTGGATTCCGTCCATATTCTACATCAAACGGAGATACAATATGCTTGTGATGCAGAATAATACGTTGTGCAGCAGTAATATTCAATAAAAATCCATACGGAGCATTATAGGAAAAACCGGAATTCCATTCAAAAAATGGATTATATACAGCCGTTTCGGAACCCCGAATATCATTAGTTACAGCAATGCCTGCTTCTGCCCATACGTTAACAGAACCAAGAACCGTGCCATAGTCAATACCAACATGATGATAAGGATTATAATGCGGAATAAAACGGCTGCCCTGCTTGATAAAAGCCGCATCAGGCAGAAATCCATAAAAATACTGCACCCCCACATCATGAGTATCAAACACGGTAAAAGAACACCGTCCCCCGCCCTGTGCATACGCTAACGTATTTGTTGCTGCCGGTTCTACAGAAATTTGCTGCCCATTAGCATACCGCCGTGATACACTACGGATATGAGGATCCTGCAAATAGCTATTCAAAAATATTCTATGCCCTTCAAAAACAGGGAGAAACAGTGCTTCACACTTAATATTTTCAGGCAAATAAACTACCGCTGAAAAAAGAGGTTGCGCTATTTTCACAGCTTGGCGATTCCATGTTGGAAGACGAGTCTTATCCAGCGGATTGACTTTATCAAGTATACTTAAAAATTCTGCACGGCCCCATGCTATTTTCTGGATACCTCCTGAAAATACAACTGAATCAAACAAGAGTTTTAAATACGCTTCATCAATCCACATAGGGATACGGCTCGCTGTAGGCAAAATGGCACCAGATACCGTTTTATCCAATGCTAATGTCCTATTATCCAAGCATACACCAATATATGCTTCGGTAAATGGTGCAGCACTATGTAAATGAAGATTTGTACCGATAGGTGAACCGGGAGAAATTTTTACAGGATTCTGTAATTCATCAAAAAAAAATGCTCCGCCAATGCTCAATTCACCGCCGACAGTGCAATGAAAAGCAGAACTATTTTCTACATCATCTTCACCATCCAATGCAAAAGAAGAACTTGCTTCATCAGCAATAAGCAGCAATGATAAAAACAAGAACACTGACATAAGCAGAATTTTTTTCATCATATCTCCATGTAGTATCTTTAAATAAGTATATCTAAAATAATTATATCACACAAGCTGCTAATCAAAAAGAAAAATAATATAGATGGGAAAAATTCAATGAATAAAAAAAAAGCCCGGCAGCAACCTACTTTCCCACATGATCTGCAGTATCATCGGCGT
>JBQMYW010000041.1:0-16728 GCA_052173295.1 Treponema sp.
CTGTTCGAAAACACAGTTATCGAACAGGTTTAATCTACTACTGAATGAATGGGGCACACAGCCAGGTAAGTTCATGTTTATTCGTACGTAAATGCAGAATTTTTGAATGCGGAATTGCTGCAAACTTGCTGACGGTTTCAGTATCGGGTGTTCCTTGCATTTTAATAGTACAGATGAATTTACTGCACAGCCCCGATTGCCTCCATTGTGTTACCCAGTCAAGCAGACGGGGCGGGTAGCAGATAACATCTGAGCATACCCAGTCTTGCTTTCCTAATGCGGCTGGGGAGAGGGTAAAGGCGTCGTGTTTTAGAAAAGTAACGGCAGAATCACGCATGAGCGGTTCGGCAAGCGGTGATCGGTCAATAGCTGTTACGGCTGCACCGAGTTTCCTTAACACCCATGTCCAGCCGCCGGGACAAGCTCCCGCATCAATACAATGTGAACCTTGTTGCGGTAGTACCCAATCTGCAGGGAGCGGGTCTGTATGGGCTGCTTGTGCTTTCCGGTAATAGTAGTCCAATAAGGTGAGTGCCTCCCATAGTTTCAAATAGGCTCTGCTTGGCGGATTTACGTGGTCTTCGCAAAAATGTGCACATCCGAGCGGAAACGGCGAAGATGTTTTTGCAGATGCAATAAGGGTATGTGCATCAAGCAGCGACCATACACCTATATCCGTTAATGGAAGAGGAGATGGGAATATTCTCGGTTTAGTATGTATGTAGGGGAGCTTTCCGGTAATCAGCGATGCACGGCGGAAATGAGAAAGCGGATAGTGAATCCAATTCCGCTGAATGCTGCGGAGAAGTGCTGCTGCTTCAGTAATACTGCCGAATTGTGCAATAAACGGCTGCTCAAAACAAAGCTGTGTCCAAAAAGCATTGGGAGGCGGTGTTTTGCTGTAGACAAGCCGGTGCAGCACAGTACCGGTAGGCGAAGAGGCTGTATTTCTTTTGCGGCTTTTCTGACGGCTGCCGGATTGCTTTTCTGAATTTTTCAGCTCGCTTTCCTGCCTGTTTTCGGTGATCACGTACACTGCGGAAGTATACGGTACTTCTGCACTACCCGCTTCGCCGGCTGTTGCAGAAAAAAATGCAGCAGCCTGTTCAGGAGAAAGCACCGCGTCTGCACAGCCTGTTTTGCCGGCAACCGGTTTCTCGCTGTAACGGCTGTCTTGACTGCCGGACGCTGCTGTGCTGCCGGTACTGTGTATGACGGTTGTACCGCTCGTTTTACCATCTGTTACCGTGTGCAGTTCTGCGTAAAGGTGCTGCTCAAATCCTGCCGCCGGTATCCATATCTTACCGGCGATAGGCTGAACGCTAGGCGGTAGTAACACGGATAAACCGCTTTTTCCCTGCACGGAGAATAACCTCTCCTGCTTCATCCAGTACAGCATCGGTTGCCTGTGCAGACAGACCGGTAACTGCTGTACCGGAAATAAAAGCTCCGCCTTGTTCTATGAGGCGACGGGCTTCGCTCTTTGTTGTACAAAGACCGCTTGCGGTAAACAAGTCGATAACCGGCATACCTGCCTGAAAATGCTGCAAGGGAATGTGTACGGTAGGCATTGCCGCCTTATCGCCGCCGCCGCCGAATGCTGCTTTTGCTCCGGCAAGGGCAGTATCAGCTTCTTCCTTACCATGAATTTCCTTCGTTACTTCCCATGCCAGCCGCTCTTTTGCCGCATTGATATTTCCTGAACAAAGTGCATCAATTTCAGCAATCGGCAAAAAGGTAAAAAGCAGCATGAACTTCCGTACATCAGCGTCCGCAACATTCCGCCAGTATTGGAAAAAGTCAAACACACTGGTCATGGTTTTATCGAGAAATAATGCTCCTTTCTCACTTTTTCCCATTTTTTTACCGTCGCTGCGGGTAATAAGCGGGAATGTCAGTCCAAAAACCTCATGACCTGTTTTGCGGCGGATAAGGTCTACTCCTGCAACGATATTCCCCCACTGATCATCTCCGCCGATTTGCAGACAGCACTGATGCTTCTGATGTAACATTAAAAAATCATAGCTTTGCAGCAGCTGATAATTAAATTCAAGAAACGAAAGCCCCGTTTCCATGCGTTTTTTGTATGCCTCATAGGTAAGCATTTTATTCACAGAAAAACAGGAGCCTATATCACGTAAAAAATCAATATAGTTCAAATCAGCAAGCCACTCCTTATTGTTTTCGGGAAAGGCTGTTTTTCCGTCGAAACCAATAAAGCGGTCAAGCTGAGCAGCAATTTTTGTAACATTTTCATCAAGCTGGTCATAATTCAGCATTTTCCGCATTTCGGTTTTTCCTGACGGATCGCCAATTCTGCCGGTACCTCCGCCGATGAGGGCAATACCGATATGCCCTGCTGCCCGTAAATGCCGCAGTGCAAATTGGGGAATTAAATGCCCTATGTGCAGGCTTCCGCCGGTAGGATCTGTTCCTACATAAAAAACTACCGGTTTTTCATCCATAAGGGCGGATAAACTTTCAACATTTGTACATTGCTGAAAAAAACCTCTATCCATTAATGTTTGTAATGCTGTATTCATAATGAGCTATAGTAGTCTTTTTTATTGATAATTGCAATCGAGTTATCGTAGTGTTTTAGATATTTTTATAAGACCTTAGAATATTTTACTTTCTTTATATACTATAATATGGAACCTCTGCAGGGCTTCTTTCATGCTAAAACCCTTCTCAACTGAGGTATTAGACCTATTCGATAACTTAGTTACTGAATAGGTCTATTGTTTGCTCCGATTGTAGTAAGTGCTGCTACCCGTTTTTTTAACTCCCGCATGGTATATCCGCTGGCGATGTAGGCACGTGCAGTGCGATTATCAAAAAATACAAAATCGCCTGTTTCAAGCGGTGTGTACGTGAGGATAAGCGTTTCTGTAGATCCCAGCGTAAGCCGCAATGTTTCTGTATGTGCCGTCTGCAATGCCGGTGCATTATAAATACCAATGCAGGAAAATTGCGTTAAAAATTGCTCCAATGCCTGAAAATCGGCAGCAGTATCATCATCTCTGATAATAAATGCACCGCCTGTTTCAAGCATTTGAATGGTATTCCCTATAAACTGTGCAGCATAGAGCTGCATATCAAGCCAAAAAGTATGTGCAATCGTAAGGAATGGAGCAAGCGTATTATTAATTGAAAAAATACTCGTACTGCGTGCAGTCCGTACATATCGGACCAATTCCTGTGCATCAGTCATACCGAAATATAAATCGGCAATAATGGTGTTATTGCTGCCGGTACAGGTAATACGTGCCGCATGAGAATCATGGAGTGCATACTGCGGATAATCTTGCACTTTTTTTGAAACAAGGATAAAATACTGCTCTTCTGTTAATAAGGAAAAGAATTGTTCTATTAATTCAGGACGCACCGCATAGCTGCCGTAGAGTGTTTCCATAAAAAAGCGGTTATCATGCTTTGCAAGAATCATTTTTCCCATTTCTACTGGTTCTGTTTGTTGAGGAATTTCAAACTGAATGCGGTCTATATCCCGCAGTTCTTGGGTAAGCATAAGTCTGCTTACAAAACGCATCTGTTTTGCTGTATGGGGAACAAATGATAAGAGATATAAACAAACCGCCGTGCAAAAAATAAAAAAAAGCCGGCGTGTTTCTTTTCGGTATGCGTATCTAAACTGAAAATATACGTTCATTCGATGAAAATTACCCGCTGTGCTGCATTAATCCTGTTCGAAAACTCAATTATCGAAACAGGTCTAGTGCCCCCTAAAAAATGCTCTCAGCCGGCTGCGATTACTCACCGTGAGCATTCTTCACAAGAAGCAGTTTGTGCAGCGGCAGATGTTCCGGTACTTTCCGGAGAATTTGCCCCCGTTTTTTTTGCATTCTGCTCGTGTACTATCATAACAACAAACAGTCCGCATGCACATACTACAATAAAAGCATCGGCAATATTAAAAGTAGGCCACCGCTCCAAGCCGAATAATCCGTAAAATTTTACATCAATAAAATCTACAACGCCATCAGACCTCAAGAAACGGTCAATTAAATTGCTCGTACCGCCGCCGATAATACCGCATAAGAACCACCGCTGCACAGCAGAAAATGACGTTCTAAAATACATAACCGCTAATGCACAAATAAAACCGGTAGGAATAAGCAGCAGCATAACTATCCGCATAACGTTGGATAACGAATGGCCAAGACTAAAAGCCGCACCAGTATTATAGACACACACAATGCGTAAAAAATCTCCAAAAAATTCATACCCGATTGACCATGCGGGAATATATGCAACGATAAGCATTTTTGAAAGTTGATCAACGGTAATGACACAAATTGTTAAAAGGAATGGGAGTAAATACCATTTATTACACCTTACGTTCATTTTTTCAGTATAGCGGAATTTATGCTATACGTCTATAAAGAATGAGCAAATGTTCAAGGAAATCATAGAATCCTTGACTACCCATTTTTTTTGTGTTATTCTTTCAAAGATATTTATATAGTGTGAAGGACGTGAGTAATGAATCTTGTTCCATTGTTGCAGCAAGCCGGAGGCAGCGGAAATTATATTCCGATGATAGGTCTCGGCGTAGTTTTTATTATTTTCTATGTTTTGATTTTTGCACCTCAAAAACGTGAACAGAAAAAATTGCAAGAGATGATTGCCGGTATTCAAAAGGGCGATGCGGTTGTTACCATCGGAGGTATTCACGGTGTTGTATCTTCCTTAAAAGAAAATACTGTTATTTTGAAAGTTGACGACACCTGTAAAATTGAAATGAGCCGATCTGCTATTGCTCATGTGGTATTAGATGAAAAAACTAAAGCAGCCCGTCAGCAATCCGCACCTGAAAAAGCTCCGCGTTTTTCTTGGTTTGGAAATAAGAATAAAACGCAAGAAGCGGCTAATAGCGGAAAGCCTAAACCGCCGGATTTCAGCAGCGGTACTGTGTAGCAACAACAGCGGAAATCGTTGCTGATTTTATATTTAGTTATTAAAAAAAAATTTTAACAGCTGTCGGCTGATGCCCTGATATGCTGTGTTATTTCGTATAATAAATGGCGGTTATTATTCATTGATACCGCTGCTGAGGAGCTGTACATGAAAAAACGAACACGTTTTTTGATTGTTCTTGCAGTGCTGGGGTTGTGCTTTGTGTTTTTATATCCCACCCTTAAATGGTATTTCTGGACAGGGAAAGATGAGAAAACACTTGCACTCGGTTCGCGGGAAAAAATAAAGGATTATGTGGTAAATATGACACGCACTGATCTTGATGCGTTGATTGCTGCTGCAAAGCAGGATTCTCAAGAACCGCTTGACGAAAAATATAATCCTTTAATACAAGCTGCAAAACGGAATCTAAAAAACTTAAAAAAGCCGGTTCCGGAAGTGTGGACTGCAGGTGCAGTGCTTGCTGCATTTCCCGAAAGTTCGGAAGAGCGGACACGTTCTGCAATGACGCCGATTTTGGAAGATGCTTACCGCAGTAAAATATTAAGTATCAAATCGGCGCAAGCAAATGCTGTAAAACTCGGTTTGGATTTATCCGGCGGAATGAGTATCATTATTAAAGCCGACCTTGATGCCGTTGCTTCCGGTGAGGCCGCCCTATCAAACGATGCAAAAAAAGAGGCAATGGCACTTGCTATTGACACGATTGCAAGCAGAATTGATAAGTTCGGCTTAACGGAACCTGTTATCAGACAGCAGGGCGATGACCGTATCTATGTTGAAATGCCCGGTGCAGCTGATGCTGACAAGATTAACTCAATCATCATGGGACGCGGTTTGCTTGCTTTCTATCTTGTTGATGATGAGGCAACAAAGGCGTTTTACTCATACTACAATGAGAATCCGAAGCAAACATTCGATGCTGACTATAATCTGATTGACCCCTCTATTATTCCCGATGATACAAAGGTACTGGGAGTATATCACAAAGATGCATACGGTCTTGATGAACGGGACGGTTTTTTGGTTGTTAAAAAAGAACCGGCACTTGACGGGAAGCATCTTCAGACAGTTAATACCACAACCAGCCAAACAAATGAGCCGCTTGTTATTTTTGACCTTGATTCCGAGGGTGCAAAGATATTTGCAGATGTAACTACTGAAAATAAAGGAAAACGTCTTGCAATCGTTTCTGATGATAAGATAAAATCCGCTCCGAATATCCGTGATCCGATTACCGGCGGTTCGGGAAGCATCAGCGGTTTTAGCAGCACTGAAGCTGAAAATCTTAAAACAGTGCTCCGTACAGCATGGCTCAATGTACCGCTTCAACTGGAAAATCAGCAGGTAATCGGTGCAAGTATGGGAGCTGCCGCGATTAATCAGGGCTTACGTGCTTTGTGGTGGGGACTTGTTGCAGTGCTATTGTTCATGCTGATTTGGTATAAAGAAGCAGGTGTTAATGCCTGTATTGCACAGGTGCTTAACCTCTATATTGTTTTCAGTGTTTTGTCTGCATTTAACCTTACGCTGACATTACCGAGTATTGCCGGTATGATATTGACAATCGGTATGGCAGTAGACGCGAATGTTGTTATTTTTGAGCGTATAAAAGAAGAGTTAGTCTTGAGCAAGAGTCGTGCTGCTGCAATTGAAGCAGGCTTTGCACACGCATTCTGGGCTATCATGGACTCAAACATTACAACCTTTATAGCAGCACTGTTCCTTTCAATTCTTGGTACAGGACCAATTAAAGGTTTTGCCTATAGTTTGACAATCGGTGTTGTATCTTCAGTCTTTACAGCATTATTTGTTTCCCGTTTAATCTTTGATTTCGGCACAGATGTGCTAAAGCAACATAAAATTCATATTAGCTGGAGGCTGAACGCATGAAAAAAATCATTAAATTCAGCAAGCTTTTCGTTACAATGGTCATAGTAAGTTCTGCTGTGATTATATCGGGACTTGTCGGCTTTTTTATGAAAGGTATCAATTTCGGTATTGATTTTCAGGCCGGTTTTATCGAAAAAGTACGATTTGTACCGACTGCATTAACCCTGACCTATCAGGGAGAGAAAAATGTGCAGATTACACAAAATGCACAAGAGATTGATTTTACACTGATTTCTGTTGATTCGCAAAGTGAAATTATATCTTTCAAATATACTGATTTTACTACGCTTGGGGCATTCGCTGCAGCGGTACAAAAGATACCGGGCATTATGGTAACTGCCGCTGCACCGGAAACCACCCCGTTGAAAGAAGTATTTATCACACTTGAAACTTCGCGTATAACGGAAACTCCGTTCCGTATTCACTACAGTCCTGCCGGTATTGCACCGATTGATGCCGACGATGTACGTCATGCATTGGCTGCTCTACCGTCGGCTTCCGTACAGCAAGTGGGGCAGGCTGAAGAAAGAACATTTCAGATCCGCTTGCCCGATAACGGCACGTATGAGAATGCTAATGCAGAACTTCGTGCGTTAGTACAAAATACATTGCTCAGCACGTATGAAGCTGATAACTTTATGGTGCTCAGTACGGATTTTGTGGGTTCCCGATTTTCAGGAGCACTTGGTCAGCAGGCGGTGATTCTTGTGCTGGGTGCGTTGCTGCTTATTTTCTTCTATGCATTGATTCGGTTCCGCTGGAATTTTGCTCTAGGGGCAGTGCTTGCCTTAGTCCATGATGTATTGATAATGTTTACCTTTGTTATTTGGACACAGATGGAATTTAATTCAACGACAATTGCAGCTATTTTAACCATTGTTGGTTATTCGATTAATGATACAGTAGTTGTTTTTGACCGAATCCGTGAAAAACTGCGGCTTAATCCTAAATTATTGGTTGTAGATGTACTTGATATTGCACAAACAGAAGTCTTAACAAGAACTATTATTACAACAGTTACAACAATGCTTGCAGCGGTAGCACTGTATGCGTTTGTAGGCGGAAGCATTCATGATTTTGCTCTTGCTCTTATCGTAGGTATGGCAAGCGGTGTTTATTCAACTATTTACATTGCAGGAGCATGTATTACATTCTCCTCCGGTAAAAAGCTTGCAGGTGATTTGTTGTTAGGGAAAAAACCAAAAACTGTATCAGGAGTAACGGTTTAATTATAGAGGGCATTTCTAAAAAACTCAGTTTTTAGAGATGCCCTCGAATCTTCATTAAAGGAGAATATATGAGCGTAAAAAAAGGCTGTATTATTCTGTGTATGCTCTTTTTAGGCGTATGCATGGTAAATGCAAAACCGCGGGCATCTTCAGGATCTAGTTTAAAAAATGGGTTGAGTGTGCATGTCGGAGGCACTTTGACTGGGTTTAGAAATGTACGTAAAAGCGGTAATACACGGAACGTGCATTCTTTCGGAGCAGGCGGATTAAATATTGCAGTGCAGTATGGTCTTACTAAAAACTTTGGTGTGTACGGTTTAACTGATTTCACTTTCGGCTCTAAAATGAATAACAGCTGGTCTACCAAAACATATAATACGTATGAGTATAAATCTATCAAAACCAAAACAGAATTACTCTACGCAATTGATAGTCAGTTTGGTTTGTATTATCTTTTCCATGCACCGGCAAATGTACATTTTATGCTTGGCGGCGGGTTTGCACTAGGCGGAAACGGCAGTCATGTAAAGAAGCCCGGATATTTAGAGAAAAGACATATTACGAATATCGGCGGCGGTATCAATTTTGATGTTATATATATGTTTACAAAAATGTTCGGTATTTACGGCGGTATTTCAGATACAATGTATGCCCCCGTTGAAGTAACGATTCGCAAGAAGCCGGATAATGGCAGTGCAAGCACCACTCACTATAGCGGGAGCGATATACATAATAAAGCATATATTGGGAATTTTTCCAACAGCTTTAATCTAAAAGTCGGGTTACGCCTTTCTTTTTAAGCAATAACTGTATAATACTTCCGTACTTTTAGGAGTATGGGAGTATTATACAGCCGATGCTGCATACCATACCCGCTATTGAGCGGGCAGCTTAAAACTAAATCAATCAGTTCTTATCATACTGCACCGGTAGTATGTGCTTCTTCTAACACTTCTGCAGTAAGCGGTGCAGTCAATGCGGTAATTTTTTCCGGCGGAAGAGAAATATGTATCATTTCGGCAGGAATCATCTGTGCAAACCGTTTTTTTGCAAGAATGCTACTGCCGGATTTAATAATGAGTACGCGGTTGTGGTACCGTTCTGTTACCCGCATAAAGAGGCTGACCGGTTCAGCTGTGTTGGTGCGTATCTTGTGCGGCATGATGTAGCGGATGCCTGCTGCAGCAGTACAAGGAATAGTATGTACAGGCGGAAGCAGCCCTTGTGCGTATAAACCAGCATTTTTTCCGGCAATTCTGCTTTCACGGGTAACAAAATCAACAATATCGTGAACATGCAGTACATTACCACAGGCAAAAATGCCCGGAATTCCGGTTTGCATGGAGCTGTCAGTTATGGGGCCATTGGTAATAGGATCAAGAGGAATACCTGCTTTTACAGAAAGCTCATTTTCAGGAATGAGCCCTACAGACAATAGCAGTGTATCACAGGCATAAAATGTACCGCTGCCTTCAATTTCGTGCAAATGGTTATCTACACGGGAAACAGTAACCCCCTTGAGGGTATCTTTGCCGTGAATACAGCTAATGCTGCTGCTGAGCAACAGGGGAATTCCGTAGTCGTCCAAACACTGTGCGATATTGCGGTTTAAACCGCTTGAAAACGGCATAATTTCTACGACTGCCTTGACTTTCGCCCCCTCAAGGGTCATACGCCGTGCCATAATAAGCCCTATATCACCCGATCCGTAAATAACTACTTCTTTCCCGATACGGCAGCCCTCCATATTCATCATACGCTGTGCAGTACCGGCGGTGTACACTCCTGCTGGGCGAAAGCCTTTTACTGCAATGGCTCCCGCGGTACGCTCCCTACACCCCATTGCCAGTACCACAGCTTTTGCTTGAATGGTGTGTAATCCGGTTTGATTTACCGCGGTAATAACCCGATCTTTTGTAAGATTGAGCACCATCGTGTTCAGCATAATGCACACATTGCACCCCGTACTGCTCATACCGGCACTGCTTCCGGCGTATCCGTTGGCGGCAATTCCTCCCTCTATGCCGGTTTTAATAACTTGCGAAATAAACCGTTCTGCATATTCGGGTCCGGTTAATTCTTCCTTAAACTCATGTAAGCCGAAACCGGCATGAATACACTGGTTTAAAATTCCGCCAAGTTCACGATCCCGCTCAATGATGACAACTGACGCAGCACCGCTTTCCCGTGCAGACAGTGCTGCAGCAAGACCGGCAGGACCGCCGCCGATAATTGCAACATCATATTCCATAGCTATTCCTTTAATGAACCGATAACAATTTGTGTTCCGGCATTCGATTTTAAGATTTTTTCTATCGGCAGATTCTGTTCTCTACTCAAAATTTCCAATACTCGTGGAGTACAAAATCCTCCTTGGCAGCGTCCTGTTCCCGGCCGGACTCTCCGTTTTACACCGTCCACGGTACGTGCTCCTGCCGGACGGCGAATGCAGGCAATAATTTCTGCTTCGGTAATGGTTTCGCACCGGCAGATAATATGCCCGTACAAGGGATCTTTACTAATTAAGGCTGCTTGCTCTGCAGGAGGCAGCTTAGCAAATTGCGGTATAGCACTACGTTCCGCTTTATAATTCGGCTTCGGTTCAAGAGAAATGCCTTCCTGCTGTAATAAAAGAGCAACATACTCAGCAATCGCCGGTGCAGAAGTGAGACCGGGAGATTCAATTCCTCCTGCATGAATAAAGCCTTTCACCCGTTTTGAAGCATAAATCATAAAGTCATCGGTGTCAGGATGCGCACGGAGTCCGCTGAATGTCCGGATTGTTTTTCTAAAATCAATTGACGGCACTGATTTTTTTGCAAAAGAGTCTATTTTATCCAGTCCCGCTTGGGTAGTGGAAATATCTTCTCGATCTTCAACAGTGCTTGCAGTAGGGCCGGCAAGAATGTTTCCGTCATACGTTGGAGCAACGAGGACTCCTTTTCCCATTGCGGACGGAGCTTGGAAGATAACATGAGAAACCAATGTACCGCAGGTTTTATCCAACACACGATACTCACCCTTACGGGGAATAATGCGGTAGCCGGTATCTCCAACCATTGCAGCAACAGTATCCGCATACACGCCGGCAGCATTTATCACAGCCCGTGCCTCAAACTGCCGGCAGGGAGTATGTATAAAAAATCTGTCTGTATGTTTTTCAATCGCGATAACTTCTGTATCAGTAAAAAGTTCAGCTCCGTTTTCTACTGCATTTTCGATAAATGCATACGTCATACTGAACGGGCAGATAACCCCTGCTGTTCCGCAGTACAAAGCACCGTATATGTCCGGGGAAATATTCGGCTCTTCTGCACGGGTTTTTTCTGCATTCCACAATTCCAGTGAAGAAACCCCATTCTGTATACCGCGTTGGTACAGTTCTTCAAGTACCGCGGCTTCTTCAGAGGAAAATGCTGCAACAAGTGAACCGATTTGCCTGAAGTGAAACTGCAGTTGCGGAGCAAGCTGCCTGATAAGCTCATTACCGCGTACATTCATACGGGCTTTAAGTGTCCCCGGTTCAGCATCGAAGCCGCCGTGTACAATACCGCTGTTTGCTTTTGAAGTCCCCTCGCATACATCGCCGCATTTTTCCAGTACAGCAATTGAAAGCCGATAGCGGGACAGTTCGCGTGCAATGGCACAGCCGATAACGCCTCCGCCGATGATAATAATATCGTACATCTCTGTATCTCCATACCTTTTATACAGCTGTCAAAAAACTGAAAATTTATCGGCATTGGCAGCCTTATTTTTACCGGTTATGTACTAACCCTATTCGAAAAAACATCCGTTTCTGAACAGACTGGCTATTCTGCCCAATCCATTGCCCGCGTAACAGCCTTTTGCCAGCCGCGGTATTGCACCATACGCGAATCGTTATCCATTGCAGGAGTAAACACGCTCGTACCGGTTTGTATTCGTGCAATTTCAGCTTGATTGTGCCAAAAACCTACTGCAAGACCCGCAAGATATGCAGCTCCCAATGCTGTTGCCTCAAAAATTTCGGGGCGGTGTACCGGAACATTTAAAATATCTGCTTGAAATTGTAGTAAAAAATTATTGACAGAAGCACCGCCGTCTACCTTGAGCAGCTGCAGTGCAGTTCCCGAATCTTTCTCCATTGCAGTAAGAACATCCTTTGTTTGATATGCAATAGATTCAAGAACGGCACGGACAATATGCTCCCGTTTTGCACCGCGGGTAAGCCCAACTAATGCACCCCGTGCATACATATCCCAATGCGGTGCCCCCAAACCGGCAAACGCAGGCACAAAATATACACCATTGGTATTCTCAACAAGACCTGCATAATATTCCGTTTCGGCAGCATTGTAAATCAGCCGCAGTTCATCACGCAGCCACTGCACCGCAGAACCGGCGGCAAAAATGCTGCCCTCAAGTGCATAGGTAATTTCAGTGCCTATGCCCCATGCAATAGTAGTTAGTAGTCCATTTTTTGATAAAATTGGTTTTGTGCCGGTGTTCATCAATAAAAAGCAGCCTGTTCCATAGGTGTTTTTTGCAGAACCTTTTGTAAAACATTCCTGTCCAAAAAGTGCTGCTTGCTGATCTCCTGCAACACCGGCAATAGGAATCTTTGCACCGCCGAATGTATGCGGATCGGTTTCTCCAAAAATACCGCTTGACGGCTTAACTTCCGGCAGCATACAGCGAGGAATATTCAGCCGTGCCAGAATTTCTTCGTCCCATTGTAAAGTATGAATATTAAACAACATTGTACGCGATGCATTACTGTAATCCGTTGCATGGACTTTACCACGGGTTAAATTCCAAATAAGCCATGTATCAATGGTACCGAATAATAACTCTCCCGCCTCTGCTCTTTCCTGTGCACCGGCTACGGTATCGAGAATCCACCGTATCTTTGTAGCAGAAAAATATGCATCAATAGGTAATCCCGTTTTTTCCCGTATCCGCTCTGACCAGCAGGTTCCGCACTCGAAACCTGCCCCTGCTGCATCTGAATAGTTTACTTTTAGTGCATCGCATAGTGCAGCAGTACGGCGGCACTGCCATACAATCGCATTATACATAGGCTTACCGGTTGCTTTATCCCATATTACCGTTGTTTCCCGCTGATTAGTAATACCAATCGCCGCTATTTCATCAGGACGGGTTCCTGTTTTCTCCAACACCTGACGGGCAACCCCGCTCTGCGTTCCCCAAATTTCCATTGCATCATGCTCAACCCAACCCGCTTGCGGATACACCTGTGTAAATTCCTGCTGTGCAGACGCAACAAGCTGCCCTGCCCTATCAAACAAAATTGCCCGCGAACTCGTTGTTCCCTGATCAAAAGAAAGAATATACTTTTTCACACAGCTAAGTATACCATAAAACGGGGATAATTGCTATCGTAAAAAACCTGTTTTAGAAACTTGAGTTTCTGAATAGGATATTGGAGAAAAATATATCAAGAAGCAGCGGAACGGCACGGAAATCCGCTTCATTGTCCCATGGCACATAAGCGGTTCAAACCCAGAATAACGGCAGCACCGGCAATAGTAGTTCCATAAAAATAAACCGGTTTTCCTGATTCAGAAAAATGTGTTATTGTACCATTGATAATTGTAGAACCAGTACACAAAATAACGGTTGCCCACTGCACCGGTTCCTGATAGTGCTGCCCGTCTTCAATAAGTACGCCGTAGTGTTCTGTTCCGATATTGTCAGGATTTAAATCGAGTACCCGCATGGTAAATCCTGCAGCGTGCAGCTGCTCTATCATTGCAGGCTGATACCCAACCATGAGCAGCCGCTCATGGCGGTACCGCTCAAGAGTGAGGGCTATATTTTTTGCACACTGCTCCGGTTCTTCATTTTTACAGTGTAATGCAGGTTGTATAATTCCAAGATGAGTCATCAGTGCATTGAGTACCGCAATAAAGATTGCCGTATCATATACACTGCTTCCTACCTGTAAATCGGCAATACTGTTCAACGGCAGCGTAACACTGCTGCGGGCACTGCTGAATGCTTGTCCTTTGCTGCCTTTATAGTCGGCTTCTATCAAAACCTCTTTCCCATTCAGCAACGGATAGTCTTTGCGTACGGGATTGCCGATTGCTTCTTGTGCAGACAGTGATTTTACATACACAGAAACAGCATCTGTTTCTATCCGGTTCGTACTGATAAGAGTGTTATAGTAGTCTACAAGTTTTTCATACATATTCATGAAGAATATCCTCCGCATTTAATGAACGGTATTCGTTTCCCGGCATCACCGTGTCAATCCGCCCCTGCTTCATAAAGGCAGTATAATCAGCAAAAAAAGCCGCTTCTGCTAAATCGTGGGTAACCATAATTGCCGGAATTTGCTGCTCTGCCAATATTTCTTTCAATACTGTTTTAGAAGCGGCTTTATTCAGATAGTCTAATGCAGAAAACGGCTCATCGAGTAATAGCAGCAGGGGCTTGCGTATCAATGCCCGTGCAAGAGCTGTCCGCTGTTTTTCTCCTCCGGACAGACTTCCCGCTTTTGTATGTCTAATCCGCATAAGGTCTAAGCGTTTCAAAAGTGCTTCAGCCTGTGCAGTATACTGATTTTTCGGTACACCCCGTAATTTTTCACCCAATACAATATTTTCAAAAACCGTTAGAAAAGGGAATAAACCGAAATTCTGATACACCAATGAGATATTCCGCTTTTCCGGCGGTTTTTCATGTAGTGCCTCCTTATTTAAAAGGATACGGCCGGTATGCCGGTATTTTCCGGCGATTGTTTCAAGCAGCAGTGTTTTCCCCGCACCGCTTTTTCCAAGAACAACAACAGTTTTGTTATCCGGTACGGTAAAACTAATAGCAGCCAATGCAAAGGTTTTAAAATCAACAGAAAGATGTTCAACAGCCAGCATGGTACCCTACTTGCTCAGTTTTTTTCATAAATACTGCCGTAAGACTCAGTGCTGCAATACTGACAAGCATCAGCATAATTGAAATACCGGCAGCAGCTTCAAAATCACCGGTAGTCATATTGAGGAAAATAGCGGTTGCCAATGTTTCTGTTTTCATACTCGTAATACCTACCAGCATCATACATGCACCGAATTCTCCTAATGCCCGTGCGAAACAAATCATCCATATACACAGTATTTGATTTTTCAAACTCGGCATTATAATATGAAAAAAAATTTGTGCATTGGATAAGCCGAGGTTTTTCTCAATAAAAACATAGTTAGGATCAATCATTTCAAATGATGCGGAAAAATTTTTAACAGCATACGGTAAGTTTACAAAAAACTGTGCCATAACAACCCCTGCGGGGGTATATACAAAATCAATACCAAGGGGCTGCAGTACCTTTCCAAAACGGTTTGCACCGAAAAAAGTAATCAGTGCAATACCGCTGACAAGGTGCGGCACCCCGAGCGGAAACAAAAAAATATAATCGAGTAAAGTCCGTATATATTTTTTTGATCTATACCGCGTCCATGTAATCAGCAGAGTAAATACCAAACACAATACCGATGAAATAACAGCACTATATAAGGAAAGATACAGAGCATGCTGTAATTCTGCAGAATAGGGAGGGCTCACAAGGAAAGGCAGCCCCTCATGCAGCACAAACAAAAACGGCACCGTCAGCAGCACTACAGCAGCAGCGGTAACCGTTACAGATAGTGCAGAAAACAGCCTATTCATGCGATTTTGCAACAGGTTTAAAGCCGAATGTTTCAAACGCTTTTATTGCAAAATCTTCTGTTAAAAAATGCACAAAGGCATCTGCCTTATCGGGATTATTGCTGATAGTGAGCGATCCCGCAGTGATAATTTGATCAATTAAAAATTCAGGTTCAATTTCAATCAGTGCAAGGTCATCTTTTCCAAACGCAGAATCCTTGGTAACAATACACGCATCAGCTGAGCCGGATTTAATTGCCTGATATAATTCATTAACAGTAGCAGTTTTTACAACAACATTTTTTTCATAATCACTTACTGCGGCTTTTTCGAACATTTTAACAGAAGTTTTACCGATTGCATTTGCTTTCTCATCACCAAGGGCAAGCCGCAAACCGTCTTGTGCTAAATCCTTTAAGCCGCTGATTTTTTTAGGATTATCTTTCGATGTAATGATAACCGGTGTATGATGAGAAACAGGAACGCCTTTACCGGCAAGTCCTTTTTCAACTGCTGCATCATACGTCGGCTTTGATCCTACGATAAACACATCGCCTTTACCGGACTTTGCTAACTGTGCCAGCAGCTGCCCTGAACCGGCATACACCATTGTAAGCTGTATGGAGTGTTCTTTTTCAAATTGCTCTTTGATTTTTTCCATCGGCTTCTTGAGTCCTGCACCGGCATAGACCATAAGGGTTGCCGGTTCTTCTTTTCTTGGTGCAGCATACCCGGAAAACAGCACTGCAGCACAGATACACAGACAACATATCACTCGCTTTAAAGGAAAACTCATCTTCATACTTACCGCCTTTAGGGAGACTTTCTCTATCAAATTTGAAATTAAATATAATTTAGTATGTCCAAAAGCTGGAGTTTTTGAGCATACTAGGTTAATGCTACCATAGTTATACTCTTGAGTCAAACTGAAAACGGTTTTATTATGGGATATGAAGAGAGATGGTACCCCCTTACTAAGAGGCAAGCAACCTAAATTCATTTTTATACAAATGAAAAAATT
>JBQMYW010000042.1:0-16403 GCA_052173295.1 Treponema sp.
TGAATTTAGATTGCTTGCCTCTTAGTACGGGGGTACCATCTCTCTTCATATCCCACTTGCAATGATTGACTGCATTTGATATGCTGCAAGCCTTACCGCGGGAAACACTTTTCTTTGAAAGCTCCGTTCATGCACGATTTATGCAGTATGTGTTACGGCTGCTTTCTTAAATCTTTTGCAAAAACTTGTATTAAAATATACAGTGAGATGATAACAACAACACCGTCAACAAGCGGCATGGCGAGCCATACCCCGCGGGAGCTGAAAAAACGGGGCAGTATGAGTACCGCTGGAACAAATAGTATTAATTGGCGGGACATTGCAAGGATTCCGGCAGGTTTTGGTTTGCCGATAGCTTGGAACAAAGTCATGTTCAGCACCATGAGCGGCACAACCGGAAAAATAGACAGTGCAATGACAGCATCAGTTTTGCCGTTTGCAATGAGTGCGGTGTTTTCGATAAAAAGACCAAGAACCTTTTCGGGTGCTGCTAAAAATACTGCCCATGCAACAGTTGCAATGAGAATACCGAAGCCGTAAAAATAGAATGTTCCCTTTTTAACACGGTCAAACAGTCCTGCTCCGAAGTTAGTTCCTGCAAACGGCTGAAAACCTTGACTTAAACCCCATAGCGGAATAAAGGCGAGCATCATATACCGGAAGAACGCCCCCATGAGTACAACCTGATCTTCGCCGCCGTATTTTTTCAGTGTTGCATACATGACTGTTTGCTGCACCAGTGCAAGCACTTGCATAATCATTGCAGATACACCAACTGCAAACACTTCTTTTACAATTGATTTTTCAAGGGTAAAGCTTTTGAAGCGGACATTTTTGCTGAATCGGAAGAAATAGATAAAACTGGCAAGTGCAAAAATAATTTGAGAAATCACGGTTGCAACAGCGGCACCGGCTATCCCCTGTTGAAATACAATGATAAACAGTGCATCAAGGGCGATATTCAGCACTGCTCCTAAGCCCATAATAATCATTGCAAGACCGATTTTTCCCTCTCCGCGCATTACCATATTGGAAGCCTGCCCAAAATTGACAAAAATCGAACCCAAGTACACAATCCGTAAATACTGCACTCCCAGCGTATGCATTTCGTTTTCCGCACCGATCAGTGTCAACATCTGCGGTGCAAAAATCCAGCCGAGTACCATAACTGCTGACGACATACACAGGGTGAGAAAAAACACATTTCCCATCACAGCATCAACAGTTTTTTGATCCTGCCGTCCCACCGCACGGGATAAAATAGATGCAGAACCGATACCGATAAGGACGGCAATACCGTTATTTATCAAGGTAAAGGCATACGCGACACTAATAGCACCGAGTGCTTTTTCTCCAACATACTTACCAACAAATGCTGCATCGGCAAAACTGTATAAACTAATAACAAGCATTCCGATAATGCCGGGGATTCCAAGTTTGAGCATGAGCGTGAAAATATTTCCTGTTACCAGCTCCTCTCTCTTATCTGTCATAAAAACTCCTTATAGTAACTGACGAATGCGTCATATACAGCATAAACTATACTGAGAACCGTATATATTGTCAATCATACCTTACATTAGATATGTTCGGTATCTTCATTTTCTAACAGACTGGTAAGTTCTTTTTCAATCTCTTGTGCGGTTTCCGACTGCAAAAAGTGCTGGAGTGCGGGGGAAGCGGGGGCACGCTGTCTTACTACGTCCATAATAGCGGCAAGGTCTTTGCGGTAGCCGGCATTTTTGAATGCCTGCACTTTCGTGAGCATGGTATATTTCCATTCTGCAAGCTCTTGTACAATGCTATCGAGCCTACTGCTATCAGGGGTACTGTTGGGGTGTCCAAGTGCTTCATAAACGAGTGCGGTGATAGCACCGTACCGTTTAAGCAGATAGTAATCACCCTCAAATCTGCTGCCGCCGTTTTTAGCCGGCGGTGTGTTTTTTGCATTGGTAAGCAAGATGATAATGAGCTGCTCCTGCGGATCAATGAGGGTGAGTGTGCCTGTCCAGCCGGTATGTCCGAATGTGTGTTCCGAAGCACGCGGAGAAAATGCCCATGTATAGGCTTGCGGACCTTGCCGCCTCCAGCCGAGTGCAACATTCGGGGTAAGGGTGTGCTGCATAGTAAAATATCCTGTAACAGCGGGATCAAAAAAACGCAGAGTGCTGTAACCGCCGCCGTTCAGCATGATTTGTGCCAAGACTGCAAGGCTTTCCGCATTGGCAAACAGCCCCGCATGTCCGCTTACCTGCTCCATAGCATAAAAGGCTTCTTCGTCATGGACAGTTCCGTGGATAAGTGTTCCAGATTCGGCAAGGGGTTTTTCGCTGGTACGTCCTGTCCGTTTGTATTCAGTTGCTGCAATTTCATTTAAACGGAAGCCCTGTTTCAGCGGCTTAAAACAGATACGGGATAGTCCAAGCGGTTCGTAAAAATGCTGCCGGACATAATCGCCGAGAGGCATACCTGCTGCTTTTTCAATAATAAAGGTAAGCAGCATATAGTTAATATCGGAGTACACAGTTGCAGTACGCGGCGGATAGCTAAAGGGTGTTTCCATAATCAAGGAGCGGGTACGCTCTCGGTTTTTTCCGGGGGTTGGATCAGGTGCAGCTGCAAGTTTTTTGAAATATCGCCCTCCTGCCGGAAATCCTGACTGATGTGTTAATAAGTCAAACACGGTTATAGACTCTTTTCCCTTAATTCTGTCAGTTTTTTTATCGGTAAAGTCAGGAAAAAAAGATTGAACCGAATCGGTTAAAAAAAGTTTTTTTTCAGAAATTAATTTTTGAATAGCAAAATTTGCAGCATACATTTTAGTATTACTGGCAATATCAAAGAGGGTATCAGGGGTAACGCTGGGTGTATTCCTGCTGCGGTTTCCCTGTGCATCAACGGTAGAAATACTGCCGTATGCAGTATTTTTTAAGATTGTTCCATTCTTTGCAATGAGCAGCTGGGCTCCCGGGAATCCGTATGCTGTTTCAGCACCAATCAATTGGTCAAGCAGACTAAAAACTTCTTGCATATACACAGGAAGTGCTGCATGCGGTTCTGCGTGAACGAGTACCGGATAGGGGATTTTAATAGAGATACGGGGCGGGGCGGTTTTCTGTTTTGCAGCAATATTTGCAATATAGAGTACATTTTTCCCGTTTTGTGCGAGTGCTGATATATCAATACGCACTGCCGTATACGGACAGATGGCAGCAGTTTCCAGTTTTATATCATTCAAAAAGAGTGTAAAAGACGCGGTGTTTTCCAGCATAAGGTAAATAGTTGCTTGCCCTTTATATGCCGTAAAAGGAATGTAATTGTTCGGTAAAATAGAGTCATCATAGGCTTTCATGGGGAGCGGAAAAACGGTGTTTACTTGCAGTTCATGTCCGGTTTTTGAAAGGGCTTCAAATTCTTCTTTGGAATACACAGTAAAAGGTGCTGGTTCATACTGCGGAATACTCGCACAAGCAGTAATAATAAAGGTAATAAAAATGAATAACATTTCCTTAATCGGGAAGAAGAAACGGTTGGTATCCGGCATTTTTTAGTTTTTCTCCTATAGTATCGGAAGGGCTAGTGGGGTTTTCATCTACTAACACGGCAAAGTACACAGTTCCGCTGGGACGCAGTTCTTCCCGTATATAAGCTTCAAAACCTGCTTGCTGTAGTTTTTCTACAAGTCCTGCAGCGTATGCCCGTGTTTTATAAAATCCGATTTGGTAAGAATGAATTTTTTTTGCACCGTTGCGGCTGTACCCCTGATTGGATTTTTCGGTACCGGTTTTTTGTCCGCTGTTATAGACTTGCGTGTTTGGGGACTGTATGGTTTTTTCCTGCTGAGCTTGTAGACCGGATTGTCCGCTTTGGTTTTCGGCAGCTGCTGTGCCGGATTGCCCTGCAGTATGCGGTAGGGCTGCAAATGCTGTAACCGCTGCTGTTACAGCTTTGCTGCTCCGCGGCATAAGATACCAAAAAGTAGACGGTTGAATAAGCAGTTCTCCGCGGACAGCCTTTGCCTCCGGAGTTTCAGGAAATTCTGCCCGCAGCCGCTGTTCAGCTGTGCGGTCATTATCAACCCACCAGAGTGTAAATAGCAATGCTGCATGATAGGGCTTGAACTGTGCATCAGTGCTATACTGCTTTGCGTGCTGCAGTGCCGCTTCAAGTTCCCCTTCTGCAATACGCAGCCATATCCTGTATACAGATGCAGCTGCCGCGTGATCGGAGAGTATGCCGCTGCTGTTCCGGTAGGCATCAAGTTTTTCCAATGCAGCACGGGCATCAGTTAGATTGCCCCCTGCTAAAAATGCACGGGCAGCCGCGAGTAATAATACGTGTTCTTGTGCGGTATCAGATGACGCTGCCCGTGCTGCCGCATTCCGGTAGCGGGCTGCAGCAGCGGTGTAATTGCCGTGCCGCTCCTCATATCCGGCAAGCAGCTGCGAGAGGGTACAGCTTTCGCCGGCAGATGCTGCTTTTTCAATGGCTTTTTCAAAAAAGGTAACAGTTGCTGCATAGCTTTTTTGTGTAAATGCCTCTTCTGCTATCCTGCGTACAGACAGCGGTACTGCTTGGCGGGCAGCAATCGGAAAAAAAACAGCACACAGTATGTACGTGCATACTGCGTACCGTATAAAAACTTTTTTAGACGGTTCCTTATTCGGTATTCTGTACAGAGTCATTAAGCATCGGATTCCGGAGAGCCGCATTCTTCCTTGTTTTTTTTCTTTCCAAACCAGCTGTGTTTTTCGTTTTTTAATTCTACAGTCGTAACATCAGGATAGACTGCAGCAGGGTTTTCTGCTTCTTTTGTTTTATGCTTTCGGTTGAACAAAAATGGAACTACTGCAATATTTCCTAGTAAAAAAGCAAACATCATACTCACAAAAATCGGTACATCTTTAAAAACATAAAAAATAACCGAAATATCACAACGGTTTGATAAATTCATTCCCATAAATAATGCAACCATAAGCATTACAATAATAAAATACACGAGTTTTCCGGGCACAGTACAATTTCCTCCTATGAAATCGGTATTGCTCTAAACGTTTTCCCCTTAACGGATTGTAATGCAACTTTCACAAAATGTCCAATATATTTTGGATCGTATTTTTCCGTTAGGACAACCATCTCGCCTTGTTCTGTATGCCCGAATAATTCATCAGGATTGTTACGGGACTGAGATTCCAGCAGAACCTCAACGGTGCTTCCTAACCGGCTTTTCATTTTCTGGTCGGTAATTTCCATTTGCAGGTCTATTACCTGCTGCAGCCGGTTGATCCGTACCGAATCGGGGATCCTATCGGGGTAGTTATAGGCTTTTGTCCCTTCGCGGGGGTTATAATGATACATAAAAGCGGAATCAAATGCAATGTCTTTCATCAACTGCAATGTTTGCTGAAAATCATCTTCTGTTTCACCCGGAAATCCGATAAGAATGTCTGTGGTAATCACAATATCCTTAACAGCCGCCCGCAATTTTTCAACCAGCCGTATATACTCGCTGCGGGTATAGTAGCGGTTCATGCGTTTAAGAATAGTATCGGAGCCGTGCTGCACTGGTAAATGTACTGATTTACACACCCGCGTTTCTTCGGCAATGGTGCGTATCAGCTCATCGGACATATCTTTCGGGTGGCTTGACATGAACCGTATCCACTGAATGCCGGTGTGTTCACAGCGGGCTGCAACACGCCGCAGCAGTGCCGGAAAATCAACCGCTGCACCGGTGTGCGTGTCCGTACCGCGGTATGAATTTACGTTTTGCCCAAGCAGGGTAATTTCTTTTACGCCCTTTGTACTGAGAAAATCAATTTCATGGAGAATATCGGCTGTTGCACGGGACAGTTCTCTTCCTCGCACATACGGCACAATACAATAGGTACAAAAATTATTGCAGCCGTTCATAATAGGAACAAAACTTTGAAATGCACCCTCTGTATAAGAACATGCTGCAAATGTGTACTGTGCGAGTTTTTCACCGCTTGCAGGCTGTGCCGTATGCAGGACTGCTTCGATTTTTCCAGTGTCTAGGGGAGGCAGTATCTGCGTTCCGCATTCGGGTATATCCTGAGCGGCTGCATGATACCGTGCTTCTACTTCAGCAAATATTTCTGCAAACTGATTCCGCTCAAACATACCGACCACATAGTCGAGCTGCGGAAAATCTTTTTTTATGGTGTCATGCAGCCGCTCTGCCATACAGCCCATGAGCAGCAGACTGAACTGCCGCTTTTTTTTCAAGGCGGAAAAAAGCCCCAGTCTGCCGAATACTCTTGTTTCTGCGGTAATACGCACTGAACACGTATTTACAATGAGCAACCGGCATTCTTGAATCGATTCCGCTTTTTTCCATCCGCGGCTGAGTAACAGCTGCTCCACTGCTGCCGATTCGGCAAAATTCATCTGGCATCCATAAGTTTCAATAAAATACGTCAATTACGTCCTCTCAAAATTGCTGTCCTGCATAGCCTGCTGCAGCATTTTCCATTATAGTGTTTAATTCATCTGCAGTATCGCATACTAACGAGGCAGCATAATACAAGGCGATTGCTGTTTCCGTTGTGAGCATTCCCATAGGAACAGCCCCCTGTTTCCAAAGATTTAAAGCACTTTCATATTCTGAAAAATCAACCGCTGCCTCTTGTTGAGAAGTGCAATAAAATTTGCAGTGATACTTTTTACCGCGGTCTAAAAATTCTTTTAAGGAATAGGGACTTTCTTTCATATTTGCTGTTCCCCGCTCATACAACTCTAAAAAAAATATCCTAATATTTTTTTGTAAAAATGCAAGCAAAAATTCAGTCCTGATCCCCGGATAGGTTTTTATTAAAAACATATTATGTGCCGCTTCGCTCAGCAAACTTTCAAAAACCAGTGTGTCGCTTTCTTCATAATCGGTTAGGAGTCCCTCTCCTTCAAAAATCGGTGTTTTCATATTCCAGTTTACAAAAGATTGTGCAGAAGAGCCGATAAATTTTAAATTGAGCGGTGATAACACTTTTCCGTTAAATGATACATACACGCCTTTTTGTTTTTCCCATGCAAGCCGGATTGCATCATTTAAATTGTGCTTTGCTTCATCAGATACCAGCGGTGCGGTATTTGAGGCTGTAAGTACAATCGGAACATTGGTATGTGCAAAAAGCCAGTAGATAAGCGGAGCTGTATATACAAGTGTGTCGGTTCCGTGTGCAAGTACAATGCCGTTTGCAGTTCCCGAGGCAATTTTTACACACACGGCATGAATAAGCCGTGCCCAATCGGCTGGTTCAAGCTCCTCACTTAATAAGCCGTTCGGCGTGATATTTTCAAACTGTACCGATTGAGGTACCCGCCCGCACTGCGGGGGATAGTGCGGCTGCTCGTGCATATCATCATCTAACAGCCGGGACAGAATACCCATTCCCCCTGCGGCGATTTTTCCGCAGTTCAGTTGTCCTGAAATAGTACCGCCCATGGACAGCACATAAATAATGCTGATATGCAATTCTTCCTTAATCAGCTGTTTTACGAGATTCTGATCGGCAAAGCCCTTTGTTTCTTTCATCACCAGACCGGCAAGAATATCAAGATACTTCATAGTACCTGATTGTAATTTTTCCGCCTCATCTGGGTGTTTACTGATAACCGACTGTATCAGTGCTTGTAATGTTTTTTTATCGGATATGGTTGCCCACTCCCGCTGTTTCAGCAGCACCGCCGGATCCGCATCTTGCAGCAGAATTTGCTGTAAAAGGGAGCGGATAATTGCATGATTAACAGTGCCGTTTTCTGATAGCCGTAAAATTTGTGCAAAGTAGTCAGGGGTAAGCCGGCTTTCAGTAATAGTTTTTCCCGTCCGCTTAAGAACAGCAGCAACATCAGATAAGAGCCGGTGTGCAGTATATTGTGCAGCACCGCCGCAGCGGAGTGCTGCATCAAAAAAATCTGCAACTGCTGCATCTTCGCATAGCGATTGTGCAATCGGTACTGACAAGCCGAGTTCTTGAATATACCGATTTCTCCGCTTCGGCTGGTTTTCGGGTACTGTGCTGATAAGAGCTTCCAGTTGTTGTTCAGAAAAAGAAAAATACTGCACTGTTGGAGGGGTATAGGTTTGAATGCTGTCGCTGAATACTCTGCTTTGATAGGGGACTGTCCGCTCCTGCCGTGCATTCCATAATCTGCTTTCCGAAATCGGTTTTTCCCCATTCCGCAGCAGAGCCTCCTGCCGTTTTAAATCTTCATTAATTGCCTGCCGGACAAAATTAAACGAATTAAGATTCCGCAATTTTACATAGTGTTCGGGAGTATTGGGAAATTCTGTTGAAGCAGTGTAGGCGTTGCAGCGTACCCGCTGATTTATTTGCCCATCTGCAAGCAGCCCGATATAGCACATTCGGTTTTTTAATTCTGTTAAAAAAATTTCTGCTTCTTCTCCCAGTTCTATGCTATTGGCTGTCCGGATTCTGATGCTCGGCATACCGGCAGTGCTGTAATCCATAAAGGTTTTTTGGTCGGCATGGATAAGTTTTCCGGCATCTTCTTCAATTCTGATTTCAAGAATATGAATACGCTTTTTCCGCTGATGAAAATCAATGTCAATCCAGCCATTTTCTGCTAGTTTAACGGAGGCACCGCATAGCGGATACTCAGGCGGCATTTCCGGTGCATGACAGGGATATTCGTAAGCTGCATGCGGAATAAGAGAACAGTTAAGACTTTGCGAAAGACGGTAGGCATCTTCTGCCGCCTTAGCTGTCAGCAGCGGTGCAGTTCCGCCGGCACGCATACAGATTGGGCAGTGAGCAGATTCTATTCCTGCATTGCACGGACAAAATGCTTTCTGTTTTGACGGTATGAGTACACGGATTTCAAGAAATACAAAGGATAGGTACACTTTTTTCTTCCTTTTACGAATAAATTTGAAACTTATTGCTGCTTAATGTGTTTTTATACGCTGTCATACTATAAATTTCATAAGACTGTATAGGGCATCTTTAAAACTCAAGTTTTAGAAGTCCGCTATAAAAAAACAAGAAATTATACAATTTTATGAAAAAATATGATATACTACATTTCTTAAAATAACAATAGACCTGTTCGATAACGGAGTTATTGAACAGGTCTAATTCTCTGCATTATTTTTGATAATGCAGCGGGCATACAGAACTCAACTGTATGCATAACTCTTTTTATGTAAGTAAATGGTAAGGAGCAGCAGTGAATAAACGTGATTTCCCGAGAGTGCATTTCTACGATCAAGATTTTGTTGATATTTATGACAGAACATGGTCATTTATACAAGATTTTTTCTTTTCAATTAAATCAGAAAAAGGTTCAACCGAAAATTTTTTCCTCTATCCTGAACAGTATCCGGAAAATACCGGTATGTTTTTAAATCAGTATGAAACAATTTTATCTACATTTTTCTTTGTGTATTCAAACAGAAATTATAATGCAAACCAAAATCTTGATTTTTTCTATGCGCATCAGGAAGAAACAGGGGCAATCCGGGCAAAATACAATCTTGAAACCGGTGAGCCGGTACTTAGTTCAGACAATCCTGAGGGAGTTGGTATGCCGCTTTTTGCATGGGCAGAATACAATATGTTCCATAAAACTGCAAACAAAAAGCGGGTAAAAGATGTTATGCCTGTATTGACACGCTACATGAAATGGTTGGAAAATAATTTTAGACAACCGAACGGACTCTACGCTGTTCCGCTTGCTGCGGTTGAAATGTATAATACCCCGCGTGAGAAAGCTGCATACCTTGTAGACTTTAATGCAGCTTTGGCAACAAATGCATTATATATGTCTGTACTTGGGGATATTCTCAATGACAAAGAGCTGAGTTTTCAATATAAACGTATTTATTTTACCCTTAAAACCCGGATTAACTCGCTGATGTGGAATGACAAAACAGGTTTTTATCATGATATAGATGAAAAAAAGGCACATATTCCTACAAAAACCATTGCCGGTTTTTGGCCGCTATTAGCGGAAATTCCAAATGAGGACAAGGCCGCACTATTAACTGCTCATCTTTCTAACCCTGAAACATTCGGTTCAGACCACCCTATTCCAAGTTTATCACTTGATGATCCCGCCTTTGATGCCCGCGGTATGGGAGCACGGGGAAGTGTATTTCCATTTTTAAATTTTATTGTTATTAAAGGATTGGAAAGATATGAACGCTGGGAATTAGCTCGGGAGTGTGCTATCAGGCATATTTACTATGTGCTTGACGGTCTTGCACCCGACGGAAATAGTAAAAAAGGTGCATTGTGGGAGGCATATCAGCCGCAAAAAGAGGGAGCGGCTCAATGGCCGGAAAATCCTCAATTTCCGCGTAAACAGTATATTTGTTCTACAGCTCTTTCTACCATCACCCTTATGATAGAAAATGTGATTGGGCTTTCTATCAGTTTCCCGCGTAAAACTGTTGACTGGATTATTCCCAATCTTGAAGTAATGGGGATTGAAAATTTAAGCTTAAAACGGAATCTCGTTACTATTCTTTCATCAAAAACACAGCGCGGATGGGAAATTCACATGGAAAGTGAAAAGCTCTATTATTTTACTATCAACATTCTTGGGCAAAAAAAGAAGACACTGCCTATTCCGTCCGGTAAATGTTCAATGCTGATAGATAAGCTCTAAGGAGTGTCTAAGGTTTTGTCCGTTTGTTAAACTTGTATGGACATTGCCGAAATTCCTATGAACTACATAAATCGTGAATTATCATGGATTGATTTTAATGCACGCGTGCTGCAAGAAGCCTGTTGTACTGAACTGCCGCTGCTGGAACGGCTAAAATTCATCGGTATTGTGTCTTCAAATTTTGATGAATTTTTTATGGTACGGGTTGCGGGTTTAAAGGAGCTTTTAAAAAGCGGGGCAGAGGCAGTTGACGCTGCCGGTATGACTGCTGAAGCACAATTAGCATACATTGCACAGAAAACGCATACGCTGTTTGATATTCAAGAGCGGGTACTGAATACGGAGATACTACCGGATCTTAAAAAATGCGGACTTATCTATTTAAAGCCCGAAGACTGTACCCCGCAGGTACAGGACTTTTTGAAAGACTACTTTTATGCACATCTGTACCCGCTTTTAAAAATTGAAATGCTCAATAATGCAGATGACCTTGCTGATACGGTAACCAATATCCAGCAGCATGCCGGTTTTTTGCTGCAAAAACCGGATGCTCCGGATGGGGAATTACTGGCATTGATACAAATACCGGCAGTACAGCGTTTTGTGTTTATTCCGGAAGATACCGCCGCTGCACACGGCACTGCTTTTGTTCTTGTTGATGAGCTGGTACGGTTTTTTGGTCCGCTGCTGTTTAGAAACTACCGCATCACCGGTACGGGAATCTTTAAAATTAACCGCTCTGCCAGTATGACTGTTGATGATTCTTCTGATGACGGCTTTATTCAAGCACTACAGGATATATTACTACAGCGGCGGTACTCTTTTGCAGTCCGTATGACGTGTACCCATGAAAGCCCGCGGCTGGTTATGCGTATGGCGGCACTTTTTGAACTTGAAGAGCCGGAAATATACCGCAGTGATGCACCGATTGGCTTGAGTTCTTTTTCAAAACTTGCTGATATTGAGGGGTTTGAGCATTTGCGGATTACTAAATGGAGCCATACACCATTACCGTTCCTCAAAAAAAAAGAACCGCTGTGGGATCACATAAAGCACAAAGACATACTGCTGTGTGTGCCGTATCAGCCGTATAAACCGGTAATCCGATTTATAACAGATGCCGCATACGATCCCGATGTTGTTTCTATTCAGATGACCTTATACCGTACCAGTACCGGCTCGCCCATTGTTCATTCCCTTGAAAAGGCGGCAAAAAACGGTAAAAAAGTAACGGTATTTGTAGAACTCAAAGCCCGTTTTGATGAAGAACGCAATATTCACTGGGTAAAAAGGCTGCTCCGTCATGGAGTAAAAGTAGTGTATGATCTGCCGCATCTGAAAGTACATGCAAAACTTATGCTGGTTATGCGGAAAGAGGGAACACGAATGCAAGGGTATGCACATCTTTCTACCGGAAATTATAATGAAATAACTGCAAAAACCTATTCTGATATTTCGTTATTTACCGTTAATCCAGATATTATTGCTGATGCACGGATTATTTTTTCCCGGCTGTGCGGCAGATATACAAAAGAAACACTGCATACCCTCATTACCGCTCCTGAATCGCTCAAGGATTTTTTACTTGATGCAATAGAGCGGGAGCGGCAGCAGGCACTTCGGCACAAACCGGCACGGATTATCGCAAAAATGAATAATCTTTCTCATCCCGAATTGATTACTGCATTGTACCGTGCCTCGCAGGATGGGGTAAAGATTGACCTGCATATTCGCGGTATTTGTATGCTTATCCCGCAGCAGCCGGGGTTAAGCAGCAATATTCGGGTGATGAGTATTATAGACCGGTATCTTGAACACAGCCGGATATTCTACTTTGAAAACGGCATCCGTTCAAAATGGTATTTATCCAGTGCCGATTGGATGCCCCGTAATTTGGAACGCCGGGTTGAGCTTTTATTTCCGGTATTTGATCCTGCACATCAAAAAACACTTCGGTATTTTTTTGATGTCTATTTTGCCGATACCGTAAAATCTTCACAAATGCAGGCAGACGGCAGCTGGGTACATTGCAGTACCTGTACGTTACTGGAATCGGTGCCGGTATGCCGTGCACAAGAGGCTTTGCAGCAGTATTTTGATGCTGCAGGGATGCCGAACAACCTGCCTGAATGATAGACACACCCTGTAAGGAGGAACTATGGTTAAAAAAATAGCCCTTATCAGTCTTTCAAGAGGACTGCTTGGAGAACCATTTATTGCACATGAATTGGAAATCGGTCTAAGAAGGCTGAAAGCCTACGGTATTGAAGTTGTTACAACTTCAAATGCATTGAAAGGAATGGATTTTCTCGAAAAAAATCCTCAAGCACGGGCTAATGATTTGTTAGAGGCATTGTACGATACATCGGTTGATATGATTCTCTGTGCAATCGGCGGCGATGACACGTATAGGCTGTTACCCTATCTTTTTGAAAACGATGCACTGTACAAGGCGGTCAAAAATAATAAAAAAATTTTCTTGGGGTATTCGGATACAACGCTCAACCATTTAATGCTGCATAAAGTAGGTTTGAATACATTTTACGGACAGGCGTTTCTCCCCGATATTTGCGAACTTGAACATGAAATGCTCCCCTACTCAAAACACTATTTTGAAGAACTCATCAGCACCGGGACTATACAAGAAATACGGCCAAGTGATATTTGGTATTCTGAGCGCAAGTGTTTTGATGCCTCGCAAATAGGGGTAAAGCGGCATATACATGCAAATACCGGTTTTGAGCTTCTGCAGGGGAAGCCGGTATTTACCGGTAAAATCCTCGGCGGCTGCATTGAAACCCTCTATGATATATTTGATACTACCCGTCATACGGATAGTGCAGCTTTATGCAGTACCTATCAAGTATTTCCGCCGCTGGAAGATTGGAAAGGGAAGATACTCCTTTTGGAAACCAGTGAGGAATGCACACCGCCTGACCGCTATCAAAAAATGCTGCAGAAATTAAAGGAAACAGGTATTTTTGATGCAGTCAGCGGCGTTATTGCCGGAAAACCTTTAGATGAAGTATACTATACTGAATATAAAGAAATTTTGATTCGGGAAATAAGTAATCCTGCTTTACCCATTGTGTATAATGTCAACATAGGGCATGCAAGTCCAAAATGCATTATTCCTTTCGGCATTACTGCATCAGTTTATGCCGATGAGCAAGTTATCCGTTTTAAGGAATAATAGATGGAGATGGGGGGAATTGAACCCCCGTCCTAAAAAGAGAAACAGAAGCATCTACAGGTTTATCGGTGCGAGGTAGTTGTCGGGATTCAGTAGCAGCACCGAAAGCGTTGAATCCGTAGTGCAAAAAAGTCCCCTCTATCGTCCGCACCCGATAAAAGGCAAGCCCCGAATGGCGTCAGAACACATACTTTGCTCGGAGGCAACACTCAGTAGGTTCTGCGATTATGCAGCTAATGCACAATCGAAACTGTCGTTGTTGGCAGTTATAAGATTTGCCGCTTTTTAGGAGTACGGCACTCCACCTGCAACTTAAGTTCCGTGCTTCCTAGTCGAAACCGGAACATCCCCATATACATAATAAACTGGTACAAAGATACAATTTTATATACTATAATGATAAACAATAGTTGTGTCAATATCCGTGTCAGCTGCCTAGTAATTGTTTCAGCTCTTGAATTTCGGCTGCAAGTTTTGATCGGGGGATATTTTGATACTGTTTCGGCAGCATTTCTTTACTAGTGCATTCAAGTACGGCAATGAGATTCTGCAATTCTATTTCGTAAGGATATGACGGCGGTATAAAGTCATCAATAGTTTGCTCTATATCACTGGCGGTAAGCATTGTCCGGTTTTCTGAAGCAGCTGTCATTTTTGCCCGTACTAAAATAGCTTCAATATCTGCACCTGAAACAGAAAATTTCAGCTTTTTATTTATAATGGAAGAAAATGATACATCTTTAACTTTTATTTTGAGTTTCCGCTGGAGTGTTTCAAAAATTTCAATTTTTTCTTGCAGCGTTTCCGGATAAAAAAGTGCAAGATGTTCTTCTGCTCTTCCTTGCCGTTTTAAGTCTATCGGCAATAAATCAGGACGGCTTGTAATTAAAAACCAGATAATTTTTCCGCGATAGTCAGTGTTTCCCATACAGTTAGCAATTTGTGCAAATATCCGTGAAGTACCTGTTTCATCAGGGGTTGTTCTGCTGCCGAGTACTGCATCAGCTTCATCAATCATAACGGCGACAGGAGCCATTGCCTGTAAAATATTGAGTACCTTTTCGAGATTCGATTCTGCTGTACCCTGCCACTGCGAGCGGAAATTCCGCAGCCGCACCATTGGGATACCGATTTCTCCGGCAAAGGCAGACACTAAAAAAGATTTTCCTGTTCCAATGGGACCTGCAAGTAAATATCCCATTGGTAAAACATCGGTTCTGCCTTGCTTTAATGCCTTTGCCATGGTTTTAAATCGTTTTTTTACAAATTCGTGCCCTGCAATAAACGATAAATCATGCTCAGTATTTAGAAACTCCAACAGCCCGCCTGCTTCATTTTCTATGATATGCTGCTTTTTGCGGCGGAGATATTCCAATGTAATGGGGACATCTTCATTGTAAGATTCTTTTGCAAGCTGATTGAGATTTAAAAGGTTTAGTCCTGAAGTCAGTTTACCAATCCGTTCAGGATTAAGCGATCGTTCTAATAACAATTCTTCTTTTGATTGCAGATAGCTAAGAAATTTTGTCCGTATTTCTTCCGACGGCAGCGGGATAGCAACTTTAACGGTAGAGGGAGAGGCAACTAATCGCGGATTTACGTCCGCTAAGTTTTCAGTCAGCATAACAATCGAAATATCTTCGTTAGTAAAACGTGGATCATGCGACCAGCGGTTAAGGGTTACTAAACAATACCGGTCATCAGAATCAAGATTGCCGATTTCATCAGAGGGGATTATTGTTTCTGCATAATCAATTATCAGAACGATGCGTAAATCATTTCCCATATTCAAGCTAAAATACCGCTCAAGATAGGGAAATGCTTTGAGCGGATCGCGGGAAAAAAATTCTTGGATTGGAATGTCGGGGTAGCGGTTGTGCATGGTGGTGATATAGGCTTCTTCCATTTCCCGCATACAAAATGAAACACCGCTGGACGTATCATAAAATACAATAATATCTCTATTGCCGAATATAACTTCTGAAATATAATCACGTATTTTAACAAATACAAAATGGACACTGTTTTTATGTGAATGAGGAAGAAAATCCCGGATATTTCCATGTACAAAGTATAAATTAACTGTTTCTGTGCAATACTTTACTGCAAATTCTTGTGCCCATAACGGCAGTTCTTGAATAACATCATTATTATATTTAATCAGTTTTTTCCCGGAACCCATAATAATCCTTTTCCGGTTTTTGAAACACCGGCATTTTTAAAAGAAGTTTGAATAACATACCCCCTGTTCGGAAACTTCCTTTTTTGAACAGGTTTAATCTACCATATAAAAAAATGCATAAAAACACAAGGGCAGCGTTTCTGCTCTGTAGAGACTTCTATGAGTATATAAAGGCTGCTGTTACTTTTCTGTCCTTTTATGCAGGAATCTCGACTGCTCATAACTTTTTTCTTGCAGATTCTTTGTATCCGTGGTATACTATGGATGTACGATATGTTGTTTCCGAACTATTGGTATGTTCGGTATATCTGCGTAAAATTATTGGTGTATATGGAATTTGTTTGATAAAATGAAATACTTATTTACCCCCCCCCG
>JBQMYW010000043.1:0-15442 GCA_052173295.1 Treponema sp.
ACTATAATTATGATTGCTTTAATTGTTTTTAACATGCTGCCCCCCCCCCCCCCTGAAAGTATCAGGGGAATAACAGAGGATTACGCTTTAAAATTTATTTTACAACTTTCCCCTATAAAGTGCAAGAGGTTTGCATAAAAAAATCAATAGTAAGAAACAAGGCACTTGTAAAAACTCAAAATATTTTTTATTATCAATCCTTTATGACTACGTACAAATGCCATTTTTGCACTGAATGCAGCGGATTCGGCTGCCGCAGCGAATTGCCGGGAATGGGCGGGGTATTCCGCAATGCAAATTTTATTGATAATTGTGCTGCATGGAAAAAATATCATACGGCAGATGGAGATACCGCACTGCCGCTTATCCGGCTTGCACCGGTAACTGGTGCTGTCGAAAATATTGGATATGATTGTGAAGAATCATTTTACTTTGATATCATTGAATCGGCATTGTGTGCAGGTTTTTTATTGAGCATCGGCGACGGCTGCCCCGATTCCAAGATTCAAGGCGGACTTGCTGCTTTACAGCGGTATAATACCTCCGGTGCAGTATTTATAAAACCATACCCCAACACCCGTATTTTTGAACGAATTGATTGGGTACGGGATTCTGCGGACTATATCGGTATTGATATTGATGCATATAATATTCTTACAATGCGTAATCTTGTACAGCTGGAAAAAAAGACTGCAGCCCAATTGCAGGAAGTCCGCCGGTATGCCGGCCGCCCCTTTGCTGTAAAAGGAGTCTTTACAGCGGAAGATGTTGCACTGATAAAAGACTTAAAACCTGAAATTGCAGTTGTATCAAATCATGGCGGAAGAATAGAAACACAACGCGGCAGCACTGCTGATTTTCTTGCAGAATATGGTAGTGTTCTAAAAAAATACACACAGGAAGTATGGGTTGACGGCGGATTACGGACATACGCTGACATTGCTGCCGCTAAAAAACTCGGTGCAGCACAGGTTATGATAGGGCGGCCGTGTATTACAGCCCTACTGAAAAATGGTGTACAGGGCATGAAAGCACTGTATCAGCGGCTCTGTACTCCGCCGTGTTGAAAACTCCTATGCAGATGCGTTTTGATAAACTTTTAGCATTAAACGGGATAGGTTCCCGTAAAGAAATACGGAAACTCTTACGGATGCAGTGTTATAGCGTAAATGGAACCCGTATCACCGATCCTGCGTTTCCTGTTGAACCGGCAGCCGATACCATAACCTGCAACGGTATTCAGTTGGTATTACGGACGCACTGCTATCTCATGCTGCATAAGCCGGCAGGAGTTGTAACTTCTACAAATGACCCGCTGCACCGCACAGTTATGGAGCTTTTGCCGGAGCCTTTTTCCCGTATGGAGCTTTTTCCAATCGGCAGGCTGGATATTGACACCGAAGGACTACTCATTATTACCAATGACGGAGAACTGACACACCGCATAACGGCTCCGAAATCTCATTGTGTAAAAACATACTATGTTAAAACAGCACAACCGTTTACTGCTTCTGAATTTACAGCGTGGCAAAACCGCTGTAATAAAGGTTTACAGCTGGCAAATGGATTTACCTGTATGCCTGCACAGCTTACTCTTACAGATAATGCTTCCGGTGCAGACAGTTCCGGTGAATACACCTCACTTTTTATTCACATTTATGAGGGAAAATATCACCAAGTAAAAAAAATGATAAAAGCTCTTGGAAACGAAGTAGCATACCTAAAACGAATTGCTATGGGAGGGGTACAGCTTGACCCCTGCCTCCCCTGCGGTTCCTGCCGCGAACTTACAGCAGCAGAATCAGCGTTGCTAAAGCAGAGCTGCTAACGCATAAAGTACGTAAAAACCAGCTAAATACAGCACACCGTTCGGAAACGTCCAAGGCAAAATAAGTCTATACTGCTGCAATAAACGGATATAAAAAAAGAGCCGGTTTATGCAACCGGCCCGCCGTCTGGCTATCGGTTGGCTAATGGGTGGGAGGGGAACTAACCAACCGATATTCTATATATCGGCTCATTAGTAGAAAATCTTAATAAATAATTGTATAAATTATTGAACCTCATCAAAATTTACATCCATTGTTATGGACAAATCATAAGATTTTCCCTCTTCCACAATTATTTGACGGGTAATTTCGTATGACCCCATTTTAAATACAACAATATGCACACCAGAGGGAATCGGTATAAAATTATCAGAATATTCCCATTCTTTATCATTAACAAATACCCCTATATGCTGAGGTACAAGGATCCTAATCTTAGGGGTAAGCGATTTTAATGGAATTTCAAGCGAGGTTATTTTACCGCGTTCAATAATACATGACCGCATTTCACTACGGTAATTGTTTGAGGTAATATTTAAGATATATGATCCCGGGGCAAGCAGCTGTATGTCAGCACTCTGCGGGATATAGGTACGGTTAATTTGAATGTTAATCGGCTTTACTTCATTATCAGGATAGGAAATGTGTAATTTCAGACCGCCTTCGGCAATAAGCAGCGGACGAATAATAACTTTATACGGGGCTTGCTCAAATGATTCCGGCAAGCCTTTCATAATGGGGTGAAAACGCAGTACAAATGTTTCAAATGCATTTTTCTCTTCATAAGGCAAGAGCAGAGAATGCGGAACAGGAGCAAGGCTATGTTTTTCTTTAAAAGGAATGCGGATAATAAAAGAAGAACGGTTCGGTAAGATATGTGATATAAGTTTAGTACCTGTGTAATCAATTTTCTCGCTCGAAGCATCAGGAGTTATGCCGGTGTACACTGTATAAGCAAGTGCATTAGGGGTATCAAGTGCTTCTTTCGGCTGTTTTATTTCAAGCTCTATTCCCTCTAAAAAAATAGAATTAAACTGCGTAGAACATGCAATCGCATCATTATACCCTGCTGTTACTACCACTGGATCCAAATAACGGGCATCCAGCACACAGGTATGCATACGGCTCACACGGAATGTTTCCGCAGTAAATGCCGAAAGTGAAAAGATAAAAGAAAATACGAAAAAAAACAGCCTTTGTTTCATTGCTTTGTATTAATAAACAGTACCGGATTTTTTGCTTTCCCCTGCTCATGTATTTCAAAATGTAAATGCGGTCCTGTTGACATGCCGGTTGAGCCGACATTTCCTATTATTGTACCTGATTTTACTTTTTGATACAAGCGACTTTTTACTGCACTCAAATGACCGTATAAACTTTCTCTGCCGTCATCATGACGGAGAATAATATAGTTTCCGTATATATTGCTATAGGCAATCTTGATAATTTCTCCTGAGGTACAGGCATAAATGGGGGAACCGCTCGGAGCGGCGAGGTCTATACCGGCATGATAGCTCGGCTTACCCGTAAAAGGGCTTTTCCGCACGCCGAAAGGCGAGGTCACTACAGCATTGTCAAGCGGGAAACGGTAGCGGTATCTAAAAAAAAAGTTCCGTACCGTACCGTCAAGCAGGGCATTAGGAAAACACCGGTACAGTTTTTTACCACCGGTATTAGGTTGCGGAACGTTCAAAGAAAAAGATTCTTCCGGTATTTTTTTACACAGTGCTTCGGTTAGTTTTTCAATATCAGATGAAGCTTTTTCCGGTAAATAGAGAGCAGGAAGTGTCGGTAAAAGAATCATGCGTCCGGCAAGGGGCGTTTCTATGGACTCAATTCCATTTAATGTTATGATTGCATCATAGGGAATACTGCACCGTGCGGCTATTTTTATCACAGTATCATCTTTTTTGACGGTATAACGGTAAAAATTAATGGGTAATTTTGTGAAAGATTTTCCTCCTGCAAGGGCTTTTCGGGCATACAGCACATCATCACAATATTGCTGAAAAATATGATTATCAGCAGAAAGTTCGGGGATAAGCGGTAATTGAATTACGCCGCTGTAAAGATACAGGGAACACCCCGCGAAAAAGAAAAAGAGAAGTACCGGTTTTCTCATAGAATACTGTCAAAAAGAATCTTGAGAATACCCAAATGCAACAAAACCATAAATCAAGGCAGAAAGAACGAATAGCGAAAGTGTTATCACACGGTGAAAATACATAAGCGATACAATACAGGCAATAAGTCCGGCACATATAATACTGCGTTTTATTAATGTATGAAAAAATTTCTTGCGGTTTTGTTTATATTTTTTTATTTGCCGTTTAACTGCAAAATACAACAGTGTTCCCGATAACAGTAACAGTGCAATAACAGTATATACAGCAGCATACCGTACTGCTAAGAACCATAGCGGATACACAATAACAATGCTCAAACCAAGGCAAAGTGCAAAAATGAGGATAAATGAACAAATTTTAAAAAATAACAGCCGATAGCCGGAAATAATTCTGTGAAAATACTCTTTCACGCTGGAAATCCTTTGCACAAAGCAGTTTGTAAAATATTTGGGCATTTCTAAAAACTCGGTTAGATTTTAGAAATGCCCTGCCTGCTCAGAAACAGAAGTTTCCGAACAGGTTTACACTTCCTCAGATATTGCTTCTGAAGGGCAAACCCCTGCACAAGCACCGCAGCTGATACAAACATCAGCATCAATAACATGAGTTCCGTCAGCCTCACTGATTGCACTTACCGGGCATTCGCTTTCGCAAGCACCGCAGTTTACGCATTCATCGGAGATCTTATAAGCCATACTCATACTCCTTGATATGTGTGATTTCGGTATTCTAAACCAATTAATGAAAAAATGCAACAGAGAGAGAGATTTTGCCCGGGAATTCCGCATGAAAGGAAATCCCGATGAATCGGAGAGGCTTTTCTTACTACATATCAGCCGTTTCCAGCCCGGATAGCATTTTTCGGAGATTGTTTTACTATCAAGCAGCTGTGTAATAAGATCGGCAGCATCACGTACCCGCCAATAAGGGACGGTAGTATGCAGCAAAGTAATCAGCGAGCGGACGGTATGCATACTCCCCTGTTTTGCAATAAAGGCAATAAGGGCATCTTCATCATACGGAGCATACCGCGCTGTTTTGCTGCAAATATCACACCCTGAACATGCAATGCTTTCATCTCCGGCATTTACCGGCACTGCCCGTTTTTCTCCCAAGGCTTCCAGTAATACCTCGCGTCTGCATCTGCCGCTTTCAGCAAATGCAGTAAGTACCTCGGCACGCTTCCGCTGTTGTTCCGGTAAACGGGCAATCCTTTGTGCATCTTCCGGACTCCACAACAGCACCGCTTCGGCAGGACTTCCATCTCTTCCGCCCCGTCCCGCTTCTTGGGTATAAGCCTCTGCAGTAGGCGGCGGATCCGCATGAATAACTGTATGCACATTCTTTTTATCAACACCCATGCCCCATGCACACGTTGTTACAAGAATTGCACTGTCATGCTGATGAAACCACTGTTCTACTTCATCTTTCTCTGCACGCTGCAAACCCGCGTGGTAAAAGCGGATACGGGTATCTTTCAGCATATACCGCAATAAGGCAGCAGTTTTTTCTACTCCTGCACGGGTTGCACAAAACACAACCGCCGGACGGGCACGGCGGCTTACTTCATACAGAAGTGCTGCTTCCTTGATGCGGCAGCGTGTAACACAATAGCTGATATTTTTTCTATCCGTTTCGCCGCGTACAATATGAGCAGCACCATCAAATAAAATACTACTGATACGCTGTAACACGGCATCTCCTGCTGTTGCAGTAAATGCTGTTACCGCAGGCGGATTCAGTGCTGCGATGATGCCGTGCAGCTGTAAATATGCCGGACGGAAACTATCGCCCCATTCACTGGTACAATGCGCTTCATCAATAGCAAGATGTGCAATTCCCCGTAATTTTATACGATGCAGCACCGCATCATCTGCTAAAATTTCAGGATTTGCAATAATGAGCTTAGCAGGCGGCTTTCCGTCCGACCCGTCAAGACGGGCATATTGAGATGCCCGCTCTTCACGGGTTTGACCTCCGCGGAACACAACCGGTGCAAGCTGCCCCTCCTCCATTCTCCGCACTTGATCGCTCATTAAAGCAAGCAGCGGATAAATAATAAGTGTCGGTTTTTCTAACAGCAATGCAGGAACTTGAAAGCACAAAGATTTTCCTGCACCAGTCGGCAGCAAAACAATTTGCCTGCCGCGGTGAATACCGTCTTCATCATATACTTCACTGAGTTTCTCACCGCTTAATTCCTCTACAGTACAGGCATCTGCTGCTTGCTCCATACTGGAAGCCCCCGATGCCTGCCCCGTATGTACTGCCGCAGATTCAACAGCATCAACAGCATCCAAAATATTTGCAATAACGAGCCGCTGCCACGGGTACAGCACCGGTATACCGAAAACGGTACGGGCACACACCGCTGCAGCATCTTCGGCAGTTTCCGCACTGTACAGGGGATTATCCCATTCAGAAATAACAGGACACCATTCATCATCGGGTACTGCACTGGTATATTCATCTCTATCCATATATTTTTCTTATAAAACAGCGAAAGAAAAACGGCTGGAGAACTCATAAAAAATCAATGATAAGCTACTTTCACAAAATATCAGATATAGATACAATACTGGGCATCTCTAAACACCTCTAAAAACTGAGGTTTTTAGAGGTTCCCTACTGCGATATGTAATGGAGGTTCTTATGGATATTTTAGAAAAGCTGCGGGGCGGTGTTATCATGGATGTTACCAATCCCGAGCAGGCAAAAATTGCAGAAAAAGCAGGTGCGGCAGCTGTTATGGCACTAGAACGCATTCCTGCTGATATACGGGCAGCAGGCGGTGTTTCACGTATGAGCGATCCTAAAATGATTCGCGAAATTATGAAAGCGGTTGATATTCCCGTCATGGCAAAAGTCCGCATCGGACATTTTGTCGAAGCCCGCATTCTTGAAGCTATCGGAATAGATTTTATTGATGAATCCGAAGTGCTATCCCCCGCTGATGAGCTGTACCACGTTGATAAAACAGCATTCAAGGTTCCTTTTGTATGCGGTGCACGGAATCTCGGCGAAGCATTAAGAAGAATTCAAGAAGGTGCAAAAATGATCCGCACAAAAGGAGAAGCAGGTACCGGCGATGTTATCCAAGCAGTAAAGCACATGCGGCATATTCAAAGTGAAATGAAGCAATTAACAGTTCTCCGCAAAGATGAGCTGTATGTCGCAGCAAAAAACTTTCAAGTGCCGTATGAATTAGTAAAATACGTCCACGATAACGGCACACTGCCTGTACCGAATTTTTCAGCAGGAGGAGTTGCAACACCTGCTGATGCGGCATTAATGGTACACCTTGGGGCAAACGGCGTGTTTGTCGGCAGCGGTATTTTTAAATCAGGTAATCCGGTAAAACGGGCAGAAGCCATTGTACAGGCAGTAAAACATTATAACGATCCGGCACTTCTAGCAGCAATTTCTGAAGATTTAGGCGAAGCAATGGTCGGCATAAATGAAGATGAAATCAAAGTAATTATGAGTGAGCGGGGTATATAAAATCCCCGTATGCGGACTGCCCTGTTCAAATACATCAAATAGAACAAAGCAGCCCGCATTTACCGGCTTTATGGACTGTACACTCCTGCAGAATTCATCATTGACCGCAGTAAAAAACCATGTTACTATTATTGTATCTAGGTGATCTATGTTTTTTTGTTAATGGGTAGCTGAACACTATGCTTCTTGCTTGTCATACTGAATCATAAGGTCTCATAGAAATGGTCCGTATGGATCAGTATTTTGTGCCGAAAAGGTGAGAAGGATTTGAGTATGTCTCAAAAAATTTATGTAGGAAATTTGAATTATGCAACCACAGAAGAGGGCTTAACAGCTCTTTTCGGAAACTACGGTGAAGTCGTATCAGTTATTGTTATACGGGATAAATTTAGTAACCGCTCTAAAGGCTTCGGATTTGTTGAAATGAGCGATGAGGGTGCTGCAGCAACAGCAATTGCTGAATTAAATGAAAAAGAATTTGAAGGAAGAAGACTACGGGTTAACGAAGCACAAGAAAAACCGCGGCGAACATATTCTCAAAACTAATCTAAAAAGAATAAGCTACGATTAGCACTAGCCGTAGGGGTATTCATAATAGTGAATACCCCTTATTTATTTTAAACAAGCACCATACCTCTATTTGCCAATAGTATACTTACCACGGTTCTATGCTTTTTTCCCTTGAGATGCTTTTTCATATACTGCAAGGTATTTTTTTGCAGAGCTATCCCATGAAAAATCTTGCTTCATAGCCTTTCTCTGCATCTTTTTAATATGCTCAGGCCGTCCATTCCATACTGTTACTGCATGACTTACAATATCGTAGATATCGTGCGGGGTAAGATTTTCAAAAACAAAGCCGGTTCCTGCACCTGTTTCCGGATTATAGTTTTCAACAGTATCTGCAAGTCCGCCCGTGTTGCGGACAATCGGCAATGTACCGTATAATAATGAGTACATTTGATTCAAACCGCACGGTTCATACCGCGAAGGCATTAAAAAGAAATCACTTCCTGCTTCTATTAAATGGCTTAATTCTTCATCATAACCAATAAAAACTTTCAAGTTAGGCAGTCTCTGTGCAAGTGAATGTAATTCATTTTCACACCATGTATCACCGGATCCTAATACTACTAACTGCATAGAAAGCTCTTGACACATTTTAAATGCAGAACCATACGCAGGACCAAAAAGCTCGGCAACACCTTTTTGATCCGTCAGCCGTGTTACCATGCCGAAAAGCGGAATATCCTTATCTACCGGCAAGCCGAACCGCATTTGAAGAGCTGCTTTATTTTTTGCTTTTCCTGCCGGTGTTTTATAGGGATGCGGAATATACCGATCGCTCGCAGGGTTCCATACTTCAGTATCAACTCCATTCAAAATACCGGTTAATTCATTTGCTCTATATTGCAATACCGATTCCATGCGGAAACCATGCTCACTTTTTTGGATTTCCTTTGCATACGTGGGAGAAACTGTTGTAAGCTGTTGTGAAGATATAAGTCCTGCTTTCAAAAAATTCATGCGATCCCAATCTTCAAACCCTGCATTATAAAAATGCACCCAATCTACACCGGTTTCCGCATAGAGCATTTTATTATAAATCCCCTGATAGCCGATATTATGGATTGTAAATACGCTTGCAGTATTCTTAAAATCGTCATATCCATGTCCGAATTTCAGCAAAACCGGAACTAAGGCAGTGGGCCAATCATGTGCATGCATGATGTCAGGTATCCAGTTTTCTTTACGGCATAGGGCAAAGGCTCCATGACAGAGCATAGAAAAGCGTTTTGCGTTATCTTTAAAATCCGGCTCAAACACAGAACCATAGATGCCGTCTCTTCCAAAACACTGCTCATGATCAATAAAATATACCGGCACTGAAGACTGAGGCAGCACGGCGGTATATACTTCTGCCCAGTATTCACTTGAACCGATATGTATACTTAACGGTCCGGGAATGGCGTTTAAATGTTCCCTATTAATTTTATAATAACGCGGCATAACAATCCGTACATCATGCCCTTGATTTTTTAAATTATACGATAATGCTGATACAACATCTGCTAAGCCGCCGGTTTTTGCAAAAGGAACTGCTTCACTGGCAACCATTAAAATACGCATAGACATTTTCCTCCGAACGTAAGTAAATAGTATCGAAATCTGCAATAATTGTAGCATATTTATTGAGAATATGAAAGAAAAATACGACAAAAATTCAGGAGAAACATATTAGAAAGAGTATAATACAGCTTTTACTATAGGGTACCTCTAAAAATCTAACCGAGTTTTTAGAGGTACCCTATACTTCTAATCAGGAATCACTACTGCAGCACTCATAAATCCGGCAGTACCGCTGCTATTTTCACCGATACACTGTATATATCTACCGCTTTCAGCCTTTTCCTGTAATTCAGAGAGTGTTCCGGTAAGGCTGCCGGAGATATCTTCTGTATAAACCGGCTGCATATCAGCACCCAGTACAATTAACCGAAAACGGCTACAGATTGATGTGTCATATACTTTAACAAGCCAGCCGCCGTTTTCACATACAAGTTCAAACGGCTCACGGGAAAAGTGTACAGGCTCACCTAACTGTATGGTAATTGATGTACCGTTTTCGCTTAAATCAGATACAGTTATATGATAGCTGCCTTGAGGGAATGGGCGGCGCGGATACAAAAATTTATTCGATCCAACCCATTGCTCTTGTGCAGTATGACTCGTTTCCTGTAAAAAAACGGTATTATCCCGAGTAATTACCCAGAATAATCCAGTTGCATCTTCACAGAGAGTCATTGACTTATAATCATTCTTACCATCTTTATCACGGAAAATCACAAAAACTGATAATTGCTCTGTAATTATTCCGCGTTGGTTCTTGAAATACAACCGCTGTACCTTATAATTTTGCACAGAAGGCGGCTCAAATGAACACGACATTGCAAGCAGTGCTATACATACTGCAATACCTGTACATATATTATGCTGCATGGTTCTCCTACAATAGACTGTTAAAACATAAACGCAAGATTAATAACCGTTAAGTCAGAGCCAAACTGGTTTGCATTGGATTCAAAATGTACATTTACTTTTTCACATTCACCAAGTAAATATGAAATATAGTACATTCCTAAGTTTGATGCATCAGAACCTTCAGGTAAATTTCTATAAAAATCTATCAAAGAATTTTTATTTACATCAGCACTTTTCATATCATTCAAACTTGTTTTAACAGCCTCGGAAGATTCTCCTTTATTATATACAGAGATTTGCAATTTTCCATGCGTTCCAATAGAAGCATTACTGCCTCCTCCCAGTTTCCAAGAAACAAACACCATATCACCGCGATGTTCAAGCCCTGATATAAGCCGCTGACGAATTGAGGGATCTAATAATGCAGATTGAGGATCTTCTAAATCGGGAAATAACCGTTTCGCTTCATTACGCATATTTAAATTTTCTGCACTTAAAATGAGTTCCATAAGCATGAGTGAAATAAATTCAGCAAGCCGTGTTTTATCCATATATTCCGTTAGAGTAGTTCGGATAACACGGATAATAGCATCAAAATCAGGGGCTGATTTAAATTTTGTTACAATAAACCAGATAAATGGACGCAGATTATTTAAAAATTTTTCACTTAAAAATAATTGTAAGTTCTTTTCAGCCGGTTTTAATGCTTCATTTTTATTGATAAATGAATAAAGCGGTGTTAATATTTCTTGCTTAGTATCGTAGATAAGCTTTTCATTTACTTGTAGAATTTTTGCAAGATATTTTTCGTTAATATGAGTTTGTTCATCAATAATGCTAGACGGATTTAATCTATTCCACTTTTTAATAACAGGGGAATTCAATATCTGCTTAAATATGAATAAATCATATTTGCGATAGAGAAGAGAAAAAACAATTAGCTTTGATAAGTCCATTATTTCTAAGCGGGATGATACGAGTTCTGACCGTGATATTTCAATTTTTGAAATATAGTTTGCCAGTATCAGCCGCTGAAGTGTTTCCGGAGCAAATTTTTCTAAAATTATCCCGTATTCTTCAACATTCCCTGCTAAAGTAAATCGAAGCAGCTTTTTATTTTGCTTGATAAAAAAGGTTGACCCTTCTTGGGTTAACACAATTTTAACAGGGAGAGTCAAAATACGTTTTTTCTCTGCTAATGCCATTTTTATCCATCCTATAAAAAAATCATACTATAATGAAGCAAGCAGTTTTTTTACCTCTGCTGCATACCGGTAATTTGGTTTTTGCTGTAATAATTTTTCAAGTATTACTTTTGCATCCGCTGTACTATTCAAACTGATATACACTTTGCCTAATTCATAATAACTATCCCATGACTGTTTGTCCAAATTTATAATTGCTTTGTAAGTATCACGGGCATTTTCTTTTAGACCTGCCGATAGATATGCGGCTGCAAGATTTTGGCGTGCTTCAATATCTTTCGGCATACGTTTAATAGCATTGGAATAGTATTCAATTGATTGACCGTATTGATTTTTTAATCCGTACAGTTTGCCTAAATTAATATTTACTTCAAAATTTGAAGATTCAAGTGCATACGCAGCTTTTAAATGCTCTTCCGCTTCTTTGAGTTTTCCTGATTCAAGATACTTTCTTCCAAGATTAATACGAGGCTTGACATATTTTGAATCCGCGGAAATTGCTTGTAAATATATTTTTTCTGCCTCTCCTGAATTTTTGTTTTTATCAAGAGCAAGTGCATACGTATACAAAAAACGTGCATCACGAGCATTTGCAGCAACCGCTTTTTCTGCATTTTTAACAGCATCTTGTATATTCCCTGCATCCAGCTGTACAGTTGCAAGGTTATAATAAGTAACAGGATCGGTATCGCCAGCAGAAAGAGCTTCTTTAAAATACTGTTCTGCCTGTTTATTATCTTTCATTTTAGCATATACTTGTGCCATCTCTTTTAAAGCTGCGGTATGCTTCGGATCAATTGCAAGTATTTTTTTATACTGTGCAACAGCTTCTTTATACTGCTTGGTTTTATCTTGAATACGGGCAATTTCGAGCCATGCACGGATATAATCAGGTTTCAATGCCGCAGCTTTTTGAAAGGCTGTTAATGCCGCTTTCTGCGCATTCAATACTTTATGCGTCATACCAAGGTTGAAAAAAGCAGCAGAATGCTTGGGATCTGCCTTTACCGCTGACTCAAATAAGGTTCTGGCATTTGTATATTTTTTCTGTTCAAAATACTTACGCCCTAATTCATAGCTGTATAAAGCATTATTTTTATCAAGACGTTGTGCTGCTTCTAATTCTTTCAATGCAAGCGGGGTATTTTTTAAACCATCTGCGATACCGCTATAAATAAAGTGAGATTCAGCATCAGTATTTTTTGCTGCAACAGATTTACGGATATATCCTTCACCGCTTTTCAAAGCTGCATCTGATTGAGCTGGAACTGCACGCGAAAGTTTAAGGAGTGATTCTGCCATTTTTCGGTATTGCTCAGCAGAAAATGATGGATCATTTTGCGGCATCATATTTGCAGCTTTGTCAAATGCAGTGCGGGATTCAGAAAGCTGCCCTTTATCAGCAGCTGCTATCCCCTGTGCAACAAGATTGGTAATGTCAGTTTTTTGTTTCTGGGTATCTGCTGATGAACTACCGGTTGATGCTGAAGCCGTAGACTTATTCTGCATTTTTCCTGCGTCCGGCTTTTGCTGCTGATTTTGCATTGCTGTTGATTTTGCATCTGCTTTTTTCTGTGCATCAGCAATGCGGGCTTGTAAATTTCTTCCCTCCTGCGTATTTTTTGCGTTAAGAGATTTTTGAATATACTCAGCAGCTTTTTCCCGTGCATCCTGTGCTATTGCAGGAGTTGGGGCAGATCGCGAAAGAGCAAACAAAGAATCTGCAATTTCTCTATAGGTATTAGATGCAAAGCCCGCATCTTCCGGCATAATAGTATCTGCATTTTTAAATGCAGATACAGCAGGAGATAACTGTTTCCGCTGAGCTGCTTGTTTTCCCTGTGTAACAAATTTCCGTACTTCTTGCCGTGTTTTCTGATCATTTTGCGGTTGCATGGCAGCGTTCTTCTGTGTATTGGCACGTGCCTCTGCCTCTTGTTTAGCAAGTAATTCTTTCTGTTTACGTTCAGCTGCTGCTTTTTTCTCTAATTCTGCACGTGCCTCAGCTTGTTTTTTTGCCTGTTCACCCTGCTGTTTTGCCAATAGCTCTTTCTGTTTACGCTCAGCTGCTGCTTTCTGCTCTTGTTCAGCCTGTTGCTTTGCCAGCAGTTCTTTCTGCTTACGCTCAGCTGCCGCTTTTTTCTCTTGTTCAGCCTGTTGTTTTGCCAACTGCTCTTTTTGTTTACGCTCAGCGGCTGCTTTCTGCTCTTGTTCAGCCTGTTGCTTTGCCAACTGCTCTTTTTGTTTACGCTCAGCCTCTGCAGCTGCATTTGAATCAGCATTTTTGCGGACAGAATCGCGTGATGCAGCAATAGCGGCACGTAAAGAAAGTGCTGTAGACGATCCGGTTAAATCAAGTGCTTTTTGTGCGTATTCTTCTGCTTTATTCAATACAAGTGCTGTATTCCCTGAACTGGTATCTTTTTCTGATAAATCAAAAAGAGATTCTGCCATTTCTGTATACGCTGCTGATGCAAACTGAGTACTATCAGGCATATCTTTATCTGCTTGATCAAAAGCGAACAGTGCATTTGCAGCTTGCTTCCGCTGTGCAGCATTTTTTCCTTGTGCTATCCAATCCCGCGTTTGCCGTTTTTGTGTTTCAACTTTTTTTTCAGCAGCTTCCTTTTCGGCAGCTTTTTGCTGTGCTAATAAAACTTGCTGCTGTGCTAATGCATCAGCATTTTTTTGAGCTTCAATAATTCTTCCATATAATGTCCGTCCTGACTCTGTATTTTGTACTGCAAGTGATTTTTTTATATATGTTTCAGCTGCATCACGGGATATCCGTGCTTCACTTTCTGATCCTGTGATTTTTGAAAAAAGAAACAATGCATGTGCAATATCCCGGTAAGATTCTGCAGAAAATAAGCTATCTTTGGGCATTTCAGTATCAGCTTGTTCAAATAAATCGAGAGAATCAGATAAAATATTTTTATCCAGTGCATTTTTACCCCTACGGATTAAATCACGGACTGCATCCTCCTGCTGTTTGTTCTGTTCCAATGGGTTTACAGAAGCTGCAAGCAGCGGATTCATATCATTTTGTTCTGAAATATTTTGTAGGCTGTTGCTTTCATTATGAAAACCTCCGCCGAAAGCGTTAAGATCGTGCGTATCTCCTTGCCGCAATACATCAGCCCGTGCTGCTAAGGCAGCTTGCATACTATCATCAGGATTTTCTTCATGCTTTTTTGATAGACCTTCATTTGCAGCTTGAGCAGCATAAATGCGTGCTTGCTCATCAGCAGTTAAACCGGCTGTATCAAATCCATTCAGCTGCTCAGAGGACATTGAATCCGGAAAATCCGCAGTCCGTTTTGTTTGCGGGGTATTTGTACCTTGTGTAAGTGCGGCGGATTCGGGACTTGCAGAAGTTCCGCTGAATGTATAATAGCCCACAAAACACAAAAGACACAGTAAAACTCCTACTAATGTTCCAATTAAATATTTATATAAATCACTCAATATTATAATCCTCCGAATAGTCCATTGTTTCATCTAAGCCGGCAGATAATGAAGATGCATTATCCACTGACGGTAAGGTTGCATTTACTTCTGCCTGCAGCCGGCGGTAGCGTTCTGCCGCGGCTCCATGAGAAGTACCGCCCGCTCCCGCTGCTCCAGTAACCGGTGTAGTATGTGCATTGCCTGCAGCGGCTGTACCGGCACCTGCTGCCGCTCCCGCGGCTCCATTAAAAGCACCGCCTGCTCCCGCTGCTCCAGTAACCGGTGTAGTATGTCCATTGCCTGCAGCGGCTGTACCGGCACCTGCTGCCGCTCCCGCGGCTCCATGAGA
>JBQMYW010000044.1:0-15362 GCA_052173295.1 Treponema sp.
GAATTTAGGTTGCTTGCCTCTTAGTAAGGGGGGTACCATCTCTCTTCATATCCCAATAAATTATAGCTCAAAAACATTGCTATTATAGAAATAAGTAAAATGAGCGGAGGTTAGAATAGTGTTATTTCTTTTACAATTATCAAAACCTCAGTTTTATGATGTCCTGTTGCGGCATGTTGTAATTTACCAACTACTTTTACTCTTTTGTTGATAAATGATGTATATTTTTGGTATTGATAATCTTTTAATATGAGCTGAATCCGTGAAACATTTGATTCATAACTATTTGCATTATCTTTTTCAACAATGTTAATACAATGTATTAATTTTAATATCCAGTAAGTTTCTTTTGCATCACCATTTTCAATACTTTCATAATTTGGAGGACAGGGGAAATCTTCTCTTGAGATAAAGCCAATGAATTCAGAATTTGCTGATTCATAGTGATAATCTCTATTCTCAGCAAAGCAATAATATGCACAAAATACTATGAGTACACATAATATATTTCTAATATTTTTCATTTTTTCCCAATTTAACAGTATACCGGCTACCTGCATCATTTCCGTTGCCGACTAGGAATACTGTTCTACCTTATTTGAACTGCTTGAGTATTTTCTTTGCCTCTTCGTGTCCTGCATCAGCCGCACTTTGATACCACCTACGGGCAGCGGTTTCATTTTTTTCAGTCCCTTCACCGCGAAAGTATAAACCAGCAAGTTCAAATTGACTGTCTGCATCGCTTTCTTCTGCTCCAATTAGATAAAAGTCAAAGGCTTTTTTGTAATCTTGTACCGTACCTAATCCATGATAATAGTATTCTGCAATAAAGGCAGCATAGGTTGTATCTCCGGCATCAAACGCTTTTAAAAAATATTCCAGTGCTTTTGCCTCATTTTTAGGCACAGTACCCCAGCCGTAGCGATAGATACACCCCATTTGGTTACAGCTGTGCGGATCATTTTTTGCTGCGGTAATACTATATAACTCCAGTGCTTTTTCATAATCATGCGGAAACCCCTTATTCTCATACGAGGTGTAATACACCGCTGCAAATGGTGCAGCACGGTCATAGCCGTTTTCCAACGCTTTTGTAAAAAGTTCCAGTGCCTTTTTATTATCTTTTGCCGTACCCTTTCCTGTCCGGTACATATCCGCAAGATAAAAACAGCTTTCAGGATTATCCCGTGCCGCACCGAAGCTGCAAAGATTAAAAAATGCGGTATAATCTTGAACTTCGTGTTTTCCATTTAAATAGTATGGAATATCAGTATAGGTAACCGGTGAATAGGATTCCCCTGCAGGGTATCCGCCGCGTAGTGCGGCAACAAGAAATGCAAAGGCTCTTTCATCATCTTGCGGTACTCCGTTCCCCTGCTTATACATAACAGCCAACTGAAATTGACAATCCGTATCGCCATGCTGTGCACCCCGTGAATACAGTTCAATAGCTTTAGCCATGTCTTTTTCCGTACCCGCTCCAGTGTAGTAACAGCCGGCAGCATAATATGCTGAACGCATATATCCTGCATTAACTGCCTGTATAAATAACGAAAATGCTTCCTGCTTATTTTTAGCAACACCGCTGCCGTAATAATAACACATACCAAGATTGTGCAAAGCTTCTCTACTTCCGTATTCAATTGCTTGCCGATAAAAGGTAAGTGCTTTTTGTGTATTGCGGGGTACACCCATTCCTTTTTCATAGCATATACCTAAACTATTAAGTGCATCAGAATTATTATGAGCTGCCGCCTTGGTATACCAGTATACGGCTTGCGCATAGTCTTTTGCAGTACCTTTTCCCTCAAAATACAGTGATGCAAGGTTATACTGTGCAGTATCATGTTCTTGTTCAGCTGCTTTACGAAACCATTGCAGTGCATACTCATTACTCTGTTCAATTCCCCAACCGGTGCTATATCGGTAGCCAAGATTGTTTTGAGCATCAGCTAATCCTTGCTCTGCTGCTTTGCGATACCAAAATACTGCTGCCTCATCGTTTTGCGGTACCCCATGCCCTTTTGCAGCACATATTCCAAAATAATTTTGAGCATTCGGTTCGCCGTATTCTGCAGCTGCTCTAAATAATTCAGCTGCTGCTTCATAATTCTGTTTCACACCTATCCCATGATACAGACAGCTCCCCAGCCGCCAAAATGCTGGAATATATCCTTGCTTAACAACAGTAAAAAGTGCGGGAACGCTCCCTAATTCAGCAGCCTTTTTAAAATATTCAAATGCACGCTGCTCATCCTGCGGACAGGCAAGCCCATTCATAGCATATACACCAAGCATATACACTGCCTCTGCATGATTATGCTCTGCTGCTTTCTGAAATAAGACAAGTGCAGCGGCGTAGTCCGGCTCCCCATGCGGATTATCTTGTATTTCAAATGCTTTTTCTACATAACGGTCTATAATTTCTTTATCTGCCTGATGTTGTGCAATCACCCTTCCATATATGCAGAAGAAAATTATAAAAAACATAATTTTTTTCATAATTTTTATAGTATCACAGTATCGCTTGCTTAGCAATATTTTACAATGAGTTTTTATCTGAATGTCAACAGCAGCTTGACGCTTAACAGGATTACATGGTAGTATCAAAGTATCAGTTTGCGGATGTCGTATAACGGCTATTACCCGAGCTTCCCAAGCTCGTGACGGGGGTCCGACTCCCCTCATCCGCTTATTTTTCGTGTATTATAATCGAATCCCGCAAATCTTTTAATAACTTCGTCAATTCAATAGGTATATTTTTCGATAACGGCGGTACAGATATACTACTCTCTTCTTCTTGATTATTGGTTATATGAACCGGTTTTGTTTCCTTTTCTTTATAATATGCAGACACTACCACTGCAATATTGTGAATTTCAAGTTCTGTGTATTTTTTTTGAAAATTCCGGATAATTTTTTTCTTTTGTAGTAAAATTTGCTGACACCAACCAGTATGATCTGTTTCAATTATTGCAGTGTTCTGATTAATATCAACAAGGCGGCTGTGCGGAGCAATTTTTTCACCAACTATTTGCTCCCACGAGTTATAAATATCTAGAACTTTATGCTCTTCAAAAAGTTGTAATGTATCGGAATACGATGTAATTAAATCGGAAATTTTTTTTATCTTACTCTCCATAAAAATTCCCTTCAGAAACAATGTATACAAGTGTTTTTTCTCTTTTATACTGTGTATACGGCTCTCCGGGTAAAAACGTACAAATAAGCTGATCGTATTCTGGTAAAAGCTCTGTAAACCGCTTTCTTTTCTCCGGATCAAGCTCTAATAGCACATCATCCATAAGCAGTACAGGAAACCGCTTTGTAGTCTTTGTATAGTAGTATGCCTGTGCGGAACGGAGAATAAGTGAAAGAAGCCGCTGCTGCCCCATAGAGGCAGTTTGTACAAAGGGCTTTCCTTTTCTAATAAAACGGATTTTATCCCGATGCGGTCCCGACATTGTGGTATTCATTGAAAAATCTAATGCACGCTTGCTTATAAGAACGGAGAATACTTCATCAAAATTCTGACATTTCCACGAAGGAGTATAATCAAGCATAACGGAATCTATTCCGCTGATTTTTTCATATAATTCTGAAAAAAGTACATTGAATGCTTCAATAGCTTCCGATCGTTTTTGCATTATATCTATACCGGCAGGAATAAGCTGAGCATCAAGAACATCAAGTATTTCGGTATTCCGTTCTTTTAGCACTAAATTCCGGGATTTAAGGAGTTTTGTAAAATTCCGTAGTAAGTCAATATACGCAGAATCGTATAAGGATAATGATTGATCAATAAAAAACCGCCGGCGTTCAGGTGCACCGGTTGCAAACGATAAATCATCATGACAAAATAAAATACAAGGAATAGTAGAAATCAGATCTTTTCTATCATAAACCCGCTTAAGATTTTTTTCTAATATCTTTTTTTTATTTTGTGAAATAATAGAAATCGTATGACTTCTTTGTTCATTTTCTCTAAATAAAACCCGTATGCTATATTCATTCGTGTTTTTTTTATAGAGTTCGCTTTCATTCCGTGTTCTAAAAGAATTTCCATAAGAAATAAGATATAACGATTCTAAAAGATTAGTTTTTCCTTGTCCGTTTTTACCGACAAGGAAAATTTCCGGTGCAGATAAGTCTATTGTCTTATTATCAATATTACGGAAATTATGGAGCGAAAGCGAAAGAAACGGCACAAATACTTACTCCATTTGCATTGGCATAACAATATGGAAAAAGTTTTCAGCAGGTTCAGGACGCAGTGTTACTGCACGCATGGGATCGGTAAATTCTATTCTAATCCGTTCAGAACCAATCACTTTTAAAGGTTCTTCAAGATATGTGTAATTTACCGCAATAGTTGTTTCTTCCCCTTCGTATTGGCAGGTAATTTCTTCATTCGCAGTTCCAAGTTCATTTTCAGTTGAGCTGATAGTAAGCGTATCAGATGCTATTTTTAAAAATATCCGTTTTGATTTTTGCTCAACTAACAGTGCAACACGTTTTAGTGCTTGTATAAGGTCATTTCGGTCTGTTTCAAAATAATAATCTTGCTTTTCAGGAATAACTCTTTCATAATTAGGAAATTGTCCGTCAATAAGTGATGACGTAAATTTATATGAACCAAATCTAACAAAAATATTTTTTTCGTCAACACCAAGTGCAATAAGCCCTTCATCCGGTGCTCTTTTTTGAATAATAGATAATATTTTTGGAGGAACAATAACTCCTTTAAAGTCAGGAATAGCAGTACCAAAGTCATGTTTGCTAAAAGCAAGCCGTCTTCCGTCTGTTGCAGCAAATAAAAGATAGTCTTCCTTTTTTTCCATAAAGCTCCCGTTCATAAAATAACGGGTTTCATCGTCAGAAACAGCAAAAACTGTTTGTGTAATCATATCTTTAAGTTCTTTAGATGATATTTCAAAGAATTCAATATTTTCCGGTTCGATAAGAGCAGGGAAATCTACATCTGATATTGTTTTTAGTGAAAATTGGGCTTTTTTACTAATTGATTTAATGTAGAGCTTTTTATCTTTTTGCTCTGCTTCTATTTCTCCTGAAGGTAATGAAGCAATAATACTGGTAAATTTGTCACAAAATACTGTTGTAGTACCTTCTTCAACAATATCAACAGGGATTTTAGTTTCAAATGATACTTTTATATCTGTTGCTCTAATAGTAAGAGTATTGTTTTCTGCAATGAGTAATACGTTTGAAAGTATTGATATTGCATTTTTGTTTGAGATAATTTCTTGTGCTATTGCCATTTCTTTTAGTAAAGCTTCTTTAGTAAAAGTAAATTTCATAATATCTCCTAAAAATCATTTAATATTATTATAATATAAATTTAGTAATAGTAATAGTAGAGGCTGCTAATTTCTGTATAATTTATGTAAGTTTATATATATGAAAATCTTATTTATTTAATAGTTTTGATGAATCGGTGAAATTTTATCCGCTTTTTGCACAACTATTTATTTTATACACAATTATCGAAAGGGTATACACACCTTACAAAGAGCTTATATGCTGTTTGTTCACAGCCGTTTTTGTAAAAAATGATAAAGGGGTGTAGAAACAATTTTCTACACCCCTAAGTGTTAACGGAGTGATGGGCTATATCCTGCGTCTTCAACTACTTTTATGAGTTGTTCCGCAGTTATACTGTCAGGATGGCTTATTTGTGCCGTTTTATCCACAAGATTTACCGTTGCAGATACCTGTTGCAGTGCATTAAGTGCATCTTCTACCCGTTTTGAACAATGAGCACAAGACATTCCCTCAATAGTAAGCAGTGTAGTTTTCATAGGTATTTCCTCCTTAATAACAGTATTTTTATCGGCAGTACAGGTGCCGGTAAATTGTGCAGTGTGTACAGGTTGGCTATGGGGTTTAAAATAACTTAACCGGAGTGCATTAAGTACAACAGTAACAGAGCTAAAACTCATTGCAGCTGCTGCAAACATGGGATTTAATTTTATACCGAGCAATGAATAAAATGCACCGGCAGCAAGCGGTATACACAGTGAATTATAAAATAACGCCCAAAATAGATTTTGTTTAATTGTTCTTACAACTGCTTTGCTTAATGCAATTGCGGTAACAGCAGTTTCAAGGTTATTATTCATTAAAACAATATCAGCACTGTCAATAGCAATATCGGTACCGCTTCCTATTGCGATACCAAGGTCAGCACTCATAAGTGCCGGTGCATCATTGATACCGTCGCCGATAAAGGCAGTGATGTGTTTTTCTTGCCGGTACTGTTCTACCATAGCTTTTTTCTCGTGGGGCAGCAATTCTGCAGTATATTCTCTTACACCTACCAGCTTTTGTATTGAATAGGCTGTTTTTTTATTATCGCCGGTGAGCATAACTGTTTTAATGCCTAAATTGTGAAATTTTTGAATGGCATCAATGCTTCCTGCCTTTACTGTATCGGCAGCAGAAATGATACCGATACATATTTTATCAACGGTAACAAGCAGCGGAGATGCTCCTTGTTCAGCATATTGCTTAATCTGTGATTTTATGGATTCAGAGAGCGGAATACTTAATTCTGCACAGAGTTTTTCATTACCGATAGCAATAAAACTACCATTATTTAGAGCAGGGAGTGCAGTATCACTATAAATACCGGTAATTCCTTTTCCGTGTACAGCATTAAAATTATCTATTTTAAGCGGGCTTAGATTTTTTTCTGCTGCTGCCGTGCTAACAGCATACGCAAGCGGGTGTTTGGATAGAACTTCTACACTGAATGCGATACGGAGTATGTCATCTTTTGAAAAATGTGAAGTGAATGCAGTAATATCTTGTATGATGGGTTTCCCCTCGGTAATAGTACCTGTTTTATCAAGTAAAACAGCAGTAATCCGGCAGGCATGTTCAAGACTTTCAGCTGATTTAATAAGAATACCGAGTTGGGCACCGCGTCCGGTACCTGCCATAATTGCAGTGGGTGTTGCAAGTCCTAGTGCACAGGGGCATGAAATAACCAGTACGGAAAGAGCTGAAGAAAATGCAAACTCAAATGAAGCACCGGCAAAAAGCCAAATAATACCGGTAAAAACAGCAATGAGTATAACAGCCGGTACAAAATATCTGCTTATTGTGTCGGCAAGTTTTGCAGCCGGTGCTTTGGATAGTGAGGCTTCTTCAACTAAGGTAATAATCTTTGCAAGCGTTGTATCATTTCCGACTTTTTCTGCACAGAACATAAATGATCCTGATAGATTTATTGCACCGCTTAATACAGTATCACCCACTGTTTTTTCAACGGGTATACTTTCTCCGGTAAGAGCAGATTCGTTAAGAGAAGAATATCCTTCTGTAATAATTCCATCTACAGGAATAATATCTCCCGGACGGATAACGATTATGTCTCCTTTAACAACCGAGTCAACAGCTATTTTTTCTTCGATATTATTTCTGATTATTTGAGCTGTCTTTGGGCGTAATTGAATAAGTTTTGTAAGTGCTTCGGAAGTTTTCTTTTTTGCCCGTGCTTCTAAAAATTTTCCAAGTGCAATCAAGGTTAAAATCATTGCAGAAGATTCAAAATAAAGATCGGCAGCATACTGCTGCACTATATTCGGCTTATTGTGTCCAAGTGCATAGCCGATACGGTAAAAAGCTGCAATGCTGTATACCAATGCTGCACTGGATCCCAGTGCAATGAGTGTGTTCATATTCGGTCTGCCATAGAACAGTGCTTTGAACCCGTTTGAAAAAAATCTTCTATTCAAAAAAATAATCGGAATAGTGAGTAAAAACTGTGTAAATGTAAATACAACAGCATTTTGTGTTCCAAGCATACCTTTCGGTAGCGGCAAGCCGAGCATAGTTCCCATGGAAATATACATCAGCGGAAGCAAGAAAAAAAGCGAAATAAGAAATTGTTTTTTTTCAGTTTTTGTAGAGCTGTTTTCCGTATCTGATTTTTCAGAAAGGGGGTTTTTGTGTACTTCTTCAAGCACGGATGCACCATATCCGCTTTTTTGTACAGCAGTAATAATGCTCTTTTCATTTGTAGCAGCGGAATCATAACATACTGACATTTTATTTGTGAGTAAATTAACCTCAACAGAATTAATACCCTGTACTTTTTGTACTGCATCTTTTACATGAGCAGAACAGGCAGAGCAGCTCATACCGGTAATATTAAAATATTTTGTTTCCATAATATATAGTATAATTAAAGGGTAATTAAAACGCAAGCAAACGTTTCTTGTAACTTTTTTCTTGTGTCTTATGCAAAAACTGCCGATAGTATAAATGTAAGGTTTTACGAGAAGGAGTAATTGATATGGCAGCTAAAATTGGTATTAAGCTTGCTGATGGTACGTTTTTTCCTATTATGGATGAAGATTCATCCTTACCGCCTGAAAAACTTGAATTAACGACCGTTCGCGACGATCAAAACAGCGTACAAATTAATCTTTTTAAAAAGGAAGATGAAGAATCTGAACCGGTCTATATCGGCTCACTTATTGTAGAAGATATTAAAAATAAGGCTGCCGGAGATCCAACGATCGAGTTAAACCTTTCTCTTGATGATGAAAAAAACCTTTCAGCTGAAGCAATTGACGTAGATTCTGGTGTACGGCAAGAGTTAAAGGTATCACTTGAAACCTTTGCAGAACCGTTTTTTGATGATATGGATTTTGATTTTACTCCTGACCTTGATGAATTTAGTGCAGATTCATATAACACAGATATCGATAAATCATTTAATACCAGTGATTTTTATTCTGATACTGATACAGAATTTGATGAAGAGGAGAAAAAAAGAAAAATACCATTGTGGTTAATTATTGTACTATTACTTTTAGGTATAGCAGCATTAGTAGTAGGTATTTTGCTTTTAACAAAAAAACCGGAGCAAATAGATAAAGAAAATTCAGGTGTTCAGGCTATGATGCAAAATATGGAAGAAAATCTTCCGGTTACACCAACAGAACCTGAAGAACCGGCATCGGAAACAGCAGTAGTACAAAAGGAAATACCAGAAGATGTACCGGTAACAGAGCCGCCTACTCCGGGTAATCCTGCTGACTTTGAAAGTAAAAATACAGAATTTTTTGAAAATACAGAAGAGACTGCGGCATCAAATCAACCTGTTCATACTAAATCAGTACGGTATAAAGTTCGATGGGGAGATACATTGTGGGATTTATCAGAAACATATTATAGAAATCCTTGGCTTTATACTGATATTGCAAAGCATAATAAATTAAAAAATCCTGATGTTATTATTTCGGGAACTTATATTGAAATTCCTCCGCAATAACTGCAAGAATGAAAAGAAATATACTATGTATTTCTTTTCATTCTTTTATTTTTTTCTACAATTACTCATTATTTGTATTTTTACTAGTTCTTGTTATGCCGATAAAACTGCGATACTTTTTGATGCATTAGAAGTAAAAGACTATGAGTTTTTTTTAAAAGCGAATAATTCGGCATACCGGCACATTAAGAAAATGGGGCAGGGGAGTGCATATTTTATCGGTTTGCATTTACAAAGTGCCGGATATGCTGATGCAGCCCGATTTTATTTTGAAAAAGGGGCTGCAGTATATGCAGATCCTTTTAAAACACTCTGTAGAGAAGCCTTATACACTGTAGGTTCAAAAGAAAAACGGCTGCAATCAGTTACAAAGCGTTTAAAAGAGCTGCATAGTTTAAAAATAGAAGCAGTAGAAAAGGAAATACAGCGGCTAACTAATCTGCAAACAATACTTTATTTACAGCTGCATGATTATGCACAACTTCCGGTTTCAGTAGAGCAACTCTATCAGACGCAGCCGCTTACACAGGAGCTGGCAGATGCTTTTCCTAAGGCAGCAGGAGAAATGCACAGCCGTATTGCAAAACTAACACAAGGCAGAATATTGGTTTTTGAAAAAAACTATGCAGCTGCATGGACAGTCTTTGCAGATATTCTTAATGATTCTGATATATTTGATTTTATTACCTATGCACCGGTACTTTCTGATATAGGCAAAGCAGCTGTTTACGGGGCTGAACATAAGCAGACAGCTATTGTGTTTTTTAGTAACTGTCTTCAAAAAGCACAGCAGTATAGAAACATGAATAGCAGCAATATAATGGAAGAAAAAAAAGCAAATATTGTTTTGTTTTATAGTTTTTTTTATATAGCGAGAATATCAACACGTATAGATTCTGTACCGGTGCAACAGGCAGCTGCACTTTTTAAAAAATCGCTAGAATATGCACAAAATGATGCAGATTATGATACTGCATTGTGGTACTATTTAGATACGCTTAAAAAAAGTCCGCATGATTTTTATACTACAGAACTCATACAGACCGCTGCTTCATGGAAAAATCAAGATTGGTATGCTGATTTGGTTGAAGAATTTAGTACCACATTAACGAAAAAAAAAGACTGGAAAAATTTGAAGCAGCTGTATCAGACTGGATATTTTCAGAAAATGAGTAAACAGATCGCTGCTGCATTGTATACTCTTGCCCGAATAGGCAGGCATTCTGGTATACTGAGTAAATCAGATCAAGAAAAATATTTCCGCCGAATTATAGAGTATACCAGCGGCAATTCTTACTATCACAGCATGAGTAAATATGCATTGCGTGAGCCTATATCTCTTTTTACACCGGAAAAAAAAGGAACAACTGGTAATGGTGTATTTTCAATGCAAGAATCAGAAGCTGTATTAGAAGGTCTTATTACATTTAAGTTGCTTGATAGGGTATATCCGCAGTTTTCTGAGATGTATATAACACTTTCATCGGAAAAAGCAGTATGGATTGCCGAAAAATTTGCTCAGAATGGATTATATGCACAATCTATACGCATGATGTCCGCATATCTGCGGCAAAATACTACTGCTGTTGATGCTGCACAGTTAAAAGTACTATATCCGCGTCCATGGCAAGACCTTGTAGAAAAATATGCAGAAAAATACGCTATTCCCCCTTATTTTTTGTATGCACTGATACGCAGTGAAAGTTTTTTTCAGCCAAAAATTGTTTCTCATGCAGGGGCAATCGGTTTAACACAGTTGATGCCGTCTACTGCCGCAGATATTGCAAAAAAGTTAAAAATAACGGAGTATTCACTTACTGATCCTGAAACTAATATTGCATTTGGTGCCTATTATTTGTCAGAAATGATCCGCCGCCTAAACGGGGAGCTTATGCCTGCATGTTGTGCATATAATGCCGGTATAACACGGGTACGGATATGGCAGCGGGAGCTAAAAGGGATACCTGATGATATATTTCTTGAAAGTATAGAGTATGCTGAAACCCGCGGGTATGGAAAAAAGATACTTACTGCTGCACTTGCTTATGGGGTGCTATATTATAATAAAAAACCGGAAACTATTGTTTCTGAATTTTTTGCAAATCTTTCTTAGGAGATAGAGAATATGTCAATATTACAAGCCATTTTGTTAGGAGCAATCCAAGGAATTGCAGAATTTTTACCTATCTCAAGTTCGGGGCATCTTGCGGTTGCTGAGTATTTTTTAGGGCAGACTGCAGTACCGATTATCTTTGATATTTTACTGCATATAGCGACACTGGGTGCCGTATGTATTGTCTTTCATAAAACAATTTTTCGGTTGTGTATGGTTCTTTATCGGTTTATTATTCGAAGAAACACACCGGAAGATGCGTATGATTTACGGTTAATTGCGGCATTGTGTATTTCAACAGCGGTAACCGGCACTATTGGAATATTTATTAAAGATATTGCACAAACAAAACATATAGGTGTGATTGCAGTTTGTTTTATTATTACCGGAATTTTGCTCCTTATCTCGGAAAAAATACAGAAAAAAAATACTCATACCGTTCCGGCAGTAATGCACGCAGCGATTATAGGAGCAGCACAGGGAATAGGTGTTTTACCGGGTATTTCCCGTTCGGGAAGTACCATTTCTGCTGCTTTAATAACCGGTTTAGAAAGAGAAAAAGCAGGAGAATATTCATTTTTACTTTCAATACCGGCAATTATTGCTGCTTTTATTTTTGAACTAAAATCGGCAGATACACTCATGGGGTCTATCAGTATTTGGGCATTGGCTGCCGGTATGATAACAGCATTTGTTGTTGGACTGTGTTCGCTGCTTTTTTTATTAAAGCTTATTAAGCAGGGTAAGGTAAGCCTTTTTGCCTATTATCTTATTCCGCTGGGATTACTCATAGGATTTACCTATGCATAGCTGCTCCTATGGATAGCGTTCTTTGTAATGATTAGCTTATGCATTTTTAGGAATGCTATCCGTATCAGGAACGGCAAAAAGGCGGCAGCAATTTTCATATACCAGAGAACAAAGCTGTTCTAGCGGAATATGCAGAATAGCACTTACTTTTTCGTAGGTGTACGCAATTCCAAGCGGTGTATTTATTTCTTGACGGACAGGTACGGGCGAAAGATACGGTGCATCAGTTTCAAGCAAAAGCCGGTTTGCAGGAACGGAAGAAAGAAGCTGTATAAGATATTCCGGTGTTTTGTTATATTCCGGATAGGTAATAGTACCGGGGAATGAAATATACCACCCCCGTTTAATAAATTCAGCAGCTTCTTCTATTCCGTAAGAAAAGCAATGGATTACTCCCCGATGCCAACCGATTTCATCAATACAGTGCAGTGTTGGTTCAAAGGCATCGCGTGAATGGATAATCACTGCAAGCCCGTATTTTTTTGCAAGTGCCAGCTGTTTTTTGAACAGCAGCTCCTCTGCTGCTGTATCTTGTGTACCGTATTTTGTATGGGTACCATTCCAATAGCGGTCAATACCGCATTCCCCTACTGCAGTATAGCGGTGTCCCAGTGCTAGTATGGTAGTTATATCGGAATGTAAAGCATGCAGTGCCGGTTCTTGATTTTCTATCGAAGCACGATCAGGCCATATTCCTGCTGAAAAATGTATACAATTACTGAAAGATGTTTTTTTTGTATACACAGACTGTACTGTTTGAAGCCGGTGATAAAAATCTCCCGGCTTTGTTCCAATATCCATAATGAACGGCATACCAGTATTTTCCATAAGTTTTAAGACTAAAGGAAAATGCAAAGTTTTTTCAGCAATATGAGATAAATGACAATGAGAATCACTAAACATAGCTTGACCGCCTTGGTAATTTTTGGTATAGTATAGCATATTTTGCCGGAGTGGTGGAATTGGTAGACACCAGGGACTTAAAATCCCTTGACTGGTAACGGTCGTACGAGTTCAAGTCTCGTCTCCGGCAAATTTTTTCTCAATGTCTTTCTTTTAAATATTCTTACAATATAATCCTTAATTTTTTATTCCATCTTCCGATATTCTTAATGAGAGAACATGGGAGGATTTCTATGAAAAGATATTCAGCATTAGCAGTGTTACTTTGTGTTTTTCTAACGTATGCAGTTACAGCGGAAGAACTGCTTTCCCCGGAAACGTATGCATCGTATTATGGTGAAGCATTTGACGGCCGCCCTACTGCAAGCGGTGAGATATTTGATATGAATGGGTATACTGCAGCACATAAAACATTACCATTTGGGACATTGCTGGAAGTAACCAATCTTGAAAACGGTAAAAAGGTTGTAGTAAGAGTGAATGATCGGGGACCTTTTGTTGGTAACCGTGAAATTGATGTATCAAAAGCTGCGGCAGATTCTCTTGGTATGCTTAACAGAGGTATTGCCCGCGTTTCAATTAAAATTGTTTCTTCATTAGAGCATGCAGCACTTGTTGCCACGTATGAACAGCGTTCCCGTTTAGAAAAACTTTCTCCATCAAGTGCATCGGGAACAAGCGGTGCAGCGGTAAGCAATTCTGATGAGAAAGCGGCTTCTGCAGAATTATCTGAATCCAGTTTACAAGAATCGCAAGAGAATGCTTCCCAAAACAAGCAAACGGCAGAAAATGTACCGGCAACAGAACCGATACCCGCTACAAACTCTGTAAACGCGTCTGATGCCGTTGAACCGGTCTACAAGCCGGCTAATCCTGATGAAACAACTGGACCGTTGTGGAGAATCCAAATTGGAGCATTTGCACGCGAAGAAAATGCACTGCGGCTTGTAGTACAGTTACGGAAACTTGGAATAGAACCTGCGTATGAGCGGACAAATAATTCGGTACGTGTTGTTATACCTGCTATCCTGCCTGAAGATGTTGATGCTGTAAAAAAAGTTTTGGAAAAAGGCCGTATTCCTGATTATGTGATACGTCAGGAGCGTTGGTAATCCGTATAAATTTTTGCAGGTAGATATTCCTGTTCTCCTGTTAAATATTTAAAAAGCACTGATTTATATCAGTGCTTTTTGGTTTTAAATAGGCAGCGGTATGATTCCGGCGGAGATAGTAAACTTGCTTTTGAAGAGGGAGTTGATTCGTACGTACCGTATGCAGGAACACTTCATGACGGTGTGCAAACAACGCTGCATAAAGTACGTTCAACGATGTGCAAGTGCGGTGTACATGATGTTATGTTAAAAGATGTACACTTTTCAATACGATAGTTTGCTGTATAACTTTGTTGTTCAAAGCGTACCAGCGTTGAGCCGGCCGCTCTGTAATAACAGGTTTTATTAGCTTTGCACTGCGTAATAAACAACTACACTTTAAACTTACCGACTTCTGCAGCGAGGGCATCAATACTTGCTTTATTCTTTTGTGTAATGTGATTAACGTCTTGCACCGCATTGCTGATTTGTACTGCCCCCGATGCCATTTCATTCATGCTATCTGCAATCATTCGGGTAAGGTTGTCGAGTTTTTGCATCTCTTGTGCAACGCCCTCGCCGCCTCTCAGCATTTCTTGCGAACCGGCTTGTACCTCATTCGTTACCGCGTTAATGGTTTTTATCGCTGAAAGTACCTCACGGCTGCCGTTCTCCTGTTCCCGCATCGCTTCCATCAGCCGGCTGCTCATATCCTTTACTTGTTCAGATAGGCTGAATATTGCAGTAAACTTTTCTCCTGCCGTTTTAGAAGAGGCAGCAAGTGTTTCAATTTCCCCTGAAAGAGCTTTCAGTGTTGCGGTAATGGTTTTGCCCTGTACGCTCGATTCTTCGGCGAGTTTACGGATTTCGTCAGCGACGACGGCAAAGCCTTTACCCGCTTCTCCTGCATGGGCGGCTTCAATCGCCGCATTCATTGCAAGCAGGTTTGTCTGGCTTGCGATATGCTGAATAACATTGCTTGCTTCCAGTAGACCGCCGGATTCTTCTGCTATTTTTTGTGTAACGGCGGTAGAACCGGTAATGGTTTCTTTGCCGTCGGCGGTTGCAGCGGCAAGTGTTTTGATCGTGTCATTGGTTTTATCGAGTGTCAAGGTGATGGAAGTGATATTTGCCGTCATTT
>JBQMYW010000045.1:0-13704 GCA_052173295.1 Treponema sp.
GTTACAGCGGCCCGCGTATGTTATTCCGTCATCCGATTTTGAGCTTACAACATCTTATCGGTACCATTCGCAGCAAAAGGAGTCGTCCCCTATGAAAACAACTGAACAAGAGCATCTTCCGGTACTCGGTGTCGGACCTATTTGTACGTTGCGTCAAGGAGACTCAACGAGCGTGCACGGCATTGTTATGAAGCCGCCGGTTTTCAACCAACAGAAAAAGTTATAACCTATATATTGAGTAATTCTTCACTTCAAACCCATTGCTCATTAATAAAGGTCAATAAACGCTGGAATACTATATGATTAAAAAGACTGTCACAGATACTATAATTATATCGCACATCCCCATTTTCTACCGCCTTATAAAATCAGCCATGTCCCATTCGTTCAAAAAGGTTGTAAGAAAATTTTTCATATACTGTTCACGCTGTTCGGCAATCCGTTTTGCCGTATCGGTATTCATCAAATCTTTAAGATAAAATAATTTTTCATAAAAATGGTTAATTGTAGTTGATACATGATTTTGATATTCTTCTTTTCCCATATCCATACGAGGCTTGATAGACGGATCATAGATTGGTCTATGACGGCTTCCGCTATATGCAAATGCCCGTGCTATCCCTACCGCACCTAAAGCATCTAATCTATCTGCATCCTGAACGCACATCCCTTCAATTGAAGACGGTTTATTAGAATCTTTACCGGTGTACGAAACTTCTTCAATAATAGAAACAATGGTTTTACATAGATCATCATTCATTTTTTTTGATTTCATAAATGAAACAGCTCTATCCTTATTTGCAGTTGTCCGCGGTGAAAGTTTGCGGTCATCTACGTCATGTAATAAGGCAGCCAATTGAATAATAAAAATATCGGCATTTTCTTTTTCTGCAATGTAAGTTGCCGCACGGAACACTCTCATTGTATGAAAAAAATCATGACCGCTAAAATCTTCTCGAAATATACTTTCTGCATATTTTTCCGCATCTTGAATAATTTTTACTTTAAATTTTTCTTCATCAGTCATATTCAAAATATTTTTTATCAGACTCAAATTTTCCTTTTTTAATATTCTAAGCACTATTTTATACAAGCCTGATAACGTATCTTCATACTTATTATTTTTTTCGATATTCTCCCATACTTCATCATATTTTTAAAATAATTTCAATACAGGAGTGATATAATAAAAGTGCAGTGCCAAAATTGCCGAAAAAGAAAGGAGGAAAGGCAATCAACACCCCCGACGCAAGCGCCGGGGTATTAAACCCTCCGCACGAATAAAAACTGAAACACTTTTAAAGTATTACGCCGGTGTCATCCCCTTGCGGTGAAGCGAACCCAAAAAAATGTTCATAAATATCCGTCAATGTTTGTTGCTGTTTTTCAAGAACGAATTTCAACATTTCAGCTGCCTCTGGAGTAGCATCTTTCCGAGAGGTGTCGGCGATAAACAAGTCTGCAATAGTAACATCAAGTGCATCTGCCAGTTTTGCAAGCGTTTCCGGATACGGCCACTTTGTTCCCCGCTCTATTGCACTTAAAAACGGAATTGAAATATCAGCTTTTTCCGCAAGCTGAGCTTGAGAAAAGTTTTTTCTGCTCCGCAGCTCTTTGATTCTTTTTGCAAGAATTGTCCGCACATCTGCCCCTGTCATTCCTGTATTCCTCCGGATTAGGTATTCTCCCAATAGGATTAGGGTTTGACAAATATCTATTAAACGCTTAAAATTATTAAAAATATATCTTATAGATATTCTATTATTATTTTATAATACTATTAGATATTAAAGATTTTAAAATAAAACGACAGGACTTGTCGCGTAACTGTGATACGATGAGGGGGAGAGAGGCTCGGAACATAATCAGTTTTGAGACATCCTATCCTGTTTTCTAAATAAGAGGAGGCAATAGAATGATTCCAGCACAAGAGGAAATTCTTAAAGTATGTAATACCTTGCATACGTATTCAAAACAAGCGGAACTGGCACAAGAAAAAGTGAATACCATTGAGGCAGTTCAAAAAAATGCTGCAGTAACACAGCTCCTTGTCCCTGTTATAGGACAATTCAGCGCCGGTAAATCAACAATGATCAATACTATGCTTGGCACTACCTTATTGCCGACCGGTATTACTCCGGAAACTTCGCTTGCAACCGAAATGCATTACACAGAGGGAGAAGAATATGCGGAAGGGATAGCGGAAAACGGTACGGCACGCCGCTATGCACTATCCGATATAAAAAAACTAACCGAAGATGCTAAGCAATATCGGTTTGCACGGGTATATATCAAAAACCTTCAGTTGAAGGAGCTTGAACCGCTCATCCTCGTTGATATGCCCGGCTTTGATGCCCCGATGGAACATCATAATAAAGCTATTCTCGAATACATTGATAAAGGACTGTACTATATTGTACTGACAAAAATTTCAGACGGTACGGTTTCCCGTACATTGTTGAAGCGTCTGGATGAAATACACGCAAGCGGCAGAAAATTTTCACTTTTTCTTTCAAACGCCGATCTCGAACGGTCGGAAAAACTTGCACAGGTAAAACAGCAGTGTACCGATATATTGCAAGATACCTTCGGCGGCACCTTTCATGTTGAAGCAATTAATAACACCTCGGTAGACAGCGTTTTACAATGCCTCCATTCGATAGATAGCAATGCTTTGCTGAAAAATCTTTACTATCCGCAAATGAATGAATGCACCAACACAGTGCTTGAAGGTCTTAACTACCGCATAAAAGCCTTTGATATGGAAGCTTCTGCAATTCAAAGTGCTCAAGATGAACTGAAACGCAGTATTGAAAGAGTTAAATCGACAGCTGAACAAGATATCCGGCACATGAAAAGCAAATATTCCGGAAGTATGGTAAACAACATTTTACGGGATATTACAGAAGCGCTTGACAGTTCTGCCGATGAAATTACCTCAGCAATTATGTCGCAATCCGGTAGGGCGGAGTCATTATTAAATGACATTATACGGTCATCCCTTGTTTCTTCATTAGAACGGCGTGTAGAGGAAGCAAATGACAGTATTGTTATGGATTTTTCCGATTCCGTGAAAGACCTGTCAGAAGTGTTTAAAACAATGGATATAGACTTACACTATGCAGATACCATTGTAAGCGGATTACAAGAGGTGTTTAAATCGGTGCCTATGACTGTCGGTACGGCAAGTACGCAGTTGCCGAAAGCGATGAGCGGACTACTCAGCGGAACTGCTATCGGAGGTTTAAGCACTCTTCTGACTGGCACAATCGGCAGTACGATTACGACGGCAACATCAGTGGTGGCAACAGTTATAAACCCGCTTTTGGGTATCGCTGTTGCAGCCGTTCCTTTGCTTATGTCGCTCTTTGGACAGAAAACACAACAAGATACCGGAGAATCACAGGTACGGGCAAAGGTTACCGGAGAAGTATTCCCGCAGATAAAAAGCAAATTGAGGGCACAACTGCCTGCTCTTTTGCAGGAGCAAGTCGGAAGCATGATTACGCAGGTGCAGCAGCAGTATCAGCGGGTGTTGCAGAGCCAGCAAGCGGAATTTGAAAAAGCAATGCAGGAAAAACAGGAATCGGTAGAAGCGAATAAGCAGAAAAAAGAACTTTTTGTCGGGTACCGTCAAGAAGTTCAGCGCATTTTGGAAAAAATTACCACATGGAGAATGGAGTAGTATAGATGGAAACACTTTTTATTGAAAAACTAAAGAAAGTCGATTCGATTGTGGAACGGTATGATGATGTAACGGGCGAAATTGCCGGAACAGCCCGATCTGAAAGCGGCGTAACATCTGCCGAAGCAATGGAGCAGGAGTTAGCAAAAGTTGTTGCAGAAAACCGGTTATTGAGCATCGGGATTGTTGGAAGAGTAAAAGCCGGCAAATCATCTTTGCTAAATGCCCTCTTTTTCGGCGGAAAACAAATACTGCCCAAAGCGGCAACACCTATGACGGCAGCGCTCACAATTATCCGGTATGATAAAAACCCTCACGCGGAAATAGAATTTTTTACTCCGCAGGATATTGCTTTCATCAAACAAGAATATGAAGCTTTTACACAGCAGTACGAAAAAAAACGGCAGGAGGCGGAGAAAAAAGCTCGCGAAGATGAAAAAAAGAAAAAAATTCCCTACGATCAGAAACGAATAGAACGTATGGTAAAAAGAGAGATGGATAATCATCCTAAGGTCGGTTCATTTGAACAGTATGAGCAGATGAAAAAAAGCGGTAAACTTGCAGAGTTTTCAACGTCCGGAAGAAATACAACCTATACCATTACAGGAGACGAAATATCCGCATTGATGCATAGTTTAAGCAACTACGTCAGCGCTGATGGGCAATATATGCCCTTTACAAAAAGCGTAACACTGTACCTTAATATCGAAGACCTAAAAGACATACAGGTTGTCGACACGCCCGGTATCAATGACCCGATAAAATCCCGTGAAGAGCGGACTGAACACTATCTTGGAGAATGTGATGTTGTCTTTGTTGTAAGCCCTGCGGGTGGATTCCTTTCGGACGAAGATTTAAATTTAATGGGACATATTTCCGGTAAAAAAGGTGTTGATCAGGTGTTCCTTACAGCATCCCGTTTTGACCAGCAATTATACGCAAGTGAAAAAGAGCGGGCAGAAGGGATATTACCAAATGTGATAGAAAATATCCGTACTCAGCTCGTAACCCATGCAAAAGAAGTCTGCGGTAAAAGAAAACAGCAAAATCCTGAATGCAGTGAAATGTATCAATCGTTGCTGGATGATGTGGAACATAGAGTATTAATCACTTCTTCCATGTGCCATTCCATGCATTTACTGTTCAATCAGCAGGACGCTTGGGACGAGGATATGCAATACACGTGGGAGCTTTTAAGTCATGATTATCCGGACTATTTTTCTGGAGAAGCGGCACAAACCAGTCTTGAAAAACTTGCTGGAGTCTCCGCAGTGCGGAACAATGTCGGTACTGTCCGGCAAAAAAAAGATGAGATTATTCAAAAAAAGCAACAGTCCTATGCAGAACAGCAAACACAGAATGTCGATGCCTATCTTGAAAAACTTAAACAGGAATTGAATGCGGCTGTCGATCGGCTGAAAAATACGGATGCAGCGGAATTGCAAGCACAAAAAGAGGCAAAAGAAAAAATGCGGGTAAGTGCCTCTGCCGATGTTGATGAAGCATTTGATGAAGCCGTATTCAATTTTAAAACGGGACTTTCTACCACCTTGAAACAAAACAGTAGAGGCTTATTTGATGACCTCGGTGATTTTAGTTCCTATGAAAAAACGGAAAGCAAAACCGTTACCCGCTCACGTGAAAAACGCGGCTTTTTTTCATGGTGTGCAAGAGGTTTAGGTTTGGGGGGCTATGAAGACTACCAAACGACTGAAACATACCGCACAATGCAAACCGCTCCTATTAAGCGCAAGGTTAATGACCTTGCGTTGAGCTTACAGGCTGATCTGGAAGATTGTGCCGAAAAAGCCGTTATGGAATGGCGGGGAATCGTTCAGCAAAAAACCATTTCCGCCCTCCGACGATCATTAGAAGATGAAAATATGATTGATATCCCGCTTTTAAAAACCAGCATCAGAAAAGTTATCGGGAATATGAAAATACCGGAATTTAAACTTTCCGGTGCGAAATTCGGGGATAACTATTCAGGAAAGCTTACTGATGATGAAATCGACAGCTTCCTTTCCGAAATAGATGAACATCTTGCCGAATTGCGTTCAACGTATGCAAGCCAGATTAAGAGCTTTCTAAATCAGATGGAAGCATCGGCTAAGCAGGATACTCTTTCCAGTCTTCTTTTCAGCAATCTTGACAAAGAATTAAAAGTTTTGGAGCAGCAAATTGAAAATAAAAAATCTACGCTTGCAAGATATGATACGTGCATTAAAGAACTTTCTGCAACCGCATAAGTTGATCATCGCTGATTTGCAAAAAACAAATCAGTCGATAACAGCAGAACTCAATAACTTGCAAAAGGTAAATAACGCGATAACTGCCGACTTCACTCACTTGCAAAATACACATAAGTCGACAACTGCCGAACTGCAAAGCACAAAACGGATATTCAGCTTAGTAACGGATATTCTCAAAGCACCGCCGGCAGACAATGTGCATATACAACAATTTAACCATCTTGTCCGCAATGACTTTAAAGAGTTTTGCAACAAGGCGGTAGAATTAAACCAGATGGATGATATGGATCTATTCGAAAAAATCGAAAACGAAATGAAACTTATCGCTCATTGTCCGCCTATTCATTCAAAAACGCTCGGCGCTATAGGAGGTGGATTTTCTTCGGGAAAATCATCATTCATTAACAGCTTTATGCTTGATGATACGATAAAGCTGGCAACCGGTATTATTCCGGTCACGGTTATTCCGAGTTACGTTATTTGCGGTGACACAACGGATATTTGCGGTATTTCATACCAAGGAGGTCAGTTCAAAATACAAGCGGATATGTATAAAGACATTGCACACGAACTTTTAAAAACGCTTGATTTTGATTTAAGAACAATTCTGCGATATATAACCGTAACGGCAAAACTTGACGGAGAGTGTTTTTCAAATATCTGCTTGATTGATACTCCCGGTTATAATGCCTCTTCGACCGGCACCATGCAACAGGATAGAGCCGTTGCCTACAATTATATTAAGGATGCGAAGTTTCTCATCTGGGTTATTGGCTTGGATAGTAATGGTACTATTCCAAAAGATGATTTGGAATTTTTGAATCATCCTGATTTACCTTTCGGTAAAGACCCTGAAAGAAATCTTTACATTGTAGCGAATAAAGCCCGTGGAATCACTCCATCAAATCGAGAGAAGATTCTAGAAGATCTGAAAAATATTTTAGATGATAACGGTATCAGCTATGACGGTATTAGTATCTATGAAGCACAGCAGAAAGAAGAATATTTGTACGAAGGAATGCCTGTGAGAGAATTTCTCAAAAAACAAAATATTCCTGCGCAAAAGTATGCGGAGCTTGCAGTACCGCTCAAAACTGTTTTTGAACGGTATGAAAAACGGACACGTGAAAAATATGTAGCAGATCAACAGTTCCACAGAAGAATACAAACACTTCTGCTTGATGGTATGGAGCATCAGATTATCAATATCAGTTCCGGAGTAAAAAATGCGTTGGAAGACGGATTAAATGAGCTTAAAAGCCACATTCAACCAACAGACCTTACGCAGACGCTTACAACTATCACCGAGATGGAACAGCGTTTCTTTGATTGTATCAACCGTTTTTGTGATGAAATCGGAATACAACGAATGGATACATCTGTATCAGATTCGCAGGGAAGTTCTAGCTGAATAATGTTTCTTGGGTAATTTTGACAGGGTCGTAAAGCTATTGGAGCAGTACAATGAACATAAAAAATGAGGTACCATGAGGTTATTTATGGAACAAGAAAATACAAAACGAATATTCAGTTTAATAACTGATATTCTCAAAGCAAAACCCGCAGAGAATGAACATATACAGCAGCTCCGCAGCCTTGTCCGCAATGACTTTAAAGAGTTTTGCAACAAGGCGGTGGAACTCAATCAGATGGAAGATATGGAACTATTCGAAAAAATCGAAAGTGAAATGTATCTGATTGCACATTGTCCGCCCGTTCACTCTAAAATGGTCGGCGCTATTGGAGGCGGATTTTCTTCGGGAAAATCATCGTTCATCAATAGCTTTATGCTTGATAAAAACATACAACTTGCAACAGGTGTTATTCCGGTAACGGCTATTCCAAGTTATGTTATCTGCGGTGAGATGCTTGATATTTGCGGTATTTCATACCGAGGAGGGCGTTTTACCATACAGGCAGACATGTATAAGGATATTTCGCACGAGCTTTTAAAAACGCTTGATTTTGATTTAAAAGATATTCTGCGGTATATAACCGTAACGGCTAAACTTGACGGAGAGTGTTTTTCAAATATCTGCTTGATTGATACTCCCAGTTATAATGCCTCTTCGACCGGCACCATGCAACAGGATAGAGCCGTTGCCTACAATTATATTAAGGATGCGAAGTTTCTGATTTGGGTTATCGGACTGGATAGTAACGGTACATTTCCCAGAACGGATATTGAGTTTTTGATGGATCCTGAACTGCCCTTCGGAAAAGACCCTTCAAGAAGTCTTTATATTGTCGCCAACAAAGCCCGCGGAGTTACCCCATCCAGCCGGCAACGGATTCTTGAAGTGCTGCAGGAAACTTTGGATGATAATGGCATCAGTTATGACGGCATTAGTATCTACGAAGCACAGCACAAAGAAGAATACCTGTACGAAGGAATGCAGGTGAAGGAGTTTCTAAAAAAGCAGAATGTGCCTACGCAAAAATATGTGGAGCTTGCCCTCCCATTAAAAGCTGTTTTTGATCGGTATAAAAAAAGAACTCGCGAGAAGTACGAAACGGATAAACAATTCCAAAGAAAAATACAGACGCTTATTCTTGACGGTATGGAGCATCAGGTTATAAGCCTTAGTTCCGGGGCTAAAAATGTGTTGGAAGACGGATTAAATGAACTGAAAAGCTATCTGAAACCCGCCGACCTTACACAGACACTTGGAACCATTACGGAGATAGAACAGCGTTTCTTTGAGTGTATCAACCGTTTTTGTGATGACATCGGTATACAAAAAGCAGAGCTTTCGCCGGAACAGGACGCTTCCGGCACACCGACAGCAGGTACAGGGAACAGCTCCGGTGAAGCGGCTACGGCAATAAAGAAAAAATTTTGCGATAAATGCGGCACAAAGCTGTTTGAACGTGATAATTTCTGCCCAAAGTGCGGCACGTCAACTCTTTGCGATACTGAGTAATCGCATATATATAATAAATCTATAAGGAGTTTACTATGAAAAATTGCATATCATGCAGCCAAGCTATTAACGATGAATCGGTCTTTTGCCCGCTTTGCTGTACGCCGCAGCAGCCGGAAGCGGTAAAAAAAGTCGCTGTCCCTATTACTGCCCGCGCTTTCTTACGTATTTTTAGACCTTCTTTTTTTGGAGGTTTTGAAAGAATGAACATAAAAGAAACCTCACGGGATAAACTGATAGTTAATTTTTTGTGTTTATCCCGTGATATAACGGATGATGAAATAACTGAATTAAACACGGCTTTTGACATTATGCTTAATCAACCGCAAGTAGAATACAGCCTTAGCCGCAAATCAAAGGCAAACTATACACTGACGAATAAGGCTAAAATTCCCATAGAAAATGAAAAATTTCGTTATAATTTTGTCAGTGATTTTCTGTTAGATATAATTAAGAAATGGGCTAATTATGAATCATATGATTCAATGGAAACTTTTTTTGGGGTTATATGGCTTTTAGCACTATTGTCGGTATTGGATGGGCAATATTCCGAAGAAAAAGCACTGCTGTTCAGTAGAATGAAAAATCTCTTCCCTATTTCGAGAAAGAATTTTCTCACGTATTTTAAAAATCCTAGAATGTATCTTGACAGTGTTATTAGTCTTTATGCCGCACTCTTTGGAATAAGTTTAGAAAGTAATAATGATCCAAATACATTACTAAAGAATATTCCCGAAGATTTTGACTTTTATACCTGTGTGGAAACCATAATACAAAAACTCTGTGTACTTGAAACAAACATTCAGCAGCTTGAACAATCAGAGGGAAAATATGCGGATATAAAAGCTCAAATCGAGCAATTAGCCGCAGAAGAACGGGATATGACAAATCTGCTGCCCGGCTTTACCTATCAAAAATTTTAATGAGCAATGCGGATGTTCAAAAGCGGTGCCTTAAAATGCAACAGTTGAAGAAACATCGGTTTCTGAAGACTGTTGCATTGGTACGCGATAGCGTACACGCAATCCGTGATGTTTGGCGAAAGGCAAATTCATCGGTTAACGAGGCTGTGCAATGTTAGCAGCCGAAGTTATACCTTCCTTTTTGGACATCCATACCTACGAGGAGGAATACTATGCTGCACGAAACCTGTCAGCAATGCGGAACCGCCGTAAAAAATGATGCTTTCTTTTGTACCAACTGCGGCTGCAAATTACAAGAATCAGTAAAAAGTACGATAGGGGAAAAAAAAGAACAGCAAGCGGCTTTAGCGGCTGCCTGTATCGAAGGTATTAGGAAAGCCATTCAGTTTTTTAATATTGATACCGACTATGATGATGAATTGTCCGATACGAATTGTCCTTTAATTCAAGTAGTACACGACAATGATGAAGAAATGCTCACGGCCTTATTAGCAGAAAGAGCTGATGTGAATCAAACAGATGATAACAATAATACGGCTCTTATGATTGCTGCAGAAACCGGAAATAGTAAAATAGTAGCCATCCTTTTAGCACATAATGCCGATATTACTATGGAAAATGATTATGACGAAACAGCGCTTGACATTGCACGGAATAGCGTCAAACAGTATATTGTCGGACTTTTAAATAAAGCGAGGTAACCACCCTATGAACATTCCCGGAACAAACGGCTGTATGCCGCCGAAACAAGGAACACCGGTTCCCTATACCTGTACCGCCTGCGGGCATACCTTTACCAAGAAAAAACAGCTGCTGCCCCTGCCGGTTAAATGCCCGAAATGCGGAAGCATAAAATGTATTTCCGTAGTATCGTGGTAAGATACCTCCTTTTGCAATAAAATTTCAGCAGTATTACACAGCAGAATAGGAAAAAACGGAGGAATAATGCGGCGGAGCAGTCAGGATATTGGGGCTGTCCAAAAACTGAAGTTTTTGGACAGGTTCATTAGATTTAGATGCGATGTTTGAAATTAAGTCATTACTGTATAAAGACTTAATTTCAAACTCACGGGGATGTCGAAAAAGTAACCAACTTTTGAGACATTCCCTTATCTCTTCATAGATTCTATGCTATACTTTTGACATGATCGAAACATCATACAACCGCAAATATAAAGATTCGGTATTTGTTGACCTTTTCAGTGAAGATGAAAAGGCAAAAGAAAACTTTTTGTCGCTTTATAATGCTTTGCATAATACCAATCTACAACTTTCTTGTCCGGTGGAAAACATACGGCTTGATAATGTTATGTATATGAATATAATCAATGACGTTTCGTGCCTTATAGATGGTAAAATCATCATTCTTGCGGAGCATCAATCAACCATAAACGAAAATATGCCTTTGCGTTTTTTAGAGTATATAGCAAGATTGTATGAAAAACTGCAAAATCCGAAAGACAGATACTTAAGGAAGTTATCAAAAATACCTACGCCGGAGTTTTACGTCTTTTACAATGGGATAGAAGATTATCCGGAAACTACTGTTCTTAAACTTTCCGATGCCTTTATTACAAAGAGTGAACAAATTCCGTTGGAACTTGAAGTAACGGTATATAACATAAACAAGAACAAAAGAGCCAAAGTATTAAGCGGTTGTAAAACTTTGAATGAATATAGCTTGTTTATTGAACAAGTGCGTATTCAAACGCAACTCGACTCTGAAAATGGCTTTACCAACGCCGTAAAGATATGTATAGAAAAAGGCATATTAAAAGACTACTTACAAAGGAAGGCACGGGAGGTAATCAATATGCTCGTAGCTGAATATGACTACGATACGGATATTGCGGTACAAAGGGAAGAAAGTGCAAGAATTAGTGCATATCAAAATAAACTTGAAACAGCCCGAATATTAAAGCAATTAGGCGATCCAGTACAGAAAATTGTACAAGTAACCGGGTTATCCCAAGCAGAAATAGAAGCACTGTAGGGTACATTCACGGTAGTACTTTTATTTTACATAACCTGAGGTAACCACCCTATGAACATTCCCGGAACAAACGGCTGTATGCCGCCGAAACAAGGAACACCGGTTCCCTATACCTGTACCGCCTGCGGGCATACCTTTACCAAGAAAAAACAGCTGCTGCCCCTGCCGGTTAAATGCCCGAAATGCGGAAGCATAAAATGTATTTCCGTAGTATCGTGGTAAGATACCTCCTTTTGCAATAAAATTTCAGCAGTAGTACGCAGAGTAGACTATGGGTATGAAATACACTGCCGCATATCGGCGGTTTAAAGAAATTGACGCAATGATTCGCGAAGGCTGTATCGCAAAAAAGCACAAAAAAGTTGCGGATATGGCACAAGCCCTTGGTGTCAGCTGCAGAACCATTCAGCGGGATATTGTATATATGACGAGTTCTGAGATCGGACTGCCTATTCAGTATAATGCAAACGAGCACACCTACTACTATACTGACGAAGATTTACAAACGTGCAGTTTTGCCAATCTGCTGTTAAGCCCAAAAGATAAACAGGTTCTTGCCTTTGCCCGCTCGCTGATGCTGTCCTTTTTTTATAACAGTGAAAATTACTTTGAAGTTTGTAAAACATTTGACACATTAATGGATCGGCTTGAATATACACAAGCCTTTATAGACGGTCCGATGCCTACAGCGCTGCTGATAGCACTTAAAAATCCGCTCTGCCACTTCGATATATATGACTTTGTTCATGCAATAAACAGCGATGTATGCCTCTGGATAGAGATGATGGCGGTGCCTGACATCGAAGATATCTGCATCCTCATTCGCCCTGTCCATGTTATTTATGCCTGGAGCAGCTGGTATCTTCTCTATATTGATACCACATTTTCCTACAGATCAGAAGATTTTAAAATACTTGAGCTGAGTAAAGTATCTTTTTGCCACCGTGCAACCAAGAAGGAAAATAGTGCTATCCCGCATATAGAATACCGGATAGAAGATGCACAAAAGTATGATTCTTCAAAGCCGGTATATAGTGCCTGTAGAATAGGTATAGAGCATAACGGGAAAAATGAACATTTTGAATATCTTACTATTGATATATACGGTGAAGTCTGTATCCCCTACTGTATGCAATACCGGAGAAATCCTGATAACACACTTGGAGCCGCTTGTCATTTTCATCCATGGGCGAAACAAGAGCAGCATGAAAAAAAAATGCTTACACACATATTGGATATGCTGTAAGCAAACCGTGAAGAATTACAACTATAGCCGCCTCCTTACTGAACCGGAAAATGATTGTCTGCTGCACCTGACGAGACGTTTACGTTCATGGATCCGTAACTGTTTTTAATTATGAAAACTCTACCACGTAAACGTTCCTTAAAATGCAACAGTTGAACAAAGTTTGAACTTTGGAAACTGTTGCATTGGTGCGCGGCAGCGCACACGTCAATAAGCGATGTTTGCCGAACGGCAAACTCGACGGTTAACGAGACCGCGCTATTTGAGCGGTCGAAGTTATACCTTCCTTAAAATTGAACAACTGAACAAAGTGTAAACTTTGGCAGGTGTTCAATTAGTGCGAGCCGTAATTCCGTCAATGTACTAAAAGCCCTACAGGTTTAATATCTATCAATGAGTGCGGTACTCAGACGGCAAGATGCCCGTGTAGTTTTTAAATTGAACTGAAAAACTTCCTGCATTTTTGTAGCCGAGCCGGTTAGCAATTTCAGCAATATAGAGATTACTATGTGTTAAAAGTTCGCAGGCTTTTTCCATCTTTTTTTGCGTTATATAGCCGGAGAATGTTTGCCCCGTAACCGCCTTAAACACATACTTGAATTTTGAAACACTCATATATGCTTCGGATGCCAGTTCGGATAACAAAAAGTTTTGGGATAAATGATCGTTCGCATATTCTGT
>JBQMYW010000046.1:0-13072 GCA_052173295.1 Treponema sp.
CCAAAAAGCACTCGAAACAGCAAAAACGATGCTCACTATGGGCTACCCCCTTGCAGATATTTGCAAAATTGTCGGTCTTTCTCCAGCAGAAGTCGAGACTCTATAATCGTTTTTACCTATACATAGATGTATAATTTTGGTGTAGCGACAGTGCGGATGCTCCACATATTTTCAAAAGAAGAGCTATTTTATGAAACAACGAGTAAAACTCATCCTTGACCCGCGGACAAAGCTTTTTATGCTGCTGTTGTGCGTTATTGCCGCATCTCTTGCACCATCTCTTTTATACGAAGCAAGGCTGGTGGTACTCATCGGTACAGTGGGGCTTCTGTGCGGGTATTGGCACAGTGCACTCACGGGGATAGCTGGTTATGTACTCTTGTATGTGCTTACAGTGTGGGCAGCCAGTCTGACGGGTACGTTAAAAACCACTTTATTGGCTGCTTTCGGGCTATTTCACAAGGTATATCCCTGCGGTATGATGGGAAGTTTGTTTATCATTTCAACAAGGGTAAATGAATTTTTGTCTGCAATGCATCGGCTTCGTATTCCGAAAAGGATCGTTATTCCGCTTGCAGTAATGATCCGGTATTTCCCTGCAATCGGCGAAGATTGGCAGTATATTAAAGATGCAATGCGGATGCGTGATGTATCGCCGACCCTTGCAGGATTTCTGAAACAGCCGGTAATGACTATTGAATGTATTTACATACCATTACTAACGGCAGCTTCAAAAACAGCTGATGAACTTTCTATCGCTGCCCTTACCCGCGGGATTGAAAATCCCCATCCGCGAACGTGTCTTGTGCAGCTTCACTTTAGGTTTGCAGATGCTGTTATTGCAGCTGCCTTTTTGTTCTATACAACACTGGCACTGCTACTGTAAAAAGGTTTTATACGATAATGATAACGATACAAGATGTTTCTTTTACTTATTCCGATAATGAAACTAATGGCATACACCATATCAACTTAGAAATACAAAAAGGTGAATGTGTTCTGCTCTGCGGACGTTCCGGTTGCGGTAAAACAACAATTACACGCTTGATAAACGGATTAATTCCCCACTTTTATACAGGCTCACTCACCGGTTCCGTACTCATTGACAATCAGCCTGCCGGTGAGTTACCGTTGTATAAAATTGCTCAGCGGGTCGGGTCGGTATTTCAAAATCCGCGGACACAATTTTTTAATGTTGATACCGACAGCGAAATTGCATTCGGTATTGAAAATGCAGGCTATCCGCAGGAGCAACTGGTACAGCGGGTACGGCAAACAGCCGAAGTGCTGCACATTGAAAACTTATGCGGCAGAAATATTTTTGAGCTTTCCGGCGGCGAGAAACAAAAAATCGCCTTTGCCTCTGTCTATGCAATGAATCCCGATATATATGTGCTTGATGAACCATCGTCAAATTTGGACACAGAATCGATTACTGCATTGCAAGGTTATCTACAAAAGATAAAAGCACAAGGAAAAACGATTATTATTGCAGAACACCGATTATATTATTTAGCAGACATTGCAGATAAAATAGTATATATGGAAAAAGGCAGCATCACCCATATCTTTACACCGCTGGAATTTAAATCGCTTTCTGCACAGATACGTCATGGAATGGGGTTACGGGCAATCAACATGCAAGAAGTCTCCTCCTGCCGTATCAATCATACGGCGGTAAAACTGCAAAACGAAAATGAACACATGCCGATTCAGGCAACGCCGGCAGTGCCGGCAACGCCTCTGCTTGAGCTAAAAAATGTCTCACTGTACCGGAAAAAAAAATGCATTTTGCATAATCTTTCTTTGTCTGCTCATGCAGGAGAGATTATTGCAATTACCGGCACAAACGGCACCGGTAAGACAACCTTTGTCCGTGCCTTGTGCGGTCTGCACAAGGAAACATCCGGCAGTTTTCTCTGGAACGGAAAGCCGCTTAAACCCAAAGAACGGTTACAGCGTGCGTATATGGTGATGCAGGATGTGAACTACCAGCTGTTTGCAGACAGTGTAGAAGCCGAATGCTCATTCGGATTAAAAGCAGTTTCAAGTGATGTTATAGAACAAACGCTCAAGGCTTTGCATTTATCGGAAATCCGTACACGCCACCCTGTTTCTCTTTCAGGCGGACAAAAACAGCGGCTTGCTATTGCAGCAGGGCAGGTAAGTGCTAAACCTCTCCTTGTGTTTGATGAGCCGACAAGCGGACTTGATTACGGCAATATGATACGGGTTTCTGCTGTTATCCGCAGCCTTGCCGCGGAGCGTATCATCTTCATTGTTACCCACGATTATGAGTTTATCCGCAAAGCCTGTACGCGGATTCTGCACTTAGCAGAAAACACACTTTTGAATGATACGCAGAACAGGCTTTGCTAAAAACTAATACAACTGCTGTTTCACATAAGAGCAGTACAGACCGAGGTAATAGACCTGTTCGGTACCATTGCTGCCGAACAGGTCTAACAATCAAAACAGCAGCGTACTACTACTACCAGCTCAACTGCACATAGACCGGGTCATGGTCGGAAAGACGCGTGGTTGCAGGAATTTCAGCATTCACATGTAGTACAACAGGGTTATGGATAGTGATATTCTTGGTAACTAAAATGTTATCGAGTGTTTGGAAATGCCCGTTATACACATAGGTGTAGCGTTCATTTTCAGCGAATTCTTCGATAACATTTTTCATATCGGCTTCTTTGAATTTCTTAATAGTGTCCGAGAACCAGAAATCGTTATAGTCGCCAACAGAAATAATAGCAGCATTACTCTTTTTAGCTTTAACGTTCTTAATAAATTCTACAACAGCCTCTGCTTGCTTATGACGGTTAGTTTCGCTATTGCGGACAGCAGGCTGATTACAGCCCCATACCGGTTGATCGCCTCGTTTTGACGAAAGATGGTTATTAATAACAAAGAAATCTTTACCATCATTTATTCCCGCCTTAAATTTGAAGTGGGCAACTAAGGATTTACGGGTATTTTTAAACGTATCTCCGGTTGTTCCAATACGTGCAGGATTTTGCGTTAATTTTAAACCGTCTGATTGAATTTCAGCTTCGGTAGCATGCGTACTGTTTGTAACATCATTGTCGGTATCAGCAGCCAGTTCAATTCTATCTGTACGGTACAGGTAGCAGCAACGGATATTTGCCCCCGGTGCACCGCCGTCTACAGAGGATTTTGTTGGGTCACTGCTCACTTGCGGATCAATGTTCACCGGTGCATAGTCATAGTTACCGGGCTGCTTTTTAATTTTTTCAATTAAAAGTGCGAGTGTTTCAGTTGCAGTAACAACCTCATCTTTTTTTTCACCATTATCATCTTGAATTTCAATTAAGCAAATAACATCAGGAGCTTTCATATAGTCAACAAGGTGTTTAGCAAAGCCCTCTGCACGTTCTTCTGCAAGTTTCCCTGAACTTTGAGATTCTTTCGTATTTCCTTTAGAAAAATTTTCAAGATTGTAGCTGACAATATTCAGCTTTGAAGCATCAGCGGTAATAGTTTGCGGCGTACTATTACCAGAATGGTATGTTACTGTCGGCAGCTTTTTGGTGAGCTGAATTTGATAATTACTGAACGAATAGCCCATTACCCCAATAATATCTCCATCGTAGCAATCGCCTGCTCCAATTTCTTTGGCAGCAACACCGGCATCTTTTTCTTCCGCAAAGCATGCAAATGGGTACATCCTGATACAGGGGGTGCTTTTCTTATAGTCATCAGGAAGTATAATACCGCCGTGTGATGTAAACCATGTAGTAGGAGTATCACTGGGAGCAAGGTATTGTGTACCTTTATACGGTGCGGCAACCACTTTCGGTTTTACTATTTTAACCCGCATTCCCTCAAGACTTTCGTAATAGTCAATTACTTCCTCTGCAGGATTAAGGGTATTCAAATCAGCTTTAAATATCTCTTTTGTAAAGGCATCAGCTTTCAGTTCTACTGGTTCCGGCAGCGGGTTATTATGCGAAATAACCTCAACATCATCTTTTTTTGTTGTCTTTATTTGAGTAATAGACAAATCTTGTATTTGACTGTTTTTCGGTTTATAGGCGAACTCGGCAACCTTACCGCTTACCAATACGGCATCACCTACTTTGACATCAGGCTCTTTAGAGTAGACATAAATACCTTCAGAGGTTGCAGAATCAGTATCATTATCCAAGTCCTGCATATAAAAACCGTTTGATTTTCCCTTTGAATAAGTAATTGCAGTTACAACACCCGGAATCTTCGTAACAGCTGCATTGTTTTTAGGTGATGTATGGGAAGTTCCTTGTATGCCGCGGATTCGCATTGAACTAGATTCAATAGTATGATACACCGCATGAAGTGTTATAGGAGCTGTAATTTTGGTAACAGCTGCACCGTTTTCGGTCTCTGACCAGTGCTTAAACAGAGCATCAAGTTTGTGCGGGTTAACACAGTCTACCATACTGTCTTTTTTTACTTTGACTGTTCCATCAGGCTGCGAATTATGGTATTGTAATGTTACCGTAACTAATTCTGCATAAATGGCATAAAGCTCAATATTACTCTTTACAGGAGTTGAAAAATCATATCGGTTTTTTCCTTCAGAATCAGATGCCCAATAGTCAAAAGTGTAATTTTCATCTGCCAGTGTCAACTTTTCGGGAGCAGTTGCAGTTCCTCCGTCAGAAATCTGCTGTGGATTCGGAATAGAATAGCCAGCTTTAACTTCTTTTCCATTCAAGTTAAAGGTTACGGTGAAAGTCTTAGCCCCCCCCCCTTGATTTTGAGCAGCAACGGTCGGCTGTTTACAGCCGGCTATCAATACCGCTGCAATAGCAAGTGTATACACACTTATCTTAAAAAACTTATGCATAGATACTCCTCTATTTTACATACAGGGGTGTCCGGACAATAGACCTGTTCGATAACTGTATTTCTAAACTGGTTTAATAACCGGTATGCAAAAAACCCCTGTTATGGATATAAGTGCCGATGTCATCTCATCAGCATTTTCCTCAGTATAGCACATCTTTTCTTTTTTTGCAAAAACTTTTTATCAGATACTGCCCTCCGCTAAAAATAGTGCTTGAGGGAATAGACCTGTTCGGAAACTTCAATTTCAGAACGGGCTGCCTTAAAATGCGATGTTCTAAATCGTGCATATTCAGTGTATACGGGAGGGTGATTACAGGACAAAGCAGTTTACAGCTTATGTACGGTGTGTTCCAATTCCGAAAAGGCTTCAACCAGAAATGTATTCAGGAATAACAAGCCGTCCTGAGTAAGATGTACCGCATCGGCAGTAATGACGCAGGTGTGCTGCCGCTCCCATTTTTCCAGTGTATTACCGATAAAAGCCGTTATATCACTACCAAACTGTTTTTTAAAGCGGCAGCGGTTAATCCCGTCCGTAAGGCGGAAACCCATGAGCAGCACCTCTTCTAAAAAAACTGCCGGAGAAATACGGCTGTAACTATAGCCCGAAAGACGGCTTGCCGCATCATACCACCTGCCGGTATTCCGTATTCCTTCAAACCGTTCTGCATACTGCACTCTGCCGCTGCGGGTATCTTCATGCACAATGGTTCCTACAGCGGCGGGCCCGATACCGATAGAGGTATGCATATTCCAGTATGTGCAGTTGTGTATACTTTTGTACTGGTTGTTATATGAAAAATTAGACACTTCATAGGGTACGAAGGTATGTTCCTGCAATATACCCCGCCCTTGTTTAAGCATCTGTGTAATAAGGGCTTCCTGTGCATCGGGCAGCTCTGTTTCGCTGCATAATCCGTACAGTGAAATATGCTGCACTCCGTAAGAAATAAGCGTTTTTATGTCATTACAAAGATCAGCAAGAAACTGCTGCGGTAAACCGGCGATAAGATCGCATGAAACAGTTCCTTTCCACCCCTGCTTAATGGCAGCCAACGCCCGATGCGTTTTTTTACTGCTGCCCCGCCGCCGGCTCGCCTGCAGCACCGAATCCTGAAAACTTTGTACACCAAGCGAAATTCTATTAATTCCGCCCTCCTGACATGCTGAAAGCCACTGTTCTGTAACATCTTCCGGATTTGCTTCTATGGTAAATTCCTGCACTGCACAGGAAGTATTTTGGTTCCGCAGTGCAGATGCAAAACTCCGTACTGCATCGGGAGAAAGGAGCGACGGGGTACCTCCGCCGATATAAATAGTATTCCAGTCAGTAATGCCGTATTTTTGTTTAAAAAATACGGCATCCTCCAACAGTTTTGTAAGAAAGAGCGGATTTATTTCGGAAAATGATACAGGAGAAACCGCTTCGGCAACGCTGGATAAAAGTGCTGTGCCGCTATCACGGGAAAGCAAAAAACGGCTATCATTTGCGGAAAAAAAATCACAATAAGCACATTTTTGACTGCAAAATGGAATATGTATGTATAAAGCCGCCGTTTTTTCTGTTTTTGCAGAATTTTGTATCAAATTAACGGCTTGTTCTTTCTGCGTACCGCATACTTGTATCATGGATTTTGCAGTGCCGGTATCTTGTTGCTAAAAAATAGAAAATTGTGAAAGCGGCCAGTACCGCAGGAGTACGCAGGATTTAATGTGTACATCAGCCTTAACCGGTCCCCATAGCCGTGAATCTCCTGAAGCAATGCGGTTATCACATAGTACAAAATACTCATCTTCTTTTAGCGTAATTTCAGGATATGTCCCTGAAAACGGTAAATCCGAATCCCAATTTTCCGGTAAACTTTCATTTTTTACATTGTAGTCTTTTTCTGCAACTTCAAACTCTGTAAGAAAATGACTGCTGCCCTTTGTTTTAATATGCAGTATAAAGTTTTCCATATAGACAGTATCACCGGGCATACCGACAATACGGCGTACAAAAGGCTTTGCATGATGCTGAGCGGCATCATCAAATGGAGCAAAGAGCTGTAATGTCGCAAACAGCACTGCTTCTTGCAGTACATTTTTAAAAAACGGCAGCCGGTGCTTTTCAAACGGTTCAACCATTACCAGTGTTCCCCGTTCAATTCCGGGCTGTACTGAATATAGCGGGCTGGAAATAATTAAATCTCCCGGTGTGAATGCCGGCTGCATTGTTGCCGCCTGTACACGGTATGTTGTGATAATATATGAACGGATTAACAACTGAACTATAAAAACTAACAGTATAATCAAACAAATACGGAAAAATTTGAGCCGTTTAAGCCTCCGCTCTGTGTATGAAGTATATTTATACCGCTGAAAAAACATCTTATCCCGCCTTTTTTATTTTTTAGTAAAGGGTATCTCTAAAAGATGACCAAGTTTTTTTGAGATGTCCTAGATTATCATTTTGTAAATACGTTGACAAGTATTTTTGAATGAATATAATAGTGTGTAATGAGCGAACATTCAATAAAAATTATTGCGAAAAATAAAAAAGCATACTTCAATTATACCGTTGAAGATTCGCTTGAATGCGGACTCGTGCTTCAAGGGACTGAAATTAAGTCTTTACGGGAGGGAAGAATATCTTTTCCCGACGCATTTGCGGAAATTACTGCTGCAGAGGTATGGTTGAAGAATTTCCATATTAGTGAATATGTGTATTCTTCAATTTTTAATCACGATCCTGAACGGCCTAAAAAACTGCTTTTACATAAAGATGAAATAAAACGGCTGACACGAAAGGTGGAAGAAAAGGGCTATACCCTTGTTCCGCTGGAATTTTATCTCAAGAATGGAAAAATTAAGGTACGTCTTGGGGTTTGTAAGGGGAAAAAGCTGTTTGATAAACGGGCAACTATAAAGGAACGGGATATAAAACGGGATATGCAGCGGGAGCTGCATCACAAAAACAAGTAAGGGTATGAAGCCGATTCGAAAAAAAATTTATTGCGTGTTTTTATGGTTATTTTTCTCATCACTGCCGCTGCTTATTGCCGTACCCCGTGTTGCGGTGTACCGGATTAAATCGTCACAGATGAATGTGCAGACAGTGCAAACTATTGATAATCTGGTTTTTTCATTCATCAAAGAATTGAAAAACTATATTGTGCTTGATTTACGGGATCAGCCTGTTCCTGAGCAATTCCCATCTGATTCTGATGCAGATTATGTTTTTTTTACCAGTGTTCAAGAGGTTGCTGACGGTATTCAGTTTGAGCTTGTCTTGAAAGGCAAAGAAGATCAGCTTACTCGTCTTATTTCAAAAGTGTATGGCAATGTGAATAATATTCTGCTGGATTCGCGGCTTTTAGTGCTTAACCTATTTGATTTTTCTGTTGCCCTTGAAAAACTGAATACGGCAGAACCGGAAAGTGTTCCTGATGTTGAATTTGGATTTGTTGAAACCGTTGATGCCCTTGCCGGTTCATGGAAAGGAGAAAACGGCATCGAGCGTGTTATGCTGCTCCGCGGCGGGCGGGGTATGGCGGTGTTTTCCAGCGGTGTTTCTATTTCTCTGGAATGCAAAATTGAAGACGGATATTTACTGATAACGCAGAAAGGTGCTCTGCAGCCCCGCCAGTTTCTCGATTTGCCTGATGAAATTGCACGGCAGGCAATTGCAAAAATACAGCCGCCGCAGTGGCGTTTCCTTATTTCTTCCGATAGAAAAATTCTTTCCGGCAAAAAATTTGATGCACATATTCAACACAGCAATAATACTATTACCGATATACGGTATGAAATTGCCGATGTACAGTGGCAGCGTGATTAGTTATGCAGTATGTATACCTCTGATAATGAATACGAAGATTCAGGACTTGCTCTGCTGAATCCTGATATAGTTGCCGGATATTTAGCAGAAACAGGAACTTTTGCCTCGTTTTTTGACTATTACGAAGAACGTCCTCAGCAGCTTGCACTAGTACGGGTAATAACCCGCTGCTTTAATGAAAACTGTATTGGTGTATTTGAAGCAGGAACTGGTGTAGGAAAAAGTTTAGCCTATTTGCTTCCTGCAATGGAGTGGGCAAAGAAAAATAAAATCCGTATTGTTATTTCTACCGGAACCATTAACTTACAGCATCAGCTGATAGAAAAAGATGTTCCTGCTGCATTAAAAATTCTTGGCTATACCGAAGAATCTTTGCCGACAGTGCTAATTAAAGGGAGACAAAACTATATTTGTTTACGGCGTTTAGTGCAGTCTTTGCAAGAGCCCGATTTATTCCAGCAGGATATTGAAGATTTAAAGGCAATCCAGTTATGGGCAGCTGATGCTGAGGAGGGAACACGGTCGGAATTATCTTTTGTACCCTCTTCGCAGGTATGGACAAAGGTGTGTTCTGAATCCGATAACTGCTTGGGACAGCGATGTGCGTTTCATACTTCGTGTTTTGTAATGAAGTTGAAAAAAAAAGCGGAAAAGGCCGCCGTTTTGATTGTTAATCACCACTTACTCTTTGCTGATCTTGCGAGTAGAAAAGAGGGTGCCGGTTATGACGGAACCGCAGTGCTGCCGTCTTTTAAGGCTATTATTTTTGACGAAGCACATACTATGGAAGAATCTGCAAGTATGTTCTTTTCGCGGACATTTTCACGCTTTGAGCTTACCCGTGCGGTATCTGCACTGTATCGGGTAAAAAGAGGGATACCTACCGGCTGCTTAGATAAAATAGCCATGGTTTCTCCCCGTGCAGAGCTGCGTACCGTCATTATTACTGCACTTGCAAAGATGCAAACGGCTTTTTCAGCACTGGAGGCTGCCGGTTTACAGTTTTGCAGCACAGCATTTTCTTTGAGCTTTATGCAAGCATCTCCTGCCAAAACACAGCAGCTGCTTGCTGTGTGTAAGGCATTCTATGCTGAACTAACTACTATTACAGTAAAGCTCTCTGTGCTCATAACCTCTGCTGAACCGGACAAAGATTCTCCGCAGGAAGAAGCTGTGCGTGAGGGGGGGCTTATTTTAAGCCGCTTGCAGGATATTGCAGTAACGCTTGAACACTTCTTTACGTGGAAAGCAGAAACCGGCTCGGTGTTTTGGGTTGAAAAATTATCAACTGCAGCCGGAATAATCCCCCGTTTCAATCAAACGCCGGTTGATATGTCAACACTACTGCGGCACGCAGTATTTGAACCATTTGACACCGTTATTGCCGCTTCTGCTACGCTTAAAATAGGAAAAACTTTTAACTACTGGCTTGGACGTACCGGTTTATATAATTTTACTGATAAAGAGATCGTTACTGCATCATTTGATTCGCCGTTTCCTTATCAGCAGAATGTCCTTTTAAATATTCCAACCGATGCACCGCTGCCCGATGCAGAGTGTTTTCAAGATTTTGTAAACGATGCAGTGGTTAAATTGATAGAAATAACCGGCGGGAGAACCCTCGTGCTGTTTACTTCGTATGAATCGCTGAAACTTTCGTGTGCATATACCCGTGAGAAGCTGCCCGATATGGAAATTCTGCAGCAAGGCGAAGCGGATAGGAGTAAGCTGCTGCGGCAGTTTACGGAAAACGTATCAAGCACCTTGTTTGCCACCGCCTCGTTTTGGGTAGGTATTGATGTACGCGGAGAGGCATTGAGTCATGTAGTGCTGGTAAAGTTACCGTTTCCCGTCCCATCTGATCCTATTTTTAATGCACGGGCAGCTGCAATAGAAAAAAACGGCGGCAGCTCATTTATGCAGTTGAGCGTTCCCGAAGCTGTTGTGCAATTCCGTCAAGGCTTTGGTAGATTGATGCGTTCCCAAACCGACAGGGGAATTGTAACTGTGCTGGATAAGCGAGTGCTTACAAAGCAGTATGGAAGAATATTTATTGAAAGTTTACCGAAAACTAAGCAGTGCTTTGCATCTTTGTCTGAAATAGTATATAGTATTGAAAGTTTTTTGTATTAACGGAGTTTTTATGCTTGCAATTTTTTCAATTATATGCTGCATCAGTTTGGTATTAGTATATGCGGTATTCAATCGGATCGCATATACTTTTTACCGTCCATGGTGCAAAAAAATTAATGAACGTATCTCCGGCCGCTGTGCCCGCGGGGTATTTGCTATTCTTTCTACCTATATGAATTTCCGCTTTGTAGGAGATTATTCACTGGTTCAAGATTTACCTGAGCAATATCTTTTAATTTCAAATCATCAGAGTTTGCTTGATATTGTTTTGTATATGCGTTATTTAGGCGGTAAACGCTTACGGTTTGTTGCAAAAAAAGAATTGGGAACCGGAGTTCCGCTTGTCTCCGTTATGTTAAAAAGCGATCACCACTGTTTAGTACAACGAAAGGGCGGTCCAAGCCAAGCAATGAAAGCAATGGATATATTTGCTGAAAATGTTACAAACAATAATTGGATTCCGGTGTTGTTTCCTGAGGGAACCCGATCAAAAAACGGACAGCTTGGAACGTTCTATGCTGCAGGATTCCGCAGATTCCTTTCAAAAGCTCCTATGCCTGTTGCTGTTGCTGCATTGGATGGCGGATGGAAAATATCTTCTTTGAATAGAATATTTACTAATTTACGCGGAGGTGCATACCGTGTAAAAATACTCAAAGTATATCCTGCACCGGCAACTAAAGAGGAACAGTTAAAAATACTGGAAGAAGGAAAAACGTTAATTTCTGAACAATTGAAACTATGGAGGGCGGAAACCGCACAATAAATTGGTAAATTATGAGAAATTAAAAACGTGCTGATTAACGCAAGACGGACACTGTAATCAGCACGTTTTTATCTTGGAAAGCTGTAGGGGATAGCTTGAGCGTGCTATTCCGTTAAAAATGCAGCTTCGTATTCACTTTCGGTAATAGTTCTGATAGGTAAACTTTCATAGCAGATATCGTATACATCGTTCATATCTCCTAAGTTGGTAACATGGTCATACTTTTCGTATAAAAAACCGATACGGTGATCCTGCTGCATTACCATTGCCGAATATGCACTCTCTCCAGCAAATACCTGATATTTTTTCCACTTATCTTTGTTTACTAACTCCGAAAGCGTGATATTCTCTTCTATTACGCGCCAATAGATACCTACATTTATGCGGATGTCTGGTTCGTTGCTCTTAGGATGCTGTTTTGAGGATAATGGGATAGACTGCAACGCAAGATATACCGGCTCTTTCGTATCGGTTTTGCGGGCATTTATAATGCATATTTCCCCATTTGTACCGCGTTCTGTTCCGAGCGATGCTGTTTGAACACTTTCCCAGCTCCCATTTGCCATTTTTTCATTTGTATAAGTGAAGATATTAAAGAGACGTCCGTTTTTTGTACGGCTTGAAAGCAGCACTCTGCCGTCGGGAAGTTCTTCAACCTTGGCTTCATCACCGGCCGGTATCGGCGATATCGTTGTATCTCCGAGTACCTGCCATGTTTTACCGAAATCGTCGGAATATACTACGGCATTTCCAAAAAGGTCCGTTGTTGTATTTTTAGCTAAAATTGCTGCATAAATACGGTAATAACTATCTTTTTTTATCTTGCGGGACTGCATAATTTTCCCTGAACCGAAAAAGAGCGTTCCCCAACTACTATTTAAACCGTAAATAGCACCTGTAATTTCCTCAGGCGGGGTAAATGTTTTGCCTCCATCTGAGGAACGAAGCCTGACAACTTTAAGCCGTGTATTTTCATTTCCTGCTTTATAATCGCCGTAACGGGTATCCCCGTGTGCACAAATAATCAGTACATTATCCGACTCTCTATCTGCCGCTAAGGCTGCATCTCCATAACCGTATTTCACGGGATTATCCGGTGCATTTGTAATTTTAGTACCGCTGTCCCATGTCAACCCGTTATCGGTAGAGCGTTGAACTATTATATCTACACGATGGATATGATCGCGTGGCTTCCACTCCCCGTTAGCCCCGAACTTACCGATATCGGCAGTATGCTTGTACCGTAAATCTGTAACGGCGATCAGTGTCCCGTCTTTTGTTTGTGCCAGTGCCGGAATCCGAAAATAGTTTGTTGGCCCCTCAGTTTCTCTGCTTTTCCATAAATCTTTTCCTTGAATAGTTTTAGGAGTCCATTTTGCGTAGAGTGTAATATCTGCCGTAACAGTATCAGAATCCGTATTCCATTGAGTATTACAGTTTTTATCTTTAAACCAGCCTGCAAAATCCCATGTCTGGTGTGTAGGATTCGGTAT
>JBQMYW010000047.1:0-12984 GCA_052173295.1 Treponema sp.
GGGGGGGGTAAGAATATAAAGTCATTGTTATTATTTACCCTCCTTTTCCTTAATTCATAATCTATACTGCCATCTCTAACGAGAAAAGTAGTATGCATACCTTATGTATATCTAAAGTATACTGAACTTACTTGAATTGTCAAGTGCAGCGTTAATACCCGGTATGCAGGTCTATTAACTATTCCCGAATTTTAGTATACCCTTTTCTTATGAATCATAGAACAAATTATCATAGTAAGGAGGTACATGATATGCTGCGGATTGGATTAGGCTATGATCTTCACGTACTAACAGAAGGCAGGAAATTAATGCTCGGCGGTGTGCATATTCCTTTTGCAAAAGGGGAAGCAGGACACTCTGACGGCGATGTGCTGCTGCATGCACTTGCTGATGCCTTGTTAGGAGCAGCAGGGCTTGGAGACATTGGAGAACTCTTTCCGCCTGCACAACCTGAATGGAAAGATGCTGATTCAAAAGAGCTGCTACGCATTGTATGGAAAAAAGTACAAACGGCAGGCTGGAGGCTTGAAAACGCAGATTGTGTTATTGCTCTTCAAGAGCCGAAAATACTGCCATACCGTACTGAAATATGCACATCAATTGCACATATTTTATCAGTGGAACCTAACCGCATCTTTGTAAAAGCAAAAACAGGCGAAAAAGTGGGGATAATCGGCAGCGGGACAGCTGCCGCTGTCTGGTGCACCTGCCTTATTTCTCGGCAAGCTCCAGAATAAGCTCTACTTCGCCTTGAGATAAATTCAGTGCATTTGCAATTGCATCCTGTTTCCAGCCGCTTCTAAAGAGCTTTAATACATTTTCGCGTGTCCCGATTGCAGGTGCACTGCTGCCTCCGCTTTCCTGCTTGCCGAACGGTTTTTCAGCTTTTAGTAAGTCGGATAACAATTTAAGCTGACTTTCCGACTGCTTTGCAATATCCTGCAACCGTGTTTCTGTACCGGCAAGCCATTCACGTGCAGTATGCATTTTCTCGATACGCACTTCCATATCAGATAACAAGTCATCAATAGCTTCAAGCTGCCGCCGTGCTTTTTCTGCTTTTTCCTGATTTTTAACTAGATAGTCCATTTTTTCTTCAATGGTCTTTAGTTCAGGCGGCAGATCATACAACTGCTCTTGCAGTGCTTTTAAGTCTCTTTCAATTGTTTTTAGATTTTCAAACGCATTATCAATACTTTGCACTGTTTGATCGAGCACTACGCCTTTTTTCTCTAATCGGTCATATCGCGTATTTACATCAGCAATACTTTCCTCAATCCTCCTAATCTGCACCTGATACCGTTGCAAATCATCATTTGCAGAAGCAAGTTCAATAATCTTTTTATCCATAGAATCGGACAGCACTGTAAGTTTTGCAAACTCAGTTTCAAGTAAATCAATATTTTTCCGTTCACCCATAAACCGTGCAATCTTTTGCATTGCTTCTTCTTCAAGGTGGCTTACTTTTTCATACTGAAGCTGCAATCCATCCATCGCATCGCGGTAGATTTCAAAACGGCTCACTTCGGCTTTAAGTTTTTCGATATTTTGCTCGAGTCCTGCTTTTAATTCATCAGCACGGTCAAAAATTCTTGTTTGTGCAATAAAAGCATTTTGCTTTTTGTCTATTTCATTCAATACAGATGTAAGACTATCGGTACTGCTCCGTACTTTTTCAAAAGCATCGTGCTGTGTTTTATCCAATTCAGCACGGAGATTAAATACGACAGCCCGCATACTATCAAGAGAATGAGCGGCTTCAGCGGTTGCTTCGTTAATTTTTTTATCAAGTTCTCCAGTAATCTGATCACTATGCCGTACCAGTAAATCAGACGTTTCCCGTACTTTCGTTGAAAAATGCTCATCAGCACTCGTTATCCGGCTTTGCAGTTCATTCAGTTTCTGCTGTAAAATTTTCAGCGATTCATCACCTTTAATTGTGAAATCTTTGTATTGTGCATTGTATTTTGCTCCAATACTTTCAATAGCACGGTCGGTAACACCCTCATACTGCATAATTTTTTCATCTACCAATGCCTTTGTTTCCTGCATCTGTTCTGTAAAGCGGTTTTTCCATGCTTCAAAATCCGCTTTTATTATTTCAACCTGCCCTTGTGCTTCCTGATTAACAGTATCCATCCACGATTGTGCCTGTTCTGTTACCGTATCAACTTCACGCCGCTGACTGCTTACCGCTTCCTGTAATGACTGCTGCAGCGTATTCAACTCCGTTTGTATAAAAAGGCGGGCTTTTTCTTTAGATTGATTAAGGTCTTCGGTAAATTGATCTGCATAGTGAGCAAGTAAGTTACTATTTTGTTCCATTTTATCAGTGATAGAAGCTTCAAAAAGAGAAACAGTATCTTTGAATGCATCAAATTGTTTTTTATACGCATCTTGTGCCTGCAAAAGACGGGCTTTTAGCTCTTGTGTATAGCTTTCCTCCAAATCTTTCCGTGCCGATTCGCTTTCGGAACCCATAAGGTCAAGCCGTTCTGCAACATCATTCCGTAATTTTTCAATATCAGCACTGAGGGCATCGCTTTTGCGGGTTAAATCAGCAAGAAAGTCTTTTTCAAATACATGCAATTTGTCTGATAAATGAGTATACGAATCGTCACGCAGCTGATTGAGCTGCTTTGTTATATCTTCAATACGGTAATCCAAATGTTCAGAGCGTTCTGTAAAATGTTTTTCAAAACTGTTATATTTTTCCTGCATGGAATGCGTATGCGAGCCTAATTCCTGCATTATACGGTCTTTAACCAGCTCTTGCGCTTTTTCCATCTCGAGTGCAAGCTGATCAATATTACTGATAGACTTATCGAATTTCTCATAATAGTAGTTTGCTTGCTTTTTGTATTCTTCAAATTTTGAATCAGACGTTTGTACTAATGCAGCAATATGCCGGTCTGTTGCAGAAGCTGCGGTTTCCATTTTTGTTTCCAGCCTTGTTTCAAGAGCGGCAGCGGCATTATCCAAGCGTTCCTGACGGTTTTGAATATCAACTTCAATTCTATGCATCTCTTCCTGTAATGTATTCAGCTGCCGCAGTAGTTCAGTTTCTACAGTAGAAAATTGATTTTCAAGAGTATACTTAATAGAGTCTGCATCACGGTGCAGTTCTTGTGTAAACTGATCAATTTTGAGTTGAGCATCAGATAAACCGGCTTGCAAATCTTCAGATAAGGCAGCAGAACGTTCTATCAACGCAGCTTCATGTGTTTTTATTCTGTCAACCGCTTCTGTGCGTAATTGACTAAACAATTCATCTTCCATAGCTTCTGCTTTTTTAGCAGCTTCAGTAAATGCTTTTTTATATAATTCGTTCAGCTGAATAGAAGTTACTTCCAATAGCTCTTCACTTTTTTTCTGTGCTTTTGCGACACGGGCTTCAAAGGCATTAATAGTATTGTCAAAGCCGGCAGTAACCCGCTCTTCAATTACCTGCAAGTGTTCGGCATTTTGCCTTCGGAAATTTTCTTCAATTTCAGGTACTGCTTTGGAAATACTGCCGAGATCAGCACGTGCTTCTGCAATTTTTTTTGCAAGCGTTTCTACAAAATCAGATTCTTTACTTACCCGTGCAAGATTTTTTTCAGCGAGTGCTGTCATATCCATAACGGTAGTAATAGTTTTTTCAGATTCACAAACGGTTTTTTCTATTTTATCAATTACGGCTGTCCGTGCTGTTAATACATCGGATTTTTTCATAAATTCTTTGTTAATAGAATCAAGACGGTTTACGGTTGCAATTGCTTGTGATAGTTTTGTTTCTATTTCAATAGCAGCATTCCGTAAATCCTGCATTTGCTCTTTTACATAGGTTTCAATTTCATCTTTTAGTTTATCGCCGTATTTTTTTGCCTTTTCAATTGACCGGCTGTTTTTATCAGCTTGACGGAAAAAGAGAATGAGTATCAAGCAAAGAATAAGCGTTATTGCAGCTGAAAGTATTTGCATTCTAAGTTTCACCACCCTTACTTAAAATTTATAATAGATATGTTAAGAAACGGAAGTTTCCGAACGGGCTTAATAAACCGGATTATAGCATATATTTTAAAAACTGGCGATAGTTTGAGAAGCAAATATCGGCATTCACATACATATCAAACAGCGACCATACAGAAGATCTGATATACGCAGTTTTCATACCGGCAGCCGAAGCTCCGGCAATATCATATTTTTTGCTATTCCCAACATAGAGTATCTTTTCTGCCGGTGTATTGAGCTTCTCTGCAATGCGGCGGAACGGAACGAGGGACGGCTTTAATGCACCAATCATCTCCGAACCAAGCACTGCATCGCACAGCGGCAAGACCCCCCACATATTCCCCTTTTGTTCAGGCGGAAAATCAGAGAGAATCCCAATTTTTAATCCCGCCTGTTTAAGCTGCAGCACCGTTTCCGCAACCCCCTGATACGGCGGTGTTTTTGCAAAATACTTTTCCCAGCCGGAATAAATATACGCAGTAATATACGTTCCTGCTTGCTGCTGTGTTATACCGAGCCGCTGTGCAAGCAGTGTATTTTGTACAGCAAAAAAATCAGACTCTGCCGCCTCCGGATTAACAGTGCTGTTCCAGTGCAGCTGCTTTCGGACTTTTGCAAATGCCGTCATAAATGAAAAATGGCGAATAATAAAAGGAAGAATTATCAGTGTGAATTTCCATGACGGATACAGCGTTCCGTCAATATCAAACACCACTGCTTCTATATCAGCTAGACGAGGACATCTCATTGCATCAATCTCCTTGAAAAAGCAAAAGTTGGCTACACCGCTTCACCGCTGTAGAATACACATTTTATTTTTGCTTAAGAGCTTCTTCTGCTTTTCGGGAAATTTTATTCCACACCCCCGAAACCCCCATTGCTTTTTTTGCTGCTTTCAAAGTTTGCCGTGCTTCTTCACGCATTTTTAGCGTACCGCGGTAAATAATTTCATCAACAAAACCCTTTTTCGCAGTATACGAGGCTCTGCGTTCTCTAATAGGGGCTAAAAAAGTATTTAATGCAGCAGCAAGTTTATCTTTTACTTCAACATCACCGACAGTACCTTTCCGATACCGCTCTTTAAGGTCTTCTACCTCAGCTTTGTTGGGGTTAAATGCATCATGGTAGATAAAAACGGGATTTCCCTCTACAGTACCGGGAACATCCGCACTCGTGCGGTTCGGATCCGTATACATACTGCGGACTTTCTTTATCACTGTTTTTTCGTCATCACAGAGAAATATAGCATTACCAAGACTTTTTGACATTTTTGCCTGTCCGTCTGTTCCGACAAGAGAACCGCATTCACTCACTAGTACATCGGGAATAGGAAATACATCGCCGTACATATAATTAAACCGCTTTGCAATTTCGCGGGTAAGTTCAACATGGCTTTCATTATCTTTGCCTACCGGCACAAGATGAGCACGGGGTAACAGAATATCAGCAGCCTGCAGCACGGGATACCCCAGTAAACCGAAAGGCAATTCAGACAAACTAGCAGCACGTGCCATGTCTTTTATAGAAGGGATCCGCTGCAACCGCGGTACGGTAACCAGTTCAGTAAAAAAAAGATTTAATTCACAAACTTCAGGAACCGCCGATTGGAGATAGATTGTTGATTTTTCAGGATCAATCCCGCATGCAAGATAATCTAATGCCATTTGCCGTACATTTTCGGTCAACTGTTCAATATGCTGTTTTTCCGGTTTCGTGGTAAGCGTATGCAGATCAGCAATAATAAAAAAACATTCAAATTCATCTTGCAGCCGTACTCTATTTCTAATAGAACCGACATAATGCCCTAAATGGAGATTACCGGTAGGGCGGTCGCCTGTTAAAATTCTTTTTCTTTCCATAATGAGGCATATTACCATGTTTACAGCTGATAACGCAAGGGTGCTGCCAGGGATCTAGCTGTGAAGGCAACATTTCGTTTTATATGACAGTCATGTTATATAACGGCACGCTTGAAAAAAGAGGGTGTTCAATCCCTTCCGCTTTGCTCAAAAACCATTCACAACCCTCTTTTTTTTCACAGCTGAAGCCGCAGGCGTTGTAGCAATGACTGCTAGACATTTTTTATTAACCAGTATAATATGAACACATATTCATTCAATATTTAGAATTTTTTGCATTAAGTAGGAGGAATACTATGGCAAAAAAAGTTGTAATAGTAGGCGGTGTCGCAGGCGGTGCATCTGTTGCTGCAAGAGTGCGGCGCTTAGACGAAAGTGCTGAAGTAATTATGTTTGAAAGAGGACCTAATGTGTCTTTTTCAAATTGTTGTCTTCCGTTCTTTTTAAGCAGAATGGTACCTGCAAGCGAAAATCTTGTTTTAATGAGTCCTGAGCAGTTTAAAAAACAGTACAACATTATTGCAAAAACTGGACATGAAGTAATGAAGGTAAACCCCGCTAAAAAGACAGTTACTGTGAAAGAACTCAGTACAAACAAGGAGTTTGAAGAGTCTTACGATACATTGGTACTGTCACCCGGTGCTTCTCCCATCCTTCCTTCTTCCATCAAAGGGATAGACAAAAAACATGTTTTTACCGTCCGAAATGTTGTAGACATTAAAGCAATTGACGACTATGTTGCTGCTAACAATATAGAAGATATTGCTGTCATTGGTGCAGGCTTTATTGGTATAGAGGTAGCAGAAAATTTCCGCTTAGCAGGAAAGAAGAATGTATGCCTCGTTGAAAAACTTGACCAGGTTATGGCTCCATTTGATTACGATATGGCTCAAATTCTTCATAGAGAATTGCACGACAGAGGAATTGATTTAGTTTTGAAAGATGGAATTAAAGAGATTGGAGATGATTTCATTATCTTAGAAAGCGGAGCAAAAAAACAAGCTAAGATTGTAATTATGGCTTTAGGTGTAAGTCCGGAAACAGCTCTTGCAAAGACTGCCGGAGTGGAGCTTGGCGAAACAGGCGGCATCTTAGTAGATCACAATTATAGAACAAACGTACCTGATATCTACGCAGTAGGTGATGCCATAGAGATAACACACCATATTACAAACAAAAAAACACGCTTGACATTGGCAGGTCCTGCACAGCGGCAAGCAAGAGCTGCAGCTGATGACATGTATAGAATCCCGCACAGAAACACTGGCGTTATTGGTTCTTCTGTTATTCACTGTTTTGACTATAATGCAGCGTGTACAGGATTAAACGAGAAAGATTGTAAGAAAAATGGTATTCATTATGATTATGTATATCTCATTCCCGGCGATAAGGTAGGATTGATGCCTGAGTCAAACCCTCTTTTCTTTAAATTGATTTTTGAAACACCTTCAGGACGCATTTTAGGAGCACAGGCAGTTGGAAAAGGAAATGTAGACAAGCGGGTTGATATTATTGCATCTTTTATAATGCTCGGCGGAACTCTTGAAGATTTGAAAGAACTTGAACTTTGCTACTCTCCCTATTTCGGTACTGCAAAGGATGTCGTTAACCATGCAGCACTTGTTGCACTAAACATCCTGAACGGTGTATTCCGCCAAGTTCCTGTAACATGCGTACGTGAGCTCGTAGAAAAAAATGCTTGCATCATCGATGTAAGAGAGCCGCATGAATTTGAAGCAGGACACATAGTAAACGCAATCAATATTCCTTTAAGCCAATTAAGGGATAGAATGAAAGAAATCTCACACGACAAACCAGTATATTTGCACTGCAGATCGAGCCAGAGAAGCTATAATGCAATTTGTGCGTTGCAAGGAGCAGGTTATAGAAACGTTTACAATATAATGGGTTCTTACTTGGGACTTAGTAACTATGAATACTTTAATGATGTAAAGACAGGAAGAAAACCGATCGTTACAAAATACAACTTTAATTAGTGTATTGTATACTTATATAAGGAGATAAGAGCATGGCAGAAAAAAAGGGACTGTCCAAATTTGACATATTGAATCTTGTTATCGGCTCAATCATTGGATGGGGCTCTTTTATTCTGCCTGGTCAACTATTTTTACCGAAATCAGGGGTGCTGAGTACGATCTTAGGTCTTTGCATAGGCGGTATATTCGTTATTATCATTCAAAAATCTTATCAGATTATGCTTACGTGCCATGTTGGAGAAGGCGGAGAGTTTTCGTATGCTCTTTCAAATCTAGGCAATGTACACGGATTTATTGTAGGCTGGTCGTTAAGTTTATGCTATCTTAGTATGATCCCGCTCAATGCAACTGCTTATGTGCTTATTTTTAGGAAGATTTTCGGCTCTGCTGTGCTATGGGGGTACCTATACAACGTGGGGGGGACAGATGTCTATATTGCAGATATTTTAATTGCATCTATTCCTATAATAATTTTTACGTTAATCAACTTAAAAGGTCTAATTTTAAGTGCGAGAATACAAAACATAATGAGCACATCGCTTGTTATAATTGTAATTTCTCTTTTTTTTATCATATTGAAAAAGAGCGATTTGCAAGTATTTTCTAATAATTATCTAGGTTGGGAGCAAATATCGCTTGCAAAAATTGCACCCGTTTTAGCAATTGTGCCGTTTTTGTTTGTGGGCTTTGATGTAATTCCGCAAGTTTCACAAGACTTGCAGTTTAAACCTGCAAAGGCACATATCACAGCAGTTACGGCAATTCTATTCGGCATATTGATTTATGTTCTTCTGAATACTATTGCAGGACTTAGCTATGGACCGCAAGAAGCTAAAAAAATTGAGTGGGCGGTTGCTTCTTCCGTAACTACAAAGACTGGTATGGTTGGGTTTCTGTTTATGCTGATTGCACTCTTTTCTGCAGTTACAGGCGGAATTAATGGTTTTATGATAGGAAGTAGTAAGCTGCTCGGTGCAATTTCTAAAGAAAAGTTAAGCCCTGCCTTCTTAGGAGAAAAAAACGAAAAAGGCTTGTATCCTAAGGCTATTTTATTCATTGCTGCTGTAAGCCTCATAGCACCTTGGATCGGACGAGATGTAATTATTTTAATTGTTGACATGGCATCGGTCTTAGCAGCACTGGCATATTCTTATGTAGGCTTTATAGGCATAAGACACAGTAAGAATGGTTTTGAAAAGATTGCCTGCATTCTTACCTGTATTATAGGTCTAATCTTTATTGGACTGCTATTAATTCCAGGCTCTCCAGCACAACTTTCTGTAGGCTCTATTGTTTTTTTGGTAGCGTGGACCGTTTTAGGCATTCTATTTTATACTTTTGGAACAAAAAGAAAAGAAAAAAATTAGACTATTCGATAGCTGCGTTTTCGAACAGGTTTATTGAACATTCTGCTATTATATGATTATCTATAATTAAGGAGATTCTATGAAAAAAATTGAAAATCTTGTAGGATTTGCTTTGCTTCTTGCAAGCATTGCATTTGGAGCCTTTTACCTCAAAAACCTCGGAAAGGAAGTTTTATTCTTAAGATGGCTTATAGGAATCGGCATAGGCTATCTTTTAACTCGTGCCTTTTTTGGTTTTGCGGGAAGTGCAAACAGAGCATATCGGACAGGCTCTACCAAGCTTATGCGTATTTTGATGTTTATGTTTGCTCTCACTGCCATCTTGAATGCAGGGCTTTTTGTACTCAATGGGGGACCAGAAGGTTTTAGGATGTCTGTACATCCTATCAACATTGGTCTTGTTGTTGGAGGGCTTTTGTTTGGTATTGGTATGGCATTTTGTTCATGCTGTGCTTCGGGTTCACTCACAGACATAGTAACAGCACTCCCTCGCGGCGGCATTACTCTTTTATTTATGTGTATTGGTGTATTTGTCGGCTTTCCATTCCAAAAAAATGCTGCATGGGTAAAAGATTCACTTATTGCACCTATTATACACAGGGATATGAAAGGTATGAAAGGCGTCTGGTTGCCTGATCTTTTTTCATCTGAAACAAGCAATGGTTTTTTGGGTGCAATCCTGTTAACTATACTTTTCGCGAGTATTGTTATCGTCCTTTCGTATTTATATGAAAGAAAGAGAAAGCAATCAAACACGTTCTCAGGGGTTGGTGCAGAAATTGAGCAAGATAAACTTGAAGAATTTGATGTTAAAAACTATAAATTTTTAAGTGCTGAAAATTATTCGCATATTTTCTCAAAGCCATGGACACTTGCAACAGGAGCAGTAACGTTTGCAGTACTCTTTGCTCTTCTTATGGGATTTGCAAAGACAGGCTGGGGGGTTACAACCGCATTTGGTATTTGGTTTGGGAGATTGTTAAAGCTTTTTGGCGTGAGTGCGGAATCACTTGCTGCATTCACTGGTAGAAATGTAAGCGATTTTACCGATCCATTTTTCAAAAATGCTACAACAGTTCAGGATGTCGGCATCATTGTTGGAACAATTATCAGCCTCCTTCTTGCAGGAACATTCAGTTCAACCTGTAAAAGCGAATTAAAAACAAGCTTTATGGATATAATTGTCTATGCAATAGGCGGTTTTATTATGGGTATTGGAACAAGATTTGCAAATGGCTGCAATGCAGGAGCACTCTTTACTCCGATTGTACAATTCTCACTTTCAGGCTGGCTGTATCTTATATTTGTTACAACAGGCGGTATTATTGGAAACATGATATTGAAAGCTATGAAACGGCTGTAAAAATTAGAAAAATTGTATTCTACAAAAGATATAATAACCCCGGCGTATGCGTCGGGGTTATTCATTAATACCGGTTTATATTAAAAAAAGATTACACTTTGAACCTTGCAACCTCAGTTGCGAGAGCCTCAATACTTGCTTTGTTCTTTTGAGTAATTGCATTGACATCTTGCACCGCATTGCTAATCTGCACCGCACCCGAAGCCATCTCGTTCATACTATCGGCGATGATGCGGGTTAGGTCATCGAGTTTATGCATTTCTTCTGCAACCCCCTCCCCGCCTTTGAGCATTTCGCCGGAGCCGGCTTGTACCTCATTTGTTACTGCATTAATTGTTTTAATAGCACTCAGTACCTCACGGCTGCCGTTCTCCTGTTCTCTCATCGCCTCCATCAGCCGGTTACTCATATCTTTCACTTGTCCAGACAAGCTGAATATTGCATTAAACTTTTCTCCGGCGGTTTTAGAAGAAGCAGAGAGCGTTTCAATTTCGCCTGATAAGGTTTTAAGGGTTGCGGTAATGGTCTTGCCCTGTACACTCGATTCTTCGGCGAGCTTACGGATTTCGTCAGCGACGACGGCAAAGCCTTTGCCCGCTTCTCCGGCATGGGCGGCTTCAATGGCGGCATTCATTGCAAGCAGGTTTGTCTGGCTTGCAATGTGCTGAATAACATTGCTTGCTTCAAGCAAGCTGCCGGATTCTTCGGCTATTTTTTGAGTTATCGCTGTAGAACCGGTTATTGTTTCTTTGCCGTCGGCAGTGGCAGTTGCAAGATTTTTGATTACGGCATTGGTTTTATCGAGGGTTTGGGTGATGGAAGCAATGTTTGCAACCATTTGTTCCACTGCACTGGAAGATTGAGCAACACTGGCAGCTTGATTTTCAATACTGCCGTTCAACTGCTTAATGGTTCTGATGATTTCTTCCACGGTAGCAGCTGTTTCGGTAACGCTGGCAGCCTGAGTGAGGGCTTGCTGTTTTACTCCGTCGATATTCGCACTTATCTGATGTACAGCACTTGCTGTTTCGGTCATGTTGCTTGCAAGATCAGTGCCGATGTCTTTCATTACGTTGGTGTTACTACCGACCTCCTGAATAGAGCCTGCTATTTTTTCAATTGTTTGATTAAAGAAATGCGATAAGTCGGTTATTTCATCATTGCCGTGTACCGGAAGCCTGACTGTTAAATCGCCCTCACCTTGGGCTATATCTTTCAAAGCGGCAACAACAACATTAACCGGTTTTACCATTGCACGGGCAACAAAAAATGTAACAACTAACGCAGTAATGAGAATAATCACACCGATTATCAGCATTCTATTTCGTAAATCGTCAACCGCACCCATAAATTCTTTAATCGGAGCCGCTATAATAACCGTCCAACCAATACTTTTTATCTTAGCATGAGAAGCAATTTTATTGACACTGTTGTACTCATAGTAGCCTATAGAAGATGTATCAGCTTCTTGTGCTATTTTTTCAAAAGCAGCAAGCGATTTTAAACTTGTATCAGTTTGAGCTTTTATACCGGTATTCCATAAAGACCGTACTACTTCGGAATCGGGATCCGCAACATTTCTACCGTCAATTCCATTTATATACGCATATCCTGTTTTTCCTACTACAATATCTTTAATTTGATCAGCAAACCATAAGCCGTCAATGTCAGCACCTAATACCCCGATAACTCTTTTAGCATTATCATATACAGGTACTGAACAGGTAGCAACAAGAGCATTCCCAACTGTAGAGTCTGTATACGGTGCTGTAATGCCATGTTTTCCGGCAGCACTTGTCTTAAACCATTCTGCCGTATTATATGACACGTCCGTTCCATTTACGTTATGAACAACTCCGTTTATATCGGTAATGAACAATTCACGGATTGCAGTATTGAACGCTGCTTCTTTTTCAAGCAGCTGCATTTTTTCTTGAAAAGAAACAGCAGTATCGCGAATATGCGGCATACGGGCAATACCCTCCAAAAATTGAAAAAATGCAGCAATCCGTCCGTCGATAACGGTTGCAGTATCGGTTGCTTTGTCGATAAGGTGTGTTTCGATTTTTTCAATTACTGCCTTACGGGCTGTCTGTACTGCAAGAAGTCCCTCAATAATTGTCGCAAGAGCAACCAATAAACCGAAAATAATCAATAACTTGTTCCGCATGGAAAAGCGTTTTTTCATACAATCCTCCTTAAAATTATGTGTTAATGAGCCATTAGACTTATTCGATAACTTGCGTTATCGAAGCCGTAGTATTAAGGAGGCAGGCGGAACTGTACAAAAGCATTAGGAGATATAATCACTATGAATGTATAGAGCGGTATGAGGTTAGCAATAAAAATGGGTAAAAAAGATGTATTTGAATAACAAAAGAGAGCTTTATAAAAATGAGCAATTA
>JBQMYW010000048.1:0-11830 GCA_052173295.1 Treponema sp.
GGGGGGGGGGGGGTAGAGTGTTAATCTGTTGAATGCGTCCCGCTTCAACAAGATTTGAAAATGTAATGGATTCCATTACACAACTCTATGGAGGTAAAACATGAAACACATTTCACGTGTTGTGGCTGGTTTCAGTATGATCACTGTGCTGGCGTTATTTGCTGCCTGTAAACAGCCGGCTGGTACAAGCTCCGGCGGCAGTTATACCCCGCCGGCGGAATTAGGGGTAGATACGACCAAATTAGCAGGGAAATTCGTACAATCGCTAACAAACAGTACAGGTTTAACGGTTGATCAAACCACTGGTATGGTGAACATTAAAAAAGATTTCAATGCAAGCCCCACTATCCCTGCTTCAGGTGAACTGAACGGCTATAACTATGAAGTAGAAAACGTTACATCCAGTGATAAAAGCATTGAAGCAACGAAAGACGGTGCTAATTGGAAACTTACTATCAAAAAGCCTGAAGTTAAAGCCGGTGCAGACCATAAAGTGGTTACACTTACAATCACCGTAAAAGGAAAAGGTGCAGATACCGGTAAAAAAACCGTTACTGTAACATTCCGCAACGGAAAAGATCTTGATGCAAAAACATATACTGCAGACAGCTTAAAGGCATTGGCAGAAAAGAAAATGCCTGCCTTTAAAAAAGCTGTTGAAGATGCAATTAAAGCAAACAACGAGCAAGTAACGGCAGTTAAGTCTAACTTTACCATTGGAGCAATAGCCGATGCTGAATTGGGCGGTATTTCACTTACATGGACAGTTGATACCACTGGTTCTATCACCTTTGCAGGTAACACAGCTACAGTAACGCGTGGTGACGCGGATAAAACAGTAAAAATTAGCGTAACACTGACTGCTGGTAGTGTAAATAGTGAAGCAGCACAGGTTCTTGAAGTTACCGTTACTAAAAAAGATACTGCAGAAGAAAAAGTACGTGAAGACCTTGGAAAACTTAAGGGCGCATTAGAATCCGTAGCAGCAGACAAGGTAATTACCTTTGCAAAAGATGACACAGCAAATAAAGTAACACAGAATTTTGAGTTTAAAGCTCTGACAAAAGACACTGTTACTGTATCAGGACTTTCTGCTGACTTTAACTGGACTGATGTAGTGCTTACATGGTCTATTCAAGGCGGAAATCATGCTGCACTGAAAATCAACGGCAACAAAGCTACTGTAAAGCGTCCTGCACACGACAAAGCTGATGTAGATTTTACATTGCAGTTTGCTCTTGCTTCTAAAAAATATCCCGCTGTTAAAGTAGATCCGGTTGACTATACAAACAAGATTACTGTTGTAAAACAAGATCCTCCAAAGCCGACAGAAATGACTGCAAAAGCATTGTTAGGAATGCTGAAACAAATGCTTTCGGCTAGCAGCGGCGTAACAGGTGTTAGCGTTGACGAGAAAAACGCAACCCTTACGTTTGAAAGCTCTACATCAGGTATTCTTACTATTCCGCAAGAATTAGATGCAACCAAAAAAATAGTCATTGAAGCAATCACCGTTCCTACGGGAAGCAGCGTAACAGCAGAGCTCAAAGATGTTGTCACAGGTAAGCAATGGGTTATTACTACTAAAGATGCTGCTGATAAGACTAACGGCGATACCATCAGCAATGTAACCGTAACAGTAAAAAAAGACGGCAAGCCGTTTGGTACACCTAAGTTCACCATTATCAACAAAAAAGGTGTAAGTGCCGGCACTACAGAAGATCCGAAAGCAAAGGCAAAAGAAGAACTGAATAACCTTATTAAAAGTAAAAAGGAAGCAGTGTTAAAAGGCTTGGTTACTGGTGCACTCACCTCTGGCGAAACAGCAGCAGCAGTTAAAACCAACTTCACAATTGGAAATTTACCGTCTACAGATTTCACCGGTATAACAGCAGTATGGTCAAGCTCAAACAGTAATGTTGTTGCTCTGACCGGTAATAACGCAACGGTAAAACGCCCTGCAAGCACTGCAGAAGACAAAGACTGCAAAACAACTATTTCAGTTGTGCTTTCAAAAATGGTTGGTTCTAAAAAAGTAGACAGCGACGCTGGTGAAATTGTAGAACTTACTGTTGTAAAACTCACCCCTGCAGAAGAAGACAAAATTGCAGTAGCTGCAACAAAAAAAGCAGTAGAAGATGCAAAATCCACTATCAGCAGTCTTGTTGAAGCAAAGTTTACCGGCGGTTTAAGTACAGTAACTGCACTTGAATCTTCTAAAGGTGCAAACTGGTCTGATATTGACCTTTCTTCCTACAAAAAGAATAGTGCAGAACTCAAATGGGTATGGAAACTAGACACATCATGTGATAGTTACACAGACGCACTGAAGCTTGACAACATTAGTGCTGTTGCACTTACCCAGAAAGCAGTAGACGTAACAGGCAAAATCTATCTCCGTCCTTTCAAAGGTTCCATTGCAAACACAGTTGACACAAACGACGTAGAAATTGCGTCTCTGACCATTAGTCATTCTGAAGCTGAACTTAAAAAAGTACTTGAAAGTGTCCGCGATGCAGTAAAAGCATGGAACGGAGCAATTACTTTTGCAAGTGGCGAAACAGCAACAACTGTAACACAAGCTTTTACTTTTGCTACTCTTTCAGACACCGCAAAACCTACTGGTTTAACACTGCCCCAAGGCTTAACTTTTGATAATCTAACTCTTACATGGAGCGTAAAAGCTGGTACTGTTAGCGATGGTGATGCTGCAGAAATTAAGATTGAAAACAATACCGTTACTGTAAAACGCCCTGAATCTTCTGCTGGTGACAAGAGCGGCATTACTTTACAAGTTAAAGTTGGTTTAAAAGGTACTAGTACTGCTACTGATGCAGCAGACTATACAACAAAGCTGACAGTTGTTAAAGAAAGCTAGATCAATACTAATCAGCTTTTCTTGCATACCAATGCAAAAACCCGTGCAGCACGGTATACCTGTAGGTACTCCTGCTGCACACAAAAACGGTGCAGGGAATATCCAAAAAGCTAACGCTTACCGTATTACCCCTGCATCAATGTAAAAATTGTATACAATGAATGCGTAAATAATACCGGATTGTACAAACATAAAACCGCTCAAGCCGAATGTTCACGGCAGTCTCCATAGGTCTTTGTGTTATCTTGTGTACCGTGTTTACCTGCACGCTACCCAGTGTACAATCCGGTTCTTTTCTTTAAACTAATCCTCATTATACATAAAAAACAATTTTTATAAAGATACTCCTACAATATTAAAAAACTCCATCAAGAAAACCCGTACTTTTATGGAGCATAGGGGCATCGCTCTTCTTTGTCCAGCCCCTTCCGTATTTTACTCTTGCGTTGTGATAGACAAACCGGTATACTAGACCTATTCGATAACTGCGTTTCCGAATAGGTCTAATACACAAAGGGAGCTGCATTAGTATGCATCAATCAAAAAGTAATTCAGGGGATTCCCGCAAAACTATTTCTATTCTGTTACAATTTACACTGCAAGCAGGACTTACAATTATACTGCTTGCAACTTCTATTGCAGTGTTGCTTTTTATACGGGAGCAAAAAGAGGCGTTGTACGAGGTGCAGCAGCGCAAAGAGTTAGTGCTGCTTCTTGCAAATGAAATTAAATATACTTCGCAAGAGCTGAGCCGTACATGCCGGTTATATGTTGTTACGGCTAATAGGCTGTACCGCGATCAATATTTTGAGATTATTAATTGGGTAAATGGAGAAATACCGCGTCCTGCGTCTGTTCATCCTAAGCTGTATCCCGGTAGAAAAATTAGCCGTATTGATATGTTAAAAGAATTGCAGTGTAATGAAGAAGAATTAAATTTGATGCGGCGTGCAGGGCAGCTTTCTTTACAGATGACGCATATAGAAAGTCAAGCAATGGAATCTATCTTGCATAATCGGTACAGCGAAGGTCCGCTTAGTCCGCTGCCTGATGAAGATGTAAAAACGTTTGCTATACGGATTTTGCATGATGAAGCATACCACGATAAAATAGATCGTATTATGGAGCCTACTGCTGAATTTTTTACAAAAATAAGTAACAGAATGGATATTACTGTTGATCAATGCAGCTATCTTGAGAATGTATACGGTTTTACAACATTGGGGCTGTTGATTCTTTCAATTATTTCAATTATTTGTTTTATTCTTTTTTTAAATAATGCGGTAATCCGTCCTATTTTGCGGACTTCTTCTATTTTTTCATATCTTGGGCAGGGCGATTTTACAAAAGAGATGGAAGTAAGGTCAAATAATGAAATTGGCAAAATGGGGGTTAATTTTAATAATACGTTAGCTGCTGTAAGAAATCTTATTTTTGGAATTAAAGAGCATACTGATATGCTTTCAGATGTTGGTCATGATCTTTCTGCAAATATGACTGAAACTGCAAGTGCTATTTATGAAATTAGCACTAATATTGAGGGTGTAAAAAAGCAAGTAATGACGCAGTCAAAGAGTGTTATTGAAATTGGGTCATCTTTGCAATCAATGATGCGTACTATTGAATTACTTGATAAGCATATTGATATACAAACAAATGCGGTAGATGAATCGTTTAGTGCTGTTGAACAAATATCTGCAAGTATCGGTATGGTGCATGACGGGGTAGAACAGAATATGCGACTGCTTGAAGAGTTAAGTGAGGCAACGGCAAACGGTAAAACAGTTATTACAGAATCTGTTAATCTAACACAGGCTGTAGATGATAGTTCTGCAATTTTGTTAGAAACGAGTAATGTTATTCAAAATATTGCAGCACAAACCAATTTGTTAGCAATGAATGCGGCTATAGAAGCCTCTCATGCGGGAGAAGCAGGAAAGGGGTTTGCTGTTGTTGCGGGAGAAATTCGGAAGCTGGCAGAAGAATCTAATTTGCATGGTAAAAATATCACCGCTATTTTAAAAGATTTAAAAGTAAAAATTGAGCAGGTGCATGATTCATCGCTTGATACAGAAAAACAATTTGATACCATTTTGGGGCTGGTATCGCGGACAAAAAATCAGGAACAGGAAATTGTACAGACAATGAATGCACAGCATGAAAAGAGTGATTTGATGGTGCAGTTGACGGACAAAATCGGTAATATGACGCATGAAATTCAAAATGTATCGCAAGAAATGCTGAAAGGCAGCCGTTCTGTTTCGGCAGAAATGAAGCTGCTGGCTGCAATGTCTGATAAAATTGCTTGCAGCATGAATGAAATGGCAGCCGGTACAACCCAAATAAACAATACGGTGCAGGAAGTGAATGAAATTAGTCAGCGGAACAAAACAAGTATTGATTTTCTTGTTAATAAAATAAATCAGTTCAAAGTACGCTAGGACATTTGCCCGCAGCTATTCAACTATTTCCACAGTATGCTGTGTCCGTAGATAAAAGAGAAACGCCCGGACAGTTTGCGGTTTAGCGGGCAAGGCATCAGCAAAATGTTTGAGCGTACACAGCTGAGTAACTGCATGTTTGTACATGATTAGCTGCATGCGGTGCCGATCAGGTTCTTCAAAGCGGTCAGTTTTATAGTCTACAATAAATAGTGTCCCGTTGTGTTCAAACAGTAAGTCTATCTGTCCAATTACTGTTTGACCGTTGTAAGTGCTGATAAATCCATATTCGGTTTTTCTGAACAGGGCTGCTGCTGCCTGTTTCCCTATGTCTGATGCAAAAAAGGAATCACACAATACGGCTATTTCCGTGCTGTACCGCGGCGGAAGCGGCAGTTGCGTATGCAAAAACCGTGCTTCCAGTGCTTTATGAACCAAACTGCCGAATTCTGCATGAGAAAGCTCATCAGGGGTTTCGGGTACGGTGGTCTGGTTTTCGGCAAGGCTGATCCATTTTTGATCTTTTTCCAAAAGTGTTACCGGAATAACCCGTTTTGGTGCAGGAAAGAAGTGTTTTTCTGCTGCTGTTTGGTAAGTTTGTATAAACTGTGCTGCCGTTATGGGCTGTAAAATCTGCCGGTACGTTTGTGCCTGTGATTTTGTAAGCGGCATCATTTCTTTAACGCTTAGAGCGGTATGTTCCGGCGGCAGTGCCGGAAGCAGCAGTTTGAAAAAAGCAGTATTTTTATTTTCAAGCGGTTCAGAAAGGTTTTGCCGTATTTCATGCAAACTGCGCGGTTCTTCCGGCATATCTTCTAGTTTTGTATTAGTAGCAATTACTCCGGTCATAATGAGCCGGACTTTTGCACGGGTCATTGCCACGTACAGCAACCGTTTTGTTTCGGCAAGCAGTTTCGCGTTTGCTTCATCGCGGAGTTTTTCGAATAGCGGCTGTTTTTGTGCGGAAAGACCGGCTATTTGCGGCAAGTGCATTACCGGTTCTATCCCATTATGGAAAAATACGAGGTCTTCCCGTTTGATGCTGATACCGTTATTTCCGCAGTCGGGAATACAGACAAAGGGAAATTCCAAGCCTTTGCTTTTATGTGCTGTCATAATTTTTACTGCATCGGCACTGTGTTCCAATGGAATTTCCATATCATTGAGCTTTTCATCTTCCTGCATATAGGCAGCAGTACGATCGATAAAATCCGAAAGCGTATCTCCTGCAGCATCAGACTGTACCGCCAGCTCAAAAAAATAGTCGTAAAGTTCTAAGTAGCGGTGGAGTGTGCTATCGGTTAAAAGGCAGCAGCGGTATGCTTCATTATGCCACAGGGCGGTTATTAATTCAGCATTCGTCATTGTTTGGCGGTATGTTTGCAGCCGTGCAAAAAGTGCACAAGCATTTTCAAAATAGGGAGCATCATCCGGCTCTACCACGGCGGCGGCAGCGGGGTCAAAAGGCAGATAATTTGTCAGCAAAAGGTGCGTAACAGATATATCGCTCAACCGGACAAAGGGAGAACGCAGCACTTGCGTATAAGTAAACCGGTCATGCGGATAAACACTCAGTCTCAGGAGGGCATATATGTCATTGAGCGGAGCATCTTTAAAAAGCCCCTTTTGCTGCACAGAAATGTAAGGAATACCTGCTGCACGGAAAAAACGTTCGTACACCGCTTGATGCTTTGAGTACCGGAACAGCACTGCAAAGTCTGACCACGTGCAGGGACGATTCTTTTTTAACCGGTCATCATACACCGGAGTTCCGCTTTCGCGGAGCTGTTTTATCTTCTCAGCAAGAAGTGCCGCTTCTGTTTCGCGGGCAGTAAGGTATTCCGAAGCAGTATCAGGAAAGCGTTTTTTATCAATAATCGCAATCTCGATTGCAGGGCACAGACCGGCTACGGCTTCTCTACTTTGAATAGCGGTAAACTCCGCTTCATAATCGGGAACAACCGCACCGTCTGCCGGTATATGCTGCTCAGAATAAAAAACGCGTGCAAAAATTTCGTTGAATGCAGCAATCAAAGCCGGTTCTGTCCGATAGTTTGTCCGTAAGTTTAAGTCTACCTCTGTACTATTCTGTAAATCCCGTGCAAGCTGCCGGAACACTGAAACATCAGCACCGCGGAAAGCATAAATTGACTGTTTTTCATCACCGACAAAAAATAAACGCTCCGGTTCAAGTCCGTCAGCTTTTGGAACTGTCTGCCCGCAACAAGATTCTTTTTCTGCAAGCAGAAACAGAAGATCGCGCTGCAAGCTGTTATTATCCTGAAATTCGTCAATCATAATTCGTTTAAACTGATTTTTATAAAATGTCCGCAAGCTGCTATCAGTAATCAGTGCATCAACAGCAAGATATTCAATATCGGTAAAACTCATAATACCCCGCCGCTTTTTTTCTGTTAGATACCGGTTTTGCAGTATTTTGCACAGTTCATACAATGTGTGTATTTTTTCTTTATGCCATAAAGTGTTATATATATTGAGCATTTCAGAAAATATCTTCCGTAATGCTGTTTGCAGCTCTTTGCACAAAATGACATCAGGGTCTTTGGTGTTTCCCACGTGTGCAGGAATGCTTGCAGCTGAATCCACAGCTTGTAAAAATGCAAACAATTCGGTATTGTCTGCTGCAGAAGCTGTATAGTCCGGGAAAGGCGGCAGCCTCCCCATTGCTTGCTGCATCGCAAGCATAAATTTTGAGCTATATTTTTTGTCGAGCAGCCCGCACATTTGCACAATAATTTCTTCTGCTTTGGCACATACTATAGAAAAATCAGCTTCTAATACCGCATACTGCTTCTCCAGCATTTCGGTAAAATGCAGGGGGCGGGACACTGTTGCATGAGTCAGTATTTTTACAAAAAACTGTTCAACAAAATCTTCTATGCTATGATTACTTAAAAAATATTGCAAAATATCATTTTTGCGGTGTTCAAGGAAAAAATCTAACGACATAGTATATGCAAGCCGTTCAGATTCCCGTATATCTATAGTAAAGTCAGGACTTATCCCGAAGTTTTTACAGGCTGTTTGTGCTATTTTATGGCAAAATGAATCGAGTGTCATAATATGCGATTGATGAAAATTCTGTAATGCAGCTTGAGATCGCTCCCGCTGCTGCACATTATCAGTTGTACGGTTCATTTCTTGCAGCTCACGGTAAATACGCTGGTGCATTTCTGCAGCAGCTTTGCTGGTAAAGGTCAAGGCTAAAATATCCTGCACCTGATAGTTTTTTTCTGTAATTAAATAGACATATCTGCTTGCCAATACCTTTGTTTTTCCTGAACCTGCCCCTGCAGCAATCACTGCATTTTTTTGAATAACAACCGCTGCTTTTTGCTGTTCATTCAGCCCTGCACAAATATCAATCATAGCACCCTCTATCGCTATTATACAAAATGCTCTATACAAAACAAGAGCAGTAAATTGGTCTTGCCCGTGCATTTTTGCATAGCGAGCGGCAGACGGTTAGACCTATTCGATAACTTACGTTATCGAATAGATCGACGAGTTCTACCACCGCATTTTAAGGCAGCCTGTTCTGAAACTGAAGTTTCCGAACAGATCCATTATAAAAACTCATAAAAATTGACATTTTCAGTATTTCCCTGTATCATTTTTTCATGAGTATCAGCCTATATTCTCTGGGAGCCGCAGAGGAAGTAACCGGTTCAAAACACATTCTTGAAGTAGACGGGCATTCGTATTTATTTGATTGCGGAGCATTCCAAGGGAAGCGTGCAGAAGCAGACCGGAAAAATCGGGATTTTAATGTACCGGCAGATAAACTTACAGCAGTAGTATTAACGCACGGACATTACGACCATTGCGGGCTTTTGCCGCTTTTGGGGATTCACGGATTTACGGGAAATATCTATGCAACGCCGGCAACCCGCGATATTGCAAATCTTGTTTTAATGGATTCTGCACGGATTCAGGCACGAGATGCGGAGTATTTGGAAAAACAAGCCCGCAAGAAAAAAGAAAAATTTGATTGGAAACCGCTTTTTACCGAAGAAGATGCGGTTCATACCATAAATCAGTTTGTTACCGTATCGTACCACCGTCCGGTGTGGATTGGTCCGAATGTCCAACTGGAGTTTTTTGACGCAGGGCATATTTTGGGTTCATCTATGGCGGTGATTACAGCAACAGACGCAGCCGGACGCACGATAAAAATTGCTTTTACCGGAGACCTCGGCAGGAAAAACAAGCCGATTATCCGCGATCCGGAGATTATTCCGCCGGTAGATTACATTGTTGTAGAAAGTACCTACGGGAACCGCCGCCACGAGGATATACATAATGCAATGCATCTTTTGGAAAAGGCTGTTCGGGATATTGTAAAATCAGCAGGTAAAATAATTATCCCTGCTTTTGCGGTGGAACGCACACAAGAGCTGATTTATTATTTTCATCTGTTAGTAGATCAGAAAAAAATACCGCAAATTCCCATTTATGTTGATTCGCCTATGGCAGTAAACGCGACAACAATTTTTCAAGTGCATCCTGAATGTTTTGATCAAGAAACAAAAGATGCGTTTGTAAAGCACCATAAAAATCCGTTCGGCTTTAATGCACTTAAATTTATTACAAGCGTTGATGAATCAAAGGCATTAAATGCAAAAAAAGAGCCGATGGTTATTATCAGTGCAGACGGTATGTGCGAATTTGGGCGGATAACACACCACCTTGCAAACAACATTGCAGACCCGTCTACAAAAATTATGCTTGTCGGGTATATGGCTGACAATACGCTGGGTCGGCGGCTGCAAAACAGGGAACAAGAAGTAAAAATTTTTGGTGAATGGCATCAAGTACGGGCAGAAATCCTGCAAATTAATGCATTTAGTGCTCATGCAGATTATGCAGAAACAGTTGACTGGCTGGATAATCTTGACCGCAGCAGGCTAAAAAAGCTTTTTATGGTACACGGGGAACCGGACGCACAAGCCTTTTTCCAAAACTACCTGCAAGAACACCGCTATGAATCGCATATTGTGAAATACGGCGAAGTGATTGAGTTATAAGATTGAGCTATACTATGAAAGTAATTACCGGTTTTCATGCAATAGAGGAACTCCTCCGGAGTGTAGACAAAAAGAAGGGCGGGGAAAACAAGGGAGAAAAAAAAACCGCAGCCCTACCCTCTGATTCTCCGGCGGCACCGCCGAATCCGCAGCTGCCGCAATTACAGCTGCAATCATCGTTGCGGATATTATACGCGAAACAGGGACCGCGTATTAAAAAAATTTTACAGCAAGCAGGATCGTGCGGTATTCCCGCCGAAGCCGTTACCAAGGAGCAGCTTGACAGCATGACGGCAGCTCTGCCTGAGTATCTGCAAGACCACCGCGGAATTATTTTGATCGACAACAGTACACAGCCGCAAAAAGCTATTCAGTCTGCTGATGCACTTATTGCCCGATTGTGCAGTGCAGAACACGCATTTGCAGTGGTGCTGGATTCTATTACCGATCCGCACAATGTCGGGGCAATTATCCGCAGTGCCGACCAATTCGGAGTTGACGCGGTGATTGTTCCCCAGCGGCATTCTGCCGGCGATGTACAAACTATCGGTAAAACAAGTGCAGGGGCTTCCGCGTGGGTTCCGATTATTCATACCGTTAATCTTGTACGGACAGTAGAGCAGCTGAAAAAAAGCGGATTTTGGGTATTCGGAGCGGAAGCCGGCGGTTCCCCGCTTACAGAAACTATGTTTCCCGATAAAACACTGCTTATTATGGGCAGTGAGGGTTCCGGCATCAGCCGCCTGCTTAAACAAAGCTGCGATTCCTTTACAGCAATCCCCACACACGGCAAGTTAGACAGCTTAAATGTTTCTGTAGCAGCAGGCATTCTTATGTATGCAGTGCGGCTGCAGCACCCAAAGGCTTAATTGCAGAGAACAAATAAGCCTGCTATACTACTGGTATGAACATTACTCGCAAATTACCGATCGGTGTACAAAGTTTTAAAGATTTACGGAACAAAGGTTTTCTTTATGTGGATAAAACAGAATACCTTTTTCGCTTAGCAAACAGCAGTAAAATTTATTTCCTCAGCCGCCCGCGGAGGTTTGGGAAAAGTCTCTTCCTTTCAACTTTAGCAGCGTATTTCCGCGGGCAAAAAGAGCTGTTCAAAGGTTTGTATATTGAAAAAGCCGAAGAAGATCAGGCTGCACGAGAAGCCAGAAATGCATGGCAGGAATATCCAGTACTCTATCTGGATTTTAATACAGGGCAATATGAACTTACCGGAGCACTCGATGAAACTCTGACGTATTTTTTAGATACCGAAGAGCCGAAATACAATCTGCAAAAGAGTACTCTATCTCATGCAAAGCGGTTTACAACCCTGATACAAGCCGCATATCAAAAAACAGGCAAGCAGGTTGTCATTCTCGTAGACGAATACGACAAACCGCTGCTGCAAACGATGGGCGTAAATGAAACGCTGAATGAACACTACCGTAATACGCTTAAAGCATTTT
>JBQMYW010000049.1:0-11828 GCA_052173295.1 Treponema sp.
AATGAGGCATTCCATGACGCTTGTATTTCAATGTCGATAACCGTACCGTTAGTTAGCTTGAGTTTTACGTCGAGGATGCCTGTTTTATCGCTAAACTCCTCTTTCGTCAACTCTTTATCCATAAACTCAAGATCGGCAACCTCTTGAGGTGCAAGGTCTAAAATGCACTCCAGTAAATTCTGCAAAAGCGGTTTGTTTTCTTCCGAGCCTAATACACGTTTGAAAGCGTAATCATTTGTGAGCGTTATCTGTATTTCATCTTCCATATCTGTATAAAGTATACGGCATCAGTGTATAAAATACAAGCTGTTTGGCAAAGAGATTTATTTTCTAAAAACTGCAAATCTCTGATTTACCGTGCAGAGAACATTGACAGAGATGTTTTTTTTATGGTATAAAATAGAAGATTTTTACAATACTTAATCGTATGTATTATACCCCACTTTAAAAACCTATCAAAATTATTATGACTGAAGGAGTAAAATATGTCCGGACACAGCAAATGGGCTACAATTAAACATGCAAAAGGAGCCGCAGACGCAAAACGCGGTCAGATGTTTACAAAATTTATCAAAGAAATTTCTATTGCAGCACGTATGGGCGGCGGTGATCCCAATGGTAATCCCCGTTTACGCACCGCTATCTTAAAAGCCCGTGCAGCCAATATGCCGAAAGATAATATTGAGCGGGCTATTAAAAAAGGAACCGGTGAATTAGGCGGAGCAAACTATGAAGAGCTCTTATACGAGGGGTATGGTGCCGGCGGAGTTGCTGTGCTTGTTGAAGTTCTTACGGATAATAAAAACCGTGCAGCGGCGAATGTGCGTAATCTCTTTTCAAAAAACGGCGGAAATCTTGGAGCAACAGGTTCGGTTGCATATATGTTCAACCGCAAAGGGGTTATCGAATACGATGCAGAAGTTGTCAGTGAAGAACAGCTTATGGAAGACGGGCTTGAAGCCGGAGCAGAAGATATTACCGGTGACGGCGGCGTTATCACCGTAACAACAGACCCGAACGATTTTGCAACAGTGCTTGAGACCTTGCAGGGAAAAGGCTATGAATCCGTTTCTGCCGGTATTTCGATGGTTCCGGATACCTATATGTCATTAGATGCTGAAACAACAAAAAAAGTATTAAAAATGGTAGACCGTATCGAAGAAGATGATGATGTTCAAAATGTATATACCAATCTTGATATTCCTGATGATTTCGATCCTGATGCGGTATAAACTTCTTCAATCCTTATAGGTACTATAATTTTATTTACAATAGTATAATCGGCAATGGTGTTCAAAAATTGACAAGAAAGTCAATTTTTGAACTTACCATAGATACGACATAGTTACATAAAATGAGATTTTTTTAAGATTCTCTGCTTCCTAGGCTGCATTTTTCAGGGTAAAATTCAAAATAATATACACAATATAGCAGACAAATAGTGCTGCTGCAGATATACGGTTGATAACAGCCTCTTTACGGGTTGAGCAAAACCGGAATAGCCCCAACACAATAAGCATTGTTGGAAATTGGAGATAATAGAAACTAACCGGTACACTAATTCCTGCCGGAGTGACAGCAGCCGCAACACCTACTACAAATAACACATTTAAAATATCTGCACCGATAATATTTCCAGCGGCAAGCTCTCCATGCCCTTTCCTCACTGCCGTAATTGCAGTTACTAATTCAGGTACGCTGGTGCCGAATGCAACAAGTGTTGCAGCAATAATACTTTGCGGTATACCTGCTTTTAGAGCTGCCGCTTCCACGGCAGGAATTAGTACCTTGGAAGAGATGACAACAATGCAGATACCAATAATAAGCAATAACAATAGTGAAAAAACCGATTGTTCACTCTGCTCTGTATCTGAATCGTCTGCTTCTACTGTATCAGCAGTTTTTGCCCATTTAAACGAAAGATACATATACCCGCAGAGCAGCAGTACAAAAATCCAGCCCATCCATTGGTAAATAGTCCCTGCTTTCCCATGCGAAAAAAAAGGAAGCGATGCTATGGTCAATAACAAAGCTGCAAGAATTTGAATAGTTCCCTGCCGCCGAATTAACTTTTTATCAACTGGTAATGAGCCTATCAGTGCTGCGATACCAATAATGAGTCCGGTATCTGCAATAATTGAGCCGATTGCATTGCCCAGTGCAAGGTCTGCATTCCCTTTAACAGCTGCCAGTGTAGAAACAGATGCCTCCGGTAATGTTGTTCCAAGACTTACAATTGTCGCACCGACAACCATTTTTGGAATTCCCCATCGCAGAGAAAGTGAAACAGCACTGTCAACAAGCATATCAGCACCTTTCCCTAAGGTAAACAAGCTGCATGCAAGAAGAGCTAAGGCAACAATAATTGATGAATTCATTAAAAATTCATGTAAGAGCAATTCCATAAACACCTCTTTAAAACTTAGTAAACCTGTTCAGAAACAAAACTTTCCGAACAGGTTTACTATAACTAATTTTCTACCGGGAACCTCTAAAAATCTAACCGAGTTTTTAGAGATGCCTGACCGCTATTTTATAACGAATAGATAACCATTACCCCGTCCGAAAATTTCATTTTCATACATACATTCAGCAAGAGGTGGAGGACAGGGGAATACTCCGCGGCGGACAGCACGGAATGAAAAATGTAGGGAAGCCCCGCCTTTCATCCAATCATTCCAAAAATACTGCACCTCATTATCATAAATCTGACGGCTGCTTAATCCCCTCCATGCAAATGGATAGTCAGAAAATTCTTCATCTTCATCACTGCCGGCTGAAAGCTGTACAGAAGAGGCAAACTCAGGATTAATAATTTCAGCTCCGGAAGGAACCGGCACCCGCAAGGCAACAAAAGTATAGTCCCTGCCGGAAGAAAGCCGAACATCAACATTATACAGTTTGCCGCTTTTCAGTTCTATCACCGCAGCTGATGCGGAATTAGGCATTACTGATTTGCCGGTTTCAGCATCAGTGATTGTATACATAATACCGAGTCCCTCGTCCCGCATCTGCTGCATTTCTTGCGGCAGTGCATAGGCAAGCGAAAGCTGATAGTACAGCGTTCCGGTGCCGTTTTTTGTAATACGGAGCGGCAGAATAGTATCACGTGCAGCCGTTTTCAGCGGCGGGTCTTCAAAGGGCAGTTTAACCCGTGCCGGTTTGCTGTGTTCTCCGCTAAAGCGTTCCTGTACCAGCTCGGTTCCGTTAAGAACAACAGCCGCAGTAAAATCCGTACCGCTGATTTTGCGTGCAGACATAAGGGCTTTTACCGATTCACACACGTGTGCGGTAATTGCAGTGCTGCACCAGTAACCGCTTTTTTGCCGTTCCAGCAGCGTATGGAGTAGTTTTGTTGCCATTTCATCATCGGATTTCAGCTGTGCAAACAACTGGAGAATTAGTGCAAAATCAAGCGTACTGTTATTAGCGTACCAGTACGGATAGGTAATTTCAGCGGTAAGATCAACACCGCGTGCAGTAGGACGCAGATACCGGCGTATAGCAGAAGCAAGCTCTCCGGCTTTTTCCTTATCGCCTGTACGCCCCCGCTGCAAATAGGCAAGACCTGCTAAGGCTGCCGCTGCATGGTTTTGTACACTGCCGGCCGTTGCACTGTCCAGCACTTCTTCCGGAAATGATTTTCCATGCAGCGCTTGTACATAGCACGAATAGGCTTGTATATACTTATTCCCGCTCTTGCTTTTATGCAGGGCAGCCTGTTCTTTCTGAATATATGCAAGCAATTTATCAAGTGCAATACCAATATCGGCATCAGTATAGCCGCTCTTTTTTGCCGCTGCACATAAATGTGCAATCCGAAGACTTACATAAAAACTTGAATAGGCATCTCCCTCCCAATAGGGGAAGCCGCCGTCTGTATTTTGCACTGCGGCCCACGAAGCAAAGGTTTGCTGTACCAAGGCCGGGATATTAATACTTTTATATTCAGGATCAAGTAGTTCCAGTGCTTGCCCGAACAGCACCAGCGGCATCATACGGGACGACTGCTGCTCCATGCAGTTGTACGGATAATTCAAAAGATAGCTTACGGCAGGAGCAAGAACCGCAAGGCTTCCCGCATCAAGCGATACGGTCAGCGATCCTTTATTACTTTCTGCAAAAGACGGAATGCCTACCGCCTCAGATGCAGCAGATTCATCTGCTGCTACACTGCCTATTGCAGTAAATGTTTCAAAAATCAGCGGTTTTTCAATCTCAAGCCGCTGCACAAGCGTTTCCTTTAGAGCCGGTGAATCAATACTGAATACCACTTCCACTGCTCCTGCCCGTACTGCAGCAATATCAAAATAAACCGCTGCCTGCTGCCCGCTTCCAACGGTAACAGTATGAGAAGCTGCACCGTCAATAAAAGCTTCTCCTGTAATAGGCATAATGCCGTTACCGGAAACGCTCTTCTGATGAGAACCCTTTTCCGCCGCAGAAGCAGGGCGGACAGAAGCCTTAACGGTGATACGCTGCTGCTTTGTATCGAGGTTAGAAAGTAACACTCCGCATTCCGATGTATCGCGTTCGCGGAGACGGCGGGGCATTGCCGGAAGTACATTCACCGTATTTTTAACAGTAATTTCTTCTTCGTGGATAGCATTTAAATCGTCATATACCCCAACGGCTGTAATACGATAGGAGGTCAAGGTATCGGGCAATACAAACTCTGCTGAAACCTGCCCTTTTTCATCAGTAATTAATACCGGTTTAAAGACTGCTACCGGATTAAAATCATCACGGACAGAATCATCATCTCCTTTTCCTCTATCAGAATCTCCCCCCATAAGATTTTTTACCTCATAAATTACCGGATCAAGAAGATATGCCCGTGTATCGCCGCCATTAACACAAAGAGGAAAATGAGCAGTATTATAGAAAAATTCAATAGGATTCGGTACATGATAGTTAATAATATCCAGAACTCCTCTGTCTACTGCAAGCAGTGTCAGTTCAGCATTCTTTAAAGGCTCACCGCCCCGCGAAGCAGTTAAGGTAACCCGTGCCGTATCTCCGGGTTTATACGTTTCCTTGTCCAGTGTAAGTGCAATAGAAAACGCTTTTACACGGGAGTTGACATGTAATTCTGTAACACCGTAATAACCTTTCGGTTTATTTACATCGGTTTCGCCATATTTATGATGAGATGGTTCAGATCGTACCGAATATGAAGCAACCGACACATATACAACCGGTACATAGTTTGCCGCAATAGGGATATCCAATACCGAGGTATTACCGGTGAACTCCCGTATTTCTTCTGTAAAGATACCTTCCCGTTCAACGGTAATAATGTATGTACCGGCAGGAAGCGGACTTTCCAAAAGTACCTGTGCCGTATCTCCCGGATTATACAGTGCCTGATCCGGTGTAAGCCGGAGTGCTGTTTCAAATTCACGATTCCAAAATACTGCATTGGATCCGGTAACATAAAATGGATATTCGGTTTTAATTTCTTTACCATTTGTATCTTTACCGCTGATAACCAATATGTGATGTCCTGCTTTTTGAGGAGTAACCGAAATTGATCCTTTTAGGGCTGTTTTAATCTCCGTCGAATATTCAAGAATATTCTCCTGTTCATAGCTTGAGTAAATACTTCCTGCTGACCCGCGCTGCTGTACTACGTGCCAGTCCTCGCGGATAAGACTTACAGAAAGCGATGAACCGGCAAGGGCAAGAGAATCAAGCGGCTTCCCATTTGTTCCAGCCAGTATAAACGGAAATGTCAGCTTTTGCTCTGTTTTTGCAAATCCGCTTACATTGACCGCTTTTCCAATACCGATATAGAATGCTCCCGGGTGAACAGGATACGAAGAACGCGTAGTAATTTGCTGATTACTTTTATCCGTTACTAACGCTTCTGCGATATAGTAGTATGGAGCACCGACTTCCCCATCTGCAGCAATCTTACACGAAATGCCTCCTTTCCCCGTACCTGACAGCGTACCTTTGAATGGTGTCAGATATTCTACGCCGGTATCAATATCATGCGGTCCAAAGCGGTAGTCTTTCAGCTGCAGATCGTCCGGCTGAAAATAAAAGCCTTGCCGAAACCAGCTGCCTTTATATGCAGCGTTAGTAAGTCCGCCGCCTGAAAGATATGATGCTTCAAGTTCAGCATACAGAGAATCTCCGCTTGCAGCTTGTACGGCAGGAAATACAATACCTGCTTGAAATTTCAGCCGTTCAAAATAGGCAACATTAATAAGGATAGATTGAGCTGCCTCCTTGGTATTTCTTCCGTATTTCAAAAGATAATAGCCCGGCTTTGTATCTTTAGGAAGCGTAATCTCTCCCCAAAAACCGCCGAAATCAGAGGTTGCACCGTTGCACTGTCCTACTATAACCGAATCTCCAGACGTGTTTTCCAGTGTAACCGTATAGCTGCCGCTGTACGGCTCAAAGGATGCACCTTTTTGCGTTCTGTCAACACCGCGGAAAAAACAGGTTTCTCCCGGCTTATACAAACCTCTATCAGAAAATAAAAACACGCGGGAGTGTTCTTCAAGTGCCCGAGCCGGCTGCTGAATGTAATCAATCCCCGACTGCCACGGGCGATGGGTGTCAGGCACAAAAACTACACGGTCGCCATCTTTTTCCGCAAGCAGAGCAGGCTTATGATCTTTAAAGAAAGCCTCAGTTTTTGTTTCATCATGCATTAGCACCGCAAGTCCTTGTGAATCCGTTTTACCATACGCGAAAGCCTGCTCTGCTGCTGATGAAACCGGCAGCTCTGCATCATAGAGATAGACATCCGCACCCTCAATAGGTTTTCCGGTTGACATACCGCTTACTAAGGCAACCGTTTTATTGAGTGCACAACGGGCAGTAATTGCTAAATCGGTTACCTGAATGGTGGTACAGTTGTCCATTGTGTAGGTATGGTTATCCCATGAAGAATTCAGGGTAACAACGGCATCAAAGCGTACAGCTCCTTTGCCGTTCTTCAAAAACGGATCCAAATCAATTATTTCAAATTGTTTTTGATCCCGAATGTGTGTGTTAAGCGTTTTTCGCCCCTCCTCTGCAACACTCGCACGGCGGGGAATATATAGCGGGTAATCAGCACTTACCATGCTGTACGCAGAGGGTTCTTCAATATTTTGATATTCAAATAAGAATTTATGAGGTTGAACAGCTTCAAGAATTGTTATTCCCCTATCCAAAAAGTCAACAGAGGACGGTTCAGGAGGGATTGTAACAGTTGCTTCGGCTGCACTATGTAATATTCTTCCATAAATATCTTTTATACCCTCTATTACCTGTACGCGGTATTTTGATGCAGCGGCTAATGGGAGTCCGTGTATGGTAACTCTACTGCCGTTGATATGAATATTCTCTTTTTTAATTTGAAAATCTCCGTTTATTCTGATGCGTCCTGCCACAGTTTTCTCATCAACAGGATGAGAAAAATAGAATTGAATAGGACGGCGGAATGTTCCGTATGATTCGTATGCCTCTACATTTTTTACACTAAACGGACGCAGGGTATGGTATGATACCGAAAGCGGTTTTGCCGTTTTCGGATGGTCAAGCCGAATAACAACTGAAGCATTATGCGGAATGGTTCCGATAATTTTAACCAATAAGCTGTCTGCATCTTTTTGTGTAACCGAACATGAACGGACAAGCGGAGTATCTTCCGTATCAATGGTAATATGTGCAGAAATGAGCGGTGCAAAAACTTCTGCCGATACCGGATAATTAAATCGCAGTAATACTTCATCTGATGCCTCCGGTATTAAATCATTGGTATCAATAGGAATCCAGTAATCAGCATTTGAAACAAGCGTATATCCCGGACGGAAATCGGTAATTTTAAGCGGATCGCTTGTTACGGTGAACGTCCGCTGTCCGGTAATGGGGGAGCCGTTCAATGCGGTAACAGTTTCCGGTACGGTAATAGTGTATTCCTGAAAGGGATCAAGCGGAGCATCTGCTTCAAAGGCAAGATACCGTGAACCGTACCAGCGGAATACTCCCGGCACAGCAGGGCTAATCTGTAAATATGCGGATTCTGCCGCAGGTGTATCAAGGGCGGTAAGAGCTTTTACTGGTACGGAAAACACCACATACAGCGAGGGATTTAAAATCGCACTCGGTATACGCTGTTGCGGCCCCCAGTCGGCAACGGTCAGCACTCCTGTGCCGCCCTGCGGTGTCTGCTCTCCAGCAGACACCGCAGGTGCAGCCGCAGCAGACACTGCTGCGGTACGCTCCGGATTATAGCGTGTTTTGTATTTTGTAAAAGGCCGCACTCCCGGTATAATGGAAGAGTCTTTTTGCAGCGATGCGGTAATAGCCCGTGGAGGTATCGGCAACAGCCGGTCTTGTTCGGGTTCTGCCGTTGTTTCCGCAAAAACCGGCGTAAAAAACAGCTGAAAAGCTGTAAGATTTTCAGGCAAAATATATTGCAGCGGTTTTTGTACTTTTTTTTCATCTTTTCCGCACGTACTCAGCAGTAAACAACTAAGTATGAGCATAATAATGGTATGGAAATACTTCATAGTAGCATATTGTAGCATTCTCACTAAAAACACGTCAATAGACCTGTTCGGAAACGGCACGCTTCCCGCATGAATACATACCAAAAAAAGTTGAAGCCCTAGAAAATTTATGGATAAATCTTGACAATCAAGTATTTTATGCTAATAATGAACCTGCCCGGAAACTTGTGTGTTCGGACAGGTCTAATAAAGCTCCGTCTGCATGTGTAATTAAATTTATGCGGAGCGATAAGGAGAACTCATGCTGAAAAAAATCCTGTTAGCTGTGTTTACGGTGGTAAGTATATTCCTTTATACAACATGCAAAAACCAACTTGACGTAAAAGATTTTATAGAAAAAGGATTTTCAACCGCATTATTTAGACAGGCTCCTACATTTACGGATGCCGTTTTGCACAATTCAATTAACTATATCCCCTCGGGTAAACGTATTACGGTAACGGTGCCGATAGGCAACCGTATGAATCAGGAGCTGGAGGGAACGGCGGCTGTTCCCGCTGATAAAGAACACTTATTTCACGAAAAACCTACCATAAAAAAACTTACTCCCGATAAAGCAATTATTGAGTTTAAGTTAAAAGACGATGCTGAACCGAACCTTGCGTCGCAGTTTTTAACGCAGCCGATACCGATGACCTTAACCCTAACAGTAAAAAATCAAGGACGCGCGTTCGGTTCTCTTACTATTCCGCTGTATTGTAATACACAACCGGTTAAGCCGTCGCCATATACGATTGACTACGATGCAGATACTGATATGTTTACATTTAACCTCCCTGCTAAATCAGGTATTCACCAAGACTTAGATAAAATAGAAGCAACAGTGGAAGCACCGGTAACAAATACAGCTTCGGGCGGTTCCATAGAGATGCGGAAAAAGACCATTTCTATTCCGCTTAGCGGTACGCTGCCTCCCTCCCTATCCCTGTTGCCCTCGGGAGCATGTAAGTTGAATCTTGCTCATGCTGATGTATTCGGCACTGCCATTGCAAGCGGAACGCGGAGCTGCTCCCTGCGTTTGTACGATAAAACAGGACTTTCTGTGGATCTTGGAAAGAAAGAAGATGGAAAGTATACGGTTTCCTTTACTGTTGTAAATGGACAGGGGGGAAGTCTTACCGGACAACGCGGTTCAGATGCTGCTGCCGCTCAAACGGCAAGCGGAACTACGGAAAAACGCCTGATTGTAAAGCACGGCGGAACAGTTTCCTTTACTGCAGCTCCGGAGACCGGCTGGCAAATAGCGGGCTGGAGCAGCTCCGTAACGGTTGATATATCTGACAACAAAAAGGCAACACTTGCCAATATAACCGCCGATACTACTGTAACAGTACAATTCAAAAAGAATCAGTACAGCGTAACATTTGATGCACAAGGAGGAACTCCTGTTCCGCAGGATCAAACGATAGATCACGGCGATATGATAACAGTGCCTTCACCGATGTCAAAAGCAGGTTACACGTTCGGCGGTTGGTATAAGGAAGCGGCGTGCACAACGCAATGGAACTTTGCAACGGACACGGTAACCGGCAACACAACCCTCTATGCAAAATGGACGGGCAACCCCTACACGGTACAGTTTAATGGCGGTACCGGCAGTTCAGGCTCTATGTCTGCTCAGCCGTTTGTCTATGGCACGGCACAAAATCTTACTGCAAATACGTTTACTAAAACTGGTTATACTTTTGCAGGCTGGGCAACAAGTGCAGGAGGTTCTAAGGAGTATACTGATGGGCAATCGGTAAACAACCTTACCACTGTTCAAGGCGGTACAGTTTCCCTCTATGCAAAGTGGACAGCGAATACCTACACGGTACACTTTGACGGTAACGGTCATACCGGCGGCTCTATGAGTGACCAGACGTTTACCTATGATGAAGCGTTAAAACCGCTCCGGCAAAACACGTTTACTAAAACCGGTTATACCTTTGGCGGCTGGGCGACAAGTTCCAGTGCTACTACGGCGACGTATACCAATCAAGCATCGGTAAACAACCTTACTGCCGCACCAAATGGTACATTTACCCTCTATGCGAAGTGGAATCCGAGAAACGACACGCGGTACATAGTTAAGCATCTCAAGCAAAATGTTACCGGCAGCGGCTACACTGAAGTAGATACAGAGACTTTACAAGGCACAACGGATGGTACTCCTACCGTAACGCCTAAAACCTATACGGGCTTTGAAGCCGGTTCTTACACGCCCACAACAATCGCTGCAGACGGTTCAACAGTGGTAGAGGTAAAGTATAACCGAAAAGTATACACCGTAACCTTTAATGCAAACGGCGGCTCACCGGCTCCCTCTAATCAACCCGTGCGGTATGAAGGAACAGCATCAACGCCTTCAATCTCAAAAACAGGTTATACTTTCGGCGGTTGGTATAAAGAAGCGGCGTTCACAACGCAATGGAACTTTACAACGGACACGGTAACCGGCAACACAAACTTGCATGCAAAGTGGAATCCGAGAAACGACACGCAGTACATAGTTAAGCATCTTAAGCAAAATGTTACCGGCAGCGGCTACACTGAAGTAACCGGAGATAGGCAGACTTTACAAGGCACAACGGATGCTGCTCCTACCGTACCGCTTAAAACCTATACGGGCTTTCAAGCCGGTACCTACACGCCCACAACAATCGCTGCAGACGGTTCAACAGTGGTAGAGGTAAAGTATGACCGGGTGCGATACACCGTAAGCTTTAACGCAAACGGCGGAACGCCGGCTTTCTCTACTCAATCCGTACGGTATGAAGGAACAGCATCAACGCCTTCAATCTCAAAAACAGGTTATGTCGGCGGTTGGTATAAATCTTCTACTTACACGGGGGCAGCATGGAACTTTGCATCGAACACAATAACCGCCGACATAACCTTGTATGCAAAGTGGACAGCGAATACCTACAAGGTTAGGTTTAATAGCAACGGCGGCAGCGGCTCTATGAATGACCAGCCATTTACCTATGATGAAGCGCCAAAACAGCTCTCGCAAAACACGTTTACCAAAACGAATTACTGGTTCACGGGCTGGGCGACAAGTCCCGGCAGTTCTACTGTGGTGCATATTGATAAAAAATCCGTAAACAACCTTACTCCTACTAACGGCGATGTTGTAAACCTCTATGCAGTGTGGGTGCCGCTGCCCAAGGTTACGTTTAAGGTAGAAGGCGGAATAGGCGGCAAGCTCAAATGTATGTATGACGGTACAACGCAAGAAGCCAGTGGCAACACGGAAAAATATTTTATTGTCGAGTATAGTACCGCAAAAAGTGCAACGTTTACGGCTGTGCCTGATTCGGGCTGGGCACT
>JBQMYW010000050.1:0-11820 GCA_052173295.1 Treponema sp.
ATAGTGCTGTTTTATTATAGCGTGTAATACGCCTATTCGGCAACGGAGTTATCGAATAAGCCTAATACCTGATGCACATATCTGCGGTATACTATGGAATTGTCTTTGTCCAATGAAAAAATTATATCTACTTGATTTTTTTATACGGTTATACTATGATTATCCAATTCGATATTCGAAAAGTTTTGTGATAATAAAAATGAAGATATCTTGGTTTTGGCTTATATGTATTTTTTGCTTTTCTCTCTTGTTTTTGTCTTTTTGGCTTAAGCGGAATTTTAGTGAATCCGAAAGAGCTGATAGCGGTATGGGCGGCGGAAGTGTGCTTGCTGCCGATATTCCGGATTTGTCAATACCGATGCCGCAACAAAAAGAGTTGTTTTACCGTGTTTATGCAGTTAAACAAGGTGATATGGTAGGAAGTATAGCATCAGAATACGGGGTAAGTCAGGATGCTATTATCAGTTTAAATAAATTAAGGAATACACGGACGCTGCAAATTGGGCAAGTGCTAAAAATACCTTCAATCGATGGCATTCCCTACACAGTAAAAGAGGGCGACACTCCGGAAACTATTGCAGATACTTATAAAATTTCTCTTGAAAAACTTGCACAGGTAAATACTCTTTCAGATAATATGGTTGCACCTGATTCTGTTATTTTTCTCCCGGATGCTAAACTTGATTGGGCAACACTACAAGAAATTAACGGTGACCTGTTTAGAAAACCTTTACATGGTACATTTCATGTATCTTCGCGGTATGGATGGCGTGATAATCCTTTTTTAGCCGGTTCAAGAAGTTTTCATAATGGAATAGATTTAGCGGTTGTTAAGGGGACACCAGTATATGCTGCACTAAATGGACAAGTGAGTGCAACCGGTGTTAGTTCTGTGTACGGAAATTATATTATTATCAAGCATCATTCGGGATATCAAACCTTGTATGGACATTTGAATACTATTCAAACTTCAACCGGCAGTTGGGTTTCAACAGCAACTCAGATTGGAACGGTCGGCAGTACCGGTATGAGTACCGGACCTCACCTTCATTTTACAGTATATAAAAATGGTGCAACCTTAAATCCTGAAGGATTATGGAATTAACCGTTGCTTGATTATGAAGTTAAGCCACTGGTTAATTTTTAAATACAGCATACTTATTTGCTTGCTGCTTTTTTTCTGGATAGGAGTATTTACAGCGGTACTTGTTATCCATGGTAAGCGTATTTTATATGCAGCAGCTGCTGTACCCGATACCTCTGCACGCTTACAAGCTCAATGGCTTTATAAACATCAATATCTTCCGGATACGTTTCATAATCTTTCGAGGGCATCCTGTGCAGCAGCTGCTCCGCCGCCGTCTATTACGGCCCGTGCTGCTGTGCTGTTTGATACAGCATCCGGTGTATTGCTGTATGAAAAAAATCCTCGATTAAGCATACCGCCTGCATCTCTTACAAAACTCGTTGCAATTTTTACAGCATTTCAGGCTATAGAGGCGGGTACTATTCATCTGAATGACGTTATAACGCCGCCTCCGCAGGCATGGTACCGCAATCTTCCTGCTGGTTCTTCCCTCATGTTTTTAGACAAAAATCAGCGGGTAACGGTTGAGGAACTGATACGGGGTATGTCAGTGGTGTCAGGCAATGATGCGGCGGTTGCACTAGCAATACATACTGCTGGAAGTGTTGAAGCTTTTGTTGAAAGAATGAATGCAGCGGCGGCGGAGCTTGGATTACGCGATACTTTTTTTGTAGAACCAACTGGTTTAAGTGAGGAAAATCGCACAACAGCGGAAGATTTTGCCCGTTTTTGTGCGGTTTATCTTCAAAAATATCCTGAAAATTTACAGCGTTTTCATGCTGTAGCACAATTTGTGTATCCTCAACAACATAATCTTACAAAAGCGGGAACAAGTATCCGTCAAATAGCAACAAATACCTTACTATCTTCGCTTGCTGGCTGTGATGGATTAAAAACCGGTTTTATTTATGAATCCGGTTTTAACATTGCTTTAACCGCTGAACGGAATGGAACACGTTTTGCTGCTGTAATACTCGGTAGTAATGGTAGAACACTTGCCGAGGGGAAAAGAAATCGGGAGAAAGATGGCCGTGCACTAATGGAATGGGCGTTTCGTTCATTTGAAACAGTAATATTACCGAATATTTTTGAGCATCTTTCTCCTGTACCGGTTTTAGGCAGCGGCGAGCCGATAGGAACTGCCGCCTTTATTCCTGTTCCATTTCCACTGTATCAGGCACAGGCTTTGGCTGTTACTGCCTTGCGTACCGGTACTGCCGAAAAACCTGTTATTGCAAGCCGTATAACTGTACCGCCGTATATTATCGCACCAGCTACAGCCGGCAGCCGGATAGGAATGTTTGAAGTTGTGCAGCATAGCGGCAATGAAACATACTCACTAGCACAGTTTCCTCTTTTAGTAAGCAACTATTTTACTTCCGGCGGTATTTTGCGTTTAAAATATGATCAACTTTCAGTTGATTTTATACAAAAATATTCGGCAAAGTAGTTTTTGGGTGATTACAATACATGAAGTGTCCGAACAGGTTATTAACGTGTTTAGCAATGTTTATGCTAGTATTTTTCAAACAGGTTTAATAAAGCAGATGAAAAAAGGCATGGTATTATTTCTCTTGTGTTTGTGTACATGTTCAGTAAAGCCGCAGCAATATAGCTGCACCGTCGGGGTAATGGGAGCAGTATGCCGTATTACATGCTATACTGATAAACCTGCAAAAGAGGCAGATGCAATTTTACAGGAGTGTACAGCACACCTGCACATATTAGATTCGTTTTTTGATTTTCATAATCCGCAGTCATTTTTAAATACTGTTAACAAAAATGCAGGAGATGTCCCCGTTGAGGTTCCGGAACATGTCCAGCCGCTTTTTGAGCGTGCAGTATTTTTTGCACAACATACTAACGGGGCATTTAATCCGATTCTCGGTGCAGTAACCCGCTTGTGGAATATCGGTTTTGACAATGCGGCTGTTCCTGCGTATGATGATATACAAAAAGCACTTTGTCTTACTGACTACCGGATGATAGAGTATGAAAAAGGGCGGATATTCTTGCCGAAACAGGGAATGCAATGCGATCTTGGAGCGATTGTGAAAGGCTTTGCTGCTGATGAAGTTGCAAATATTTTAAAAAAGCATAGAATAGTACGTGCGGTCATTGATATTGGCGGAACTCTTACACTTATCGGCAATTCTCAGAAACAGCCGTACTGGACTATTGGAATTCGTGATCCTGTTAGTACAGATAATCAGCCGGCAGCACTTATCAAAACAGCAGCATGCAGCGTTGCTACTTCAGGTTCTTATGAACGGTTTTTTGAAAAAGACGGCATATACTATCATCATATTATTGATTCTACTACTGGAAATCCTGTTACAAACGGTCTTTGTTCGGTTACTATTCTTACCCCTTCTGCTGCCGATGCCGATGCGTTATCTACTGCGTGCTTTGTACTTGGATATGAAGCAAGTATTCCATTGCTAGCTGCAATCCCTGATACAAAAGCGGTATTCATATTTAATGATGGTACTATTAAAATAACCGCCGGTGTTGAGCCGTGTATTCAAATAGTCAATTCACACTATTCTTTGTATTCTAAAGGAGATCAGTAATAATGAAACGCTGTGTGAATATACTCCGTTTGCTGGTATCTACAGAGCAATGTATTCGAGCTGTTATTTTATTTCTTTATGCTGGTGTTTTTTTACTTTTAATTATTTCAGGAAATATTTATCGGTATGTACATGAGCGGCATATTCCTCTACTTCTTATAAGTGCCGGTATATTTTGTATACTCGCTGCTCTGTACTGTTACGATGGAATAAAAAGCAGCAAAAATCATACCGTACAATTAAAAGCTTACACAGTAAAATGGAAACTATATGTGATAGTTTTTATTCTACCTTTGACTGCATTGTTTTTTTCAGAAGTTCCATTAGATTTTTCTGTTATTGCCTACAGTAATCCTTTTAGTAATGAAATCTATTCCGGTACTGCAGCCGCTTTACCGCATACTGGGCTGGAGCTGGAGAATGATTGCATTATTGTCAATGATGAAAATTTTACTGCATGGCTTTCGGAGTTGTATACTAATCTTGCTGCATGGGAGGGAAAAAAAATAACAGTCAGCGGTATTGTATGGAAAGACGGAGAATTATTTGCACAAAATGAATTTGCACTCGCCCGTATGATGATGATTTGCTGTGCTGCTGATATGCAGCCTGTTGGAATATTAGCCCAGTGGCATGAAGCAGCACAACTGCAAGAAGGTGCGTGGGTACAGCTGCAAGGAACTCTTGCAAAAAAAACTTATCAAGATGCAGATGAACCGCTTATTATATGCAGCAGTGCAGCAATCGTCCCTCGTCCTTTACGCGAATATGTGTATCCGTAACTACAATATGTTTAGCGTATGCATTACAAATGTTACTGATCTTTTTTGCTGCCGGTGTGTTTTATTGTAGTAACTATGTTTTGAAACCATGCCTTTACTTTACCGAATAATAGGTGCGGCTCTTTTGGTTTATGGTGTTTTTCCAGCAGACTTTTGATAATATCAGGGTAATCGGTGATAAGACTGTCTACTCCCATTTGGATTAATGCTTCATAGCTGCATTGAATACTGCCCAACCATGGATTTATCTGAATCTCAGCATCATGGAGTTCTTTAACAATTTCAGGTGTAACGGAATATGCTGACGGATGATAGCACTCTGCACCAACCGATGCAGTATATGCTGCGGGTTTTATGAGCCAACTGTCAACTAATAAACCGCACCGTACTGAACTATCAAGTTTTTTCATACGCACTATGCTTTCATGGTTAAAGGAAGAGATAATACACCGGTTAACAAGATTGTATTCTTTCATCAATGTATAGACTTTCAGCTCAATGCCCGGATATACAAACACACCGGTTTTTAATTCAATATTGCTTATAAGATGCGGCTGTGTTGCAGCATATTCAAAATATTCCCGCAATGTAGGGATTGCTTCAAATTCTGTGAGTGCAGGGTGGGTTACTGCAGCATTGAGATTTTTCAGTTCTGCTGCTGTTTTTTCGCCCACAAGTCCCGTTCCGTTTGTAGTACGCTCCAGTGTTTCATCATGAATAATGACCACTTCTCCATCTTTTGAAAGATGAACATCAAATTCAATACCGTCACAACCGGCTTCCACAGCCTTTTTAAATGCGAGCATGGTATTTTCAGGATATTTACTTCTAAATCCCCTATGTGCAATATTCAACATACTATTCTCCTCCAACGGCTGTATGAGTGCTGTAATAGATTCTGCTGCAGCCGTGTGTAGTGCTGTTGCAACTACCATTATAAAGTGATTTTATCAGATAGTAAACCTGTTCGGAAATACAGTTATCGAACAGGTCTAGTACACAGGGGGGTGGATTTGGCAGGTACTGGAGAGGCATTTTTTTGCAGCCGGTTTTGTCTTGTTTTAATGAGTAAAAAAACAAGAATTAGTAATAATGCACATACAAATATTGATTTTTCTGCATATTTTTTTATTGCAATGCAGCCCATTATTACTCCGCAGCCGAATCCGATAATTATGAGCAAATAATTCTTAAAAAGATTCATAGCGGCTTTTTCTTTTGTCTGTAAATATCTGGATAACTGAATCATACTGCTTTTTAAGTTTCCTGTAATCATTGTTGTTGCAACAGGATTTCCATCTATTTTATCAAAGTTTGCAACCTGAATCGCTGCTATAAATGAGATGATACAGTTCACAGCGTAATTGGATATGTATACACCAAAAATACCTACACAGAGTATAAGTACAAATTCAACTGACAATGCGAATGTCAACCGGATATTGTTATTCTGTCTATGTTTGATACTTTCAAAAATAAATATTCCAACGGCAAAAGTTACAACAGGAATAATGTATTTTATACATTTATAAAATTGCATATTTGATAAGGCAATAAATAATAATACAACATTTCCGGTCTGTGCATTTGCAAATACACCGCCTTTTAAAAGATAGGAATATGCATCAAGAAAACCGCCTAACAATGATAGGCATAAAACAATAAAAATAGTATCAGCATACATTCCCTTTGTTGTATTTTGTTGAGTTTTTTTACACATTCTAGGGCAATTATCTTTTTTTGCTGCATAAGCGTCAAGCTGACAGTAGGAAAATACACGTTTAGGAAAATATTTGTTGATGACGTAAATTAAATAATCATTGTATCGACCGCTGTTATAATTTCTGTATTTACCCTCTTGACAAATGGGGGGGGGGGGTATAATGGACACAATACTTTGCTTGTCCGAAAGCAAGGCATGAAAACCTGCATCGGTAATGCAGAAAGGAGTTAAAATGAAGAAATGTTCATTTTTTGCAGCAGTAGCTGCCGCAGCACTGTTATTAACAGCGTGTCCTAATATGGCTTCAAACAAGGAAAATGGTAAGAAGCAAGATCACAGCTCCCCTGTTCCTTTCAATCCGGGACATACTACGAGCGGTGTATCTTTTGAAAGTTTTTCGTCCCGTTCAATTTCCGTAAAAAACAATACGGGAGAGCGGCTTGTTGCTTTTAAAGGTTCTATTGAACCGGCAAGTCTTATCAGCGGTGTTCCCGCTCATGCAAGTAATCACGGATTAAAAAAGGATCCTGCGCTATTTAGTGAAACGGGAGATTTCGCCCTGCTTTTCTTAACTGAAAAAGTCTATAACGAAAACAAAAATAATTTATCTGCGGTAAAGAATTCACCATTTGCGAGTATCTATGCATTTTATAACAAAACAGGCTCGAACGATTTAGTGTATACCATCAGCAGCAATTCCGGCGGTAAAGCAAAATTAACGGTACAAAACAATTCTCCTTTCAATGTTGAAATCAGAGTAAATTCGCCCGACGGAGAAGTGCTCGGCTATACAGGTGCTTATACGGCAAATACCGTACTGAACATTAATCCGGGAGACTATACCCTTTATCCGGTGTTTAAAAAATATATTGCGCGCGATAACGAAATATACAGTGTTGTGCCTAAGTTTAAAAAAACGAATAAACCATTTGCTCAGGATTTTGCCATTACCGATAGTGATACGTGGAATGTCGGTGGGTTGTGGGATGCGACTGCTTTGCAATTATCCTCAGGAGGTTTTTATTTGACGATAAACAATCAGTCAAATACAGCAGTCCGCTTCAAAAAAGGTACAACGGAATTTGAAACTTCATTGGGAATAAAAGGTATTAAAAGCGGAAGCCAAGCCACTTTCTTTGTTGCTTTCCCTAAAGAGGCGGACGGCAAATATCCGGACAGCTTTAAAATGAGCACGCTTACTATCGGTTCTGCCTTATTTCCGAAGCCGCTGCCCGAATATACGTATCAGCTTGATACGAAATACAGCATTACTATTAAAGGTTCGGAAGCTGATAATTTAACGCTGGAAGCGGTAGAAGATAAAGGAAAAGTCAATATTGATAAGCTGTTCGGGCTGTAAGCACTGTATAGTGCCGTCTTTACGCAAGGCGGCACTGTTTTTACAGAGAACAAGCGTAAGGATATGCTATGTATAAAAAACTATTATGCTATCTTGCTGCAGCGATGTGTTTTGCCGCATGCAATACTCCCAGCATACAAAACTCAATACCAAAAGGCAATCTTAATCAAGACCATAACACCGTAACGGTAAACTTCTTTAACGAATCTTCTTTTAAGGCTGCCATTTATAGGAATGTTAATCCTTCGCCGTCCGATACATCGGCAAAGCCGCTTGTAACGGTTCCTGCCGGAGCTTTTGAACAAGTAACACTGCCGCCGAGTGCCGACCAAACAATCGGAGATGTGTTTTATATCCGCTATTTTGTTCAGCTTGCCGATTCTTTTACTTCCGGTACGGGGAAGCCCTTGTATGTACAGGCAAAGCGGGATATTTCCAATATCGCCTTTGTATTAAAAAAAGGTGAAACCTACACAAAAACGATTTCTCAACCTGCAAGCGGTCAATTAAAATTTATACATTGCTACATCAAAGTGCAGAATACAGGAAGCAAAAGTTTTCAAGTTTTGCAAGGCAGCTCCTATTTAAAAAAACTCGGCACCGAAGAATTAAACTTGGCAAGCGGTCAATTCGGTTTTTACGAGCTGAATATTTCAGATATTGAAACTTCCGAAACAATGCAGTCTCTTAAGTTTTTTGTTACGGACAATGCAGATACTATTACCGCCGCACCGTTTTTACTTGAACGCGGGAAAGTCTACAGTTTTCAATGCAACGGAACGGACGTAAGCACACCGTCTGTTACGGATATTAGATATGTTCAATAACGGAGTTACCGAACATATCGACGAGTTCTAAATCGTCCAAATAGTACGATTTAGAACATCGCATTTTAAGGTAAGCTGTTCTGAAACTGAAGTTTCTGAACAGGTTTACCGTATATTAAAAGGAGATAGCGATGAAAAAATATACTATCCTACCGGTAATAGCGGGGATGCTCGTTCTCGTTGCGGGCTGCCGGATGCAGAATGATGTTAAAAAAACCAATACAGAACAAGAACAACACACCGTATTGACTATTCAAAATCAGTCGTCTTTTTCTATTAAAGATATAAAGTACAATAGTCAAACAGTGAATCTTTCAGAAGAATTTTTACTTGCCGGAGAAAGCTGCAAAATACCGCTTGCCGACAACGCAAATGGGTATCTTTATTTTACTTTGTATGATGAAATAAAAAAGACATCTTTCGCTGTAAGGTCAAATAACACGATTATTGTTGAAAAAGACAAAAAGGAAAAATTTATCATAACCGACAATACATTAGTGGTTCAAAAAGGACAAACGCAGCCTATCAAAATTTTAAGCTTGATGAATCCTGCCGTCTTAAAAGTATACAATGAAACAGCTTGGGATATGATTGAAGTACGGTATGGAGGAAAAATACATAAAGAAATTATTGCTATCGGTAAAGAGTGGAAAACTGCATTTGGAGATACTATGCAGCACACGCTTACATGTACACTGTTGAAGAAAAAAGACAATACTACCGTTACTCTTACATTGAAAGATACGGTTACAATAGAAATCGGCAAAACAAAGGAAGTGCATATTACTAATACTACATTGGCGGTACAGGAAGGGAACACGGAACCGGAAGAAATACGGCAGCTGTTAGGGTGTAGTGTGGTAAATATTATCAATCACAGTTCTGCTGATGAAATTTCGGGCATACAGTACGGAGGTGTAACGCATACAACCGCAGTACCGCAAAATGGAACTTGCAAATTTGAACTGCAAGATGGCATTGATGACTATCTGACATTTTATGTAAAAGCAAAATATGTAACTTTCAAGGTTAAAACCGGCGCTAAAATCGCTGTAAAAAACAAAGAAGAAAAAACGATAACCATAGATAATACTATGGATGTAATTGTACTGGCATTAAAATATCCTAATAAAGAAGCGCCTACAACAGGAACCGATCTCACGAAAGTGCTTAAATTACAAAAAGTAGTAGAGGCTGCATTATTGAACATCACCAATAAATCTTCTGCAGAGCTGCTCAATGTAACGTATGATAATTATAATGCCGGAACCATCGCCGCTTATGACGGCATTGCAGAAGAAGAACCATGGACACAATTTGATTGTTGGGATTTCCCTACAACGGCGACACATATTACATTTGATATAAAATTACCGGAGAAATTGATAAAACTTAAAACAGTAGAACCAATCGTTCTTGCAAATTCCGACAAAACAAAATTTACCTTTACCAATAAAACGAAAGTTATCAATGTGGAAACAGGTATTACAACTACAATAGGCAAGGTAATCGGATTAAGCAGTTTAACTGTTGTGAATGGAACTACGGCTAAATTGTCGAATTTCCAATATGCAGAACAGAAAGCAGATACATCATTAGTAGTATCTCAAAACGACAAGTGGGAAGTAGAATTCACTAAACCGGTACAAGACTACCTTACTTTTAAAATATGGAATAACTATGTTACCGTTAAGACTGCCGATAAAATTTCGATTAATGCAGGTGAAGAAAAGGTTTTTACCGTAACCGATGATACCGCTGTTATTCCCTTTGAAGCTCAAGAACCTACTACTGTATACAAAGTATTACATGCTGCGACCTTAGAAATATCAAACGGCTCTTCCGTCAAACTATATAATGTAAAGTACGGAGACCGCAATTTTGGTGATCTTACGATAGAAAGTGATGGAGATGCTAGTAATGCATTAAAGTATTGGGACATTAAAAATACAGCACTCCCTATCTCTTTTGAACTGCAAACACCTAAAAAGAAAGTAAAAGTTAAAACAGAAGAAACGATTAAACTTACTGCGGATGATAGCATTGAGTTTAGTATTACTGATGCTACAAAACTCATTGTTGAAGAGAGCGGTGGAAGTCTTACAATTAGTAATTTTTTAACCGGTAAATCAAAACTTACCATTAAGAATTATTCATCGGAATCTTTCAAATACGTATGTTATGCAGGTAATTATGGACCGGGTGGAAGAGATAATAATGAGTGGTTTCATAAATCTACCAGCAAGGTGTATGAATTTGATAATGATGTTGAGGGAAATATAGACTTCTGTGTACAACGGTTATATAAAACATCTAAAAAATGGAAAATTGTTAAAACAGTAAAAAGTATACATCTTATTAAGGGAGAGGAAAACACTTTTATTATATCAGACGATACGTTTATAAAAAAGTATTATGATACACCAATGTCTATCGAAGCACCGCTTAAAGATTGGAATGAATAACAAATATACCCGCACCGTCCGGTACGAATAGTGCTTATTAATCGTATCTCTAAAGGGAGAATAAAAAGGAGAAGCTAAAATGAAAAAGATAGTACCATTTTTTACGGCAGCTGTAATTGTCTGTTTATTTGCCGGATGTCCGTTGACTTCACCGAAACCGAAAACAGAAGATGCAGACAGGGAAAAAACAACACGGCTTACCATAAATAATCAGTCTCAGGCTGAATTTGTTTATAACATCAAAGTTGATGGGGGCTATAAGCCTATAACGATACAAAGCGGTAATTCATGCACCGCAGAACTACGAAAAGGCATAAATGGATATATTCATTTTGAAGTGAGCTGGTCAGATTATTCATATATACCGGACTCTTATGCACAAGGAATTCGCAAAGATGTCAGAACGCACGAACTTATTGTGCTTGAAACAGGAACACATAAAACTATTACAATTACCGATAACACGTTGGTGGTTCCGAAAGGAGGAACTGCAGCTATGACTATTGCAGATTTAAAGCCGAGTGTTCTCTCTGTCAAGCTTGATTTTGCCACTGATTATAGACCCAGCAATATATCATATAATGGAATAACGCGTAAGTGTAACTATTCTGGTGACTGCTGGATAGTTTGTGATGGATCGGCGGAAGATGTTATTAAGTTTGATTTTTTGAATTTACCCGTACAAACTCTTGAAAAAGTAAGTCTTGAAAAAGGTAAAGCAAGAAACCTTGTTATGAATGATAACACAGACATCACCATATATGACAAAAATTATACCGTAAAAAAACTGGAAAAGTTACATATACTCACCATTACTAATAATAGTTCGGCAGTTATAAAAGATTTACTATACCGTGATTATGAAACAAATGACCTGTATGAAAGAAATTTGGAAAAAGGAAAACAGTGTAGTTTAGCGTCATACCGTTTTTACGATAAATATGATTCTCCACCTGATTTGGTATTTACGCTTATTACAAAAACAGGAAAAGAGTTAAAAGCG
>JBQMYW010000051.1:0-11233 GCA_052173295.1 Treponema sp.
CATGAACCGCATATAAAAAAGAAACACTATGGGAGCCTAAACGGTAAAATCGGCATTTTAATTTGCAGCACATTATTTTTATTGGTTGGTATTTTATTACCGGTAACTATTACGACTATACAATCAACAGCAAAAAAAACAGCAGACATTACAGTAGTACAACAACTTAATGGAGCACTATCAATAACACACAAGTATCTTACCGCAATATACGGAAATATGTACACCACTGGAAGCGGATTAACTGGTGAAAAAGATACCGTACAGCCTGAACTTATTGACGATATTGCCCGTCAGCTTGGAGTTGAACTGACTATTTTTATTTCTGATAATGGTGATTTTAAGCGGATATTGACAACAATTACAGACAATAACGGAAAAAAAGCTATAGGAACAAGTCTTTCAAAAGGAGCCGTTCATGCAGCAATGCTTGCCGGTCAGCAGTATATTGGAAATGCAGAAATTCTAAATCGTAATTTTATAACTGCATACCGCCCGATAAAAGATAATCACGGTCATACTTATATACTTTTTGCCGGAATTGAAATGACTGCTGTTGAACAAAATATCCGAAGCGGTTTACGGAGTGCAATATTTTCTATTGCCGTGATTTCTCTTATTTTAGTAACTGCTGCAATTATTTTTTCTATCTTTGTTGGTAATCAATTGATTGTCCGCCCCATTAGAAATGTATTGCCGGTTTTGCATAAAGTTGGCGATGGCGATTTAACAGCTAAGCTTTCAATCATCGGAAACAATGAAATAACAGAATTTTCAGAATATTTTAATCATACCATTCAAAAAATGAGAGATACGCTTGACTCAGTTCAAAAAAATGCAACTGCTATGGATAGTATTGGTAGTGAATTAGCAAGTAACATGACAGAAACAGCTACTGCTATTCATCAAATTAGTACAAATATTGATGGAATAAAACAGCAATCACAAACACAAGCGGCAAGCGTTACCGAAACTGCGGCAACTGTTGAGGAAATTATCAAAACCATTAAAAAATTGAATGGCATAATTGAAACGCAGGTTATCCATATTGCTCAATCATCTTCTGCTATTGAGCAAATGGTTGCTAATATTGTATCAATTACCCAAACGCTTGATACAACTGATGCCGTTATCAAAACGCTTGCCAATGCTACTGCAGATGGGCGCGATATTATTAGCAGTGCAAATAGTGTAACGCAAAAGATAGCAGAAGAATCCGGCGGATTGATTGAAGCAAGCAATGTTATTCAGCATATTGCAAGCCAAACAAATCTTTTAGCAATGAATGCAGCTATTGAAGCCGCCCATGCCGGCGAATATGGGAAAGGTTTTGCAGTTGTTGCCGATGAAATCCGAAAACTTGCCGAAGAATCCAGAATACAAGGGAAAACTATCTCTGAAACACTAAAAATATTAAGCGGAGAAATTAATACCCTTGCTGCTTCCTCTAAAACAGCCGGAGAAAAATTTACTACAATTTTTACTTTGTCAAATAATGTAAAAGACATGAGCAGCCGTTTAATGGAGGCTATGAGGGAACAAGAGTGCGGTAGTAAAACAGTGCTTACAACAATAAAGACCATTAATGATATAACAAGCGAGGTGCAAGCCGGATCAGAGGAGATGCTGCATGGGGGAGAAAGTATTGCAAATGAGATACAAACACTCGGCTCCTTAACACAGCTTTTATCCGGCAGCATGACCGAAATGGCAACAGGAGCTATTCAAATAAATAATGCTGTCATTGAAGTAAATCAAATAACACAAAAAAATAAGCAAAGTATACAAGATTTGACAAGCCAAGTAAGAAAATTTAAAGTATAGTGTTATATCCCTGCAAGGCTGTACTCAAGGAGCGGACGCATCTAAAAGCTCTTTCCTGCTTTTAGATGCGTTTGTTGCGGTGTGCTGCAAGTATGCATATACCGCAGCACGAGAAATAAGGAGATTAGTTTTTATCTTCTGCAGCCGGCTGTACAATCTCTAACAATTCTACTTCAAAAATCAAAAGCGAATTGGGTGGAATAACTTGCCCTGCACCTCGTTCTCCATAGGCAATTTTTGACGGAATATACAGTTTATATTTTGATCCGGTATTCATGAGCTGCAAGCCCTCAGTCCAGCCGGGGATAACACCATTAAGCGGAAATTCAACCGGTTCATTACGATCGTACGAGCTATCAAACACTGTTCCATCAAGCAGTGTTCCTTTGTAATGAACTTTTACCGTATCAGTAAGGACAGGCTTTTTACCATCACCTTCTTGTAAAATTTCATATTGTAATCCGCTTTCTGTTGTGTGTATACCGTCTTTTTTCGCATTTTCTGTAAGAAAGCCGATTTCTTTTGCAAGATTGTTTTCAGCTTCTTGCTTGTGCATAAACTCTGCGGCACGCTGTAAGACTTGTTGGGCATTTTCTATGTTAGCATCAGATTTTCCAGCTTCCATATCCTGCAATGCCTTTAATACTTGATTATAGTCAACGGTAAGTTTTGATTCTTTTAGATACATTCCCATAATAACACCAAATGCATATCCAACCTCTTTTTTATCCGGAGGAGTAAGAGTTTCTTTTCCTTCTGCGGTGTTTTCCGTTTTAGTGTCTGAAAGATCAAAATTATTTTGAGAATCCGATTTATTGCAGCCTGTTACACCGCTCAAGGTAGTAAAAATTACTGCAACAAAAATAAGTATTTTTTTTGACATACTTCACTTCCATATTGATAAAATAATAATGAGCATACATTCATATAGCAAAAAAGTCAAGAATTAGAATGTATCAAATGCGGTGTATTTAATATCGAGTTTGAGTTGTTCGACAGGACAATGGAGCGGCAATTCAGTTCCATTCAAGGCATTATAGCATAAAATAGCACTGTCTGTTCATCTATAACGTTGACGAACAGACAATATATGGCTGATTTATTCGCACAAGGCAATGGGGGCAAATGTTTCTGCTTTTAAAGAAGCACCGCCGATGAGCCCTCCGTCAATATTTTCTTTTGCAAGCAGTGCTTTTGCATTTTCTGCTTTCATTGAGCCTCCGTACTGAATAACCATCGCTTCAGCTGCAGCTTTACCGTACATTTTCTCTATAACAGAGCGGATATGTGCATGGATAGCATCTGCGTCTTCCGGCGTTGCAGTTTTCCCTGTACCGATTGCCCATACCGGCTCATAGGCAATAGTAACGCGGTGTAAGTCTTCGGCACTTACGCCGTGCAGACCGTCCCGTGTTTGCTGTCCGCATACCGCTTCGGCTTTACCTGCTTCCCGTTCTTCCAGTAGCTCACCAACACAAAGGATAACCTCAAGTCCATGCTGTAAAGCAAGTTGTACTTTTTTGTTAATCATTGCATCTGTTTCGCTATAGGTATGGCGGCGTTCAGAATGACCTAAAATAACAACCTGTACACCAAGGTCTTTCAGTTGTGTTACAGATACCTCGCCGGTATGAGCACCCATTTCATCGGTACTCATATTTTGAGCTCCAAGCAGTACATTACTGCCTTTTACTACTTCAGAAACTGCATCAAGTGCAGTGAAAGACGGAGCTATCATATATTTATGCTTGCCGTTTTTTACTGATTGCACAATGGCTTGAGCCAGAGCAACTGCTTCGGTTTTTGTCTTGTGCATTTTCCAGTTTCCTGCAATAAAATAGTTACGCATAGTATTCCTCCAAATAACAAAAGTAAAACTGTTCGGCAACGGCGTGCACGAACGGATCTAGTATACACTATTTTACCGCATAAATAAAGTATAAACCGCTTTGGAAACTTTTGTTTCAGAGTTGATATTATAAAGTACCAGCCGAATTTGTATGGACGCACTATACATATAGCAGGGTATTGTTGAAAATTAACGTTTTTGAGGTTCCCGATAATAAAACCGGAGAGGTTCTATGACTATTATGAGTTTTGCATCATTCGGGTATGAAGGTGAAATTATTAAAGTGGAAGCATATATACGGAGAGGTCTGCCGCTGATTGATATTGTAGGGCTTCCGGGTGCAGCGGTAAAAGAAGCACGCGAGCGGATGCGTGCAGCCGTTGCCAATTCTCAGCTAGAGCTTCCGCAATCACGGATATTGATTAATCTTAGTCCTGCGGATCAAAAGAAAGACGGCAGCGGGTTTGATTTGCCGATTGCACTTGCCGTATTACAGGCTGAACAAGAGTATGATGTACCTGTAATGGTTATTGGAGAACTTGAGCTTTCGGGAAAAGTACGGCCTGTATGCGGAGTGCTTGGGGCAATACTTGCTGCAACCGCTGCCGGTATTCGGTATTTTATTGTACCGAAAGAAAACGAAGCGGAAGCCTGTATTCCGGACGGGGCATATATTTTCGGTGTGCAAACCCTGCAGGAAGCGGTTGCCTGTCTTGCCCGCATACAGCATGACGCAGTATCAGGTGTGTACAATGCAGAGGGCTGTACCGGCTGTACAGATGCCAATTCCGTTGGTACGGCAACCGCTTCATGGTCAGTACGGCAGGCGGTATCACCGCAGGGGGCTGTGATTCCGCTGCAGGGTATACAGCCGATTCCGCAGCAGCCTGTGTGGTCTGAAGCGGCTGCAGCTGATCAGGCGGCAAATACTGGTACGGGCGGCTGTTTTGAAGATATTGCTGGTCAGGAGCATTTAGTAGAGGCACTGCAAATAGCTGCTGCCGGAGGACATAGCGTTCTTGCCTATGGCCCGCCCGGTTGCGGTAAAACGCTTTCAATGCAGCGTTTTTTAAGCCTTTTACCTGATCTTGATATTCGTACTGCCGAAGAAGTTACCCGCATTTACAGTATTGCAGGCTTATTGCCGATAGGTACGAACCGGAATGTCCGTGTTATTAGACCGCCGTTTAGAATGCCGCATCCCAATGCGAGTTTAGAGGGTATGATAGGCGGAGCAGGAAAATGTATGCCCGGGGAAATTTCCCTTGCACACGGCGGTGTGTTATTTTTAGATGAAGCAGTACAATTTAAACCAACTGTGTTACAAACATTGCGGGCACCGCTTGAAACAGGTACTGTTACGTTGAGCAGAGCAGGGCGGTCTTCAACATTTCCTGCACGTTTTCAGCTGCTGATGGCATTAAACCCATGCCCGTGCGGTAATCTCGGTGCGGAGGAGAAAATTTGTACCTGCATGCCTACTGCTGTTGAATCATACTGGAAAAAATTGACTGCACCGCTGATAGACCGGATTGATTTGCGTATTCCTGTTTTTCCGCCGGATACTATTTTGCATACAACCGATCAGGGGAAAGCATGCCGGCATAATACTGCGGCATTGCGAGCCGCTATTGCAGCAGCAGACATCCTGCAAAAACAACGGTATCAGCATCTTGTACAAGCAAAGGCGGAACCCGAAACAGTGCAGTGGTATAAAAATGTGTATTTACCGCCCGCAGCAGTAGAAACAGTGTGCTGCCTGACCAATTCTGCCGCAGTATTTTTTACAAACACGGTGAAAAAAAAGCAATTATCAGGGAGAGGAAGCCATGCACTATTAAAAATTGCCCGGACTATTGCTGACCTTGACCGCGAAGAAAAAATTGCTGCGGTACATCTTGAAAAAGCTGCTGCATTGCGGGAATGGAGTCCTTTTTTACCTGATTTTTTACGGTAAGACATGGTAGTGCTTGCACATACTGAAAATAAGGAGGAGTAATGATGCCTATGTACCGGTGTACCCGTTTAGGTGTTTTGAGTAAAAATTGGTTGCGTTCGATGTTTACTGCACTTATTGCTCCGCAGCAGTGTATTCTGTGCGGAAAAATAAGCGGCAGTGTACCGATTTGCACACAGTGCGTTGCAGAATTGTTTGTTCCGTATTTAGAACAGTACGATGCGGAACAGTGTGGGAACAATTACAGCAGCTATGATGCCCGCCGCTGTAGTCTGTGCGGTACAATACTTATTTCCGAGCAAAACTATTGTACCCGCTGCACTATGTTACTGCAAGAGGGGCATACCCCGTGTTTTTGTGATAAAACATTTACGCTGTTTCCGTATATCGGCTTAGGACAAGAAATTGTACCGCGGTGGAAAAACAACTCCATGAGAAATTTTGCCGCAGTGTTTGCACCGCTTGTATATGCCTTTTTGCAAAAACAACCGCAGCTTTCTACAATACCGCTAGTTCCTGTACCGCCCCGTCCGCAAAAGATACGGCAAAAAGGCTGGGATCAGATAGAAGATATAGCCCATTACCTTGCGGTGTTTCCGGAAATTACTGTATGCCGGTGTTTAAAACGGCATGACGGTATTGCACAAAAACAATTATCACGGGAACAACGCTTGCACAATCTTCGCGGCAAAATACAGATGTGTAGTGCAAAACCTGTGCCTGAAGCAGTTATTATTCTTGACGATGTTAGGACAACCGGTTCTACGCTTGAAACCTGTGCAGCGGTATTAAAAGAAAACGGTTGTAAAAAAGTTTATGCATTATGCTTGTTTTTTGATTAAAAAAAAAGCAGACCGAAAGGTCTGCTTTTTGGTTATAGGAATGCTTAGTATTGTACTTTTACACCAAGCTTAAAGGTACCATTGTGTACTTTATGGTTTGCGAGTTTATTTTCATCCAAAATGTGTCCAAATCCTGCTGGAGTTGCTCCTGCTGCTGGCTGATATCCAATCTTGCGATCGTCTTTCTTTGTTAGACCGCCGTGCTCCCACGTTGCCATAAGGGTTACTTTTTCTGCAGGGCTAAAATCTACACCAACATTATATGCAATACCCATGTAGGATTTTTTAACAGGGTCAATATCATACGCTTTTACTGTATGGTTTGTTTCTCCCCAGAATTCTGCATGCGGTTTTATCCACATCGAATCGTTTATGTGGTAGGTATAGGCTACACCGAGGTTGAGTAATAAGGGATAGGTGTAAAAAGCTTCTCTTTCAGCGTCTTTAACTGGTGCTGATATCATAGATTTACTTACTGCCTTTATATCGGTGAGAAGATTGTATACACCGAGGAATGCATGAGCCTCCAAACCTTTTACCAAGTCGTCTTTTGTTTTAAAGTTTATATATGCACCAAGATCAGCTGAACGCTTTGTAAGTGTATCGTTATCATCTTTGTTTTTCTGGTATGAAGCAAAAGGCGTACCCTCTGATGCAACATAAATACCGGTGCTTATCCATCTGTACTCTACATCAAACCCCATATCCCAGCCGAATACCGGTTTTTTCTGACCGTATTTGTCAGGAGTGATAGCTCCTGTAGCTGTTTTTGTAAGACCGTCAAAGCCAAGGGTAAGTTTTAAACCGTCAACCGGTTTTGATTCAACTTTTGCACCAAATGCCATAAAAGCAGCATCGCTTTTTGAAAGTTTTGTATCTTCAAATTTTCCTGCCCAACCGAACGTTGCATTTACTTGCGAATCGATAGCAAAGTATTTGTTGGGAGCCATTTTGAAGTCTAAACCTGCAGCATACTGATTGCCATGCTGTTTTTTATCATTCTTAGTTGTTTCGTTTTTCCAGTTGCCGTTAGAACCGAATTTAAGCCCGACATCCAAGCCCATTAGATTTTTATTTGCGTACCCTACTTTTGTTCCAAAAGCAGAAAAAGCAGGATTAAATTCATAGTGTTCGTGTGCTTTGCCGGCAAAACCTTTGTCCCACAAGTTTGCATACTTAGTTTCAAAGTTGGGGTTATCATAGATGGTTATGTATGCATCCTGTATGTTGAGTCTTGCACTAAAACCTTTTACCTTTCCTTCTAAACCTTTGTTATCAGTCTCCCAGTTACCCTTATCATTTTTTTTAACACTTGGAGTGAAAGTGCCTTCTACAGGTCCGCCTTTTCCATTATCTTCTGCCCCTGCGTTTAACTTAAGCTCAATTTCCTCAAAGTTTACTTCAGCAGAAACAAGGGAATCTCCTTTTGAGCTTTTACTGCCCTTGTTGATAATCGGAACACTAACGCCAATTTTTGCACTGTTGTTAAAACCATGCTGTGCACCGTGCCAGCCGTTATCTTTTGAGTTTGATCCGCCGAAATCAACACCCCATTCCAATGTAGCCTCACCGGTTATTGTTGCCTTCAGACCTTCGGCTTCTTTTGCTTCATCAGCCCATACAAAGGCTGCTGCACAAAGCATTGCCATGCTTACCAGTAGATATTTTTTCATACGAAAAAATCCTCCTTAACTATAACTTATCCGGCATACGCGTAACACGCATTCTTAATGCCCTATTTATGACACTATGCTACACGATTTTTTTTTACTTGTCAATTATATATTTTGTAACTTTTTGTTTTAGTGTGTGCGGAAGCTGTATTAGACCTGTTCAGAAATGAACGTTTCCGAATAGGTTTATGTTAGTATGCTGCCTTAAAATTGTATACGGGTTTTACAAAGTCATGCACGGTTACTGCCGGTTTTATATGTTTTAAAATAACTTCTTTCGTTTTATAGGCAGCTGGAGCTTCATCAAGAGTTCCTTTTGATGCTGTAGAGGTATAAATACCGGCTGCGTTCATTTCTTTTTGAAATGCTTTTACTGAAAGTGAAGCACGGGCTGCTGTTCTTGACATCAGCCGTCCTGCCCCATGCGGAGCAGAAAAATTATACGCAGGATTACCGCGGCCGGTACAGAATGCAAACCCATCCCGCATATTAAACGGTAAAATAACACATTCACCTTCTTGTGCAGATGTTGCTCCTTTGCGGATAATCCCGTCCGTGCCGATAAAGTTATGCACAGATTCACGCAGCTCATTGGGTTCTTTTTCAAAAAATTCTGAAATAATTTCAATTATTTTTCGGCGGTTTGCCGCTGCATACCGCTGGGCAAAATAGGTTGCGTGTAAATATGCCTGTCCTGCTTCGCTTTCGGTAAAAAGATACTCTAAGGAAGCATCGGATTCACTGTAGGAACCTGCTTCAATCAGTTGGGTTTTTGCTTTTTTTTGATAAAACTGTGCAATCTGTAATCCGAGATTCCTGCTTCCTGAATGGACTGTCAGCCAATACCTGCCTTGAGAATCTTTTCCGAGTTCAATAAAATGATTTCCGCCGCCGAGCGTACCAATGCTGTGTAATGCACGCTCAGTTTCCATATCTATTTGCTGTGCAATACAGCATATTTCTTCTGCAAAAGCAGGGTCGGAAATCAGAGAGGTTTTATGCGTTCCTGTACCGCTCGGCACATTTTTTTTTATGAATGCATCAAGTGCAGGTAAATCCGGATTGCGGAGATTAAAGCAGGCAGATAAAATGCCGCACCCTATATCAACGCCGACAATGTTGGGAATAATATAGTCCCCGATATTCATGGTAAAGCCGATAACCGCACCCTTTCCGGCATGGCAGTCGGGCATAATTGCAATATGGGTGTGAGCAAATGCCTTATGATTTAGAAAAGTGCGGATTTGCCGTTCAGTTGCTTCATCAATGGTATCAATCATAACATGTGCAGTATTATACGTTCCCTCAAATATTAGCATAGAACTCTCCGCTGTATTTATATTTCTTGATGTTCAAGAGTATCAGCAAATGAAAGACTTAACAGTAATTCATCAATATCAGTTAAAAAGTGCTTGGGGCGTATCCGTTTATGTAATTCAACTAAAACAGTAAAAAGATACAGGGATTTTTGTAGTATACTGCCGAACATACCGGGTAATGTGATATGTACTTGCATTATCCAACGGGAAAGATATACCATTGTAGAAAATATAATAGCTTTTTCAAATCCGGTACGCAATGCACCGGCAGTAATGACAATGCCGCCTACCGAAAATAGAATACGTCCCATAGGAAATAGTGCATAGCACAGCATAATTCCCATAATGGAAGAAAGTAAATAGCCCCAGCGTATCTGTTGTTTTTCAGCAATACACAAGAGAATTGCTGCGATAAAGATAACTGTTTTAACCAATAAAATTGGAATAGTCCATAAAAAGACCATGAGCAGCAAGCCGGTACTCATCCGCAAAACAGGATGTTCTGCTTGTTGATAATCTTTCGGAATGTTGAATGGAACGGTATAATCATCGTATACTATTTCTTGATACCATGCAGATTCTGCCGCAAATTGCCCGCAGAATATACCAAGCAGTAATCCGGTAACTAATCCGAGGGCTAAAACTATTGGAAACATATATAAAAGCCCTGAGCCGAAAACGGAAAAATATCCGGCAATTAACTGTGCACAGTTTGAAGTAAATGCCGCTGCTATACTTATACCGGTAAGCGAAATGATACGCGGAGATAGGTTTTTGAGTAATGCAATGGTTAAAACTGCTGCTGCTGTACCCGCACATGAGAACAGGATAATATATGAAAAAAGCGTACCGCTTATAATGCCCTGCCCGATTATTTTAATAATACCAAGAAGCAGTAAGTCGGGAAAAGAGAATATTCCTGCACCAAGCAGCAGCGGAGCATTCGCAAGTCCAATACGCAAAAACGGCAGCGGTTTTGGTATTAAAAACTCCACTGCCGAAAGAAAAAAACACAATGCACCAAAAATAGGCAGCAGCGTCTCTCTTTTTTTATTCATATATTAGTGACAGCCGGAACACCCGCCGCATGAATCATGTCCATGTTCGTGGTGGTCATGTCCGCAGCCGCAGCTGCATTCGGTGAGCGGCTCAAGAGCTGCAGCAATTTCTTCTTCGGTTGCGGTACGGACACTGACAATTTTAACATCAAAGTAGAGTGTTTCGCCTGCAAGCGGGTGATTCGCATCAACGGTAATTGTGTCGCCCTCAATTGCAGTAATCCGTACTGGATGGTTATCAGCATCAAATTCCATGCCTACTTCGAGCGTAACTTCCGGCGGGAACTGAGAACGGTTTACTTCAAATACCATATCCTCATTTATAAGCCCATAGCCGTCTTCAGGTGCAACGGTTAGGGAAAATGCCTCCCCTTCTTCTTTACCTTCAAGTGTACGTTCCAATCCGGAAATTAAAAAATTATAACCGTGAAGATAATCCAGCGGTCCCAATTTCTCTGATGAATCAAGAATTTCTTGTGCTTCATCTTTTAAGGTATACTCAAGTGTAACCAAACAATCTTTCGTAATTTTCATATATAATATAGTAACAGGTTTTAGTATTTCGGACAAGCATCGATGTATATTTTACCGGATAAATACGAGGCGGGTGCTAGGGGAGGGGTTTCTTTTACCGTATTTTATGCTATAATGCCCTTATGCCGGAACCATCATCACACAACCGCAACTACAAAGACTCTGTATTTGTTGACC
>JBQMYW010000052.1:0-11100 GCA_052173295.1 Treponema sp.
TTTTTATCACGTCATTCGTTTTATCAAGGGTTTGGGTGATAGAAGCGATATTTGCCACCATTTGTTCTACTGCACTGGAAGATTGTGCAACACTGGCGGCTTGGTTTTCGATGCTGCTATTGAGCTGTTTGATGGTTCTGATAATTTCTTCCACCGTAGCAGCCGTTTCGGTAACACTGGCTGCTTGAGTGAGGGCTTGCTGTTTTACTCCGTCAATATTTGCACTGATTTGATGAACAGCACTGGCGGTTTCCGTCATATTGCTTGCAAGTTCACTACCGATACTTTCCATTACAGTGGTATTTTTATCGACATTTTGTATCGATGAACCTATCTTTGCAATCGTTTCGTTAAAGTATTCAAACATATCGGTAATTTCATTGTTGCCGCTAACAGGTAGACGCACAGTAAAATCCCCGTGTGCAATCTTCTGCAGTACAGTAACAGAATTTTGTATCGGCTTTACAAGTTTTCGGCTAAAAATAGAAACCGTTATGAGAGCGGCAAACAAAATAAATAAAGCGGCAATAATAACTCCGATACGCATTACACGTATTGTGCCTAAAAATTCTTCAACGGGAGCTTCGATAACAACATTCCACCCGGTTGTTTCCATAACCGCAGCACTCACAATATCATGACTGCCCATAAACGTATAGTATCGTATTTCCGTTGTATTGCTTTTCAGAATGTCGCCGATAACAGCTGCGACACCGCCAAGACTTTTATCAGTCTTAGCAGCCTCTATAGCATTGAATTGCTTTTCAACTAAGTCCCTGTTCCTGTTGGCTATATTTACTCCCGATTCAGAAATGATAAAGCAGCCGCCTGTTTTACCGACTTTAATGGTGTCTATCATATCTGAAAACATATATCCGTCAAAAACAGCACCCAACACCCCAACGAACTCATTATTTATTCCCATAATGGGAACAACTGCTTGCGTAATGAGTTTTCCGGTTTCTTTGTCCCTAAACGGTTCTGAAAAATATTTTTGTCTGCCGCTCTGTGATTTTTTAAACCACGTGTGATCAGAAACATCAAAGACCTTTCCATCAGGGCGATAATACATTCCTTTCGGATCAATGATTACCAGTGCAATAGTATCTTGCGAACCTTGTGCAAGTTGTTCAAGCATGCGGGCTTTTTCGGCATAGCTGACATTTGTATCATACAATATCCGTTGCGAGGCAAGCCCTCCAAGATTTTCAAAGCATTCTTTGATCTCTCCATCAAGTATGGCTGCAGTATCTCCTGCCTTATCAAAAAGATGGGCTGTTACCTTTTCCATAACCGCACTCCGGGACTGATAGAGTACGAAAACGCTTAAAAGCGAAAGTGCCGCCACAATCAAGGTACCGAAAGTGATTTGCATTTGTATTTTAATCGAAAAACGCTTTTTCATTGTCATCCTCCTTAAATAAACCTGTTCGGAAACTTCTGCTTTTGAACAGGTTTAATATATATTCATAATTTTCAGTGCAATTTAAATATTATGGAGGCAAACGGAATTGAACAAAGGTGTTTACCGATATAATCAGTATGAATGTATAGAGCGGTATGAGGTTAGCAATAAAGATAAAATTTTTTATTAAACTGATAATAACGATGAAAAGTGAAGCTGATATACAATAGTTTTTAAATAGGCATTTATCATTTTTAATTATTTTAAGCGGGGGGGGGGTACAACTCCTATTTTTCATATTTTATCTCTCCTTATTATGACTTTTTATTAAACCGGACGTTCCTAAAAATGTCCGGCATGATAGCAGCAATATACTTATCTACCAAGGAGTTATATTCTAACTCGTTACTTCAATCTTGATATACCCAAGCGGTTCCAATGCACTATACAAGTTACGGAATCCGTCATCCCAACCATAGCTGACTGCATAAAAATTTACATACCAAAAATCATGTGCTGCAGTAGCACTTGTTTCCGCTACATCACTATCGCCCAGTTGAATAGTAGAGCCTTGAAACTGCCGCTTTACAGCAGGAATTACGTTACTCCTACGAGGAACGCCGATCACGCTTCCAAGTCCGCTGGTTCCGCTGTTTCTCATTCTTAATGCTGCATTATCAGTTGAATCATAATCCTGCAAGCGGAAACGGATAATCCTGTTGCTCGAAGCGGCAGCCAACAGCGGACGCTCATTTGCCGCCAAGCTATCAACGGTTAAATAGTGATACTTTTTTGTATCAATTAAATACCGTGCAGATGCTGAAGGGTTTTTATCGTTATAATCATATATTGTCTGAATATCAGCGGTACACTCATTTTCGTATGCATAAATACGGTAATAAATCTCTGTACCCCTAAAATAGGTGCCTACATCAGCAGTATTAGTACCGTCTGCAGTTTCAAATTCACAATAGCGTTTATCTTTGTCATCAAGATGACTATTATAGTGAATCTTACGCGGTGCATGTAAATAAATAATTTTTTCAATCCCGCAGCCGGTACAAAAGAAATAGCAAACAACGAGTAGTATACTATATACTGCCGAAATGCGTTTATGCATAGAGAATATACCCTATCGTTACTGAATTGATAAGGCAATAACACGGGATTTTGCAAGCAAAGTCCAATTGTTATCAGGATACTGTTCTGCAAGTTTTGTATAAGCCTCAATTGCCTTATCAGGGCGCATCAGTGCTTCTTCTATTCTGCCGGCATTAAAGAGGGCTCGCGGTTTCAGCGGGAAATCCTCACACGAGGCAGACAATGTGTATAACTCTAATGCTGTTTCGTACTGCTGCAGTTCATCTGCACAAGCAGCAGCATTAAAATAGGCAATACCCGCGGTGTAAATATGCGGCAAGGCATCGCCTGCACTCCGGTAAAACTGTAATGCTTTTTCCCATTCTTTCCGCTGCACAAAGGCTTCGCCCAGCACTGTATATGCCCGATAGCCGATATATGATTTTTCATTTTTATGAGCTTGCTCTTCTAATTTTGCAATGAGTGCATCTTCTTGTGAAAGCAAGTCTTCCGGTTTTTTATTGTGAAGTTCTATCCAATCAGTAATCAGTGCTTCAGTTACCTCAGATGCGTTTTGCAGGTTATGTGTCTTAAATGCAGCAGTTACCATGACAACTGCAATCACAATACAGACAGCCGCAAAAACAAATGCCAGCACTTTGCGGTTTTTTGATAAAAACTCAGCACATTTGTCAGAAAAAGAAAGAGTATCTTCATTTTTTTTCATAACTATTTTCTCCTACGGTAAAATAGACCTGTTCAATACTTTCATTGTCAAACAGGTTTAATATACTTGCGTGCATTCACAATGGCACTGCACACTGGGTTACTGCTGTATTTCCAGCTCATGCAAGAGCCGTGAAAGATACGTCCTTTGAATCCCTAACGCAGCAGCAGATGCACTTTTGTTCCACGCATTTTGTTCAAGAATAGATAGTATATAATATCTCTTGAAAAAATCAACTGCTGTTTTCATAGTATATGTGCTGTTAGGCGGGATAAAGTCAAGATTATTCCGCGGCAGAATATCCTCTTGAGTGATAATCGGCGGAGTTCCTGTTATACAAGCCCGTTCAACCGCATTTTTTAACCCGCGGATATTTCCTTTCCAGCGGTGTTTTTTTATACATTCAAGTGCATCATCGGAAAAACCGCTGAATGCTTTTTTTATTTCCTGTGCATACTGTTTTAAAAACAGCTGTGCAAGAGGGATAATATCTTCAATCCTGCTGCTAAGCGGCGGAATAAAAATCGGCATTGCACTCAACGAGTAATATAATTCAGGAAGAAATACACAGTCCGCAGCAAGCCTTTCAAGATTTTTTTCAGTAGATGCAATGAGCCGCACTGATGCTGTATCTGTTTCAGAGTTCTTTCGGAATACATACTGATTCAGCATTGGTAACAGTTCACTCTGCATTGCAAACGGGATAGCAGCAATCTCATCTAAAAACACCGTACCGCCGCCCGATCGGGCAAAGCAATTTTCATTGCTGCTTCCATCACCGAATAATACGGTATGCAATGCAGCGGGATCAAGTTCCGCACAGCGGATATGGACAAAGGGCAGCATTGCCCTGTTGCTGCACGAATAAAGCCGGTATGCAAAAACCTTTTTTCCGGTACCGTTTTCACCGGTTATAAGGATGGGTACGGAAGAAGATGCAAAATAATTACATAATGCAAACTTTTCACGCATAACCGGACTTTCTGCAATAATACCGCTATCTGTATACGTTTTGCCGGCAGCATACCGGCTTTCCCTGCATAATTCAGCATTCTGTACCCGGTATAAAAGATGGATACACGATGCAGCATTGCTTAACACCGCTATATCATTACTATCAAACGGCTTGCCGTTCTTTTTATCAGCAGCTTCCAGTACGCCGATACAGCGGAAATTGCACATAACGGGAACAGCTGCGATCTTCTTTGGGCTATATGCTGTGCAGCAGCTCAATACGTCTGTAAAACGGCGATCACAGTGCATATCATGTACACAAAGCGGGCTGCAAAAACGCATAACCCATTCAGCACACGAATCGGACTCAACAGCCTTATGTACGCACCGGCATTCGGTATCCATAAAATAGGCAAGTTCCAGCTGTTGAGTTGTTTCATTACGGAAAAAAAGCGAAGCGGCTGAGGCATCTACTGCTTGCAGAACAAGCCTCAGCATAGCAGCAGCTATCGCAGCACTGTCAGAGGTACTGCAATAGCTGCCCTGGTTTTGAATGCATATCGATGATTGCTCTTGAGGAACGCTCATTGTTTGCACTTAAAAGCGTTACTCGCCTGCCTTATTTTTCATCAAATCACCAAGCGTAAATGACCCTTCAGAATCTTCTTGCTTGGTGGACATATACCGTGACAGTTCTTCTTGCTGCAGCCGTTTCTTATAATCACGGATAGAAAATGCCGTTTTCTTTTCACGGACATTTACATCAAGCACAACGGCTTTAACAGCATCGCCTACTGCATATTTCTTTAAAACTTCGTCAGGGTTATCATCACGGCTTTCAACAAGGTTTTGTTTATGGATAAGCCCCTCAATACCGCCGGGAACCTTTACAAAGATTCCGAAATCAGTAATTGAAGTTACTTCTCCTTCAACAAATGCACCCGGACGGTAGGCATCGGCAAATGTTTTCCATGGGTCATCACTTAACTGCTTAATACCAAGTCTGATACGGTGGCCTTCAGGATCGCATTCAATTACAATTACTTCCAGCTCTTGTCCAACTTCCAGCTCACTGTTAGGATGGCGTACCCGCTTTGTCCATGAAATATCATCAACATGTAAGAATCCGTCAATACCTTCTTCAAGTTCGATAAAAGCACCGGCGTTAGTTAGTTTTACAACCTTGCGTGTTAAGCGGGTTCCAACAGGATAGTGTTCATCAATGTTGTTCCACGGGTTTGCAGTTACCTGCTTTAAGCCGAGAGAAACACGGCCTGCTTGAATGTCATAGCCGAGGATCATGCATTCAACTTCATCACCGATTTTAACCATATCGCTCGGTTTGCTGATTTTTTTAACCCAGCTAAACTCGCTGATATGAACAAGCCCTTCAATACCCTCAGAAAGTTCTACAAAAGCACCGAAGTCAGTAATTTTGGTTACATGACCTTTTACAACATCGTTTACTTGGAATTTATCTTCAAATTCAAGCCACGGATCGGGGCTAAAATGCTTCAAAGAAAGATTAATTCGTTTTTCAGCAGGATCGAGGCGGATAACTTTCAGCTCAATTTCCTGACCTTTCTTTACAAAATCTTTCGGACGGGTTACGTGTCCCCAACTCATATCATTGATATGCAGCAGTCCATCAAAACCGCCGAGATCGATGAATGCACCAAAGCTGGTAAAACTTTTTACCGTTCCCTGCACAACATCGCCGATATTTGTATTTTCGAAGAAAGCGTCCCGTTCTTTTTCAACGGTATCTTCTAAATATTTTCTTCTATTAACAACAATATTTTCACGATTTCCCTTGCGGTCAAAAACCATTTTTTCTATATAAAAAGTTTCTTTCCGTTTCAGCAAGGTTTCAGGTTTGTCAATTTTTTGACTGGCAGCTTGACTAATCGGTAAAAATGCAATCATACCAGCACCGAGATCTACATCAAAACCGCTTTTATTCACTGTTTTAACAATAACCCCGCTTACAGGAGTTTTATTGCGGTATGCTTCCTGCAATTCTTTCCGTAAGACAATACGGTCAGCCTTCTGCTTTGAAATACTCAGTTTTCCGCCGTCTGCTTCTGTTTTTTCAATATAAACTTGTACAGTATCTCCTACGTTCGGTGTTTCGGAAAATTCTTTCCGCTCAACACGTCCTTCCGACTTGCCGCCGACATCAATAAATACTGAATCATCAGTAACGGCAATGATTCTTCCCTCTTTTACTGATCCGACTTCAGGAGATTCAAAATTTAAATACTCCTCCGGTAATTGTGTTTGGATGCTCTGATCGGAGTTTGTAACGGCATCCAGTGCCACTTCCTTTCTTTCCATAGATAACCCTTTATCGTGTATTTTGGTAGTTATTTTCTCACAAACCTGCATTATCGTCAAGTCTGAAGTATCTAAATAATATGCATCTTCTGCTTTTTTTAAGCTGCCTTCTTTTTTATTGCGGTCAATTTCATCTCTTTTTTCGATTGCCGCCTTAATTTCTTCTTCGGACAGCGTACTTGTTCCTTGGGAAAACCGCCTGCGTGTCCGTGCTTCAACCGAGGCATCAAGATAGAACTTGTGTTCGGCATGGGGAAAAACCACCGTTGTCATGTCTCTTCCCTCGCACACAATGTCGCTGTTACGGGCAGCATCTCTAATTTTTTCATTAATTATGTGCCGGATAGGAATAATTGCCGAAAGCGGGGCAACCAATGCTTCCACGGCATCACTTCGGATATACGGCTCTACATTTTCTCCTGCAAGGTGAATAGCACCATCGCGATAGTCAAGCGCGGTATTTTTTGCAAAGGTTACAAGTTTTTGCTCATCGGTGAGCGGAGGCTGTACTGCCCCTGTCCCATCACACGAGCCCCCAACACTGCGGAGCAGTGCGAGTGCTAAAGCACGGTAAAAACTTCCCGTGTTCATAAATACTGCGTGATATTTTTCTGCAATCAGTTTTGCAACAGTACTTTTTCCTGATCCTGCAGGACCGTCAATCGCTATAATCATTCATTCTCCTTAGGTAAAATCATACATAGTACGTTTTACATCTTTCAATGCAATGCGTTTTTCTGTTCTGCTGGGTAAATGCTTTAATCTGATAAAACTTTCACCTATTGCCGTATTTTGAGGGACATTACAACCGTTTTGTCCGGATATGGTTTCAAAAAACACCCCCCATGCAATACCCTTTTTTTCAGCATAGGTATACTGCTGTTGGAGCTTTTTCGGCTCGGGGAATACTTCAGCATGAACACCGATGGTGCTTAAATACTGTGCTGCACGGAGATTTTCACTTATGCTGTGATTTTTTTCATTAAAAATTAGGGCATCAATAAAACCGGTATTTTCTTTATTCATTCCAAGCTGTGCGAGCCCTGCAATAAGCCGGTCAAGCCCAATAGATGCACCTACGCCGCTGACCGCTTCTTTCATATATAAGCCGGTAAGATTATCATAGCGTCCGCCTGAACATACAGAACCAATTTGCGGCAATTCCGTTAAAAATGTTTCGTAAACAATGCCGGTGTAGTAGTCGAGTCCCCGTGTAATTGACGGATCGAATATAAAATAGTCTGCAATGTGAGCTTCGCATAAGAGCTGATAGACTTCTTTCATTCGGAGGGTGTCAGCGGCTTCACCTCCTGCAAGCGTTTCCGCGTGCTGAAGTGCGGCGGTAAAATCTTGTTGCAATGCACCGGTACTGTATGCAACAATTTTTGCAGCTTTTTCAGCACCGGTGAGTTCAGAAAGCTGCTCCCGTACCGCCTCTTGACCGATTTTTGCTATTTTATCGACAATACGCAAAATAGCTTCACTTTGGCTTTCAACTGAAAGATTTTTTAAAAACCGGTTAAAAATTCCGCGATGAGAAAGATGTATTTTAAAATGAGATACACCGATAGCCTGCATTGATTTACACATCACTGAAAGAATTTCAAAATCAGTGTAAGCACAGTCAGAACCGACAATGTCAAAATCGCATTGCACAAATTCACGGTAGCGGCCTGCCTGCGGTTTTTCGCCCCGCCATACTTTTGCAATGTGATACCGCTTAAAAGGAAAATATAAATCACTATAATGTTCGGCAATGTAGCGGGCAAACGGAACGGTTAAATCAAAACGGAGTGCAACATCCCGCCCGCCGTTATCGGTAAAGCGGAATACCTGTTTTTCCGTTTCGCCGTTGCTTTTTCTCAGCAGAATATCTGAATATTCCAATGCGGGGGTATCAATGGGAACAAAACCGGATTTTCTAAAAATACCGGTTACTGTTTCTATAAGGAGTCCCCTCCGTATTTCCTCATGGGGCAAAAAATCTCGAAAACCTTTTAAGATTTTAGGTTCTATCAATGTACTCATTTTTAGAGTATACCCTATATGCAGATTTTTTTCCAGATGCAGCTGCACGATTTAACAATGGTATGTTAGACCCTATTCAGAAACAGAAGTTTCCGAACAGCGTTCCTCTATATCTTGATAGCTTTAATCTTGATAGTTTTAGTATTATAGTATACTATATAAGTATATTAGTAAGGAGGTCATTCATTAGTGAAGTATGACACAAACATACCGATATATTGTCAAATTATTGAGAAAATCAAACAGGATATTTTAACCGGTAAACTTGCACAAGGCGAAAAATTACCCTCCATTCAAGAGATGGCTGAATTGATGGAAGTAAATCAAAATACTATGTACCGGGCATATAAAGAATGCGAAACATACGGTATTATAGAAACAAAACGGGGAATAGGCTCATTTGTTATTACAGATACCAGTATGATTGAACAACTGCGGACAGAAAAAGCAGCCTTGATTACACAAACCTTTATTCAGGAGTTGCAGGAACTTGGTTTTACCTCTGATGATATACTAGCAGCGGCAAAACAACAGCTGCAAAAGGAGCATATATGATTTTACACATAAACGGTTTACAAAAATCCTATTTTGGAAAAAAAGTATTGCATGATATTTCGCTTGAAATACCGAATGGCAGTATTTTCGGGCTTTTAGGTCAAAACGGGTCTGGAAAAACAACGATACTAAAAATCATTGCAGGATTACTGCACCACTATTCCGGTACGGTGCAGGTATGCGGCACACCTATAGGGTTGGAAACAAAAAAAATGGTTTCATTTCTTCCTGACAGAAACTGCTTATACGATTCTATGACAGCACAAGATGCAATTGGGTTTTATGCTGATTTTTTTCCTGATTTTGATAAAAATAAAGCATTTGATATGCTCGGTTTTATGCAGCTGGAAAAAACACAGCACATTAAAACCATGTCAAAAGGTATGATAGAAAAAATGAACCTTACCTTAACTTTTTCCCGTGCTGCAAAACTGTTCATTTTGGACGAGCCGCTTGCCGGTACGGATCCTGTTGCCCGCGAAAAAATTATTAAAACTATTATTAAAACATGGACCGAAGATAGTGCAATCTTATTGAGTACGCATCTTGTTGCTGATATAGAGCATATCTTTACCGATGTAGCATTTATCAAAGACGGTTCTATTGTGCTGCAAGGAAGTGCTGAGCATCTGCGGGCAACCAAAGAGATGTCTATACATCAACTGTATATTGAAGTGTTTAGCTGAATGCAGTACCGCAAAACTCACAATAGAATTTTATAATTTACAGATAGGAGAATAGTATGACCCGTATTTTTAAGTATACATTTTTACACCGTATTCCTGCTATGGTGCGGTACAACAGCGTACTTGTAGGAATGGCGTGTATAGAGCTGTTATTTTTGGCAACAGCAGGAGAACCGAAAAGCGGTTTTTATGCATTGTGGCTGATAGTTACACTCTTGGGACTCATTGGGGTTCCGCTCTATTTGCTTATCCGGTGCAGCAGCGGCTATGCCCGTTCATTACTATTTACCGATGAAAGTTACTTGGTGCTTACTCTTCCGGTAAAAAGTGAACATGTTTTAGCAGGAAGAATGCTTGCCGGTCTTGCAGAATTTGCTATTACAAGTGTTATTGCGACTCTCTTCGGAACACTCATTACCAGCATCAGTAGTTCCATACCGCTGAAACAAGCTGGTATCTACAAATACGTTACTACAGATACGCTCTATATGATTTTTATACGGAACTATCAAATTATCATTGTAGGGATATGTATGCTGCTGGTAGGGTTTTTATTTATTGGAACATCGGCACTCTTTTCGCAAACAGCAGTACGGTCGTTTACCGTAAAACGGAAAAAAGGCATTGTAACCCTGTGTTCTATTTTGGTGTTCGTGCTGGTAGTTTTCTTTATAGGAAAAGTACAGGAATGGGTAAACATTATTGCTGGTTTTCAATTTCATATTGATACATATAATTGGTATTATGCAGATGCTGCACTTGTTGAAATCCGTGTACCGATTCATATCCCTATAGTTTCCATGCTTGTATCTCTCGCACTGTCCGCGGGGTTCTTTTCTGTTTCAGCATGGCTTTTGCGTAACCGCATAGATGTATAGACAGCAAGGCATCTCTAAAAACTCGGTTAAGATTTTTAGAGATGCCCGGCAGGTGTACACCGGAGGCAAGAAAAAGCTACCGCTATCCGGTATATGCAGCCCCTTGCTCAAAAATGCAGATTACTGTACCTATACAGGTATTTTTATACAAAAAAAACAAAAACGGTGAATAATTCTTGAGGAGAATACAGAACTTACAATAGATAAAAAAATCGGGCAACCCGGATTTGAACCGGGGACCCCAAGTCCCCCAGACTTGTACGCTAACCAACTGCGCTATTGCCCGTAAATATGTGTTGAATACTACCAGAAACTTCTGTTTATGTCAACAACATGATAAAAGTATCGTTTATTACATTTAGCGGTTTTATACCATCTAGTATGTATATAAAACCTCACATCTGTCCAAGATAAAATAGGAAGTTTAAAAAGTCTGTAATTCGTGGTATA
>JBQMYW010000053.1:0-10975 GCA_052173295.1 Treponema sp.
ATACCACGAATTACAGACTTTTTAAACTTCCTATTTTATCTTGGACAGATGTGATTATATAGGTAAGAATTATTATTTTGGAGGCTGTATGACTATCATCGTTGATGAAAAAGCCCGTGCATTTCTTGCAAAGCAGAATACCGCTGCCGTACACACGTACCTCGGCGGATGCCGGACGTGAGGGGGGACAATTCCACAACCGGCCGTGATTGCCGGTCCGCCTAACTCCGCTAGTAACTATACTGAATTTTCTGTTGACGGTATTACGGTTTATGTCCGTAACGGTACCAAAGCAGAAAAAGATACCTTAACAATTACAACAACAAAAATATTGTGGGTAGAATCGTTAAGTGTTAAAGGAATGGCTTACTAAAACGGAGCTTCTGTACTGTCCGTACAGTTATATGTAGGACAAGGCATCTCTAAAAACAGTTATATTTTTAGAGATGCCTCATAGCGTTTTACTACATAAGCTTGACTATTTTTTCATGTGTAACACGGGAATCATAGCGGGCTTCTTTAAAAGTTACCGTATGCTTTTTAGTGTTCCAAATGAGAAAGTACGCAGGATAATATTCTTCATCAAGCGGTCCGATACTCTCTTTTAGCTGCGGATTCCCATCAAGATGGAAAAATCGCGGAAAGCCTACGCTTCCGGGATTTATAATGTGGCATTTTTTATCAAGATGAATAATTTGTTCCGGAGTAGGATAAATCCTATTGATAGTATTAGTATGATCTAAAATCGCTGCGGCAGGTTCGTGTGTGTGTCCGCAAAAACAGAGGTTAATATTTTCTGCACATAAATAATCAAATGCTGTTTGTATTTCATAGGCTTTAATCAGATAATCGGTGAGCGGGTCTATAGGCGAGCCATGTACAAGCAGCGTTTTTTCAGAAAGCGGATACAGCGGTTTTAAGCGGCTGCAGAAAAAAAGATTATTCCATGACAGAGCTTCCCGTGTTTTTTTAAGAGAACGCTGTGCCTTACTATTAAACCAATGCGATGATAGCTTTCGTGCAACACCTGCCTCATGGTTACCTGCGAGAAGAATACATACTTTCAGTTCTTTTTTGAGTTGCCGTAACATAGTAACACAGGCTTCAGGGTCAGGTCCATAACCGACCATATCTCCCAAAGAGATAAATCCGTCATAATTATACTTTGCGGTTGCAAGGACAGCCGTCAGTGCTTCAAGATTTGCATGTATATCAGCAGTTACTAAAATTTTCATAACAGTGTATACTATCATATCCTATGAAAGAAAATTTTACAACGACTATTACGCAAAGTATTAAAGATCATTTTCAATCTGATTGGAAACTGCTCACTGAAACAGAGCGGTTTATTGCAGCGACACCCCTTTACCGCAATTATGAACAACGCTTCTATGCATGGCGGAAGCAGCTGCAAACTTCTCTTTCACCCGATGACCATAACCGTGTCCGTAAAGAGCTCGTTGCATTACGGAAATCGTTGCGGCTGCAAGGATATGACCTTTCACTCGGTTCTATTACACTGGTTGTAAAATATTTTGTAAATGATGATGCAGCCGCAAAAGGGTACCGCCGTGTTGTGTTATGTTTTTGTGATACTGGAGTTTACTGGTATTCAGGACAAGCAAATCATTTAGAGCTTGCTGGTGTGCTGCAGCAAGAACTTGAGCGAAAAAATCTATACGAACATCCCGAAATGCATTATTTATGGTTTTTATGGGAGCGGAATATGCTGCTGCTCAGCGGTTCTGCTACAGAAACTGCGGAAAGTTTTGAGCGGCTGCAAAAACGGGCACAGGCAAATCCGCAAAAAATATTACGCTTTTTGAAAAACCTCGCATAAAAAACGGACGTTTCCGAACGGTCTATTTAAAGCTGACTTAATTTTTCGCTGATAAATTCGCTTTTTTCTTTTAAGCCGATGTTACCGGTTTCCAGCATAATAACATTGGGCTGTTTTGCATCAAGACGAACCCTGCCTGCGGATTCTTTTATCATGCGGAGCAGCTTGTCTATTGAAATTTTTGACACTTTTGCAAAGGTTATTTTAACGATGCCGTTCCGCTCTTTGAGGCTGGCAATAAAGAGTTTTGCACAGGTGATTTTTATCTCGGCAAGGGCAAGCAAACTTTCCGCTTCTTCCGGTATTGGACCAAATCGATCCGTCATTTCTGCATAGAGGCTGTCTAAATCGGCGGTTGTACGTACTGCGGCAATTTTTTTGTACACTTCCATTTTTGTTTCGGGAACAGCGATATAGGTTTCCGGTATAAAGCCGGTGTACTCAAGCTCGATTACCGGCTCCGGCTCCGGCTCATATCCTGCGTTTTGCAGCCGCTCTACCGCTTCTTCCAGTAAGCGTAAATACAAGTCAAAGCCTACGGAATAAATATCGCCGGATTGTTCTTTTCCAAGGAGATTGCCTGCCCCGCGGATTTCCATATCTTTCATGGCGATTTTAAAACCGGAGCCGAGTTCTGTAAAGTCGGAAATAACTTGCAGCCGTTTCATGGCTATTTCTGACAGCGATTTATTTTCAGGATAGAGTAAGTACGCGTAGGCTTTTTTGTCTGAACGCCCAACACGCCCCCGCAGCTGGTACAGCTGCGATACGCCGTACATATCCGCACGGTCAATAATAATGGTGTTCGCATTCGGTATGTCAATACCGTTTTCAATAATGGTTGTTGCAATCAGTACATGGAAGCCGCCCATGTTAAACCGGCGGAAAATATCTTCCAATTCTGAAGCTGTCATTTTTCCATGTGCAATATCAATAAGCACTTCCGGTATCAGCTGCTGTATGGTACGGCGTATTTCTTCAAGGCTTTCTACCCGATTGTGCAGATAAAACACCTGCCCGCCGCGGTCAACTTCAAACCGTATGGCACGGGCAACTTTTTCAGGGTCAAAAGCAGAAATAACGGTTTCTACCGGACGGCGGTTTTGCGGCGGCGTTGTCAAAAGACTCATATCACGGATTTTTAACAAACTGATATGCAGGGTGCGGGGAATGGGGGTTGCACTTAATGATAAACAGTCGATATTGGCTTTCATCTGTTTTAATCGTTCTTTATCTTTTACACCGAACCGCTGCTCTTCATCGATCATCATTAAGCCGAGGTCTTTAAAAACAACGTCTTTTTGAATAATCCGGTGCGTGCCTACAACAATATCAATCTCCCCTTTTTTTAATTGTTCAAGAATCTTTTTTTGTTCCGCCCGCGGTACAAAGCGGGAAAGACGGGCAACCCGTACCGGAAATTTTTGAAACCGCTCGCTAAAACTTTCAAAATGCTGCTCTGCAAGAATAGTAGTCGGTGCAAGATATGCCGCTTGCTTACCGCTCATTACTGCCTTAAATGCTGCACGCATAGCAATTTCCGTCTTTCCATATCCGACATCGCCGCACACCAGTCTGTCCATGGGAACCGGTTTTTCCATGTCTGCCTTTACCTCGCTGATGCAGGTAAGCTGATCTTCTGTTTCCTCATACGGAAAGGCTGCCTCAAATGCGGTTTGCCACTCATTATCTTTTGCAAAGGCAAACCCGGCAGCGGCTTTGCGGCGGGAGTATAAATCTATGAGTTTGTCTGCAATATCTTCTACAGATTTTTTAACTTTATTTTTCCGGTTTTCCCACGACTTTGAACCGAGCGTGTCCAAACGGGGATTTTCTCCCTCGTTTCCGATATACCGCTGCACAAGGTTTGCCTGCTCAATCGGGATAAACACGGTTTCATCTTGTGCATACAGGAGATTGATATAATCCCGTTCATGCCCGAGTGTTTTAACCCGTTCAATTCCTTTGAATTGTCCGATACCGTAATTGACGTGTACCACAAAATCGCCCGGGTTAAGTTCAACAAAGGTGTCAATAATAGAGCTTTTTACTTGTTTTACCGATTGGGGAATACGCCGCCGCCGTCCAAAAATTTCATTTTCCTGAATAACCAGTATTTTTTGTTCAGGAATACGGAAACCGGAAGACAGCGTGAGCGGGAAAATCGTAACTTCGGGATTTTTGATAATCTCGCGTATGCGGAGTGCCTGCACTTCGCTTTCTGCAAAAATAAAAATATGCCACGAATCCGCGAGCAAATTGGCAATTTCTTCCTTTAAATAGACAATATTTCCAAAAAAACTCCGCGGCGGCTCACAATTAAACACAATCGGCGGTACATCGTCCTCGGTATCTTTAAGCGTCCGTAAAAAGATGCTCTTGCTATAGCTGTGCGTCAATTCATAAAAAGACAGCAGGATTCGGTCGGGTAGCGGATATTCGGTAATAAGCACCGAATGTTTTGCATCAGCATCAACTGCATTCATCGCTTTTTTGTATAAACCGTTGTACTCCCGCTCTAAAGCATCCGCTGCATTTTTTTGCCGGTCGTAATCCATAAAGAGCAGTGCCGGAGTATCTGAACCAGCGGTAAGGTAGTCCAGTACGCTTGACGGTTTTTCAAAAGCAAACGAATAAAAAAGCTCTTCGCCGGAAAAGCCGCCGTGCTCTGTAAGGTGTGCAATGAGCCTGCTGCTTTCCTCAGAAAATTCAGGTGAATTGTGTAAGTTTTGTGCAAAACATTCAATCCGCTCGTTATCCCAGATAACTTCTTTCATTGGATAGAGGGTGAGTGTATTAAAATCTTCCACGGAAGATTGAGAATGTAAATCAAAGGCTTTGATTTTTTCTACAGTGGTAAAATCAAACTGAATGCGGTACGCACTATGTTGTGAGCCTTTATTTGCACCGGTGCATATATCAAGTACCTCTCCCCGTAATGCAAACTCACCGCGGACACTTACCCGAGGTACACGGGTATATCCCCACTGGATAAGTAATGCTGCAATTTTTTCTACATCAATATCTTCACCGGTTGTAATGGTACGGGTAAGTGTTTTTAAATATGAGGGAGGCGGAACCGGCGTTAAAAACGCCCGCTGCGTCATTACTGTAACTGTATTCGGAGCGTTTCCGCTGCAAAGCTGTGCGAGTGATTCAGCACGTTCGGCAAATACCGGTGCGGAATCCTGTGTATGGCGGTATGCCATATTTCCCCACCATGGAATAATTTGTGCGTGCAGCCCTGCAATAGCTAAATCTGCTTGCAGCACCCCTATGTCTTTTTCAGTAGGAACAACAATGCAAATAGATGTACCGAACTGACGGACGTATTCAGCCAGAAAAAATGCGAATATCCCGCCTGACAGTCCCTGAATAGTATACGGAAACACACCCTCTGCAAGCTGCGTAAAGGCAGCTTGCATTGTGTTCCATGAGCGGATAGTTTTTTGCAGTGATTTCATGTAAGAATGTACCGGTTAGCCGAGGAATACGTTACTTTCTTTTGAACGGCGGGTGCTGACAAAACGGGCAAGATCAACAATGTTTTTCACAACAATGCGGTCATTATATACTTCAAGCCTGCCTTGATCGGCGAATTTCCGTAAGGCATCGCCTGCTGCCTCATTTGTAAGTCCTGACCAGCGTGCAACTTCTTCTGGAGTAGTAATAAAAATACGTTGTTGAGTAGTTCTATCAATATCAGGCTGTGTTTCATCTAGCATAAGAAACACGTCCCCAACGCGGGCTATAGTATCTTGAATGGTTAAAATCATAAACCGTCTTTTTTGTGCATAAATACGCCGGACAAATGTTTTTAAAAGCCGCATAGCAATAACAGGATTTCCCGTTAAAAGAATCTCGAAATTTTCTTTATTAAACTCCAATGCAACAACATCATCATACGCAATAGCAGAGGCAGAACGGGGCGAATTATCTAATACCGCCATTTCACCGAAAATTTCTCCCTGTTGCAAAATATCAATATTCTTTTCAGCTCCATTGATAATTTTAATGAGTTGTACACGTCCCGACTGAATAAGATAGAATGATCCGCCGGGTTCAAACTCCGAAAATATAACCGAACCTTTTGGAAATTTTTTTGCAAAGCGGGCAAATGAAGCAAACAAATTAGACATGAATAGCTCCTTCACAGGCAGCTTGTAACTCTTTAATCTTAGGAACCAGCAGCGGTCCTGCGAGGGTTAAGGCTTTATCATAGAATGGTAATGCTTTATCAGGACGCGACATCGCTTGATAACACAGACCGAGGTACATTAAGCATTCTGCAAGTTTTAATGATTTTGGATAGCGGGTAATAAAACCGGTAGCAATTTGAATACACCGTACATACTCTTTTTGCTGGTACAGGCAGAGGATTGCTCCAATATACGAAGCTTCAAGTTTTGGTCCTTGATTTGCTTCAATAATAGAATGATACTGTTTGTATGCTTCCGCCCAGTTTTCTTGTTTTACTAAGTCTTCTGCTAATTGGAAGCTGAGCATTAAGCCGGGATCCGGCTCTTGCTGAATAGCCCCCGACGGAGTTGTATTTGCATTTCCGCCCTTACCGGCTGTCTGCTCTTGCCGTGCTTCTCCGAAATTTCTGCCGGACATTTGTGCGGAATTATTGATAATGGGTAAAATAGCATTTAAGTGTTTACCGGAGGGGTACAGTGTTTTATACCGCTCTGCTACCTGTCCTGCTGCACGATAATGCTGCGATTTATAAAATGCTGTTGCAACGGTAAATAATCCATCTTCATTATTTGTTTCCTGCTCACTATCCATTAATGATGCAAGCTGCCTATGGACATTCCGCAGCTGACGGGAAAAAACTTTGAGCATTTGAATAATAATCCGTGCATTTTTTTGTGCAAAATCTTCAAACTCACTTACAGAAAATGTATATACAAGTGAATCTGTAAGAACCATTGCACTTTCTTCACGCGGATAGTTTCCTAATGCGGATTTTACTCCAAAAAATTCTCCGGTTTTAATGTATTCGGTTATTTGTGCACCGGTTTCAATATCAACAGAGTTAAGAGCAATATGCCCGCTATGCAGCAAAAATACACGGGCATCAAAATCACCTGAGAAATAAATGACTGAGTTTGCGCTGTATTGAACAGCTTTTGGCATATTATCCTCCGTTTCGTCGGCAGCTTAAACAGACAGAGCGGTTTAGGCTTTTGTGTATAAACGCATAAAAGCCTTTATGTACTTGACCTGTTCAATAACATTGTTGCCGAACGGGTTTAATCTATAGTATCAAAGTGATCTATCTGCAGCAACGGTTTTAGCAGTTTACCAAGATAACCGGCAGAGCTGCTGTACCTGCCGGCTATCTTTCATACATTAAACTTGTTTTAAAATTGAAATTTCCGAACAAGTCTCATGTAAGAGTATAGCATATCTTTTATAAAAAACCTAGTGCTTATCTTGCTTTTAGGGTATGATACTTACTATGATAGATTTACATACCCATTCTACCGCCTCGGACGGAACGCTTAGTCCGGCAGAGCTGGTTGCTCATGCTGCACAATCCGGTATTACTGTTTTAGCACTGACGGATCATGACACAGTTGCAGGTGTAGCAGCAGCGGAAGCAGCCGGCAAAGAATACGGAGTTACCATTATTCCCGGTATAGAAATTAGTGTTGCATGGGAACCAGGAGAATTTCATTTACTTGGCTTAGGCATAGATATACAAAATGATGAAATACAAAAGGTTATCCGGTTTTCTCAAGAACAAAGGCGTATCCGTAATGAGGTAATGTCAGGCTTATTTAAAAGTGCAGGGTTTCCATTTGAAATGCGGCGGCTGCTTCAGATTGCCGGTAACGCAGTAATAGGCCGCCCGCATTTTGCACAGTATCTGGTAGAATTAAAAAAAGCAAAAAATATTCAAGATGCATTTCAAAAATATCTTGCAAAAGGGCGTCCTTTTTATGTTAAAAAAGAGTGCGTGCCGATTGCAGATGCCATAGCTGCTGTCCGTGCTGCAAAAGGAGTTCCAGTGCTTGCTCACCCTATGTCATTGTATCTTTCGTGGTCTAAGCTGCCGGCTGCAATTGAAAGTTTTAAGCATGAAGGATTAATGGGACTTGAAGCATGGCATTCGTCTGCTCGTCAGGGAGAATGCATACGGCTTGAACAGCTTGCACAGTCGCTGAATTTATTAGTAACAGCCGGCAGCGATTTTCACGGCAGCATACGGAAAGAGCGGAAAATCGGCAGAACTGTTCATAATCTTCCGATTGATGACCGTTTTTATACAGAACAACTGCTGCCTGCATTGCAGCATATCCGGCAGGAATATCATGCAGTGCATTCAGCACTACAGCTGGAACCGGCTTCCGCGGCGGTTCGCTAGGAGAATGCGATGAATTTTGGTGATATTCTTGATCAGTGGGAACAGCAAACAAGCCGTCCGTATGGAAAAAAAAGAATACAGGCAGATAAAAGGCACGGGGTATCAAAACAATATATCCAAGATAACACCAAAAAAATACATCCAATAGACCATTGGATAAACCGTTACGGTGTATACGATAAAGATGCTGATGTATGCGAAGAACCGCATCTTTCCGGTATATTACACGAAAAAAAACGGATAAAAGCCTTAAAACCGCAAGCTGAAATTGATTTACACGGTATGACGGCGGAAGAAGCATACAAAAAACTCACACTTTTTTTTGAGGAAGCACATCGAAAAGGGCTAAAAAAACTGCTCATCATTCACGGGAAAGGCAATCATTCACAAGGGGAACCCGTCCTTACCCGCTGTGTACAGAAATTTTTAGAATACTGCCGCTATGCTGGGGAAACGGGTCATCCAAAGGCACGGGACGGCGGTTCGGGTTCTACATGGGTTATCTTAAAATAAGAGTAGGGGTAATACAGGAGCGTACCCCTACAGTTGATAAAAGCAGAGCAAAAGCGGCAATGCTCTTATGCTGTTCCTGTTTTTTCTAACGGAGGCTCCCCATTGTTACTGCTTTTGCATCGCACAGTATCCAGCTTTTTGCATTATTCGTTTTTCCATGTATATTTTTTCGCTTTAGAGATTTTGAAGCTGTGAGCGGTACGATAACCGCATCTTTTAATTCTCCTTTTCCGTGCCATATTCCGCTTTGTGCTGCTTCTTGTGCAGCAGTTAAAAGAACGCTGTTTTGCCATGCTGTTTTGCCGTTTTTTTCATACTCTTTTTGGGTACAATAGAGTACCGCATCCTGTACAGAACCATTCAAGTTTGTTTTTACTAAAATTGCATTGGCATTTCTTCGCGGGATTGAGCTATAGGGTCCCCAAAAATCCCGTGCATTAGGGCATGCTTGCGTACCGCCTGATACAATTTTTTTGCTTATTTCATCTTTTATACCAGCTTCAACTGACCGGAAATGGTAGACGATGAGTTCTCCTTTCTCTACTTCGCAGGCTGGGAATGTATAATGCGGGGATTTTTTATCTCCAATATTTATCAATGTAATGCCTGAAAGATTTCCTGATTCAGTAACAAGCAGTTCTATAAACTCGCTTTTAGGTTTTGAGCTATACAGAGGACGTACTTCTGTAATACATAGGTGTGCAGGTCTGCTGTTTATACCTTTGAACGAAAATACAAAATCAAGCGTTGTATGTGCCATATCCGATACTGAACCTTTGAGGAAAAATTTTTCGCCTATTTCAATGGATTCTTCTGTTTTTAATGAAAATGCCGTAGCAGTTTCTGTAAATTCGCTGCCAAGTTCTTGTTGCAGTGTTTCCTCCGTCAAAATAAGCGGTTCAATTATGCAAGGACTGTTCTTTTTAGCATCCGGCCGGATAATTTCCGCATTGGTAAAGACTACTTCTTCTGAAAAAAATAGTAAAACAGTGTTACTTTTTGTAAGCGTTTTTTTAATCAGTGTAACCGGCTTTACATCTTTTCCAAGTATTTCAGTAAATAAGGGCTGACGAGAAAATTGAACACAGCTGCTGCACAGGAATAGAACCGAAAAAGTGATACCTATAATTTTTTTCATATATACCTCCACTTATTATGTATCAATCGTGCAGGGGTATTTTGGCTATAAAAAGACAGTTCAATTACATACGTTTAAATTTTTTTGACGCTGCTATATCAGACTAAACAGCTATTTGGATTTTATTTTCCTTTATCTTCAATCCCCGGAGGCGGGTTTTTCTTGTTTGGGCGGTTAATAATACGTTCACAGTACATCAGCCGGTAAATATGATTTCTACAATATATCATGTAACGGCTGCCTACTGTTTGAGCAAGTTTTACCCTTAATTTATGAATAACTGTTTGTGCATAATTTGACTCGTTCTTTTTATTTTTCGGGTTAAGGATTTTGATAATTTCTTGCAGGCTCAGCCCTTCTTCATGCTCTAATAGCTGTATTGTAAGTTGTTTAAGCGGTTCACTAAAAAGTTGTGCTATTTCATACAGGCTTGTGTGGGGATTATAATAGTGCGGGATAGTTTCACAAACAAGTGCTGTATTACCATCTTTTAATTTTTGCAGCCTGCTAAGACTTTTTTTTAAATGAGCTATTGTAATTGTTTCTTCATGTTCTTTCTGAAAAGTAAGATGAAAAATTCTAAAATCCATAAATTTAAATTTTAAATGATGCGTAAGCGGATTTTCTGCATACAAAATTACCGTTGCAGATAAGCCTAAAAAATTGACTATATCTTGTACGTGCAGTTTATGGTGATGTATCCTGCTTTGCTCAATAAGAAATATACAAGGAGCAATCCTATCAAAATAGAGGAGAAAATCTTTTAAACACCTCGCAGCGGTAATGTGTATAGCTTTTGATGCTAAATAGCGTTCCAATTTTCTGTTCCGGTGAATATTTTGATCGTACAAGAGAACACGCATATCATTATTTTCGGTTTTCTCAATGTACGGTAAAGCCGGCAGTGCTCAAATACTGGACAAAGAAGAGAGATAGTATCCTCTTTGCCGCAGCCGTAGCAGTTGGACAAAATAGATTAAGCAAAAATACTACCAAGGAGATACCATCTCTCTTCATATCCCACTGTCAATTTTGAGGTTCAGGATAGCTCTGCCATTTTCCACGTATCAGGAGTTTCATCGGTAATACCATCGCCGAAGACAGCCCC
>JBQMYW010000054.1:0-9977 GCA_052173295.1 Treponema sp.
CGACAGGTGCGGAAGTAAAAGAAGGCGATTGGTATAAGTTCACAGCTTTGGGATTATCCGCCGATGAAAAAGTTGAAAACTGGTACATAAACGGAAATAAAGAATTTTTCGCAACAGACAAAACTTTTAACTATAACGTAAAAAAAAGCGATGCAGGCACTGGCAAGGTCATAGATGTTACTTTCAAAAAGAAAACCGCACTCAAACCTGTGCTGAATATCAACAATTCTGTAATTGAGTGCAAAGAAGGTATAAATGGCACCGGAGCAACTATAAGTGCTGGTTCTACGGTAAAAGAAGGAGAGTACTATCAGTTCAAGGCATTGTTGGGTACCGGAGAAACGGTCAAGAACTGGGTTGTCAACGGTAAACCGAACACTTATGAAACGAAAACCACATTTTTATATAAAGTAAGGGCAGCTGATATCAGTTCAGACAACAAACTCACTGTAAGTTTTGTAAAAAACTAGAATATCTGCTGAGTTTTCGCCCAAAGTTCGAATTATTTTTGAACAAAAGAACGATATCCTCCGCGGCAAACAGTCCGCCGTTTACATCGGGGAAAGGAGATTGTGATAGCTGTGCTCTTTTGACGGCGGTTGTTTTGAATCAGATGCATATTGATACTATTTCTGCTCATTTCCGGCAAGCATAAACATACTGTTGCTGATACATCTGATTGGCTGCTGTTGACTGGTATTAGTGCTATTGTCTGCACACTATAATTACGCGTAACTATAGTGTGCCGACAATCTCAAAATGGAGAATATGGGAGTCGAACCCACGACCTATTGATTGCGAACCAATCGCTCTGCCAACTGAGCTAATTCCCCAAAGTGCAATAATAATACGATTTTTTTTATTTTTAGACAAGTAGCTCAATAAAAAAGTGGACTTTTTTAAAAAATTCCGCTATTTTTATAGACTATGGGGATATTCAGACTCTATATTGATTATTTTAAACAAAAATGTATAACACTAATACGCAAGCAGCGGAATGCGGTCATTGATTTTGAAGACATTGCAGAAGAACTGTGGGTAGAAGACTTTAGTAAACCGGAAAAGTGCAGGTTTCAAGAAGAATCAGGCGACGGCTATACTGCGGAATTTTCTCTTCAAAATACACAGACGGGAAATATTCCTGCCTTTAAACTGACTGTTCAAAGGAAACACCTCTATGCGTGGGCAGTTAATAACGTCTATCGCTATAAAGATTTTGTACTCGAAGCGGTGATTGCATTTCCGCATACAGGGGAATCTGCTTCTGCCGCCTGTACGTACGGTACAGGTTCTGAACAGTCTGTGCTTTCAGATGCTGCTCCTGCACAGGAAGACGTGAGTGCAGGCTGCTATGCCGCAGGTTTTTTATTTCGTTATATCAGTGAATATGCGTTTTATGCACTTGCCATTTCTAACAAAGGGTGGCTTAGACTCGATGCTGTTGTCAATAGTACCCCTATCCCAATACTCGGATGGACAAAACTACCGGAACCTGCGGCTCACGCTGCTCGTTCAGAATCCGCGAAGCACAGCACTGCAAACGGACATTCGCAGTACAATGCCGTTCCTGTCACCCTTATTGCAAACGGCACAACTATTACAGTGCTAGTCAATGGAATATGGATTGCAAGTTGTGAAGATGATACTATTCAAGCAGCAGGGAAAATTGCTTTTGCGGTACAAAACTGGGGACAAACAGTTCGTGCTGCCGCTGATCTAACCGCCTACCGGCTAAACTCATTGCCGTTTGCTGTAGAAACTGCACATACCGCCGCAAATGCCGATACCGCCGTACCGCCGGAGCAGCGGCTGTACTTAGCACAAAACTGGTACGCAATGGGAAAGTATATCCCCGCTTTACTGCAGCTTCAGGCAGCGTGGAACATACGCCCGCCGCAGCCGGAAGAACACTTGCTTGCCGGACGCATTTATGCAGCCCAGCACCTTACTGAAGAAGCTGAACAGGAATTACAGACCGTACTTACTGTGTGTCCGCAGCACGAAGCAGCCTATGCGGAACTCGGCGGACTCTACTACCAAAGCGGTGCATACCGCAAACTGAATGAACTCTTAGCAGCCGCCCCCGAAGAACTTGTTCACGGCTCTGCTTTTTTGTCTAATCTATTAGGACACTGCCTCCATGAGGAACACCGGTACGAAGAGGCGGCGGCGGCCTACCGGCGGGCGTTTACACTTAAGCCGGAACAAGGGCTATTTGCCCTGAACGAAGCACGTGAACTATCCGCATACGGAAAAACCGAAGCCGCTGCTGCAGCATACCGGCAAGCTGCCGGAGCGTTTTTGCAGCAGCAAGCCTACAGCGATGCCCTTACCGCAGTTACGGCACTGGAACGGCTCGCTCCGCATGATGCACGGACTCAGTCTTTTGCAGCAAAACTTTCGTATGCACTGGAAGATTATCCCCGTGCCCGTACATTGCTGCAAAGGCTGTGCAGAAACGGCAGCACAGACTCTGCCGATTGGTATTTGTACGGGCTGCTCTTGCGTGATAATCCGGGCGGTGCAGAAGACATGGCAGCACACGTACCGGATACTAAAAACGCACCGGCATTGCCGCACACTTCCGCCGCTGAGGTGAACCAAAGCACAGCAGTGCCGATAACCGCCGCTGCAGCATTCAAACAAGCCTGTATCCTTGAACCTGATTGTGCCTTATACCTGTTCAGGTTGGCGGAATCTTTATTCTTAAGCGGCGGTGCATACCAGCCGGTACTGGCAAAAGCACTTGCTGCCGATCCTGAAAACGGCTGGATTCACAATCTTGCTGCCCTTGCAGCCTTGCAGGAAAACCGGCTGGAAGAAGCCGCAGCAGCAGCTGCACAGGCTCAACGTCTTTTGCCATTGGAACTGCCTCCGCTTGAAAATTATCTGGAAATACTCCGCCGGAAAAAACAGCTTTCCGCTTGTTTTCCACTTTTTGATACTGAAAGTGAGCAAACATCCGCTGCCGTAACACACAATCCAGCCGGTGCGTACCATATTCTTGCAAACGCTTTGCATAATGATGAAGCCTTTGACGAAGCAGCAGAATGGTACCGGCGTGCAGTTAAACTCGATCCGCACAATGCCGTCCTCCTCACCGATAAAGCAGAAAACGACCGTGCTCTCTATCTCCTCAACGAAGCAGATGACACGTTAGTAAAGGCACTGGATAGTGCACCTTCCGCACGGATATACCAGCTCATTGCAGCCGTTTCCATTCAAAAAGGCGACTACCTCCGTGCCGAACTCACCCTGCGTACTGCACTTGAGCAGTTTCCCGATGCAGCCGGTCTGTACTATGATCTCCTCTCACTCTACCGTTCGCTGCACCGTTTTGACACTGCTGCACCGCTTCTTGCACGCCTCAAAAAACTGGAGCATTCTGATCGGGTTACTGCCCTTGAGCATGAACTTGCCGATTTTATGTAAGGCGGCTCGATGAATCTGATTGTAGGAGTTCCGCATTTTCATGGGCGGATACGGATTCCGCCCTCAAAAAGTCATACCTTACGAGCACTTATCTGTGCAGCACTTGCTGATTCTTCTTCTTATATTGAATCTCCTTTGGACAGTGATGACATTAGTACCGCTGCCGAAATTCTCCAATCATTGGGCGTGCGGATACGAAAGCGGAGTTCAAATCCGGCAGTATGGGAAATTACTCCGCCTACCGGCGGACTGATTGCACATCTGAATACAGCGGGTACACACGCTGCCGCATCACCGCTGAACGGCATGCACTCTCTTGCTGCCGGAAGCATGGATTTTATGCGGAGTTCTCTTATTTTTTCTCAGCCTGACGAAGCTGCTGAAAACACCGATACTGTGCATCGCCGTACTGCTATTCCGGAACCTGCGGCTCACCATTTTCATCAGCCGCCGCTGCCGCTGTATTTTGGAAATTCCGGCTCTCTGCTGTATTTTCTGGGAGCGGTACTTGCAGTTTCTTCCTATCCTATGTGTTTTACCGGCGATGCCTCCCTGCAAAGCAGACCGGCAGAACCGCTCCTTTCGATATACCGGCAGGCAGCTATCCCTTATGCTGCGGCATCAAACAAAAAAAAGCAGGCGGTACTGCCGCTTACCGTTTGCGGTCCTCTCACCGCACAATCCTTTACTCTCTCCGGTCCCTTTTCGCAGCCGGTATCGGGCTTACTATTTGCAGCTCCGCTGCTGCACGGTACAACCCGGATTTTTTTCAAAAACCCGGGAGAGGTTCCCTACCTGCATATCACGTGCAACTGGCTGCAAAAAGCCGGTATTGATGTGCAGGCAGCAGCTGACGGCAGCTCTTTTACCATCACCGGCATACAGCCTTACCGGGCATTTTCACACAAAATCCCCGGCGACTGGTCATCAGCAGCCTTTCCGCTTGCTGCTGCTGCCGTGAGCCGTCAAGCCCTCACCCTTGAAAACCTCGATATCCATGACGGTCAAGGAGATTCCCGTATTGTTGCACTGCTGCAGCAGATGGGAGCCGCACTAGCATACCGTGAAGCAGAAAAATCACTCACGGTGCTGCCTTCAGAAACGCTTACCGGTATTTCCTGCGATTGCTCGGATATTCCCGATACCGTACCGGTACTTGCCGCCCTAGCCTGCTTTGCACAGGGAACCACGCATTTAACCAATGCCGGTGTGTGCCGCTACAAAGAATGCGACCGCCTTCATGCTATTGCAGAAGAACTTTCTCAGTTTGGTGCAGACATCACCGAAGGCAGTGATTTTCTCGTTATTCACGGCAAAGGCGGACACAATTTACATCCGGCACGGGTACACAGCAGAGGCGATCACCGCATAGCAATGGCTCTTGCCGTTACCGCCTGCGGTATCGCAGCCCTTTCCGCATATCCCCGATTTTCACGGGCAAAAACTGCTTCTACCGCTTCAAACATTCCATGCAGCTGCATAGAGCATTTTGACTGCACGGCTATTTCATACCCGTCTTTTATGAGCGATTTAACCGCCGCCGGTGCATCATTTTCTCTCACACGGTAAAATATTTTTAGCGAGTGCGGTAACCCTGTTCAGAAACGGAAGTTTCCGGACAGGGTTATTCAGTAGATTTTTTCAAATGCATCAGCACTTTCAAACAACTCTTACATCAGGATTTTTTTCACCAAAATTTTCGCGGAGCTTTTCCACAATTATTTCCCGCGGCGTTCCGCATCCTTCCTGTTGTTTAATCATTTTGTATGCTTTAAAAAGTGTAGACGGACCAATTTCAGAGCTGAAAAACCCGATACCCTGATTCCATGCAAATAGTTCAAACACATCATCTAATGCAGCAGAATCAATTCCATGAGCATATACTTTCACCAATTCGCGGGTTGCCTGCCGCATTCTGCCTGCTCCTACAGCATTGGTCAGCGAAAGCAGCAGCCGTATTTCGTAAGGTAAATGCCGATTCTTGTCATTCCATGTTATATCCCAAAATTGTACAGCAATTTTACCGAGGTCTTTATCGATAAGCGGAAAATTCGTCAGTGCAGCAGGACGCATAGGAATGCTTCCGTCATCAGCCTTTTGTTCTGTGCGGTAAAAATATACATGAAATTCATGCTCACCTGTTTGTTCTCTATGCCGCTCATATCCTAAACTTTCCATAACCTCATACAAGGGCAGCGGCTCAAAGGTTTGGATAATTTCAAGTCCGCTTCCTACCGCTGCTTCTTCCGCTTGTTTTTTTAATGCGGGAAAAAAATTCCCCTGCAAACCGCGGACATCCATTTTCTTGAATGAACCTATTTTATCTTTCCAATCAGCGTACGCCATTTCATAACCTCCATACTAAACCTGTTCAGAAACGGAAATTTCCGGACAGGTTTACTGTAATTTCTTACAAAACAATAGCATGAAACGGAAATGGTGTATGTTGGAAAAACAACAGCTGATGCAGTTTATAGTCACTAATTATGCCGGATCCGGTAAGCGGCGGAACCCCAAGACATCAGCACTATCTTCAGCAGGTATGCCTAAGCGGTGTGCATATTCAAATGCACTACGAGTGCCGGCAATGACATGGGCAATTTCGTGTGCATCGGAATTGCAAATAATGCGTGCATTTTTTGCTGCTGCCCGCTCCCAAAAGAGGCTTACCGGATAACGGTAGTCAAGTCCGTAATTCCGCTCTATTTTCGGTTTGAACAACCCGTATCCGTTTATCTCAAGCGGTAAGCCCTCCGCCTGTGCTGCATCAATCAATGCATCAGCACAGGCAATGCAGTCTGCATCAATGACAGTCCTATTACTTAAAAATAAATCGGGATGAGCCAAAAAAGAAAATAAACCCGACTGCATTGCCTCTATTGTAAAATCAGTATAGCGGTGCAGGGTCTTGTTATCCGAAATTTCAACAACATACGTGTAGTCGCCGTGAACAGGGTACCAGTGCGAACCGAGGACTAAATAGTCCGCTTTGTATTCTTCAATTAAAGTATCTCGAAACCATGCAGTATACTGCGGCTCCCATTCGCATTCAAAACCAAAATATACAGGAAAGGAAGCGTATTTTTTTGTTTCTTCGATAAGTTCTTTATAAAACGGCAACTGTTTTGCCTGCATACGGCAAAACGGCCACACATCATCATGGGGATAGGGACAATGATCAGAAAAACCGAGTGCAGAGCATGATTCTATTTCCGCTTGGAAGATATAATCGAGCGGAGTACCGTTTGCATGATTACAGAGATAGGTATGAGTATGAAAGCTGCTAAACATTTTAAAAGTATATACAATGTGTACGGCTTTTTCAAGTTGATGTTATATGCTATACTGTATGGTGTGAAACGATTATTACTACAGCAGTTATTGGTGATCATACCTTTGTATCTTTTTGCGGCTATTCCTTTTTCGGGAATTTGGGAAAATTCCGACCGGTTTATTGAATTTACCGAATCAGAGCATTCCGGCGGATCTTTACGGGTTGTCTTGAAAACATACTACCGGTATGTGTACGAAAATATGGGGTCATATCCTTTTATACTCAAAGCTGAAAACCCCGCTGCCGGTGTGTATACTGCACACATCCGCTATCCCAATACAAAACAAGAAAGTGAGGTTTCACTGTGGCAATTACAAGATATGCTATTTTCTTCCTTTTATACACGGGAAACAGCACTCGTACAAAAGAGCGGAGAAGCCGATGCGGCAGCAGACACAAGCGGAAATTCCAATGAACCGCTCCGCGGGTTTTGGATAGAACAAGGACAGCGGTACGGTATTTTTTTATATCCGCAAGAAAATCCTGTCTTTTTTGATGCATTTTTCTTTGACGACACTCGATATAGTATGTTCCGGTATTGGAAAATTGAAAGTGAATACCGCAAGCAGTATGCACATTTTCAGCTGAACGGACAAGACATTAAAGTGCCTAAGTTTATTCAGCGGAATACGGATGTGTACAGCTGTATTACCGGTAACGGAAGCATACTGCGGAATTACCAACAAGGAACATGGCTGCTTGAAACGGAAAACGGAGCATCGTATATCACGCTTGTATCGGAGGGCGGCGGACCCGGCAGTCATGCAGCGGGAGATACCTATCCGCACCATACCTATCCGCATTTTAACCGTGTTCCCATTCATTATGAGGCGGCACAGGGGGTCTTTGCATTCGGACTGCCGTTTTTATCCCGTTCCGCTGTTCAGAATCTGAGTGAAGAAATAAAAAAGCATAATAGTTTGCAACGCCCCTCCCCTGAGCCGCAGCTGCAAGCCGACACGCTTGATTTCCGCTGGGAACGGATAAAAGAATTGCGTCAGTATCAAAAGTAGGTGCGGTGCAGACGATACTTTTCATATATACTCGGTCTGCAATTAGGTTTATTGTATTTTTATGCAAAAAGTAGTATATTTTTTTGTATGAAAATAGGAAATTTATTCGTTAAAATTTGGGTTATTGCATTAACGTTTCTTGCAGGGTATTTAAATGGGGGCTTTTTTAATTTTTTTGATATTACCGTAAGTCATCACAGCGGTAGTGTTACCAAACTTGTAAACGCTGCTGCATCAGCTCATACGGCACCTGTTCTTTTGTATATTCCTATTGCATTTTTTTTCGGTGCCTTTATTTCAGGATTGGTTTTTAATAACCGCCATCTCCAGCTGCATTACCGGTACGGCATTATGGTAATGGCTTTTGCAGGCGTGTTTTTTATAATAGGCTTTTTTAAATTACCCTTTACAGTTTCTGCATTGTTGACATGTATGATACTTGGGATTCAAAATGGTATGTTTATTTTTTACAATGATACTATTGTCCGGACTACACATCTTACCGGCTATATTACTGATGCGGCAGTTTCATTAAGCAGATTTATCCGCCGGGAAAAAAATGCATTTCAGAAATGTGCATTTTATACCGGTAGTATTTTTTGCTTCGCAGCGGGGGTATATTGTGCAGCATTCATTCCGTACCATGCATTTTTTTATTCCGCTGCCTTTTTGTATTTTATAACAGGGCTTACCTATTTTATTTTTAGAAACTTGAGCCGGAAAAAAAACTATTCAAAAGCACCGGTATAAAGCTGATAATACTTTCCCTTTTTAGCAATGAGGCTTTGGTGCGTACCGCGTTCGATAATTTCACCATGATCCATTACCATAATAACATCGGAGTTCATAATAGTAGAGAGACGGTGGGCAATGACAAAAACGGTTCTTCCTTCCATTAAATTATCCATACCTTTTTGGATAAGTGCTTCGGTTCTTGTGTCAATTGAGGACGTTGCTTCGTCTAAAATCATAACGGGCGGATCGGCAACTGCGGCACGGGCAATAGATAACAACTGCCGCTGTCCTTGTGAAAGAGCATTTTTATTGCCCTCAATAACCGTGTCATATCCGTGAGGCAGCATCATAATAAAGTTGTGTGCATTGACCAGTTTCGCTGCTTCGATGCATTGTTCGCCGGTTGCATATAAGTTGCCGAAGCGTATATTTTCCATAATGCTGCCGGTAAATAAGTTTACTTCTTGCAGCACGATTCCGAGTGACTGCCGCAGGTCTTTTTTCTTAATGCGGGTAATCGGTATACCATCGTAGGTAATGGTTCCGCTGTTACTATCGTAAAAGCGGTTGAGCACATTGGTAATTGTTGTTTTGCCTGCACCTGTTGCTCCAACAAGTGCAATTTTTTGTCCGCGTTCTGCAATGAGGTTTATATCTTTCAGTATGTTTTTGCCGGGCAAGTATCCGAAATCGACGTGTTCAAAAATTACTTTACCGGTCAGCTGTGTCAGACTAACAGTGCCGTCTTTATGTATTTCTTTCCACGCCCATACCCCCGTATGTTCCGCTGTTTCGGTAAGCATGCCTGCTTCTTTCCGTGCATTGACAAGTGTAACAGTACCGGTATCTTCCTCCGGTACTTCGTCCATCAGTGCAAAAATCCGCGAAGCTCCCGCAACGGCATTGATTACCGAATTGAGCTGATTGGAAAGCTGAGAAATAGGATTGGTAAAGCTCCGTGACAGCGTTAAAAATGATGCAATAGTGCCGAGTGTTAGCGTATTGATACCGGCAATAGTCGGATTGGGGATTTTTGCAATGGCAAACCATGCTCCAGCAAGAGCGGCAATTACATATTGAAAATATCCTAGTGCATTCATAAACGGCATGATGATATTTGCATACGCGTTTGCTTTTGCCGCACTTTCCTGCCATGCGGCATTTTTTTCTTTAAAATCAGCTTTTACTACTTCTTCCCGGCAGAATACTTTAATCACTTTTTGCCCGTTTATCATCTCTTCGACAAAGCCGTTCAGCTGCCCAAGTGTGTCCTGCTGCCGGATAAAATAGAAGCTGCTCTTTTTTGCAATATATTTAATCACTTTCAAAATAGAAACAATGGAAGCAGTAACAATAATGGTAAGGTACACACTCTGATACAGCATTGCAACAAATACGGCGATAACCGTACACACGGAAGAAACAAACTGCGGCATTGACTGGGTAATCATCTGCCGGAGTGT
>JBQMYW010000055.1:0-9864 GCA_052173295.1 Treponema sp.
TTTGCCCAACCGCTACGGCTGTGGCAAGGGGGATACCATCTCTCTTCTTTGTCCAGATTTTTTCTTTGACAGAATGGAAAAATGGCTTTATCCTATAATATAAGGAGGTTTTATGGCAATTATAGCAATTTCGCGGAAAATAGCTTCTTATGGCGATGAAACCGCAAAAGAACTCGCAGACTTACTGGGGTACACCTTTATAGATAAAAAAACCTTGGAACAAGAGCTTATTAAAAAGGGAATTTCGGAAGAAAATCTTAAACACTATGATGAACGCAAGCCCGGATTTTGGGCATCGCTTTCCCGTAACCGTGATGAGTATTTAGATTACTTACGGGAAATAATATACCGCTATGCACAAAACGGTAATTGTATTTTTATCGGGCGCGGCGGCTTTGCACTATTAGAGGACATACCCGGCTGCTATTCTGTCCGCTTGGTTGCCTCTGATGAAGTACGCATTACCCGCTTAATGAAAGAATTTGACTGGCCGGAAAAGAAAGCCCGTCTCCTTATGACGGAAAGCGACATCAATCGCGAAGGCTTCCACAAATGTTTCTTTGATAAAGACTACAACAACTCAAGCCATTATCATCTGGTTATCAACACGGATTTTGTAACTCCCGATACGGCAGCAAGCATCATCAAACATGCGTGCTTACATACCATCTCTACAGAAGAAGAGCAGCAGGGTATAAAACGTATTTCGCATTTACTCATCGGTCAGCGGATTGTAAATCATATTGCTTTTCATCTTGGATTACAAATTTACTTCCTCGATGCTGAAGTTTCAGACACCTCTATTACTTTGCATGGAGTAGCCGATTCCTCGGCATATATTGATAAGGCTCTTGAAGTTACCGCTGAGATGGCAGAGGGGCGATCGGTTTTATCTCATATTTCAATGGTAAATGAATACAAACCCTATCCGTAGTGCAGTATCTTATTCTGAAGTAAGCGGCAGCCCCCGCTCTTTAAAAATTGCTTTTGCAGTTTTAAACTCTTCTGGATTAAGCGGCGGTACACCTTCAAGCGGATATACTTTCCCCATTTCTTTCCATTTGAATGCTCCCATTGTGTGGTATGCTAAAACATCCACCTTCTCTATATTCGGAAGCGGTTTTATAAAGTCTGCCAACTTTTCCAATAGTGCGGTATTATAGGTAATACCGGGAACTACAACATGGCGAAGCCACACCGGTTTATGTATCGCAACTAAATAGTCTAAAAATGCCAATACACGGGAAAGCGGTGCACCGGTCAATGTCTCATGCTGTGCTTCGTCAATCGACTTAATATCCAGCAGCACTAAATCGGTATATTGTAGAGCATCTTTCACCTTATCGTTTAAGTAATAACCTGACGTGTCTACCGCCGTATGGAGCGAATCTGCTTTACACAGTGCAAAAAGATTTTTCACATATTCCGGCTGTCCAAGCGGCTCACCACCGGTTACCGTAACGCCTCCTGCAAATAAATAATAGTGCTTGTATCGGCGGATACGTCCAAATGTCTGCTCGGCGGTTTCAATAATTCGAGCATCTCTACGATGCCATGTATCGCAATTATGACAATATTGACAACGCATCGGACAGCCCTGCAAAAATACCACAAACCGCAATCCCGGTCCGTCTACTGTTCCAAAAGTTTCATACGAATGAATATACGCCATACATTTTTAAAAGGGGGAAGTCTCCCCCTTCCCTCCATAAAAATGTGCCTTTTCTGCAAAATTCGGCAGCGTTTTTCCGCAAAAGCTTCAAAAGCTGCAATTTTATTCTATAACAAGCGGCACATTTGTTATTCCGGTTACCCCCTCCCTATGCAAAATAAACGGCAAAAACCGGCAAGATGAAACATCTTACCGGTTTTTTGTTAAACCTATTCGAAAACACCGAACAGGTTTATTATGCGGTTATTTCTGTTACTTACATAGATTGGTTAATCGTGCGTGATAAGACATCAAGCTGCTGTTCGTGTGTAAGTTTTACAAAATTTACTGCATAACCGGATACACGAATAGTCAACTGAGGATATTTTTCAGGATTTGCCATTGCATCTTCCAGTAAAGAGCGGTCAAATACGTTGACGTTAAGATGCTGTCCGCCGTCAGGAGTAAAATAGCCTTTCAGCAGAGAGGTAAGGTTATCAACCCGATTATCGTGCTGCTTGCCAAGTGCATTCGGTGCAATAGCAAAGGTGTACGAAATACCGTCGCCAATATCTTCAAACGGCAACTTTGCAACAGAAGAAAGCGAGGCAATAGCACCATTGGTATCACGTCCATTCATGGGGTTTGCACCCGGAGAGAACGGTTCGCAAGCACAGCGTCCGCATGGTGTTGCACCGGTTTTCTTACCATATACAACGTTTGAGGTAATGGTTAAAACAGACTGAGTTGCTTTTGCATGGCGGTATGTTTCATGGCGGCGCAGGTAGTTCATAAATTTACGGGCAACCATAACTGCTAACTGATCAGTTGCATCGTTATCATTACCGTAGGGGATATACTCACCTTCACGCTCAAAATCAACAGCAAGCCCCTCTTCATTGCGGATAACTTTTACCTTTGTATCACGGATTGCAGCAAGCGAGTCTGCAACGATTGAAAGACCGGCAATACCGGTGGCTTGAATGCGTTCAACATCAGGATCATGTAATGCCAGCTCAAAGGCTTCATAAGAATATTTATCGTGCATATAGTGAATAACTTTCAGTGCATTCATATAAACACCGGCAAGCCACTTCATCATATCCTCAAAGCGTTCCATCACCTCGTTGTAATCTAGGTATTCTGAAGTAATCGGCTTAAAGGCTGGTGCAACTTGTGCACCGGATTTTTCATCCCGTCCGCCATTAATAGCGTACAATAAACACTTAGGCAAGTTTGCCCGTGCCCCGAACAGCTGCATTTGCTTTCCTATCTTCATCGGAGAAACACAGCACGCAATACCGTAATCATCACCAAATTCCGGACGCATTAAATCATCATTTTCATATTGAATAGAAGAAGTTTCTATTGAAACTTTTGCACAGAACTTGTTCCAGTTTTCCGGTGCATGGTTTGACCACAATACCGTCATATTCGGCTCCGGTGCCGGTCCAAGGTTATACAGCGTATGCAAATAGCGGAACGAAGTCTTGGTAACAAGCGGTCTGCCGTCTACGCCCATACCGCCAAGCGATTCCGTAACCCACGTAGGATCACCTGAGAACAGATCATTGTATTCAGGAGTGCGGAGGAAGCGGATAATACGCAGCTTAATAATAAACTGGTCAATAAGCTCTTGAGCATCTGTTTCGGTAAGTTTTCCCTCACGGATATCACGGTCAATAAAAATATCTAAGAATGTTGAGGTACGCCCAATAGACATTGCAGCACCGTCTTGATCTTTCGTTGCAGCAAGGAATGCAAAATAAAGCCACTGTACTGCTTCCTGTGCATTTTCTGCCGGTCGGCGTACATCGAAACCGTAGCTTTCGCACATACGGATAAAGGCTTCAAGTGCTTTAATCTGCTCGCTGATTTCTTCGCGGTAGCGGATGTCTGCTTCAGTCAGTTCATCTACATCTAACTGCAGTAAGGCATCTTTACGCTCCTGGATAAGGTTATCAACACCGTACAGCGGGACACGGCGATAGTCTCCGATAATGCGTCCGCGTCCGTATGCATCAGGAAGTCCGGTAATAATACCTGACTTGCGTACTGCCCGCATAGCGTCGGTATATGCAGAGAATACACCATCGTTATGTGTTTTGCGGTATTTAGTAAATATCTCTTTGGTAACAGGGTCAAGGCTATATCCGTATGATTCAAGTGCTTTTTCAACCATACGCCAACCGCCTTTAAGATAGATACCCCGTTTCAGCGGTGCATCAGTTTGCAGTCCGACAACAACCTCATCTTCCTTAGAAATATAACCTGCACCGTAGGTGTCTATTCCCTGCGGTTTAACCGTTTCGGCATCGTAAACACCTCTTTTTGTTTCTTCTTTGAACATTTCAGTCAGTTTATTCCAAATGTTCATTGTCCGTTCGGTGCTAGCAACTAAGAAACTATCGTCGCCTGTATACGGTGTATAGTTATTTTGGATAAAGTCGCGAACATCAACGCCTGTACGCCAGTATTCACCCTTGAAACCGTCAAAGTACTGAGACCATGCTTTCATTGTATAACTCCTTATCTATTGTTTTATTATCTATTAATACCATGTTAGAAAATACCAACATTCTGCAAAATAATCAATACAACATATTGCATTTTCAAAACACGATTATTCCACAGCTGTCTAGTGTTTATTTTGCAATATTAGTATTTATTACTATTATTAGTATACGGCATTTTAATAAAATACACAATAAGAATAAAGCATTTGAAGTAAGTTTATTTTTTTTGCAGCAACAGTTTTGCACTATGCCAGCTTAATGTGGCACATTTAACCCGTGCAGGCATTTCAGAAAAATAGCCGAGGATTTGAGCATCGGCGAGGACATCTAAGTCAGTATCAGGCAGCGGCTCTTTTGCCATCATTTTAAAGAAGATGTCTACGCAGCGGCGGGCTTCTTCAACCGGTTTTCCGCAGATGCATTCAATGAGTATATTCGTCGAAGCGGTAGAAACTGCACAGCCTACGCCCGAAAAAGATGCTGCTTCCACGATGCCGTTTTTTTCTTTAATAAAAAGGGTTACATCGTCTCCGCAACTTGGGTTATGCCCGCGTTCAACACCGGTTGCATCTTTCAGCGGATATGCGTGTTCTTTTCTTCTGGAGTAATCAAGCAGCATCTGCTGGTATATATCATCAATTCCCATACCATCCGTCCTTTATTAGACCTGTTCGGAAACTTCAGTTTTAGAACAGGTTACCTTGAAATGCGATGTTCTAAATCGTGCTATTTGCACGGTTTAGAACTCGTCGACCTATTCGATAACGCAAGTTATCGAATAGGTCTATTGTTTAAAAATACTGTATACCTTTTTCAACCCCGCCGCTAAACAGTCTATGTCTTCAGGTGTGTTGTAAAGCCCTAAACTTGCACGGCAGCATGACGGCACGCCGATATGCTTCATAAGCGGCTGTGTGCAGTGATGCCCGCTGCGTACCATTACCTCATATTCATCTAAAATACAGGCAGTATCATGGGAATGTACATTTTTAACATTGAATGCCGTAATCGGCACACGGTTTTTTGCGGTAATTTGATACATTTCCACAAAATCCAGCTGAGACAGAGCCGCATGCATATACTGATCTAATTCAAAAAGATAGGAGTGTATGGCAGTCCAGCCGATACTTTCAATAAAATCAATGCTGAGTTTGAGCGAGTGAATGGCCGCAGTGTCAAGGGTGCCGCCTTCATACTTTTGAAATCCTGTTTGATAGGTACTGGCTTCCTCTGTTACGAATTCAATCATACTTCCGCCGTATAAAAAAGGCGGCATTTTTTCCAAAAGTACAGACTTTGCATACAGCACGCCCACGCCGAACTGTGAATAGAGTTTATGCCCCGAAAACACCAGAAAATCGCAATCCCATGCACGGACATCATGCGGAAAATGGGTAATAGATTGTGCGGCATCAATTACCGCAACTGCTCCATATTCATGGGCTTTTGCAATAATTTCCGCTGCCGGATTTACAACACCGGTTGTATTTACAGTACAGGACACAGCAACAATTTTTGTTTTATTACTCAGTTTTGCACAAAATCCATCAAAATCAAAATTTCCTTCAGAATCACAATAAACATATTGCAGGGCTGCACCGGTTTTTTGTGCAACATACTGCCACGGAACCAGATTTGCATGATGATTTGCAATGGAAATAAGAATTTCATCTCCTGCGTGTACGTGTTCCAATCCGTAGCAGTAGGCAATAATATTGAGAGCTTCTGTTGCATTTTTGGTAAAAATAATTTCTCCCGCAGTATCTGTATCACAGTGAGCGGTATTTGCACCGATAAACTGTGCCGTTGCAGCACGAGCTTCTTCAACTAACAGCGATGATTCAACAGCAAGACTGTGGGAGCCGCGTCCTGCATTACCGTTTTTCTGTTCGTAATAAGAGCGAACCCCGTCAAGCACTGCTGCAGGACGCTGTGCGGTGGCAGCAGCATCAAGGTAATGAACAGGTCTGTTATTTAAAAGCGGAAACAGATGCTTGTACAAATTGGAACCTCCTCCTACAATTCTGATGCGAGCCGCATATCAAATTCAGCGTTTATTTTTGTGCATATTTGTTCATTTGGTATACGGTTAAAAACCGGACGGAATGCGGATTCGATAATGAGCTTTTTTGCACTGCCCTCATCAAAGCCTCTACTCATAAGGTAATAGAGTTTATCTTTGTCTATGGCAAGAAAACTTGCAGCATGTTCACCGACAACATCATCTTCATCGCAAAAAATTGTCGGAATACTAATGCCAACTGCCTGTTTATCCAGCATAATACTATTATCAGAAAAACGGGCAGAAGATTTGCTGCAGCCTTTATTCAAAAAGATATTGCCGCGGAATATCTTATGGGCATTATTCTTAATTGCTCCTTGTGCAGTAATATCGGCAATGGTGTTTTTCCCGTTGATAATAAGGTTATGTTCAATATCCATACGCCGATTTTTATCCACAAAGTACAGCGGGTGAATATGTACTTCTGCTCCTTCTTCTTGTATATAGGATGAATAAGACGACCCGCTTTTTTGGGAGCCCAAATGAATATCATACACGGTAACCTGTGCTTTTTCACGGATATCCATTCGGATTGTTTCAAAATTGACGGCAGAATCAGCAAAGTTTTGTATTTTAATAATTTCAACCAAGGTGTTTTTTCCAATTAAAATACTCAACAAGCCATTCCGATAGTATGGAACATCGGTTTCGGTATTATTTTCTGAATCACAGTATAAAATAATGCAGGCAGCAGCATTGTCTGCAATTTCTATGGCACTTTTATCGTATAACACCGAGTGTTCAGGGTCAAGACAATAGTGGACAAAAAAGAGCTGTTGTGCAGAGGCTGCCTGCATTTGTGTTGCCGGTACTGTTCCCGGGTGTGTGTGATACAGCGGCTGTGTCCGGCTCGTCTGTGCGGTTTTTTCATCTTCAATTTTTAAATAAAAACCGCTATTACATGACGAATGCACTGCTTGAATGAGTGTTTGCCCAAGACCGCAATGCCGTTCGCGGGGAGATTTTTCAAAATGAAAGAACTTTGCATGCCGAGTAGTGGTGCCACTGCCGGTTTCATTGCTGGTATCACCAGTGGTTCCGCTACTGCTTGCATTGCCGCCCGTATCACCGCCGGCACGTAAAAACTCCGCAATCGGCAGGTACTGTGCTGTTTTTGATTCAGAAGAAAAACAAACCGGCGGTGCAGGTACAGGCGGAACGGGTGTTATGGTGTAATCAAGACGTTTAAAATAGGTATCTTTTTTCATCAGCCGATTGTTCCTTCTAATTCAATGGTAATAAGATTATTTAGCTCAACCGCATATTCAAGCGGCAGCTCTTTTGAAATCGGCTCTACAAAGCCTTTAATAATCAGCGAGCGGGCGGTTGCTTCATCAAGCCCGCGCTGCATCAAGTAGAAAATCATGGTATCGCTGATGCGTCCGATTTTTGCCTCATGTCCGATGTCAGCATCGTCAGTACGGCATTCAATAATGGGAATAGTATCGGTACGGGATTCGTTATCCAGCATCAGCGATTCGCATTCGGCGAGGGCTTTTGCACCGGTTGCACTTTTACCGATAGACAGCAGCCCGCGGTAATTCGCTTCTCCTCCGTTTTTTGCAATAGACCGCGAATGCATTTCTGAAACAGTGTTTTTCCCGATGTGAACTGTTTTTGTACCGGTATCAAGGCACTGCCCCGCCGATGCGAACGTAACGCCGGTAAATTCAGAGCGGGCACGGTCGCCTTTTAGAATACTCATCGGATAGAGCATGGTAACACGGGAACCGAATGAGCCTGACACCCACTCTATTGCACCGTCTTCTTCAACTAATGCCCGTTTTGTGTTAAGATTATATAAATTCCGTGACCAGTTTTCTATTGTAGAGTAACGGAGCGTTGCCCCTTTTCCAACATAGAGTTCTACGGCTCCGGCATGGAGCGCATTTTTATAATATTTTGGAGCACTGCACCCTTCGATAAAATGTAGATAGGCTCCCTCATCAACCACAATCAACGTATGTTCAAACTGACCGGACTGATTTGCATTCAATCTAAAATACGATTGTAGCGGTAGTTCTACTTTTACCCCCTTGGGTACATACACAAACGAACCGCCTGACCACACTGCTCCATGCAGTGCAGAAAATTTATGATCATTCGGCTTAATCAGCTGCATAAAATGCTTCCGTACAATGTCTTCGTACTGCTGCACTGCCGATTCCATATCGAGATACACTACACCTTGCTCCGAGAGGTGTTTTTGCAAGCTGTGATATACTACTTCGGAATCGTATTGAGCCCCTACACCTGCAAGCGAGGTTTGCTCTGCTTTTGGAATTCCCAACCGGTCAAAGGTTTGTTTTATTTCTTCGGGAACATCGTCCCAGTTAGAAGCAAGCGGTTTTTCATCAGATACAATATAGTGAATAATCTCTTGTATATTTAAATCGGAAATATCGGCACCCCAATCAGGCATGGGGCGGCTAAAGAAATACTGCAATGACTGCAAACGCAATGCACGCATCCACTCAGGTTCTTTTTTCCGCTCAGAAATTCTTTTTACTACTTCTTCATTTAATCCGACACCGGTAGTATACTGATACGGTACATTGTCTTTTATATCATAAACGCCGCGTTCAATATCAGAAATATAGGTACGTTTCCGTGTCTGAAACAGCGGCTCTTTGCCGTTTTGTGTGTTGTCTGCTGCCGTCATAGTGCTTCCTGCATTGCCGCATATCCGTATCGCTGAATATGATCAACTAACTCAAAGCCGCCGGTTTTAATGATAGAACCGTTTACCAGCACATGTACGCAATCCGGTTTTAGATACTCCAACACTTTACTGTGGTGTGTAATAATTAAAATTCCCATCTCAGGATTCCGTATTTTTGAAACTCCCTCAAATACAATTTTTGTTGCATCAATATCAAGTCCCGAATCGGTTTCGTCTAAAATAGCAAGTTTCGGCTGCAAAATTGCAAGTTGTAAAATTTCGTTTTTTTTCTTTTCGCCGCCGGAAAATCCAACATTTAAACTGCGGCTCGCATATTCAGCATTAATATGGAGTGTTTCCATCGTTTTTAGCAGTTCCTTACGAAATTGCAGCAGCGGAACTTTTTGTCCGGTAACAGCTTCTTTTGCCGCCCGTAAAAACTCTTCAACTTTTAGACCCGGCACTTCCTCCGGATTCTGGAACGAAAGGAAAATCCCTTTCCGGGCACGCTCAAAAACTGGAACGTCATTCAGACATTCGCCGTTAAAAAATACTGAACCGGACTGAACCGTAAACTGCGGATTCCCGACAATAGCCGCTGCCAAGGTAGACTTACCTGCCCCATTCGGTCCCATCACAACATGAACTTCTCCGGGGTTAATTGTTAAATTGACATTACGGAGAATGGTCTTTTCATTTACTGATAAAAATAACTTTTCTATATGTAATAACGGTTTCATAGAAACTCCTGACCACTATATTTGTACCGTATAAAAAATACCATATTATCCGCTTGGTTTCAATAGACCTGTTCGAGAACTCCGTTTTTGATAAGTTTAAGATAGGTAAATCTTTTATATAGCATAATTTATAACATTACATTTCAAGATGCCTGTTTTGAAGATGAAGTTTCCGAACAGGTCTAATAGTGAAAATCTTTTTTGTTTTTTTTGTGTTTACCTCTTGACAAAGC
>JBQMYW010000056.1:0-9046 GCA_052173295.1 Treponema sp.
GTTTTAAAGAGGCATTAGAACTAGCCTCAGGTTATTATGCTGGCTACAACGACTGGCGCTTGCCTACAGAAGATGAAGTTAAATACATTTTGCATAACGTCAAAGGTTCAAAAGACAAATCCTTTTGGTTAAAGGATACATATCACGGTGAAACTTATTACGTTGAGAGAACTTTTGAAACTACTGGTAGAAAATATAGAGAAGCTCGTTCTCATACATACGCGTGTGTTAAAAATGGAGAGGTAGCTCATACCGCAGGTAAGTTACTTGTTTGTCTTGTTCGTAAATTTAAAGATGAATAGGATTACACAAATGAAAAACCATCTTTCACCGATCTTTTTCACCCTCATTTTTTCCCTGCTTTGTGTACAGGGTTTTGCACAAACGGTTGCGGTGTTTGAATTTGACTGCGACAATAAAGACTTTGACGGCAATATTGCGATGATGACCGACTTGCTTATTCACGAGCTGGTAAAGTCGGGCGAGGTTACGGTGGTGGAGCGCAAACGGCTCGACAAAATAATGGCGGAATATGCGTTTCAGTCAAGCCCCTTTGTGGACATTAAAACCGCTAAAAAACTGGGTAAGGGGCTTGGCGCGGACTGTATCATTGTCGGGACAGTTGCCGCGCTCGGCTGCCCCCTGTACATTACCGCCCGCATGGTTGATGTGGAAAAAGGCACGATTCTGCATTCCGCCAAAATGACGCTCAACTATTGGAGCGACTATGAGCAAAAGCTGCCTGCCTTTGCCGCCGAATGCGTACGCAAAATGCCGGCGCCCAATTACTTTACCGGTGCATGGACAGGTACCCTTTCGGGCGACGGTTTTGAAGACTATTACGAAATCAGCTTCGGTGAAAAATCCAAATGCACTGTAAAAGTAACCAGCACAAGTCCGCTCGGCGTTGAAATAGTACAGGAAGCAAGCGGCACCTACAGCTGTGCGTCCGACTCTTTTTCGGGCGGCAAAATGTTCCGGCTCAATGCCGTATTCAAAGGGGCAACCGTGCCGCGTCTGCGTAAAATAGAATGGGCATACCCCATCTTAATGAATGCGGCAAAAAACGCATTCAGCATAAACATCTATCCCGACTCAAAAAAGGAAAACCTTGTCCGGCTCACCTTAAACAAAACGGAGTAAAGCGGCGGGTAACAATTAAATAAGTAATGGATACTATCGTAAATATCAGCATATTCCATAGGGCTGCGATCTTTCAGATTATTCAGCTCTCTAGATATGCTGATTTTACTAAAGTTACTACCTACAGTTAAAAACAAATAGTTTACACCAAAAAATAGCTATTATTTTACCGGTCTGATTGATTATCATAATGTATACTTTCTGCAATACATATCAACTCTGTTTTTCGCAATAAGGACTACGAAGCACCGGCACATTGCCGCCTCGTTTTACTGCGATAATCTCTGCCATGATAGATACAGCAATTTCTTCAGGAGTTTCAGCAGCAATCGGTAAGCCAATAGGCTTATACACAGAATCAAGATAGGCAGCAGATATGCCCTCTTCAGATAAAAAGGTAACAACTGCTGCATTTTTTTGCTTAGATCCTATCATTCCGATATATGCAGCAGTTTTCCCGTACAAAAACCGCAGAACATCAGCATCACAGCGGTGTCCGCGTGTAACAGCAACGCAATACACATTCGCATGAAATTTCAAAAACTGCTGCCGGTCAGCAAAGAGTTCTTCCGGCGGACAACATATCCTGCGTGCATGGGGAAAAAACTCTTCTGTAATGCAATCAGGTCTATCATCCCACACCGTTACAGAAAAGCCCACAAGCGGAGCAAGCTGAGCAAGAGCTCTTCCCACATGTCCGCCGCCAAAGATAAACAGCTCTGGACTATCACCAATTTTTTCAAAATACACCCGGATAGAGCCGCCGCAAGCAAGCCCCTCCTCGGCTGTCAAGTTTTTATGCAGAAGTGCCGTTTGTTCATTGCTGTGCAGCATAGCACGGGCTTTTGTAACCACCTCATATTCAGCACGGCCGCCGCCAACCGTTCCAAAAGATTCCTGCTCCGTTACCCAAAGCGATGTACCCGCTTCCCGCGGCGAAGAACCTGCTGCTTCGATAATAGTACACAGCACACCAATACAGCCGGAATCTATATCAGCAGTTATTTTTTTTAATAACCGGCTGTCCATCTATTTATCCTCTTTTTGCTGCAAAATTTTTTCATTTTGAAGTGTCATTGCAATATCAGCATAAATTTCCGGACGATAGCCTGTCTTGGGATTTACCATATTTTGAATATTAAGATACGCTAACCCGACAGATTTTGAACGTATCATAGTATCGGGATTACGAGTCAATGCATCCCACGCACGGGTTGATTCCGAATACAAGGCAAGAGCACGTGCATTTTTTTGCGAATCACCGGTACTTTCCGAAAGTCTATTCAGCGTAGTAGCGAGATTATTTGATGCATACATATATTCTTCGATAAATGCAGCATCATCAGCACGGGTATTAGGATAGAGTTTTCCCTCCCGTATTCTTTGCAAATCAAGCAAATCCATTAACTGCTGGTAATAGGCTTGGGCAGCAAAATAGTCCCCCCGCTTAAAGAGGGTATTACCAAAACCGTACAGTAAGTTTTTATCATCCGGTTTTTCTGCATACGCCAAACTCATTGCCTGTATTGCCTGCGGATAATTTTCTTTCTTATAATGAATATATCCTATACGGTAATTCAAAGAAGGAGTATTGTTTAATTCCCTCAATGCATTTTGATAACTATCAAGAGCCGAATCAAAGTTATGAGAAATAAAATAGTCTATATCACCGTAATCTTGATAAAGCTTCCCGATAATTTTGTTCGGCGGCAGCGGTTTAATTGCTGTATATTCACGATAAATAGTAAGTGCATCAGCATATATACCTTGTGCATCAAGAAACTTTTTCTGATTAACCAGCAACTCTCCCAACAACCGCATAGAATCGACATGGCGGATAACACGGCGCGGAGTCATCTGAGGAGCATTTTCAAAGTGCTGCACCGCTTGGGTTAAATTTTCAAAAGCTGCTTCCGGTTTATAGTTATAGATAAAGAAACGGCCGAGATTATAGTATGCTTCAGGCATAGTCTTATCAGCTTGTACCGCTTTTTCCAGCAGCAAACGTACATCATCAATACGCTGCCGTAATTTTTCAGAATCAAGCGGCTTTGGCGTATATCTCTTCTCAAGTAAATATCCGCTTAATTCAGTTAAATCGGCAGGAGATAATTTTGAAAGATTATCAAGAAAATGCTCTTTTAAGGGTAATACTTCAGCAAGATTATCAGTACGGATAAAATACCGGAGCATACGCGACAAATATACATCACTATCGCCATAGAGTTCAATCAAGCGGCTATATGTCTTTACAGCATCTTCATATTTATCAGGATCTTCTTCTGCCCAGCTCATATAGACATCACCAAGAGCAAGCAGTCCATCACTATCATTCACATGGTGATCTAGAAGCGTCCGCTGTAAGATTTTTTCAGCTTTTTCATAATTCCGTAAATCGGTACTAAGCATTTCCGCATACTCAAGTCCGCCGGCTTTATCATATTCAAAATCGAGCAGAAGCCGATTATACATTTTTTCTGCAGCAGTAAACTGCTTTTTAAGCCTAAACGCACGTGCATAGGCAAAATACCATTTCTTCTTCCGCTTATATAATCCTGCTTCATCAAATTTTTCAATTGCAGGTTCATACTGCCCATTCATAATATGCGTATATCCTGTTTTATACAGCGATTCTGAAGTAATAGGCTTATAAATGAAATGCCACGACAGTATTCCAATGCACGCAGTAAACAGCAACACAAGTCCTGTCATTACGGCAACTGGTAAGAATTTCTGCATAAACCAGTATTTAAAAGTTTTCTTCTCCCGCTCGTATTCTTCAACACTTTTCCGTTCAAAACCTTTCGGAATAGGAATTGATTTATCAAGTATCTTCTCCAACTTCCGTACAACTTTTTTTAACGGGGTATTGGCAATGATGAGTCTAATAAACTCCATTTTATTTTCTTGGCTGTCTTCCCCATTTCCAATATAATCTTGAATAGCAAGCTGCACATTAAGCGGAAAGGATTCCAGCTGATTCAAAAAATAAAAATACTCATCATCATCAATACTCAATGCATCTTTTTCTGGAGTACCGGTACTTTTTGCTATAACAGAATCAAAGGAAGAAGTTTTACTATCAGTTGAAAAATCTTTAAAGTTATCCGGCAGATTAAATTGATCATCAGTAACTTCAGCTATTCCTGTATCAAGTACATTATCTTCAAGTGAAAATCCCGTATTGTCCTGATTTTCATCTTCATTTGCTTCAGGTTGAGGAAATGAAATATCATCAAAGCTGCCGAATCCTCCCAACGGATCAAATCCGTTGTCTGTATGTGCTTGCGGGGATGTTTCCGTAGACGCAGCAGAGTCGGCTGGAACAGGCTCCTCATAACCAGCTTCCGCAGCATCAGCACCGGTATCCTGCAAGGCGGAAAAATCTATATCAGGGAAAGTATCATCGGAGCCGCCCATGTCTCCGCCGGCAAAAAGGTCTTCTGCTGCCGGAATATCCTCAATAGGAGAATCTGCCGCATCGGGAAATTCTCCGTCTGAAAGCTCTGCTGCTTCAGCTATCTCAGTATCTGCAGCAGATTTCGGCTCAAACTCATCGCGGTCTTCTGAAAAAAGAGAAATCTCATTAGGATCAGAGTCAAAAAGGTTTTCTGCACGCTCCTCGGTATCAGACGGAGAAATATCATCAAATGCAGGAAAGCTGCTTTCGTCAATAGAGAAGCCGTCAGTATTAACAGCAGTATCTGCGTCTGAAAATTCTGCACTGGTATTAAAATCAAAATCAGAAAGCATGGTATCAATATCTTGATCTTCTGTATTATCCTCAGCAAACAAACTATCTTCATGCGGTGCAGCGGATTCAGGTACCGTATCAGGTTCGTTTGAATACATATTAGGTTCACTTTCCGCCGGATCACCTAAAGCAAAAAAATCGCCGTTTTCATGTTCCGGCTCGAAATCTATTGGGGGTATAAGGCTCTCTTCTCCTGTATCTGCTGCCGGATTAGATAAAACAGTATCCATATTCTCAAATTCAACAGGATTATCCGGCTCGATTGCGTCCGCTGCACCGGCATCCGGATCAAACGATGAAAGAAAATCATCGGCATCAGCTGTCCCAAGGGGATCAAGGCTGAATCCATCATCACTCGGCATATCCATTGCCATATCAGTGTCAAAATCAACCGGAATATCCGGTAAATCTATATCGTCAAGCGAACTGGATAAACCAGTATCAAAATCATCTAACGCACCATCTGATACATCTTGCGGACTTTCACTGTAACTTTGAGCTGTACTATCCGGCAATGGTGCTTCAGAAACATCAGACACAGATTCAGCCGGCACTGTTTGTGCATCAGGTATCTCTACCCCTGAAAGCAATGTATCAAGATCGATATCGGGGAGCGGTGCTGCCTCTGGAGGGGGCAGTTCGTCATAAACCGGTTCTCCCCACGCTTCGGTTATCTGTGGTTCTTGAGCAATATTTCTCAGTTCTTCTCTAAATTCTGCAATTTCAGTTAAATTCGGCATAGCTGTGTAAAAAAGCCCCTTTCTTTTGTTTTCGGTAATTTTGAGCATCTTCTAAAAGCCAATCAAGTTTTTAAAAGATACCCAGTACACTACGGCCGGTAATACTGCCGGAATACTTGGGTAATATAGGTTTGATCGGCAACGCCGCCTAATTCCCGTATAGAATGCATGGCTAAAATCGGATTACCAATATCAACGGTTCGAATATTTAAATTTCCTGCAGTAATCGGACCAATGGTAGAACCGCCCCTCATATCTGATCTATTTACAAAAATCTGATATGGGACATCTGCTTTCTTACAGATACTCTTAAAAATACCTGAAGAAACCCCATCGCTTGCATAACTCATCGAAGCAGCGACTTTAATAACCGGTCCGCCATTAATAAGCGGAAAGTTTGTTATGTCATTTTTTTCAGGATAATTAGGATGCAGCCCATGGGCTTGATCAGCAGAGATAAAAAATGACTGATTCAACTGCTGTTGGAACCGTTCAAAAGGATGCACGGTTCCATTCTGCGGTGCAGCAAATGAAATTCTTTGCAGTGTATCTGCCAAAAATGGGCTGCCTGCACCCTGCGGAGATGCAGACCCCACTTCTTCATGATCAAAAACACATGCAACCTTTATAAAATCACCGGCTTCTGACTCCTGAATAAGAGAATCCAGTGATGCATACGCCATACCGAGGTTATCAATCTTTCCCACAGAAAAAAACTCATTTGCTAATCCGCAAAAACACCCCGGTTCTCTATCGTACAAAAATAAATCAAAATCGAGTATTGCAGTATAGGGAACAGACAGCTTTGCTGCTATCAAATTCAGTAAGAAATCTTGTTTCTCAAACCGGCCTGATACAATGCCCATAAGCGGCAGCAAATCCTTTTGTTTATCAATTTTATACCCATCATTCACTTCACGGTTCATGTGAATAGCAAGATTAGGTATTACCAAAAGGTTTTTATCAAAATCTATCGTCTTGTTATTAGGAGCAAACGGATCATGATTTTTCAGCACTACCCGTCCAGCAAGCGAAAGAGGGCGATCAAACCATGTAGAAAGAATAGGACCTCCGTATACCTCTGTATTTAATTTTAAAAAATGATTCTGCACTGATATTTCAGGGTTAGGTTTTATCCGCAATGTTGGAGAATCACTATGACTACCAATTATTCTAAACGCACGAGCTCGTATACGGCTGCTCATTTGCCATGCTATGAGTGCAGTACCGCTCTTATGAACAGTGAAATATTTTTTTTCAGGCTCAAGATTAAATAAATCGCCGCCGCTTAATTTTTTAAACCCTGCATTCCGCAAAATATCCTCGGCATTTTCAATAACATGATAAACCGATGGACTTTTATCAATAAAGCGGATAAGAGCAGATGCGTTGTCTTGCCCCATTCCAAGAACTCCTCTATAAAAAATACCTGCTATGTATACTGCTTAAAAAGCAGCAGCACACGTACAAAAAGTTAGTTACTCCATTCAATAATCCTCTTGCCAGTATACCTATCTTTTTAGATTTTGGGAATGTTTTACTCCTCATTTTACCAAGATTTATTTACACCTTATAACACTGAATCAACTAAATCTTTAAACACAGGATCTAAATCTGCAGATTGCTCATGCGTTTGTATAATAAAAAGTCCGTCTTTATGGACTATTGGATCAGCTTTTTTTTCAGGCAGCGTATGTGTTTTTAGAATAATACATTTTGCTTTTTCCAGTAAGCCTTTTTCATCTGCTGCATCATTTATATCAACATTACTGCATGAACCTGCATCATCACCGTTTTTATCATCGCAGATAATATCAGAAAGCAATACCACCAATTCTTGCAAATCATACGGCAGCACCGCATCAGAATGCTTCCGGTTACGTAATGCTGCAATAAAGTCTTCCCAATGCGTTGAAAGCATTGCTATAACAGCTTCTTTTTTCTGTTGGTGTGTTTCACTACTTCCGGTATGCAAGTTAGTATGCTCCTTACCTTATATTTAGATAACAAGACACCTCTAAAATTAAGATTTTAAGAGATGCCTAATGACCTATAATACCGAATGTTGCAGAGATTGTAAACTACCGGCATACCTCTTGTAATGTATAAACGCTTGATGAATTTATATAACATGCTATACTAATACTATGAAAACTAATAACAATTACCGCAGTACACTAATTGACTTTGTTTCCCGTGCAGTAAAAATACCCAGTATCAATCCTCCCGGTAAGGAAGAGGCGATGCTGAAATATCTTGAAGATTTCTTATCTGCACATACTATTGATTACTCCATAGTACCTGTTGCAGCACATCGATTTAATATCCTAGCACGTCTACAGGGTATGCAAAGCACCGGGGGCATTGTATTTACCGGACATACAGACGTAGTACCGGTTTCAGATGAAGAGCGTATCCATTGGAAGTATGATCCATTTTCTGCTCATATTGAAAATGGCATACTGTACGGCAGGGGCAGTAGCGATATGAAAGGGGGACTCTGTGCAGCGTTATATGCAATGGCTTCATTGAAAGAAGAAAACATTACACCGGCAAGAGATGTCATTTTTGCCGCTACTGTTGATGAAGAAAATTTAATGGCAGGGTCTAAAGCACTTGTTAATTCTCCCCTCCTTGACGGTTTTTCCTTTCTGGTTGTCTGCGAGCCCACTGATATGCATTTATGCTTAAAAGGAAAAGGACGGACATGGGCTAATCTTTGTGTTAAAGGGAAAACAGGTCATGGCTCACAAATCGGAGTAGGAGAAAATGCAATTTATACCGCAATGAAACTTATTGAAAAAATGCAGCATACATCATTTGCATCATATAGTTCTCCTGAAAATGGAGAATCGTTTTGGAGGACTTTAGCAATCCATGCAGGAGTTGAACCGCAAATTGTACCGGATACCTGTATACTAACAGTAGATGCACGTCTTGCAGCAGGTCATCCATGCGAACAAGTCTGGCAGCATTTAGACAACATAATTCAAGAAATGGAACAAGAAACTGAAAACTGCCGTATAAATTACACAGTCATTGATAAACGTCCCTCATGGGTAACAAAAGAAAACCATCCATTTGCACAACACTGCATACAAACCTTAAACAAATGCGGAATCCCATATATCCCCGATATTTTCAGCGGATCAACAGATGGAAATATTCTTGCAGCACGAGGACTTACCCCAGTTATTATTGGTCCCGGAGACTTACGGGTAGTACACCGTGAAAATGAATATGTACAAGTAGACCAACTTTATCAAGCTTTTGAATTTTACCGGCAATTAATGATCAACCAGTTTTAATACAAGATAGATTAGCAATGAGAAGAAGGGCTAAGAGAGAGGGGATAAAAAAAGCCCGGCAGCAACCTACTTTCCCACATGATCTGCAGTATCATCGGCGT
>JBQMYW010000057.1:0-8844 GCA_052173295.1 Treponema sp.
GTATTTGCTTCGTCATAAGCCGATGTATTGTACTGTTTTCTATTTCTTTCAAAAAAGTCAGTCAACTGTGAAAGTTGCACTCTGTTATTTTCAAATGCAGCGTTCATATCTGTGTACCTCAGTAGTAAGTATAACATATTTTAGTGTAGTCTTTATAGATAACGGTAATATGTATCTTTGTACTTGACGCTCCAATTGAGCAGTGTGTACGCCGCTTTATACAATCTTCGTATTTCGAAGCCGGCTTTCGTTTGTGCTACATAAATCGAGTATTAAAATGAGGATGCAGCGGCGTGCCGTAGAGAATGTGTCCGTGAAAATTACTGATAAGCTCCGCAGTTTTTTGAATAGATTTTTGATATAAAGCAAAAAGTTTAGGGTTTGTTATTGTGCTTTTGGCATTGGAATGAGTTTTCATAATATGTCCTTGAAGCGAATCATATAATCCAAGAATCCGCATGAGCATAAAGCGTAGTTCTTGAGAAAATGCCGATGGAGCATAAAATATCCATTTTACTTTTCTAAAAGTCTTAAAAGCATGATACATTTCAGCTTGATGAATAATCGGTAACACGGCATGGTATACCGCTGCGGGAGCTGCCGCTTCTTCATAAGAAATAATAATACTGTTATGTGCTTTGTACCGGAATGGATTTTGCCCATGGTGCTGTAGAAGAAATTTATCAAATTCTATCTCCATTTCCGCATGGTCAAAGTGCAGTTCCTTTTCAGCCTTATTCACATAGGGATGTGCCATACTGTCAAGACCAAAATGTGCAATAAATCCGATAAGGTACGAATATATATCAGTACCCGGTTGTACGGAAATACGCGGCAAAATAGTATCAAAAATATGTTTTGCAGTTTGTTCATGCAAGTCCGCGGCAAGCTGCAAAATAGGATTGTTTTGTGTACTCAGCGGCTTATAACAATAGAGGACATCCGGTCCCTGCAAACCAAGATTATATATATTTTTATTTGAAATTCCCTGAACAATCTCTTCCGGTAAAAGGCTGAATACAGCCTGCCCCTGTGTATAATGGGCATAAAACTCCGGCATACTTTCTCTCCTTGCGTACATAATTACCGGCATAGCGTCCGCTTTCAGCACTATCGGCAGTACAGTGCTATTATATCACTATTGCACTCCAGAGTACAAGAAAAGAATACAAAAACTTCCGGTATTTAAACCTTGTTAGAAAATTTTTGTTTCAGAGCAAACTCGGCAAACTGTTCGGCACTATTGAATAGATTAAATCTGTTCGAAAACATAGTTATCGAACAGGTCTATTTATTGTACGTGTATTCTGATAGGACAGTGATCCGATCCGTATACCTCTTTCAAAATAGCGGCATCTATAACACGTGATTTGAATTGTTGATTTACACAATGATAATCAATACGCCAGCCGATATTTTTTTCGCGGGCATGGAAACGATAGCTCCACCATGTATAGTGTTCCGGTTCCGGACAAAAACTACGGAATGTATCAACATAGCCTGCATCAAGAAAACTATCCATCCATGCACGCTCTTCAGGTAAATAGCCGGGATTTTTTTCATTACTTTTTGGATTTGCTAAATCAATAGGTTTATGGGCAATATTGTAATCGCCGCACAAAATGACATTTTTCCCGTTTTTCTCAAACTCATTGCAAAATGCAAATATAGCATCACAGAATGCCAGTTTATAGCTTAAACGTGCACCTGCTTCTTGTGAATTAGGAAAGTATGCCGATATAACAGAAAAATCATCAAAATCTGCAACTAGAACCCGCCCCTCATCATCAAAATCAGATAGACCAAGTGTCCGAACTTGTAACGGCTCTTGTTTACAAAAAAGAGCAGTGCCGGAATATCCCGCTTTTTTTGCTGACTGCCAATAGGTGTGATACACTCCGTTCCTCTGTGCAGGTGCTGTAAGTTCTGCACTTAATTGCTCTTTTCGTGCTTTTGTTTCTTGCAGACAAAGAATATCGGGGCTTTCACTGTGCAGCCATTCTAAAAAGCCTTTTTTTTCAGCGGCTCGAATACCGTTTACATTCCATGAAATAATTGAAGTCATATAATTGTATATGCCATAAAAGTAGAAAAAAGGCAATGCAGACAGAGCCTTTTAGGAAAGAAGCGATGGAGGCGGTGCGGCATTTTTGAACACAGTAAAGGTATTTAGGCAGCTGAACAATACAATCGTATAGGCAAATACCATACATATACCGCCCGCCTCGGAAAACATATTATATAATCCATGCAGAAATATCGGCAGTCCAATACAGTATAGCCATAGTGCTATTCTTGCTCCCCAATATCCAGAAGGGCGATAACGAAAAGTACAATAAAATGAGGTAAGTGTTCCATGCAGCACCGTTGCAGACAACAACCGGTATGGTAAACTGCCTGCATACCGTATTGTATAGGAAAATGTTTCAAAGCTGCCGAACGCACACCCAAAAAAAAGTGCATACATAACACAATATCTGTACTGTACTGTTCCGGCAGATTCCGGCAGCAGCGAATGTGTCTGCTGCTTCTTAGTACGCGGCTTTACACAGAATCCGGCAATTCCGCACCACACACATAGCTTAATACTTTCTTCAATAATTGCTGCCGCCCACCGGTGCAGCAAAGCGGATACTGCCGCACTGTCAGTTAGGGGGTGTACCGCTGTCTGTGCTGATCGGTGCAGTGCCGTATGCGGGATATTCCGTAGTGCGGCATCAAGTAATGCCGCACATCCGGTTTCTACAATGCTGCACAGGAATACAGTGCCGGCAGCAATGACTGTGAGCAGAACAAGAGAATACCGTGCATGGTTATAGTATACAATGAATGCCGCAAGAATGCACAAGGGGCAAAAGACCGCAAGTATTAAAAAAATAATTTGCATATCATAAGTATCGGTACATTCGGTCTGTTCAAAAACGGCAGTTTCCGAAGAGGTTTATTATACTGTCTCCCTACATCGAAAACTTTTTTTTCATTTGGGCAAACATCTTGGCAATTTCGGCTTCTTCCGCTTCCTTATCCGGTTCGTGGAACTGCACCAGTTCAGCAGGAATTTCGTCTAAAAACGGCGAGGGGCTGCATTCCAGCAAGCCCGCTTGTTTGCGGCGGGTGCGGCAGCTTGTAATAAACAGCTTATCCCGCGCACGGGTAATCGCCACATAAAAAAGGCGCCGCTCCTCTTCGATACCGCCGCCGGCTGCACCGCTGCTATCCGGACCGTCTTCACTTTCTTCCATGCTGCGGGCGTGAGGAATAATTCCGTCTTCTACACCGGCAATAAACACCACCGGAAATTCCAGCCCTTTCGCCGCATGAATGGTCATAATATTCACTTCACCCCTATCTTCATCATTTTGATCATCGCGGCTCAGCAGCGTAATGCGGTTCAAATAGGTGTACAGCGATGGATCAAAATTGTCGGGGTTTGTTTCCCATGTGTCAATTGATTGCAGCAAATGTTCAATATTCAAAAACTTAAAGCGGGCTGCCTTTTCATTTTTTTGAAATTCCTGTGTTAAATAATCCAAATATTGAATACGCTCCACGAGCTTACGCACCTTGCCGGCAAGCCCCCGCCCCGAAAGTAGATTTTTTCGCTCGGAACTAATCAGCTCCATGAACTCCTGCACATCAACAAGGCTTTTTTCACGGAAATCCTCCGGCGGGCGGGCAACAAGCTCATGCATCGCCGTGCGGATTGAACAGTTTTTTTCAGTCGCAATCGCAGAAAGCACCTCAATCGTTTTTTTCCCGATCCCCCGCCGCGGCGTGTTGATAATCCGCAACAGATTGATGTCATCATCGGGATTTGCAATCACCCGCAAATAGCTGATAATATCCTTAATTTCTTTGCGTTGAAAAAAACTCGTCCCGCCGGACATTCGATAGGGGATATTAGAATCCAAAAACGCCTCTTCCAAAAAACGGGCAAGCCCATTCGTGCGGATCAGCACCCCAAAATCCGAAAACTTCCGGCGGTCGCGTGCTTTTTCTTCCATAATCATATCCGCGATAAAATCCGCCTCGGCAGTTTCGTTTTCAGGAACAAAAATCTCAATCGGCTTGCCGGAGCCGTTCCCCGACCACAAAGCCTTTTCTTTCCGGTTGGTATTATGAGCAATTACCCCGTTTGCCGCTGCCAAAATTGTCCCCGTCGAGCGGTAATTTTGCTCAAGCTTAATCTCCGCCAAATGCGGAAAATCCCGCTCAAACATACGGATATTCTCGTAATTCGCCCCCCGCCACGAATAAATTGACTGATCATCATCACCGACCACGCATACATTGTCCTCTGCAATCAGATGCATCATCTGATATTGCTGAATACTCGTATCCTGAAACTCATCAACCATCAGATAGCGGAACCGGCTCTTGTAATGCGCCAGCACATCGGGGTGTTCGCGGAACAACTTAATCGGCAGCATGATAAGGTCATCAAAATCTACCGCGTTAAACAGCTTTAACCCCGCCTGATACTCGTTATACAGCGGACGGTACACGGCCGTCTGTGCCGTAAAGTTTTTCTGCCCCGTCTTAATGTGAGAAAAAAGCGTCCCAATGCCGTACACATCAAGATTTTCCGTTGCCATTTTTAACTCTTTTGCCGACTCCCGTATTAGCTGATTGCGGTCAACCTCATCATAAATGCTAAAATTCTGCCGCCAGCCGAGCCGGTCAATATATTCCCGCAAAATCTTTACCCCCAGCGCATGAAAGGTGCTAATGGTCAAATTTTGCAGCTTCTTTCCTGTCAACTCTTTAATACGCTCCTGCATCTCCCGTGCCGCCTTGTTTGTAAACGTCAACGCCAAAATCTGCGACTGCGGAATGCCCGCCTCAAGCATGTGTGCAATGCGGAACGTAATCACCCGCGTTTTCCCCGAACCGGCTCCCGCAATAATCAGCACCGGCCCGTTAATCGTATGAACCGCCTTCGCCTGCTCAGGATTCAAGTGTTCTGTATTCATAAGGCACAGAGTATAGCATAAAAATGAGAAAAGCGAAAGAATGGGAGCGGAGTGTTTTTAAGGCAGGGGGAAGTCTCCCCCTATGCTCCATAAAAGTGCGCCTTTTCTGTAATATCTGCGTAACGTTTTTCCGCTGCGCTGCAAAAGTTACTACAGTGCAGAACAAGCGGCGCTCTTGTTATTGCGCTACCCCCTCAGTACCGACAAGGATGTCTGTATAATATACCTTATACTAAGAAATTAACGCTTGACATTATATGCGGGATACCGCATTATGATTTTAATGTGGATGCCCTAGAGTTGTACCGCAGAGGGCTTGACCCGCTGTCGGCTACGAACCTCTTGTTATGACAAAATATTTCTTATACAGAATTAGCTTTCATAAATATTTTACCACTTACAATTTTTTTATTTATTTCCCTTAGCCCGATTGTGAGTTTTACATAACATCTGGCAATTTGAAATATCTGTCAAACCACCTTTAGACCAAGCCGTAACATGGTCTGCGTCCATTTCAGAAAGTTTCCATATTTTTCTCTTGTTTACATCATCGCACAAAGCACAGGTAGGACAGTTTGAGATGCCTTTTTTCTCGGCTTCATTTGTCTGTTTGTGATAAACAGCCTTTTTTGTACGGTCGTCAAATATACGGATATTCAAAAGAGATTTATCTTTTTCCCCCCCAAGTACATATTCAAAAACACCTTTACCATTCGTAACGAAATCATCAGCCAATAATTCTGTTACTCTTTCCCAAACCTTATCCGTATTGTAACCATTATTATGGTAAGTTTCATAAATACGATTCCATTCAAGACCTTTCATTTCTGAAACAATATCTTTGAACACTCCATCAATCCAGTTTATTACAGTATTGAAATATATCTTTAGTTCATTAATGTCGTTATCGTTTCTATGTTTACTCATATACTGTTCGATGGACATTGAATTATGAGAAGCAACCCATTCCAAAGCTGTATGTAGAAAATCCTGTCTATTTGCCGTTCCTGAAACATAAGATGACCATTTTTGAATTTGAGCATTGTTTGAATTTGAAAACTCTTCTTTTGCTTTTGTTACGAATGAACCAGAATAAATTGCATTTAACAATTCCTGTTCATTTAATGGAATACCAGCTATGTTTATGGTTTTGAACCATTCTTTGATTTCTTGTTCTTCGCCTTCACAGATATAAATTAACAGATGAGTTTCATTTACTAATTTTTGTGATTCTTCATTTAACCCCGAAAAATACTGCTCCATTCCATTTGAATCTTTTACGGCAAACTTTCCGGTTATATAGCGGCCAATTGAAGTAATACGTTGCTGACCGTCAAGAATTTCATATTTTCCGTCTGGACGCTTATTGAAATATATTATTCCAAGCGGATATTTTTTGAGAATGGAAACTATAACAGCAGCATCTTTTTTGCCGTCTGCATAAAGATAATTTCTTTGATACTCCGGCTGAATTATTAAGTCTCCAGAAAGACCGTAAAGACCTTTTCCTTCAAGTTCATTATAAATAAAACCTTTGCAAATCTGTTCAACTGTAAAATCTGTACGAAGTTCTGTTTTCATTTTATTTGTCCTTTTTGCGAATTAAAATTCTAAAATACTGTGGTTTGCCCTCAATGCTTGTAAGATGCTTATGATTACTAACAGCCCAATCATTTTTTTTGTAGACATCAAGAATCGTGTATCGATTCAGTCCGTCAATAATTTCAAATTGTTCTGGGCAATACTTATCCAAAAATGTAATTGGAACTCCCATTATTCCATTAAAGTCGGATGGAATTGCATCGGTAAAAGGAACATTTATAGCATCAATGTAATCGAATTTTGCATAACCTTTTCCTTTTATTTCTTTGTGTTTTGAGTGTTTTATATTATCTGATTCTGTCATTAAAGAGAGCGGCTGATGCCGTCTACCATGTTCGATATTGGTAAACCAGCAGACTCCAGGCACTCGATTAACCTTGATGCCGTTTCTTTCTCTTTCAAATTTATAAGTAGGGGCATATACAAAATTTTGGGGAACTCGAAAATACATTCCTGTATTAAAATTGGTTACGCCAAGCCACATCTTATTATCTTTTATCAATGGAAACAGTTCTTTATAAGACAATGCATTTATATTTCCAATTACGATGAATTTTTTATCAGTTTCTGTTAACCATACCACAAATTCTCGGAACAATGAAAAAGGAGGGTTTGTAATTATTATATCTGCTTCGTCACGAAGAAGCCTGACTTCTTCGCTTCTGAAATCTCCATCTCCTTTTAGATAATCCCATTTTAAATCATCAATGTTTATTTTACCGTCTTTATTTTCATCTTTTGTAAGTGTAAATATTTTACCGCATACACGAGTTTTATTTACATCAAATCTGGTATCTATTGTTTCAAACAATGTAGGTTGATAGTTTATTTCTACAAGCTTTGAGTCTGCCGCACATGACGTAGAGATAAGTTTCTTTAGACCAAATGTTTCAAAATTTTGGGCAAAGAATTTTGTAAAATCACTCCATTCAGGATCATCACACGGCAAAAATACCGTTTTATCTCGAAATAGATTTATATCATATTCTAAATAGGAATTGACTTCTTTTTGAATGTCTTGAAATTGTGTATAAAATTCATCGTTTTTTGCGGCATCCGCTCTTCGTAAATTCTCATTAGCCATAGTTTTTTCCTTTTTTGTTATATCACAAAAAATAGCGATTTGCAATCTAAACTTCCGAAAGCAATGGATAGAGAAAAGAGATGGTATCCCCCTTGTCGCAGCCGTAGCGGTTGGGCAAAATAGATTATTACGCATCTTACCAAGCAGCAACATGGATGTTGCTGGTTCCATTCAGAAGTGAGTTTGCGGCACGCAAACTCACGTTCAGCGGATGCCAGGGGAACGCCCATCATTCGCTTAACCTGCATTGCGGCTTGTCCGCAATGTCAGGTTGAAGCGGGTGTTAGACGATTATTAGTTTCTTTGAATAAAATTTAACAACTGTTCATAAAGTCTTTTGCTAATATGCCGACCGGAGTCTCTCAAGATGTCTATAGCCTGTTTGATTTCTTCTTTTGAAATAAGAGAATCTTCATAAGCAAGTCCTAAAATTCCGATCGTTCCCATAATTTTGATCCCCATGCGAATTGCAACTTCACGACCTCTTACTTCGTCCATTAAAAGTAAATCCGCTTTTTTATTATCGGAAAGGTAAATTGCTTCACTTTCACCTAAATCAAGACCGGCAGAACGGCGAAGAAGTGAAACATAATTCTCGTCTATATTGTCTATCACTTGAATAAAAGTCGTATTTTTTATTATTTCTGCTTCATCTCTATATTTAGTATTTCCTATAAGTTCTGCAAAAACACTTCTTGGAATTTGGACAACTTCAAAAAGTGTTTTAAGCAAATCTAAACGATCAATCTTTAAAAATGAAATAAGTGGTGTAGTATCTGAAATTACTATCATGTCTTTACCTTTTTAAGAGAACGAAATGTTTGAATATCTTGCATAATATCAGTTATATCCATATCAAAATAAGGAAATCCCATATCATCATATAAATCAATCAAATCAAGTTTTTTAATTCCCAAAATTTCAGCTGCACGACCATGAGAAAGTACATTTTTATGGACATAAGGATATAAAAGAAGCGCATTTCGCTTAAGCACTTCTTTTGATTCAAAGCTATAATTATCCATAAAATAACTTTTCATATCTTTTGGAACTGTTATCCGAATTGTAGTATATTCCATAAAATTATCCTCCAAGAAAATTACAATTAAAACACATAATCCCTTTTCATAAAATCGCTCAAGTAAGTTTACAATTGAAAAACATAATTTTTATTTTCTGCTTCTC
>JBQMYW010000058.1:0-8693 GCA_052173295.1 Treponema sp.
GTACTTGATTGGGATAAAGCGTCCGCATGGTGCGGTGCGGGCGGGGAACTTTCGCCTCTGCAAGGGATAGCCCGTTCTCCACTAAAAGCTCCCGCAAGCGGCTGTCGGCAATCGGGATGTTGATACCGTTTGCCCGTAAAATAGAGCGGGCAACCGGAACGCCCATCGTTGCCTTGCCGTTTTTGCGTACGCTGTTGCGCAGTACCGAAGCTACCAGCTTGAGTTCTTCTTGCGCGATGCCGGAAGAGCCTGCATCTTTGCGCTCCTTTCTGCCTGACTGCCAACCGGCTTCTTTAAGCACTTTGTAGGCTTTCGCTTGTGAAAACGCAAACATCCGGCATAATTCCGCAATAACCGCCTTGCGCTCCGCCGCGCTTTTTGCCTCTTCCATCTTTTTAACGTACGCTTGATACATACCGCTAGTCCTCTACCGGCTCCGCATACTGCATCTCGTCCGCCTCTGTATTGGTATCAGGGCGCGCGGGACAGATGTTTTCAATCATCTCGTCGAGCGTATCGCTGTAATCAAAAATGGAAGACAACAAGCCTTCCGGCTCAATGGTGATAAAACCTTGCAGTTGGGTAATATTGACATCAGGAATTTCTTGCGCCTGTATGATGGTAAGCATCAGGTTATGCAGCGCATGACTCGCTTCTCCAACTTGCAGAAAAAACTTCTTTTTCAGTTCATCGAGCGCGGCTTGTGCAAGCTGTTCCTTTGTCGGCGGCTCGCGGTAGCGGATTTCCATTTCAAGCTCGTTGAGCTTTTTCTCTTTTTGGCTGATTGCCGCTTCCTGCGCATCCCGCTCTTCTTTGCGCTTTTTCTTTTCTTCACGGAGAGCGGCACGGAGTTCTTTCATAGTCATACGATCGACTTCATCAAGAGTACCAAGCCCCGCGACAAGCTCACCGGCTTCCAGCTTTTGAATACTTTCATCATCTAAAACCGTGAGAGCTTTCATTTTTGAACTACCCAAATCGGCCAACGTTGGCCGATTTGAAAATTTTTCAGCAGCTACCATTGCATAGCGAGCTGAGCGTTCAGCCATTCCTAACTCTTCAAGCGCGATCAAAAACTGCCCGTGCGGTTCGTGGTGTTTTAATAAAAGAATCTGTTTGCCAAGTTCTATCAGCGAGTTTGCCGCCTGTGCTTGGTAAAACCTTGCCCGCTCCATCGTGATATGCAGGTTATATGTTTCCCCTTCGGGCAAATACGCCTTATCAACTTCGGCAGTTGAAAGTTCCGACTCTTTGGCTTTTGCAGCAACCAAATCCATCGCCTGCGCATCTTCACAGATTGCTTCTTTCGGCTTTCTGCCTTTCTTTTTTCCGCTATTCGGATAATTATGCGGCGTACCGAATGCCTTTACCTCCGGGTGCCCCTCCGCTGCTTTTTGACAGACATCCCGCAGCGATTCCCGCTGATCTTCCGGTAGATTTTCTACAAAGACCGTTGCATCCATACCCTCATCTCCTCCTTACTGTACCGCTGCCAAGTACTCTGCCTCTTCCGTGGCGAGTACGAGCCGCGCTTTTTGATACGACTTTACAATCTGTCCCGAAATACCACCGAACTCCGCCGAAAGGCGCCAGACGTTCTTTGTCCCGCGTGTTACCCATCGGTATTGTTCAAACAGCGCTAAGTCGCGGCAGATATTTACTTCACTGGTGCCGAGCTTTTGCGCAAGCTCTTTATTGGTCAGCCCTTCAATGTGGTTTTCTACCAATAGCCGCACAATCTCAAACACCCGCTCCTGTGCATTCAGCTTTTTCATCTGAGCGCCTCATCTTTGATATGGAGCCCTAGCCGGACAAGCCACGCCCAGCCGAACGCCTCTCCCCATTCTTTTACCCTGATGCCGAACCAGTATTGCCATCCGCTCATCATTCTCTCCTTCCTTTACAATGCAGCAATATCAAGAGGTATTTGCTTATAACTGCCGTCTTTCTGCCGCTCGTAAAAGCGCATATAGGTTTTACTGGAAACTACCTGCACACTGTCCGTAATTGCCTGCATCGCTTTCAGCCATTTCGGATCGCTGATATCAAGTCTGCGTAAACCGAGGACACGCGCCGTGCTGATATTCCCCTGCTTGTCTACCGCAAAGGCGTTGTCAATGAGCGCACGCAGTTCAGGACGTGCGCCGGTTGCCCACTCCTTAATGCATTCGTCTATCAACTGCTTGGCAACCTGCAGCTTTTCGTTAAATTGCAGATTGTCATTCACGGCAATTTTCAGCATGTACTGTCCGTTATAGGAGGTCAGGGTGATGTTCCCTTTTTTACCGCCCCAGCTGATCCCGTGCTGCTCACTTGAAAGGCTCAAGAACTCTTGAATATCGCTCCAGATACCCTGCTTAAAAGACACGAGCGCGTCCCGCATTGCAAAGGTCTTTGTCATGATTGCTTTGACGGTTTGATCGCGTAAGATGTCGATGTCCTTTACCATCGCGACCGGCACCTCGCGTCCTTGCGAGTCAGTCATAAATTGTTTATCCATTTCTTTCCCCCTTTTATTTGCCGCAGATACGTTCAAAGAATGCGATGACCCGGTCGCATTCTGCAGCGGCTTGTTTTTTGCCGAGTGCGGAAGCACCGCTCCGCCAACACCGTAAAATTTTGTATACCTCGCCTTTCTCCTTATACAGATCGTTAAGAGAGGGCTCCTTTAAGCTGATATACACCGGCTTTTCTGCTTCCAGTTCCCATTCATTAATGGTTTGTTCCAGTCCGCTTAATGCCTTATCAAGCGGGCGTATTCCCGTGCTTCCGCTCATACGCCGCTCCCTGCGGCTTGCCTCGATTTTTCTAACAAAGCTTCAAGCCGAAGTAAAAGGTCATCAACCGCTTCCTCGGAAGCGTCAAGCATTACCTGATCCATTTCGCTGAGCGAACCTCGTGCGGTCTGCCTATGGCGCATTACCTGTACGCTGTAGAAAAACTGAAAAAAAAGACGCATCATTTCATCGTTCATCTTGTTGCCTCCCGTACCAATGCCAGGCATTGTGCCGATTACACGACATTCTCCTTTGTCGCTTTTTGAGCTGCTGCCATAACGGCATCCCAATCGGGCAGATTGAGCTTTTCTGCGATTTTTTGCTGAATACGAGCAGAGGTGCGCTTGCCGTGAATAACCGCCCATACGGAGGTGTCGTTGACCTCAAGTTCTTCTGCAATGTCGGGATTGGAAACGTTGATAAGAGAAAGCTGGTACTGTATCCAGCCGCCGTAGACATGACCGAGTGTGCGGTTTTTCGGCTTGCGGATTTTCTTTTTTTCAGGTATCATAAACTCATCCTTTGCCTGTCTTTACAGGCTTGTAGTGTTCAGAAAAGCGAAAAGACCGGTCTATTTTTTTGCTTTTCTTTTTTTGCCGGCTAAAGCCGTACTAGGTCTAGCCGATATACGTTATTATAAACTGTTTTTCGCTTATGTCAAGCGTATTTACGTTTTTATAAAAGGTTTTTTATGAATTTTTCGGATGTTTTAACTAATTTTCGCAAGTCAAGCGGAAAATCGCAGAAAGACTTTGCAGATTTGTTAGGGGTACCTCAAACGACATGGGCAGGTTATGAGTTGGGAAAAAGTGAGCCAAAACTAGGAACTCTTATAGCTCTTGCAGAACATGGGTATACAATTCCAAGTCTTTCAAGTAGCATAATCGTTGGAAACAACAATACTCAGACAATAGGGCATAATAGTGTCCATATCCCTCCAACACCCGATGGGGAGTGCTTTAGCATCCCGCTTTTTGAAGTTCCCTTGCTGACAAAAGAAGATGTATTAAAGTACAACCCCAAACAGGAAATACTTGAACCGCAAGCTCATAATGGACGTTATCCGGATAAAGTTTTAATACCTTCCCCTTATTGGCTTAAAGAATTTTCAACAGACCTCCGAGCTATTACTATTTTTGATAGTCGTATGGCACCAAGATTAAACGCGGGGGATGTGGCGATTTTTGAAGGGACTGGATATACAGGGGATGGCATATATGTTCATCGTTTTGAAAACACCGTACACATTAGTTATATCCATTGGCAAAATAATAGGTTCGTTATGTGGACGGAATTTAAACCGGATGAAAAAGTAGAACTAGATACTATCGATCCTATAGGAAGAATTAGGGCAACCGTGAAAAGAGTATGACAAATTAAATAACGGTCATCTTAGGGTGGCAATGATAATCTATTTTAACAAGGAGTGGAAAAATGAAAAAACAGGCATTTTTCAAAGGTGTATACATAATGCTTATCGCTTTATGTATTTGTTTGATGGGCTGTTCAGAAAATAAAAAGGAGACAGACAATCAGATTCAACAAAAAAAGATTTCATGGGATTTGGTTAATACCGATGCTAAAAATATAGACGTAGAGAATCTAAAAAAACTGCTGATTGTTTTTGAAACAAACTGCAAAGGGTTACAGCAATATCCAGATGCAATAAAAACAAAAGAAGTTCAAGTTATTAAATACAGAAAAGGAGATAATTCCTCTTATACTGAAGAAAAATATGGATGGTTAACAGAGGCGGTGATTACCCTTTCAGTTAAAGATGATGCAAAATTGCCATCATCTTTAAACATGGCTAAAGGCGTAACATTATACTATCACGCTGGAGCTGGTCATAGTCCGGGTCTTGTTATAACGAAAGATATAGCCGCTTTATTTTATGGTATTGAGAAAAATAAAATTACTAATGGAGGAAATACTTTCGTAGCAGAACAATCGTATAATATAGTCGATTCTATCATTACCTATGCTTCATATTCGAAAATTCTTACACTTGATAGTTTTATTCAAGAATACAATAAACTGGCTGAATTATATAACATAACAAAAGTGTCCAATGCAGATATAAAAGCGGGTGCAAGTATGGATATGTTACATTGGACTAGTAATACAACAAATGAAATAAAAGTCTACTTTAGACAAGATGATTCACATTCATTCAGTAGTGCATCTATTATTTGCAATAATACATCTCTTGAAAACATTAAGCAAATATTAGCAGCGTTTGTATCCGTAATTGATGGAAAGACACAAGACGAGATAGAAAATGAGGTAATAAATATCCTATCGCATAAAGATAAAGAAGATTATAGAACAAATATAGGGGTTCTTTATAAAGTACGCAGCAGAGAAGACGGTATGGCTATTTCTATGACAGCACAATGATTGAGAGGTATAGAACTACAACCCCATGACTAAACGAAAAGCGCTTATTTTTGCATTGCTGTTTGTTGCCGGTATCTGCGCAACCGATACCGGTAAGAAGGTGTATATAACGGATACGGGGAAAAAGTATCACTGTAAGGACTGTAAAACGTTGAAGAAGTCAAAGCACCTTACGGAGCTTACGGTTAAAGACGCACAGGCGAGAGGGTATACGGCTTGTAAGGTGTGTAAGCCGCCTGAAAAGTAGAGGAGAGGAAAATATGCAAAAGGGTATACAGCATTCAATTCTTATAGCGACTGAGGATGATTTTATTAAGTTCCTTGACAAAATAGATGATGAAGAATATATCAAGGCAACAGCAGTTACTGTAAAACAAGTATCTGTTTCCTTTAAAATACAAGGTGATAATTTTGAATCATCTTTAACAGGCTCGTTGATAACAGCATTGGCAGATTATCAGGAAAAAGTTTATCGTATTTACAAAATACAGAAATACGGGCAAAATTCAACAAAAGCTTTAACTCCTGAAGAAAAGAGGGCTCTGGAAATTAAGGTTTATATAAAGCCCGGATGTACAGAAGCTGTTATATCTTTTGTTAAGGATATTATCCCGGAGGTAACGAAACAAATGACCGGTGCAGAAATATCGAAAACCGCAATAGCAATAGCAGGAATAGTAGCAGGTGCATGGGCAATTAAATCTATTGCAGTTCCTCTCATCAAAGAGAAGTTTAAATCAAAACGTAATGAAATTGAAGCAAAAATAAAAACATCGAATAATGAGCTAGAAAAGCAATATTTAACGACAATGCAAACTATAACCCAAACGGCTATTGATGGGATGCGTTGTGTTGCGCAAGGACTTTCTATTGCTGACCCTGCAACAATTGCCATTGATGGTCAACCGGTTCCTAAAGAGAATATAGCCAATATCCCCAGAGAAATGGCTCCTACAAAAGAAAAAGAAAAGCCTCAGTTACCTGATTTTTATACTGTTGACGGACAATTTAAAGTTCTTGATATTAACTATGAAAAGCCTGTTACTCTTATGAAAGCTATTCACATTGAGTCTAACACTGTATATGATGATATTTCCCTTCAAGATGATTGGATGAAGCCTGAGAGTATGGCTATACTTGAAAATGCACAATCAAGAGAACCTGTGTATTTTAGAATAAGTTGCCAAAAAAGCGGCAGACGTTATATGCACTTCATCGATGTAAATAGCATACAGTCTATAACAGATGAATAGGATGCTTAAGCATACAATGAGCAGAGAAAATACCCCTCTTTACTGCTTTGTGCGGTTTATTATATCCGCTGCTTGCCGTTTTGCTTCTTGTACGCAGCCTGCGGTACTGCAAGCAAATATTAAAAGCAGCAAGGCATCATCTTCGGAAAGTTTTTCCGCATTGGCTGTAATAAAATCTTTCAGCATTTGCGTGTATGGTTTGCCCATTTCTTTTTGATACACGGCGAGGGTTACTGCCGCTTCTTTACCTTCTAAATCAAACATATAATATAACCGTAAAAAAGCGAGACAGCTCGTAAGCTGTCCCGCTTAAAGCTAATCCCCTGTAGCAGAGGTATGCGCTTTTACAAAAGCGGCGATCTTTCCGATCTGCCATATCAGTACGATAACAGCGCCTGCGAGGATGCACAAAGGCAAGACAGCTGCACCGCCTTCTGTGAGGGCGGTAGAGGGGATGCATGCGATGATCAGCATTAAAAATGCGCATAGTGCGATAAACAACAGGGCGAAAAAGCCAATCAGTACATTCCTGTAACCTTTCATTTTAGCTCCTTTAGATGATAAAGATGCCGGATACAAGTCCTCCGGCGGGGACATTTTCCTTTGTAAGGAGTTTTCCAATATGAGCGGGTACTGTCATACCGGACGAGGATGACTATACTGTAGCAAAAAAAGAGCGGTGAGGTGTTTTAACAGTGATTAAAAAAAATGAGCTTTGACTTTTAGAGGCGGTTACGTTATGCTTCTTGTATGGTGAGCAAAGGAAGACCCCCTGTATAGGAGCGAGGGAAGCGTAAGGCGAGGGCAGCCGGTTCGAATCCGGTCGCCTTTGCTCATCGTATTTTCTTCATTTCGATGATACGCTGATATTCATTACGACCTCTATCCAGTTCGGTTGAAAGGTCAAGTTCATACATCGTATCAATTTTAGGCAGCATTAAAGAAACGCCTTTGTGTCCCTTATTTTTCATACTAATATCAACGACGATTTTCATATAAATACTTTCAGTTTTCTTTTTTAAAAATATAAGCGTTCCTTTATCAAAATAAATGGATGCATCAATAAGATAATCCATGATGTTATACCAATCAAAAACATCGGGAGCATTGCCGGTTTCTGCGTGGCGCTTAGAGTATTTAGCGCTCTGCACTAATCCCGCCTCCAAGAATATAAGATTTTGATTACCGATATGGATATTCTCTTTTGCGAGCGCAGCTTGTGTTTTTTGATCCAAGAAGCCGACCGGTGTTATATACTTTTTATCAAGGGTACGTGATACGACATTATCAATAAAATCAATATGTGCAGTCTTTGCTGCACTGTTTGTCATCAGTGTTTGTACAACGGCATTAAACTGTTCCGGTATTTTATCAGCTGCTTTTTTTATACACTCCGCTAAAACGGCAGTATTTCTACTCATCTTCCCTTGGTTCCAGTTAAAGCCCGGCGTAATACCTTTGGGAATACGTTCAATGGTTCCTTTGCGCTCGTTAAAATATGTGCGGTATTCTTCCGGCGGAGCTTCGGTTTTTACCCGGAGAATTCCACCTCCTGAACCGTCGGCTTTCGGCGGTATCTTTATGCCGTCCCGCTCATAGCGCCTTTTTCTCGGCTCCGAAACTGCCCTCGTATGGCACTTACAACGATATCCGTTCGGCGGTAAATGGTTATCCCACCAAGGGTCATCCTTCGGCAAAATAAGACCGTTCCATGCGAGGTGCTGTTCACGGTGTTTTTTGGCATTACCGATACAGTACATAAGATAGGGATGCAAATCGCTTGCCATCGTGCGCTCATATTGAGCCTTCTGAAAAGCGCTGCGTAAATTGAGATTATAGATTGTTTTAAGCCGCCGGTCGCTTCCAAGCTGTGCATCAATTTCTGCTCCGGTAAGCGGATCGGTCATCTTCTTTTTTCCCCACCAGCCCTTCTGTTGCAGTGTCGGCTTTAAATTCTTTTTAAAGTGTTCAAAGCTGTGCCCTTCTTCAAGTGCTTTTTCGACCGCCTTTTTAATATCGCTTAATACATCAAGCTGCATAGCCTTTGCAACGGTAAAAGCGGTAGCGTGTTCTTCGTTCCAGACATCCTTATACGAAAAACCGACTTTTAAATTTTTATCTTTGATGTAGTTGAGCGCATCTTCGGGAATAAGAGACTCAGGCATTTATTCATCTTCCTTGTCAAAATTGGCATCACCTTCGGCACGAGCCTTAAAAAATGCGATTGCCATTGTGCGGGCTATTTTTTCAGGGCTCCAGCCGG
>JBQMYW010000059.1:0-8076 GCA_052173295.1 Treponema sp.
GAAATTATAAAAAAATTCTCAAAAGGTAAAATAGTATTTATTGTAACACATGATAAAGAATTGATTGATAATACCTGTAATAAATTATTGGAGATTTCCGACGGGAAAATAAATAAATTTTATGAAAGAAGGTAAAAAAGAAGGTTTTTGGAAGTTTATAATAAGGCGGAGGAATTTCCCATGTCCGGCACTGAACAGACAATAATAGATAAAGCCTATAGCGGGTATGTGTTTTCGAGTAAAACAACACAGGCAGAACAAACCGTGTATACGTTTGATAATAAAACTGGTACCGGTCAAATGTGTTGTTATACGCTCTGTGACGGAATACAGCTTTCGTATAATACGCTGTATCTTGAATCTGTGTATCAAAAGATAGCGCCGCGTAAGGGAATTTTACAAATAGATCATTGTTTAGACGGCTGTTATGAATTCAAGTTAAAAAATAATGAATGGGCATTTTTCGGTAAAGGTGATTTAAGTATCGTAGATTTAGGCGTTGTTCCGTTCGAATATTCACGACTTCCGATGAAAAAATATATCGGGCTTTCTTTTTTTATCGACATTGCACGAGCACAAAAGAGTATTACCGATATGTTTTCTTTTATGAATATTAATGTAGCGCAAATCAAAGATGTCTTATGCAAAAAAGAAAGTCCTGCACTGATTATAAAATCACGCCATGAAATATATCATATCATGCATGAACTTTATACGGTTGATGAAAAAATCCGCATCCCTTATTCGCTGCTGAAAGTGCTCGAATTGCTGCTGCTTTTAAGCGTTATTACGGATCGTGATACAAGAAAATTGCCATCTTTTTCAAAACACATTTACGAAGCAGCTCAAAGCTGTTATGCCGCAATAACTGAAAACCCTTTTGACAATCCTTCGATACGGCAACTGGCACGAAAACACGGTCTTTCAGAATCAAGCTTGAAAAGATGCTTTACGGCAATGACGGGGGTTTCAATCGGGCAGTTTATAAAAAGGAATCGTTTGGAAGCGGCCGCTGCATTATTGTGTAATGCAACCGGTATGAGCATCGGCGAAGTTGCCGAAAAAGCAGGCTACTGGAATCAGAGTAAATTTTCTTCAGCTTTTAAGACCTACTTTGGCGAGACTCCCGGACACTATAAAAGGAAATTTCTAAAAAACAATTTGAACCGATTGGAGTAAAAAAAGAACCGATAAGTGCTATCTCGTTCTGTTCTTTTTCAGTATTGTAAACCTGTATTCACATTCAATAGAGCTTGGAGGTTTATAATATGATAAAGGATAAAATGACCATTAAAGATATTGTAACGGCAGCGATTATGATGGCGCTGTTCTACGGCTTATCGTTTGTTATCGGTATGAGTACTGTTACATTTCCTATTTTGTATTTATATGGAACAGCAGGTTTGGAAATGTTTTTAGGCGCTGTTTTTTATTTGGTTGCTGCACATAGAATTAATAAGCACGGATTGTTATTTTTATGGGTTACGATTTATGCCGGTATAACTGCGGCTATGGGCTATGCCTTTATGGTGCCTTATTTTATTGCGGTTGCCGTTATTTCGGAAGCAACGATGATCGGTAAAGATACATACAGAAATCCCGTAAGAAATATCATCGGGTGGAGTACCTACGGAATCGGTATGTTTCTCGGAATCGGTGTTCCGTGTTGGATTGCATGGGAGAGTTATAAACAACAGGCATTGGAAAGCGGTTTTGCCGATGCAACGGTTAAGCTGCAATATGATATGGTTTCATCTCCGCTTTTAATTCTTATCGGCACCATCATTACTGTTGCGCTTTCCGTTGCAGGTGTCCTGTCCGCACAGCGAATACTCAAAAAGCATTTTCAAAAAGCAGGTATCTTGGATTGATAAATCCTTTTTAAAAACCTGTACAGGGATGGCAATAATGAAGAAAAAATCGGATTCGTTGAGTGGTTTTACCTGTTTAGTGCTGACGGCTCTTTCCTGTATTATGTCTGTTTTTACACGGAATTATTATACCCATGCCTTGTTTATGGTATGGCTTTCGATTGTATTATCTTACTTCGGCTTTTTAAAACAGGGTATGCTTTATTTAATGCTGTATGTATTTACAACAGTTTGGCTGACACAGGCTGTGCCGAAAGGCATAATGATTATCTCACCCATGCTGCTCAGTATGATGTACACCTTCATTCTTCCGGTTAGTGCGGCGTATCTCACCTTTCATATACCGTCCGGTAAATTAATTGCAGTGTTTCAAAAAATGCGTATACCTAAGAATATACTGTTAGTGCTTATTATCATTGTACGCTTTATTCCGACTATTTCAAACGAAGTAAGAGGTATTAAAGAAGCAATGAAGGTAAGAGGCTTTATCGGTTCTGCCCGTATGGTGCTGCTGCATCCGTTCCGCACTATGGAATACGCCGTTGTCCCGCTCATTTTTCGTTCTATAAAAATAGGAGACGAACTTGCAGCGGCAGCGATTGTGCGCGGTATTGAAAATCCTGCAAACAAACAAAGCTACTATGAAACACAACTCGGTAAAACAGACATCGTTCTTTTGACCGGCTCTTTGTGTCTTTCCGTGTTATGTGTTGTAATGTAAATGTTATGAAAGAAAAAATCAGATTGAAAGATATTTCTTTTTCCTACCGTAACGGAAAAAAACAGTTGGAATCGGTTAATCTTTCCGTTTCCTGCGGTGAATGTTGTGTGATTATGGGAGTTTCTGGTTGCGGAAAATCAACATTGACACGGGTAATAAACGGATTAATTCCCGCTTTTTTTGAAGGAACCCTTGAAGGGGAAGTGTTGATTGATGATCACAATATGAAAGATATTCCTTCGTGGGAAAGAGGCAGACTGATAGGAAATGTGTTCCAAGACCCGCGCAGTCAGTTTTTTGCAAACGAGGTTGCAGGAGAAATTGCTTTCGGCTGTGAGAATGCGGGACTGCCGCATAAAATCATTATTGAAAAAGTACACACAGCTGCAGATTGTATGCACATCACGGAACTTTTAGAGAACAAGATATATACACTCTCTTATGGGATGCGGCAAAAGGTAGCCGTTTGTTCTGCTAAAGTGTTGGAACCGGATATCTATGTTTTTGATGAACCGTCTGCCAATTTGGACACGCAGTCCACTGCCTTGCTTTCGGATTTGATACGGAATTTAAAAAATGAAGGAAAGACTATTATCATTGCCGAGCACCGGCTGCACTACCTTAACGGCATCGCCGACACCTATGTGTTAATGCAGAACGGTACAATCGTACACAGGTATACCTCACCGGAAATACTGAATCTTTCAGCGGATGCTTTACATAGTATAGGCTTGCGTTCTTTAGTACTTGAATCGTTTAAAAGCGGCGGACACGATGAAGATCACAGTAATACCTGCCGGAAGAAAAACGCCGATATAAATGAACAGCCCTATTTAGTACCCGGCTCTTACATCTCTACAGGCAGCAGTTTTGCGGTGCAGCATCTGAGCAAGATGTATGGAAAAACGGCATTGCTAAAAGATATTTCGTTTCAATACACAGCAAATGAAATTATTGCATTGACCGGTGAAAACGGTACGGGTAAAAGTACTGTAGGAAAAATTCTTGCAGGACTTGTAAAAGAAAATTCCGGTTACGTTTTATTATATGATAAAGCATATAGACCGAAGCAACGTATCGGGAAAATATGGTATATTCCGCAAGATTTGGATTCGCAACTATTCGGAGAAAACCTTATTGATGAATTAACGGTAGGTTTGAAAAAAAATGATGCACTGATGCAAAGAGCCGAAAGCATACTGGCAAAGCTCGATCTCTTAGCATTAAAAGAGCTGCATCCTGCTGTCTTATCCGGCGGACAGAAACAGCGGCTGGTATTAGGCGTCGCCCTTATGCGGAATATCCCGATGATTATTTTAGACGAACCAACCAGCGGCTTGGATTTTATCAATATGCAAAGAATAAGCCGCCTGATTCGGGAACAGCAAAAAACCGGAACAAAATTTTTAATCATCTCACATGACTGGGAATTTATCATGCATTCATGCGACCGAATCCTCAAACTGGAAAACGGAAGCATTACAGAAGATTATTGGGTACAGTGAATTAAGTTACATACGGCATTAAAGAGCGAACGGTCTTGGAGTGATTTCATACCTTTATTCTAACAGAACTACTAAAAAATCCAAGGATTATTTGAAACCTTTATCTAACCCAAAGCTCTTCTTTCAACTCCGCTAACAGTGCATCTCTTTTCATAAATAACTGGTGCAGCAGCTCCAGCAATTCCGCCGTGTTTTCAGCGGTTCAAACGCACTCTTCCGAATAGGCTTTGTTTTACTGAAAAATTTTACTGGACAGTTTATCTATTTTCACATATACTAGATATGCTTACTAACTTCGTTGTTTAAATTTATGAATACAAGGAAATTTTACTATGATTTATAAGAAATCACACCTTTCATTTCTTTTTTTTATGGTAATTGCTGCTTCTTTTACTGCCTGTACAGAAGAAAATAAAAAATCACACATTGAATCTGCTCCTAAAATTCATCAAATGACAGGTAATATTCTGAATGATATTATGCAGGACCTAAAAGAAAAAGAAATGCATCTTGTCATAGATGTACGTGAGCCTGATGAATACAATGCAGGGCATCTATACCATGCAATTAATATTAGTGTACGGGATATTGAAAAGCGTATCGGTGAAATTGATGATTTTAAGCATAAAAGTGTCATTGTGATATGCAGAAGCGGAAACCGCAGTATGAAAGCAGCACAAATGCTTGTAAGGAATGGTTTTACAAAGGTTTATAATGCTGAAGGTATGAGTACCTACCATTATACTGCTGTTACCGCTGCCGCAAATATCCGCGGAGCCCAATTACAAGCTATTGCTGATAGCGGCTCTCATACTATCCTTGATGTCCGTGAAAAAGAGGACTACGATATTTCACACTTACAAGGTGCAGTATATGTTGATATTCATAATCTTTCTGCAGGTATTGCTTCTCTTCCTAAAGATAAACCGTTTGCAGTATATTGTTATACAGGTAATAGATCATTTACTGTTGCACAAAAAATCAGAGAGGCTGGGTACACCGTTGCTAATTCATTAGACGGGATAAATGAGTACAGTTCATTTAAACTAATAAAAGACTAGTAGTGTTATGATGTACTAAACCTGTCCGATAACTTCGTTTTCGAACAGGTTTACTGTAAAAGAGACTGTTTACAGTCATCTTGTATCTATTTTTGCAGCACTAATGAGCAGCCGCAAAAATAAAGCACACCTTGTATTTAGGACGTATGTAACCCGTCTAAAAGTTCCGAGTAGGGGCGGGGTTCGATTGCACTTTGCTCAATACCGATGAAATCGAGTAAGCGGCGGAGCAAGGCCCGTGCATGACGCTGCAATGTTTCCTCCGGCATAGTTACTTTTGTTTCGTCATAGAGCACTTCAAGCTCTAAAAACCAGCCGATAGGTTTAACTAATGATAGCTCTATTGTTACTGAATGCATATCCTGTAACAGTTCTTGAGCAAACAGTGCCGTATGAGGACGGAATACGCTGGTTGCTTTTTCTTTTACAACTGTTTTTTTAAAGCCGGTATTTTTGAGTATTTCAATAAATACCGGTAAAGAATGAGCAGGAAGTTCAAATTCAAGTTCTTTATTTATTTCAATTCCTGCGTCAATTTTCTTTATTTTTTGAGTAATCAAAATGGGAGTTACTTGTGTACCGGGTGTTTCTTCTTCCCTTATACGTAATGTTTTTCCATTAATTTGCCAGTAAGAATCTGATTTTGTACAACGGTATATAAAATCAGCATAGTGAAGAATGCTATCAAAAGTGTGTTCAGGTTTTTTAACCCATGCTTTTAGTTCAATTTCACGCATTGTAACGCCTTATTCTGCTGCAGCCTGTGCCGTTGTCTTTGCAGCAGCTTCTTTTACCATACGGGCAAGTTGTACTCCTTGCTGCTCAAGAGCTGCAGTGTCTTCTTCTCGAAGTTTTCCCTGCCATTCATATTGCTCAAGATTGTTCCATTTTAAGTTTGCAATTTTTTGCTCGTATTCTTTCTTGGCACCGCCTACCCAGCCCCAGTTGCCGATTCTTAACACTGTCTTACCGGTTATGTGCTTCCGTTCAAACAAATCAAGAATATACGCCATAGGAGGAAACATTTTATACTCATACGTCGGCATAGCAAGGAGTAATGCAGCAGCTTTATACGCATCGCCGATAATATATGAGGGATCGGTATCAGGAATTTGATGAATAGTATAGGGTACGTTTTCAGCTTCAATGCCTTTAATCACCGCATCAAGTCCGCGTTTTGTATACCCGTACATAGAACCCCAAATAATGCAAATTTCAGGCTCGCATGCACCGCCGGTGTTATATCCTGCAAGCCGTGTATACAGATCAATAACCCGTTTTACATCAGAACGCCATACCAGTCCGTGACTTGGTGCAATGCATTGAATATCAAGTCCTGAAAGTTTTTGGAGTCCTTTTAGTACAAATGTGCTGAAACTTGCTACAATATTAGAGTAATAGCGGAGCGTTTCTTTTTCAAATGCAGCAAGCGATTCTGCCGTGTGCTGATCATCAAAGATATGCTCGCCAATACAGCCGTAAGAACCAAAGGCATCGCAAGAAAACAAAATTTTATCATTGCAGTGGTATGTCATCATGGTTTCAGGCCAGTGAATATTCGGGGTTTCGTAAAACTCAAGCACTGCGCCGCTGCCTAAATCAAGGGTATCTCCTGTTTTTACCGCCCGCATAGCACCTGTTACTTTGAGGAACTTTTCAACCATGGCAATTCCTTTAACTGTACTGATAATTTCAGCAGCAGGATTACACGTGCGGACATATTCAATAAGATCGCTGTGATCCGGTTCAAGGTGATTTAAAATAATATAGTCAATATTTTTAAAAGATAAGCCAAGCGATTCCAGCTGTTCTTGATAACTGGTAAGGGAACCGTCCCAATCCCTTAGGACATCAATAAGAGCAGTTTTTTCTCCTTTAATGATATATGAATTGATACTTACTCCCTGCGGGATCTTCCATATACCTTCAAAACGTCCGCGGCTGTCGTAAATATCAGCATGGATACAATAGACTGTTGAACTGAGCTGCTGTGCTTTCATCTATGAACTCCTTAAGTGATGGAAGTACCGGCAGGAACTGTTGTTTCCGATTTAAGCAGTACACAGATGGAAGAGTCATCTGTTTCTGCACACAGCAGCATACCTTCAGAAAGATGCCCGCGCATTTTTGCCGGTTTCAAATTAACTAAAACCACAATTTCTTTTCCAATAAGCTCTTCTGCAGTATAATAATCCACAAGGCTGGAAACAATTTGCCGCGGTTTTTCTTCTCCGGTATCAACTTGAAGAATGTATAATTTTTCTGCATTCTCAGCTTTTACACATGCAAGCACTTTGCCTGTTTTAATGCAAAGTTTTGCAAAATCATCATATACAATAGTGCTTTTTTCTTGGTTTTCCATATAATCTAGTATAGGAGAAAGTGGGGAAAACTGCAAGTGGTCATCTCGAAAAACTCGCTTTTAGCGAATTTTCCGAGATTTAAACGTGTTATAACTCACTATACTATTGTGAGTTACAGCATCACATATTCAAAGATGCCTCTAAAACTCGAATATTCACTAAGAAAATACAAGAAATTAACAGGTAAAACGCCCTTTTTTGGGGTGTCTTGCAGGTGTTTTTCCTACACAAAAACCTACACTAAAAAAACAATCTTTAACTTTGAAGAAACACGTAAGCTGATAAACTCAAGTTTACATATCTACATAAATCACAGACAGCGGATTTTAGCTAAATTGAAACAGATGATTTATTTGTTTGACGTACATGGAAAAGTAAATGAATTACTTATTTTGGAATTAAAATCAACTACAAAAGCACATAATGCCGGTGATATACATGAAAATATGATTGCACAAATAAAACGGTATGCGAGCGCCTTTTATAAACACCCTGAGAAAACAATCGGCTGGGATATTGATACTGAATAAGCATCTATCATTCATCTATCGCCCC
>JBQMYW010000060.1:0-7568 GCA_052173295.1 Treponema sp.
TAGGAGCTGTCTTCAATGACGAGATACCGGTAGGGTATCTCGAAGATTATACAGCATACTGGGAATGTGAAGAGCTGTAACCGGTATATTTTGTCTATGCAAAATGTACTGGATTAGGACGGCCGGCATGTAGTGTGTCCGCCGTAGTTGAGCCGTGCATGCCGAAGCTTGTTGTACAGAAGCTCTGCACGGGCTTCATCAATTTGTGCCGTTTTACTATATGCTTCTGCATATGCTTTTGCATATGCTTCTGCCTCCTGTATGCAGGCAAGAAAACGGATGCGTTCCTGATGTGCGGGTGTGAAATAGCTTTCTGTGCCATGAAAATAGGCATCTTTCATTTTAGAAAACATAATTTCTGTGCGTAGGACTGCGATACCGCCGATTTCTTTAGCAGGGTTATCGTTTTCTTGCCGCAGAGGTTTACCGGGGGCGGGTGCCTTGCCAATTTTTTCTGCAGAAGCAGTATCGCCATTATACGGCAGTGTATAGATGGCGTAACCTCCAGTTCCATCTTGTTCAGCATAATCAAGAAAGTAGATTTTTTCGGCACCGAATTCAATGCGGTGTAATTTTGCCCAATACGGCTTATATACGTCATTATTTATATGGTACATTTTTTTGTATAACAGCGTTTTCTCACTTCCGTTAAAACGGCTGCGGTATATTCCCATATCGTCATACGAAAAATAGTACCAATAACCTTTATAATAGAACGGATCGCTTTTTTTATCGCCGTTGTGAAAGATATATGCAGGATTTTCATATTCGGTATCGGAAGCCTGCGGCACCATCGGTAAAAGCTTATCGTATATATATGTATGATTTAACTGTTCATAAAAGGTACTATCCGATTTTAAAAAGTATTTTCCGCTACAGTGTGCTGTTAATTGAGATTCTGCCTGATCATTATCATCCCATGTTGCATCGGCATTATACCATTTGCCGTTGAGTTTAACCCTATTCCACATATGAGCAATATTTCCGCCAGAATCAGGTATGGGGCGGGTATCTCCTTCGAGGCATTGTACTTCGATACCAACACCGTGCATAAGCTGCTTGTACCCGATACTATAATCTTCGCAAACACCTATTCCATCTAAAATAGCTCCGCAAACTGTCCGCTGGTACTGCGATCCGGTGTTTTCGCCGTATGCGGTATGTTTTTCTAATGCCCGATAGAGTGCATAGCTTATTTCTGCCTGATTCATACCTTTTTTTACGGTTTCATAAAAACTTTCAAACGCGGTTACAACCCGTTCATAGCTGCTGTGCACAGTTTCAGGCGAAACATAGTATGTTAATTTGTATGAGGCAACTTCATTTTCATTCTCCTGTTTATATGTACAGGCAATAGTTTTCGGCAGCGGTAAATGAAAAATGAAGAGATTTTGTTCATTGAGCCAATCGGTAAAGCGGTCATAGAGTACGCGGTATTCAGCCTCTTTATCAGGTGTTGACTGACAGCTGATAGCAAGATCGCGTACATCGACACTGTCTTCAAACCGCAGCACTGCATCAGTCAGCCGTTTGAAAAGGGCTTGTTCTTTGTCTGATAGGTTAGAGTGCTGTACTGGCGGTGAACATTCGGTGTCTGTTGCCTCTGTAACAGCAGGCATGGAATGATTTGTACAGGAAACAATACATACTGCACATATTGTTAGCAAAACAGAAGAAATGCTGTATATAGTATTTTTCATGGTATTCTCCAAAATATGTATCATAATGCTAATCACTAAAAATTGCCATTTTTTAATAGCTCCGTATCAGGTACGTTAATGTATGTGATTGCAGCTGCAAGAGCATCAGCAGCATGATCCGGCTGCGGTAGTGCTGTAAGCCCCAGCAGCAGCTGTACTGCACGCTGTACCTGCTTTTTATCAGCAGTAGCTATACCGGTAACAGCTTTCTTAATTGCATTTGGAGCATACTGTTTAACATGAATACCTGCCTGCTCAAAGGCGAGCAGGGTAACACCCCGTGATTCAGAAACATCTAATGCACTGGTAACATTTTTTGCAAACCGCAGGGTTTCAATGCCTGCGGCTGCCGGCTTATGTGCAGCAATTAATGCAGTGATCTTTGTAAAGATATGCAGCAGCCGCGTTCCCTGCGGTTGTGCAGGCACTGTTTGTATTACCCCGTAGTCAATACAGTGCATTCTATTGCCGATAAGGCGGATAAATCCATAACCGGTAGAGGCAAGACCGGGGTCAACCCCCATAATAATGCGGACATTCTCTACACTTCTCTTACCCAGCATTATATCGCAGCAGTCCTTTTTTGTAAAAAGCTCCGGTGGCCGCTATCAAGCAGCGGAGCCAGTGCTTGATAAACTGTTTCATGGTATGTATTCAGCCATACAAGTTCTTCTTGAGAAAGCATATCTTTTATTACCGGACGCGTGTCAATCGGACAGAGCGTTAAGGTTTCAAAAGTTAAAAATGAACCGAATGGAGTATCTCCTGCCTTTTTTGTTAAGGTAAGATTTTCAATGCGGATTCCATGACTTCCGGCACAATAAATTCCCGGTTCATTTGAGGTAATCATACCGCTGCACAACGGTAAACCAGCATATTTTAATCCAATGGTTTGCGGTCCTTCATGGACAGAAAGTACATAGCCGACCCCGTGTCCTGTTCCATGCTTATAATCTTTCTTGTGCTTCCACAAGGGCATACGGGCTATCGTATCAAGTTTATATCCGAGTGTATTTTCGGGGAATACCGCAAGAGCCAGCTGAATATGCGATTTTAAAACCAGCGTATAATCTATTTTCTCTTCTTCTGTTAGCATACCGAGGGGTATGGTACGGGTAATATCGGTAGTACCGCCCATATACTGTCCGCCGGAATCCAGTAGAAGAAATCCGCGGGGAGCAAGTACGGCAGCAGAGTCTTTTTGCGGTGCATAATGAATAATTGCTCCATTCGATCCGTAGCCTGCAATAGTGGAAAAACTTTCTTCAATAAAAGCGTCCTGTTCAGCACGGAAGTGCAGCAGCTTTTCAGAAACATCCCATTCGGTAATGCCTGCATGAGCATTATCTTCTACCCATTTCAGTATTTTTACCATTGCAACCCCGTCTTTTACAAAGGTATGCCGGAAATTTTCTATTTCAACTGAATTTTTTACCGCTTTCATGCGGGAAGTAATATTCAATCCTTCAATAACTGTTGTGTGAATGCAGTTTCGTACAAAGATATTCGTTCTGGAAGGATCAAGATAAACGGTACCGGTTAGTTGTGCAGCGTCAGCAAAAATATCGGAATAGCCGGCAATAGTTACTCCCGCTTGCTCTAAATGAGTCCGTACTTCAGGTGTAAGCTGCCGCTCATCAATATAGAGCCGTGCATAGTTGGTATGAACGAGTGTATAGGCAGTTACAACCGGCGTTGATTCAATATCCCGTCCTCTTATATTGTATAAATAGCAAATATCTTCCAATGCTCCGATAACGGTCGTGTCCGCCTGCTGTTCTGCCAAATGCTCCCGCACAATCCGCAGTTTTTCCTGTACCGATTGACCTGCATATTCTATACCAAGAATAAAGGCAGTGCTTAAAACCGGTTTTGGACGGTTTTCCCATAGTTGTCCTGCTAAATCATTATCAATAACAAATTCTGCTTCCGGCAGCTCGCGGATAAATGCAGTAAAACTTTCCACTGACACAACCTTGCCGTCCATACCAATCCTGCTTTTTCCCGGAAATTGCTGTGCAAGATATTCATAGAGCGTTGGAACATTCGGCTCTCCCATTTTTTGCAGCACAATCCCTGTACCTGCTAATTCTTGCTCTGCTTGCAAAAAATATCGCCCGTCTGTCCATAGGCAGGCTCCTGTGCGGGTAACAAGCAGCGTACCTGCTGATCCGGTAAAGCCCGACATAAATACCCGTATTTTATCGTGTTCTGCTAAATATTCACATTGGTGAGGATCGGAAGTGGGAATATAATACGCATCAAGTGCTAATTCTTTCATTTTTTGCTGAAGCATGATAATACGATCAGATATAGTCATATAAACTCCTTGCATTGTAAACAATTGGCTGCAATCATATCCGATTTTATCAAAAACCGCAATAAACCGGATAGGCAACATAAACATGATGGAAATCAAAGAAAAACAAGAAATATTCTTGCCGTTTTGCTTTTTTTTTTGTATGTTTATAGTAATTATCCTCTTAAAATTATTATTTAGTATATTTAAGGAGTTATTAACATGGCAAAACAATTATTGTTTAATGAAGATGCACGGAAAAGCCTGCTTTCCGGTGTAGAACAAATTTCTAGTGCTGTAAAAGTTACTTTAGGACCGAAAGGACGTAATGTATTAATTGATAAGAGCTTTGGTGCTCCGACCGTTACAAAAGACGGTGTTTCCGTTGCACGTGAAATTGAATTAGAAGATCCCTTTGAAAACATGGGCGCTCAGCTTCTTAAAGAAGTTGCAACAAAGACTAATGATGTTGCCGGCGATGGAACCACCACAGCAACCGTATTGGCATACTCAATGGTCCGCGAAGGGTTAAAGGCTGTTGCTGCCGGTATGACTCCGCTTGAATTAAAACGCGGTATGGATAAAGCGGTCGCTATCGCTGTTGACGATATTCAAAAAAATGCAAAAGAAATTAAAGGCTCGGAAGAAGTTGCACATGTTGCCTCTGTTTCCGCAAATAACGATGCAGAAATTGGAAAAATCCTTGCCGATGCTATTGCCCGTGTTGGAAAAGACGGTGTTATTGATGTCGGCGAAGCACAAACCATGGAAACTGTTACCGAGTATGTTGAGGGTATGCAGTTTGACCGCGGCTATATTTCTTCTTATTTTGTAACTGACCGCGACCGCATGGAAACCGTATACGAAAATCCGTATATTTTAATTCACGATAAATCTATTTCGACCATGAAAGATCTGCTGCCGCTTTTGGAAAAAGTTGCACAGTCAGGCCGTCCGCTGTTGATTATTGCAGAAGATGTTGAAGGCGAAGCATTGGCAACCTTGGTTGTAAACAGCCTCCGCGGTGCTTTAAAGACCTGTGCGGTAAAGGCTCCCGGCTTCGGCGACCGCCGCAAGGAAATGTTGGAAGATATTGCTATCTTAACCGGCGGACAGGTTATTTCGGAAGAACTCGGTTTGAAATTGGAAAGTGCCGATTTAAGCCAGCTCGGTCAGGCAAAGAGCATCAAGGTTGACAAAGAAAATACCACAATTATTGACGGCATCGGCGATAAGAAACACATTGATGACCGCGTCGCTCAAATTAAAAAGCAAATTGAAAGTTCTACCTCTGATTATGACACTGAAAAATTGAAAGAACGTCTTGCAAAACTAGCAGGCGGTGTTGCGGTTATCAAAATTGGGGCAGTTACCGAAGTTGAAATGAAAGAGAAAAAGCACCGTGTAGAAGATGCATTGAATGCAACCCGTGCTGCTATCGAAGAAGGTATTGTTGCAGGCGGCGGTCTTGCACTTATTCAAGCTGCCGAAGCACTCGAAAAAGCTGATATGTCTGCACTGACTGAAGATGAAAAGGTCGGCTTTAAGATTGTAAAACGGGCACTTGAAGAACCCATCCGCCAAATTGCAGAGAATGCCGGTGTTGACGGTGCGGTGATTGCAGAAAAAGCAAAAGAACAGCGCGGAGTCGGCTTTGATGCTGCAAAAATGGAATGGGTTGATATGATGAAAGTCGGTATTATTGACCCTGCTAAAGTTACCCGTTCTGCTTTGCAGAATGCAGCCTCTATTGCAAGTCTATTACTGACAACTGAATGTGCGATTACCAATATACCGGAGAAGCACGCTCCTGCGGCACCCGGTCCTGATATGGGCGGTATGGGCGGAATGTATTAATCTACGCCTATCATTCCATGATGGTATTTCCGCAGCTGTTTTACTGCGGAAATACAGACAGAAAAAGGCACTGAATACGGTTTGTATCAGTGCCTTTTTTTATATACCGTGCAGGCTTATTCCATTTTTTAAGCAAATGTCTGCAAGAATACAGCTATCACAGCTTGGTTTACGGGCTTTACAAACATAGCGTCCGTGCAAAAGAATCCAATGATGTGCATTAAGTAAAAATTCTTGCGGCGTTACCCGCAGTAAATCTTGTTCTACTTCTAGCGGTGTTGTACCTTGTGAAAGTCCGATACGCGGAGCTGTCCGTAAAATATGGGTATCTACTGCAATGGCAGGTTCTCCAAAGCCCATATTTAATACAACATTGGCAGTTTTCCGCCCAACTCCGGGCAAACTTTCAAGGTCTTCACGGCTACGTGGTACCGTTGAGCCGTATTTTTCTATGAGGAGAGAACTGAGTGCAATAATTCTTTTTGCTTTGGTAGGATATAGATTGATTGTCCGTATTGCATCTTTTACTTTTTCTTCGCCGAGTGCAAGCATTTTTTCAGGGGTATCAGCATACTCAAAAAGTTTTTTTGTTGCTTTATTAACTCCGGCATCTGTTGCTTGGGCAGAAAGAACAACAGCAACCAGTAAGGTATAGGTATTTGTCCAATACAGCTCTCCTTGAGGTTCCGGATTTGCCTGTCGCAACCGCTCGTATACAGCGGAAATAGCAGCATTGGGCAAAAGTTGTATAGTGCTATCCATAACAAAACTCCAAAATGCAATGGTCTAAATCGTGATATGTGTATGGTTTATAACCCGTCTGCCTGCTCGGAAACAGAGTTATCGAACAGGTCTAATATACTAAAGCATATAAAAAATAAAATCTAGGTATAAGAGTATTCAAGCAGCCCTCAGCTTTTTATTATGCCTATGCAAACATGGGCTGCGATCCAGTTTTAAAGGTATATTGAAGTTTAATCCAGACCTATTCCGGTAAATATGCTATAATAAATCTATTCGGAAACAGAGTTATCGAATAGGTCTAATCTTGTTTAAAAGCAGCACGAATGCACTTCTTACAAAATATAGTTGACTTATTAAAGATCTGCTGCGTATTCTTTTATACAGGGGGAATAGTATGGAAATAATGCGGAAAATGCCGATAGGGGTACAAAGTTTTAAAGTATTGAGGAATGATAATTTTATATATGTAGATAAAACTGCATTTATTTGGAAGCTCGTAAATCAAAGCCGTGTCCATTTTTTAAGCCGTCCGCGGCGGTTCGGCAAGAGCTTATTTCTTTCAACATTAAAAGCATATTTTCTGGGGCAAAAGGAACTGTTTAGCGGTTTAAAAATTGCCGAGTTAGAAGAAACTCAAGCCGGAACACGGGATATTTGGCAAGAATATCCGGTACTGTATCTTGATTTTAATAGTGAAAGCTATCAGGATATTAGCAGTCTTGAAACCGTTTTAAATACCCATCTTTCTTTGTGGGAAAAAAAATATGGAAGCGAACCGGCTGAAAACAGTGTTGCAAGCCGGTTTGCCGGTCTTATCCGGCGGGCATACCAACAAACGGGGAAACAGGTTGTTATACTGGTTGATGAATACGATAAGCCGCTTTTAGAAACCATGTCTGACGCTCCTGAGCTAAATGAAATATACCGAAAAATCCTTAAAGGCTTTTATGGTGTTATCAAATCGAGTG
>JBQMYW010000061.1:0-7511 GCA_052173295.1 Treponema sp.
GGAAAATAGGTACGGGCAAATTCCCACACCGAATCAGCGCATTTCTTTTTTCGCGACTCTTTTGCTTTTTCGCTATTATCAACAAACAGCGGGCGGGACAGTATTTCCTCTTTGAGCTTATTCCATTCCTTTTCAAGTTCCCGCGCGGTTTTAATATTCCGAATCATAATAAGCCTTTTTTCGTGCTATACTCCGAAAGTGCTTGATAGATACTTTCCCAATGCGGCTCCATTTTCTTTTTTAACTCAGGTTCATTTTCATAGAGCCACCGGTCAGCTATTTTGATAAGGTCAAGCGCGACACCCATATACTGGCTGCGGTTATCGAGCTTTTGTAAAACGCTCACATGCTTTGCAATCGCATCGGCTATTTTCCCATCGGAAAGAAGATCGGGGCTTTGCTTTATTTTGACAACCCACTGCTTTAAGGCTTCTGCATACATGGCGACTAATTCGCGCGGACTCATGTTATACACTCGCCGCGCCGTATCCCAATCGCTCGTTTCCCCTAAGGCTGCGGCTTCTGCTTTCCATCGGTATATAGTTCCTTCGCTCACGTCCAATTCTGCGGCGATTTGAACACACGATTTTCCTTCCTTTACATAAAGCCGCTCAGCCTCAGCGCGTCTTTTATCTTTTGCCATACTGCTTCTAGCCCTTTTTGATATCTTTGCGCAATTCTCGAATATCTTCTTTCATGTCTTTAAAACCGTTATTGATGTTAGAATCAAGCTTATCCAGCATTTTAAACACTTGCGCTTGCGACACTTCAAGTTTGCCGATCCGTTCTCCGTGCGCATTCAGTAAGCCGTATAACTCTGTGTATTTATGCTCACCCAACCGCCTATCTTCATCAGCTCTTCTTTGCATCAGTTCCAATAATTCATCGGAGCGTTTTATTGCCTTTGCCAACTCATCCTTTGAAGCAAGTGTTTTGATATGTTCTTCTTGCGCTTTATTTGTTTCGACATTATGGTTTATTGTCTGTTTCAATCCACCGACAGCGATAAATACGCCGCCGACGGTTATGAGCATCCCGACAAGGGAACCAATCAGAGATATAATAACTGTCCCGCTCATTCTTCTTTTTCCTCCCAAAATGCAATAATGACTTCAAGGTGCGCAGTATATTCTCTCATCGCAATAATATTGCGCTCAAGAGTTCGGTATGCCTCGTACGAAAGCCAAAGCCCACCGTCTTTATCCTCAAAAACCACCGGCTCCATTACAGGAGCAGGAGGTTTTGTAGGAGCAATGTGTTGTAATACCGCATCAATGTCCGCAGTAGTCGGCGCTTTTGTCGTCGTACACCTCGTCTGAAAAAAGAGTATTTGCACGAGTAACAAGAGAAGCGTCAGCAGTAGCGGAAAGGCTCTGTCTTTTTTCATCCGATTCCTCCATAATTTTTTTATTCTTGCTTTGCGCTTCTTGTAAGCGTTCCGCTCTCTTGCGAACCGCCTCAAAAGCGCCGCTTAATCGCTGTACTTCTGCGTTTGCCTTTTTCAACTTTTTGACTATGATACTAAGCAAGAGTGAAAGTACCGCGATAACACCCAACAACGCTAACATGATATAAAGAACGGTCATACCTCATCTCCGAATCGCTTCCCTGTTTCAGTGAGTTCAGGCGGCTGTTCACCGGTTACCATTTTGTTTGCTTCAACACCTGAAATAAGCCCGCCTATAACGATGATAAAACCCACTCCAAAGGATAAATAAAGCGTGTTCATATCCCGTTCAAAGAGGCTTGAAAGCACAAAGGCTTCAATGAGTAAAAATGCAAAAATAATAAGGGCCGTAATATAACGGTGGCGGTTCATATTTTTATAGGTTCCCGCCGGAAGCTCTTTTGTTTTATGTATCATCGTTAAGATGTCGATACCGAGAAATGTTCCCAATACACCGGTAAAGGTGGCAGAAATTACCGTTACCGTCATCGTATCTGTGACAAAAAACATCATTGCTGCAACAAAGGCTGCAGCAAGTAAAAGCCATGCAATTTGTGATTTTTTTGTTGTCATAATACATCCTCCTAAAAATGCGCATATCAAGGATAAGCCTTTGCAGGAGGGGAAGGGAAATCCCTGCATGGTTCATCCTTGATGTACGCTTACCGATATACTTTAGCGGGTTTTATTATGACTAATCAAAGAAACTATTTGAAAAAAATAGGATTTTTATAAGTATTTGGTAAAAAGAAAAAGGGGAGATAATTAAGAAGCGGGAGAATGAGAAACTTCTTTATGCCATCTTCTGCCGGGTCGTTCACGTTCTTTAAATGCTTTTTCGTGTTCGGGAAATATTTTCCATTCTTTACGGAAACCATTTCCACTGTAAGGCACATCATTTGCAGTACACCATTTTTGAACAGTTCGTTCATTACAATTATTTTCTTGTGCCACTTGTTTTACTGTTTTCCAGTTTTGATTTTCCATATTTCTTATTATACGGCAAGCCGAATAATTATGTCAATGCTTCGCCTTTTTATTTTTTGATTTCGATTAAGTAGCGGATAGTGCATCGACTTTCATCATAAATGACATACTCATCGTTTAATAAGTCGGCTCCTCCTTTTGCAAAGACCGTATCAAAGCCTTCCTGATTAACTCTTTTTTGGTCGATAGACATCATCCAATTCTTATGCCGTTGATTGCTTAACAAATTCCATTCTTTTCCGGTATTCACTTCAAATACTGCAAGATAACCGACCGACTCAGAGCCGCCAGCCCAGTAAGACCCGCGAAGACTTGTATACCCGATTGATTTTCTCGCTTTATTTGCAAAGTATATCGCATCGCCGAACATAGAGCCGGTCGTCTGTACTCCTTTCGGTCTGATTTTAAGTCCTTGCTGTAAAACCGCCATCCAGTTACAGTTTCTTGTTCCGTGATATAACAATTTTGTTTTTCTCCCTTTCTTAAAAAGTTTTTCCGTTTCTTTATTTGTAACCTTAAAAATTCTATTTGAACCGACTTTAAAGTCTGTTTTTTTCGCTATCAAATCCCTGTCGGCTTGGCTTGCCACTTCAATTTCCAATCCCAGTGTATCAAGCGTAATTTTTGCAGGTTTTCTTTTTGTCTGAGAAGTCAGAGTATCAAGCAGGTTTTGTTCAGCCTGTAAAAGTTCCGTTACAAATGCCTCTTGATACGTTTCTTGCAAGAAGTATTTACGGGTATCGCTCATCCTTCTCGGTATGACCGTATACAATTCCCGAAGCAGCGTGTTAAGGCTGCTTTGTGTATGATTACCGCTTCTTAATAATGCGTAGGTTTCATCGATAAGGCTTTGTGCTTTTACTATTTGTCCCTGAGATACGGCTCCGGCTTCTACTTTATACGAGGCTTCAATGTGCGTTTTAGCGGATTTTAATAAGAATTTAACGAGGCTTTTAACTTCGCTATTCGTTATTTTTATATCAGTGGGTTTAGTAATCGGCAGTGTCGATTTCTTTACTTCTACATAGCCTTTATCAAGTTTTGACTTCATTTTTGAGTTCCAAAGAGCTATCGGATATTCCATTGATTGTCCGTTTGATCCGACCCGTCCCCAGTGTGCTTTAAAGTAGCCGGTACCCAAATCAATCATATTATAAAATTTGTTGTGGTTCGCCTCGTCTACATATACCATGTTAATTTCGTTCATATTTACTCCTTAATTTCTTTAGTATTTATACTATTATTATACGGCAGCCGAATAATAATGTCAACTAGGTTGTGCAGAAAGTTTGCAGAAACTTCGGCTTTTTCCGTTCTTTTTACGCATAAAAAAGCCTTCCGATGACGGAAGGCTTTCTGCAGATTTATGACCGCTTTTTCAAAAACTTTTTGGATATTCAAATTCTGCCCATGCAATAACATATCTGTTATTTTTCTTATTTCCCCATGTATCGGAACTAACAAAGCCTTGTTCATTTTTAGAAGCAAGATAGAATAGATATTCTCTATCTTCTTGCGGCGGAATATACCCGTCTTTCAAAAAGTGCCACCCGCATTTTTCACGGCAGCTTTTATAACCGGCGTCAAAGGCTTCTTTCAGTTTGTCTTCTGCATAATCAACAATCTCAGCCCATAGCTCCGGATTCTCGCTTGCAAAACACGGCTCAATAGGTCTATCATCACAATAGCCTTTTTCCCATTCTTCAAAAGTAAAAGCCATTTATTACTCCTTTTCTTCCTGCCATACGACACACCATGATTGAAATACTTTTATCGGTGTTGCATGAAGGACTACGTTTTTATTTACGCTGCCATAACAAGTTGCGACGTCAAGCGGTATACTCTCATTCATTTTCAATATCCCTGTAACAGGCTTATCAAAGTCAAGGTTATGCCTTTGAGCATAAGCAATTATTTCATTCAGTGTCATTGTTTACTCCCCCTTCAATCCATGAGCTTTTGAATGTCTTCCGGTTTTGCTCCGACGCTGATAAGTAGCAAGGTACAATAGCCGATGATGTCGGCAACGTCATTGATACGCGGGGTGCTTTCAGTATTTGCCATAATGCGTCCGAGCTTATCGTCAAGGCGTATCAAGATAGAATTAACTGCATCGCCTTTATAAAAAATCTGTTTAGGGCTTAATGCGGAATCTCCATACTTTTGATTTTTGTACAAAAGCAAGTCCCGCATTGCTCCCGTAATTGCAATGATTTTCTCTTGAGTTTCTGTGTGAGTGTCCATTATTGTTTCTCCCTTGCAATCAGCTCATAATATTCGCCGATTATCTCTACACCGGCAAATACGCAATCAAGTGTTACATTCTGTTCCATTGTATAAGGGCAATGCCCGAGAATTTTTACTATTTCATAGTTATTCTTTGCTATTTTACAAAGAACTTCGTAATACTTTTTGCCTATATATTCCACACGGCCTTGTAGTTTTAACTCTATCATGCGCTTTTCCCCTCCAGTATTTCAAAGGCTCTTAAAAATTGACGATTACAACTAATACAATCGCCTTTGTGCCAATCGTAACCATGTCTATAAGGGACATTTTCTTCGAGGATGAGCGGAAAGAATACTTCCCGTTCAGTGTTAAAGGTTTCGGCTACGCGGGCGGTAAATGCTCCGCGTTGGCTATGTACAACTTTTACAAGAGTGTCTTTAAGAACAATCATCTTTTATTTTTCCTCCACCAATTCCCCGCAGGGACTGCCGTCGTCGTCAAAGACAAATATTTCGTATAAGTCTTGTAAAGAAATCCAACTAAAACCTACCATAAACTTATTCACACTATCATTTTTTTCATACGCATGCACTAAAAGAGACCTATGAGCTTCAACATCTTTCACCCACCCGCCGTGCTTTTTAATTGCGTTCATCGCTTTTTCAACGCTTTCAAACGGCTTGTACTTCGGTTCAGCGGGCGGATCGATAAGATAAGCGTAAGTATAACAATAACTTTCTCCCCAAAACCGAACATCATCGAGATCGTCATATAGTCCATAAAATGTCTCCACGTAGTCGCCTGGATCGTCATACTGTACTATCTCTTTCAAACTCTTTACCGTATCTGCAAAGAGACACTTGCTCCCCACCTTCAACTCATCCGCATTGACCGCGGTGTATACTCTCGATTTGTCAAATTTCATCTTTTATTTCTCCTCCAGCAATTCCCCGCAGGGGCTGCCGTCGTTGACAAAGACATAATCCAAAAACAAACCTGTATAGCTACAGGAATAGCCGTTTCCTAAAAAAAAACCATTATCATCATCAAATCCCACAACCAATAATTGAACGTTATTCTTTTTATCTTTTACCCATCCGCCGTGCTGTATTATTGTTTCCATCGCTTTTTCAACGCTTTCAAACGGCTTGTACTTCGGTTCGGCGGGCGGTTCGATAAGGTAGGCTAAATTCATATGATAACAATTATGGGTGTCATTCCAAATGAAACGGTCTGTATAGTTTTCTTTTTCAATTTCTTCAAGAATTCTTATTCTGGGATTTTCAGTTTCTACGCAATATTTTAAAGTCGCTAAGCTATCTGCAAAAATACACTTACTCCCCACCATCAACTCATCCGCATTAACTGCGGTGTATACTCTTGATTTGTCAAATTCCATACTTTAATCCTCCTTTGTACTTTCATACAGCTCTTCGATGCGACGACGTACATAATCTACGATTGGTACATTTTTATCTTCAAGCTCATTGGCCTTTAAAAGAACGTCCAGTACTACATTTAATTCATTTAATTCCTGATACCGTCTTTTTTCAACCAAATGTAAATTCAGTAAAAATGCTACCAAACAAGTCACTACTATATTTAGGATACAAGATACAACCTCTTTCATTTTATTCCTCCCTATTCGGTTTCTTTCATGTACGGCGGTTCTTTGCTGTTTAGAAAAATCGTTCGACTGTCATTTTGTTTCGTCTCCTTTTTCCCAATCTACCGGGGTAAAGATTTTATCAAACTGCAATTTGTCTTTAACAAATACTGTTACGTGTCCCAAATCAAAAAGACCGTAAACTTTCCAATCGCAAGGTTTGTTATCTTTTTTGATCCCTGAATTACACTCGTAAGGATTTTTCGTAATTCCTTTACAGCAAGGGCAAATAAATTTCTTAGAAGGAATGGATTTTAGAAAATCATCTACCGTTTCAAAAACAAAAACTTTACCCTCTTCAATTTTTGGCATATTACAATCTTGATAATAGTTCATATACCAATAACTTCGTTTTTCTTCCCATTTATCCAAAAGTTCAGAGGCGGACAGATTGAGCTTTTCTGCATAATGCAGCGCTCTTTCTGTTACCCAGTTTAATTTTTCTGCATATTCTGTATCTTTCGGATTACGAGCAATATCTTCCTTAACCGCTTGTGATAAAGTCTGATACCCTTTACATTTTTTCAATTCAATCAAATCTTGTGTATTCCTATCAGTGTTCATAAAATAATTCTCCTGGTTCAAATGGTCTTGAGTGCGGCACGTCCAGTTTGACAGGATCGGTGCTTGCACTGGCGGTTTCATCAGGCGGGGTGATGCCGGCTTTCAAAAGGGCACGCCGCTCGGCTGCGAGTTTGTGTTCTATCTTGCGGATGTAGGATTTGGTGTAACGGTACTTTTCCGCAAGCTCGGCATAGGTTGCTCCGTCTCGCAGTTCTGCAAAGATTTGTCGGTGCTGCTCGGCAAGTCCGATTCTTTTGGGGAAATAGAAGCTACTGCCTTCAAAAAAGTCAAAGACTTTCCGGGCATTGTCCTTACCGATGAGTAATTCCAGCTGTTCAAGCGTTTCGTTCGCTTCATAGAGACTGTCGGTCACTGTTTTGTGCCCTCACTTTGAGGATGAGGCGGACGGTCTGGATTGAACCCTGCTTTTTTTGCAATGTCCCGCAAGGCAAGGATCACCTTGGTAGCATGAGCCTTGCTGATCCACTCGATCTGCGTAACCCCTGCAATGCGCTGTAACATCGCCTGTAAAGAAGATTCATCTTTTGCCCTGCTTGCCAAATCCCATAATCCCCGGATGTAATACTCCTGCCGTGCGCTAATCCAATCGCCATTACG
>JBQMYW010000062.1:0-7458 GCA_052173295.1 Treponema sp.
ACCTCAAAATCTCCATTATGCATTCCGGTATTTCAAAATACTATGATTTTAAAATAGATAAAAAAACTGCAATAATCATAACATACCCCCTGTTTCTTACTAGTGTATCACACAAAACAGGACTTAGCAAGGATTATTTTGATTAAGCCTGTTTGTAAAAGTGCAGATTATTCAGTTACTTTAATATGGTAGATTGTGCAATCATTTTTAATACCTTTAAATTGAATAACCTGTTTTTGTACAGTATCGGTTACGGTGTGTATTGTCTTCCGAATTTCTTTATCACTGAAAATTTTTTCAGATATAACAACCTCATTCGGTAATGCAGCATTTTGAATACGTGCAGCAGTATTAACTGTTGAACCGAAATAGTCTAAGCGGTCATTTAAAGTAACAACAAGAGTAGGTCCGCTATGTACTCCTATTTTTATTTCAATCTGTTCAATTTCCGGCTTTGTTTTATAATGACGGATAATGCGTTTTTGTGCTTCCAGTGCTGCTGCTACAGCACTTTTGCTATCGGTGAATACGCCCATAATTGCATCGCCTATAGTTTTAACCGGTACCCCGTTATGATGTTGTACTGTATCAAAAAGAATTTTAAAATGCTCTCTTACCAGACTGAAAGCCTTTGCATCTCCCAGCTCGCTATACATAGCGGTAGAGCCTTTTATATCGGTAAATAAAATAGCGGTATTCATAAGCTGCAGTGATTGATCCGGTATCAACACATCGGAACCCAACAATTCACGATACATACTATTTTGTATAATTTCTGAACCGCGTATTACATCATTTGTTATCCATGTTCGGTATTTCCCATTCCGTGCATTGTTTTCCAATTTTTGGGCATACGTTTGATACACTTCTTGGCTATCCTCTTTTAATTGCGGATGTATAGAAAACCAAATTTCAATATTATCATCAAGAGTATTGGTGAAATTTTTTTCACAAAGCCCGCAATAATTATCTGCTGTTGCCGTATGGAGTTCTGCTGCTTCATGTGCAACCCCTCCGCATATTGGGCAATGATAAATCCATTTTAATATAAAAGTACCTTGTGAAATCCCGTGAATAAAAATATTGAGAATTTCCGTTTTTGAAAGCCCGAGCTGTTTTCCTATTTGGTAAACCGGAATATGAAATAGCATATCATCAGAAAGTTGCGATAAAATTTCTGCTATTTTATTAGCAGCCGCTTGGTTTTCAGGATAATGTAATGGTATTTGCATAGATAACTCCTCATACTCATAATTTAATTATTTACAATGTTTAATCTAATAATTCTTGTATAAAAATACTCTACAATGCCGCAGATGTAAAGAGAAAATACATGATAATAAAAGTATTCATTACACCTGTTACAGGTCAGAGCTTCAGTATTAAACGCTTGTGTAATACACACCTTGTATTTTATTCCCGTATACCTTATATTTTATACAGATATGGAAGATGAACTGCAAATAACCCTTACAAACGATTACGCTTTCAAACGTGTATTAGGCTCGGAAGAAAACAAACCGCTTTTGCAGAATTTACTGGAGTGCATTTTAGACCTTGCACCTCAAGAGGTTGCCGATCTTGAGTTTATGGATAAAGAGTTGACGAAAGAGGAATTTAGCGATAAAACAGGCATCCTCGACGTAAAACTCAAATTAACTAACGGTACGGTTATCGACATTGAAATACAAGCGTCATGGAATGCCTCATTTGTAAAACGGACACTTTTTTATTGGGCAAAGATGTACACGGCTGATTTTAAGAGCGGAGAACCGTATAGCAGCTTACACAAATGCATTACTATCAACATTATTGCAGAGGGGTTCAGCCTTAATGACGCTATTCATTCAGCGTACCTGTTACAAGAAAAAACAGCACATACTGTATTGACGGATGTGCTTGAGGTACATTTTTTAGACTTACGGGCAGCAAAAAAAGTGAAAGAAGATGGAAAAGCGGAGGGGAAGCACGGTCAGCTGGTTAACTGGCTGCGTTTTATAGGAGCAACTGACAGAGAGGAGCGAGCTATGCTAGCAACAACATCACCGGTGTTACAAATGCTGAATGAAAAAATAGATGTACTAACTTTATCGCCGATAGAACGGAAGCTGTATGAATCACGCATGAAACTGAAAAGCGATATAACAACTATTTCTGAAACGCAATTTAATGCAGGAATGCAACAAGGTATACAACAAGGTAAATCACTTGGACTTGCTGAAGGTAAATTAATTGGTCTCGCCGAAGGATCGCTGCAAAAAGCCTTCGAAACAGCGAAACTATTAAAACAATTCGGTGATTCTGTTCAGAAGATTGTGCAGGTAACTGGATTAACAGAACAGGAAGTGGAGAAAATCAATTCATAAGTATAGAAATGGAAAGATTGCTTTAAAAAAGATTTAATTATTTACAATGCCGCAGATGTAAAGAGAAAATACATGATTAAAACTAAAGTGCATTGCAATTATCTTCCGGTTTGAGTAGACTACTCATTTATGAAACATATTTCCAGTAGAATCGCAGCGTATACACTATTATATTGTGCCGTTTTTCTTTGTATTTTTGTGCTTCAGTTTACAAAAGGAAAAACATTTTCGGCAACAGCCGGAGCAATGTATATTTCAGGACGATATGAGATTTCTGCAACAGGTGAAAAAATTCCCTTGCTTCCCGTGCATATTACATCAAACGGTATTGATTTTTATGTAGATGATCAAAATCCTCTGTATGCAGTGTATACAGATACTTCAAATGAAAGCGGACAAGCAGAAGATATACAGAAAGTTCCGCTTACCATACAATCATATACACTGGATAATGGTGTTTTTACGTTAGACTGTTCAGACGGTGTGCGTATTGTATTTGAAACAACAATTGAAAAAGATTTTCAAGCGGTGCATATACAGACTGTATTTCCTGAAAAAATAGAGAAAATACTGCTTCCATGGAAATTAACACACAATGCAAGAATAGAGCGGTCTTCAGGTGCAATTCTTGTGAATACAGGAAAAGAACTCTATAGCTTTGCCGGTAATTTTGGGCTTGGGAATCCTGATACCGATAATGTCAGCAATAATGAGGAAATACCACGGCTCACATTGGAAAAAGCGGAGCCGTTTGCATCATATAAAACCTATACGCCGTTTCAAGGGCTTGATATAAATATTCTGGCATCTATGAATCGTGCCTTACCGGACACGTATACACGAGCAGTTACTGCTTATAACAGCGGGATGCTTGCTGCGGCAAAAGCTGCATATACATCTAAAAAAATAACGGAACCGCTTGCTGCTGCATACTGTGCTGAAATGGGGCAGCGTGGAATGCTGGAGTCTGCGTTGAAAAATATGCCTGCACAATCATTGCCGAAAACAATACGGACATATCTTACAAATCCATTTTACAATAATTTACAAAATACGCATAATGGACTGATAGGAACCCGTAATAACAAAACAAAAAGAATTTTAGGCTTTATTGCTACTGAAAATGCTGAAGTATTTGAAGAAAAAAATATATTGACTTTTCTTATAAATGAAGGTAACCGGAAAAATATTGAAGAACTATTTAAATTCGCAGATAGATTAGCTGTTTCTTCTTTGAATGTACAACAGGCTGCCGGAGTTATTGCATTTTGGCTTGATTGTGCATACTATTATCCGCAAAAAAAGATAATTTCAGAGGAAGTAATTGCTGAATGCGAGAAAAAAATTATCGATTCTCTGCATCTGATAGGTGAATCTCTGTACCTGAGCGAAGACGGCATAAAAGTACACACGGCAGCAGTATGCACAATAGCCCATACACTGATACGGTACGGTAAACAGCATAATACCGCCTTACAAGCAGCCGGCAGAATGCTGATAACGTCGCTGTTAGCGGCACAAGATGAGAATGCAAATATTCCGGCATCGTTTACGCTTTCAGGTAATAAATTAGCTGAGCAAACAATAACTGCTGATAATGAATTTCTTGATGCCGCAATACTTTATCCAATGCTTAATCCTGATACCACATGGTATCCGCATGAAAAATCACTTGCGGCCGGCTCTGTTGAAGGGATATGGGCATGGACTTGTGCACAGGATATTGAAGTGCTTGAATATACGCAAAAAACAATGACAATTAAAGTGCGTTTCCCGCGTGAATCTTCACACTATATGACGTTACACGGTATTCTGCCTTTTTATCGTATAGAGATGTACGGCATTCCTTTTAGAAGTGATTCACGGTTTGAATCATATAATTCTTCCGGCTATGCATATCATGCAGATTCAAAAACTCTTTTCTTAAAAATGCGGCATAAAGAAGAATATGAAATAATCCGCTTGTTCTTTGGAAAACCGCCTACAGTAAGATCTGTTGGAGATGTTCAATCTGTACAAGCTGCTCCGCAAATAAATTCTGAGCAAATAAATTCTGAACCTAAAGAATTGGATTCTGCAAATTCTACGGAAGAAACAAGCACCGCAGCAATAGCTCCTGCAGCCGCAGATGATCTACAGTCTGGCTTGAGTATTTCAGACGGTGTCTGAAAGTTTGTTACTTTACGGCACCGCTATTAAATAAGGCGGTACTTTAGTGCTTGTTATCAATTGTTTTAATTTTGAACAGAAACACATAATATTTTATACAAAGTACCGCTGCAATCATAATCCGTGCATGGAGATTTTTTGAAAAATAAAAGCCTGCAAGCAGCATTACGGACGCAAAAGCAAGAATGAGTACCTTGCTTTTGCGGGTCATTGATCGCGTTTCATTAAATTGTTTCACGTGATTTTGATATAATTTTGTTGTTATGAACCAATTTTGTACCCGCTGTGAACCTTTCGTAAAGCAAAACAGTGCAGCAAGCAAAAATGGTGTTGTAGGCAGTATTGGAAGAAAAACGCCTACAACACCAAGCCCAACAAAAACAAAACCAATAATAATAAGTATAGATTGTATTATCCGCATTAAGATTCCTATACTATAATTTAAACTTACCAAGTTCGCGGACAAAATTTTCAATACTGTGTTTATTTTTCAATGTCATTGCATTTACATCTTGTACAGCACTGTTGATCTGTAATGAGCCGCTTGCCATTTCATCCATGCTTGCAGCAATATCTTTTGTAAAACTATCCAGATGCATAATTTCACTTGAAATTTTTTCGCCGCCTTGCAGCATTTCTTCAGAACCGCCGGTAACTTCCGCTGTAATCGCAGTAATTTCCTGTATTGCCGCTAATACTTCGCGGCTGCCGGCGGACTGCTCTTTCATAGAATCAGTAATATAATTTTCTTGCTGTGCAACGGTATTAATTAGTGAATACACTTCATCAAATGTTGTTTGTGCATTTGTTCCCGCGTAAATAAGCTCGTCAATTTTATCTGTTGATTCCTTTAATACAATACCGATTTGCTTTCCTTGTTTATTCGATTCTTCTGCTAGCTTTCTAATTTCATCAGCAACAACAGCAAACCCTTTTCCGGTTTCTCCTGCATGGGCGGCTTCGATAGCAGCATTCATTGCAAGTAAGTTTGTTTGACTTGCAAGTTTGCGGATAATAATACTTGCTTCGAGCAAAGAATCCGATTTTTCTGCAATTTGTTTTACTACTGCATTGGCTCCGGCTGCTCCCTGCTTGCCTTGTTGTGCTTTTTCGCATAACACACGGGTAAGTTCATTATTTTTTTCAAGAACTTGAGTGATAGATGTAATATTTGCAACCATCTGTTCTATTGCAGCAGAAGAACGGTTTACACACGATGCTTGGCGGTTTATATTATTGTGTAATTCGTTAATAATGTGAATGATATTTTCTGAATTTTTAGCAGTTACTACTACTGCTTCAGCTTGTTGGAATGTTTTACCTTTTACGTTTGCAACATGACCGTTAATTTCATCAATTGCACTAGCGGTTTCTGTCATTGTGCTGGCAAGCTGCTCTCCTAATTGCTGCATTGTATGGGATTCATGAATAAGTGCACCAATCATGTGGCTTACATTATCAAGCGTTTGATTAAAATATGCAATAAGTCTTCCGATCTCATCATCTTTTAAGCGGTAAAATCTATCGGTTAGGTCTCCTTCTGCAATTTGTCCGAATGTCCGGTAGATATGGCGGTAAAAACCGGAAATATTACGGAAAAAGAAAAGCCCTAAACAGAAAATCAAGATAGAAAGTACAATACCGATAATGACCATTGTATAAAGTACCTGATAAAATGAAGCGAGTAACTCATTCCGTTCTACAAGCATGATTATTTTCCAATCGAGTTCATCAATTGTAAAAACATGTACACGCCATGACTTACCATCTATAAGGGTATCACACGTTCCGCTCTGCATTGTGTCAAATTGTGCAAAGCCGGAAATACCTGAATTTTTTAGTGTTTTAAAATGGACATCCTTGTGTTTAGGATCCGCAAGAATGGTACCGTCATTCTGTACCAATATTGCATACCCTGTGCTTCCTATTTTAACGATGTTGGTAAAATCAGTTAAATTTACTAAGTTCACATCAATACCGGCACAACCGATCAGTGCTCCTTGTGAATCTTTTATTGCCTTTGAAAATGTAATTGTTGGTTCACCATTAGCTGATATATAGGCAGGGGTTGTAACAATTTCTCCTTTGCTTGCCAGTCCCTGTATGTACCATGGACGGGTACGCGGATCAAAATCTGCCGGCAGTTTATTAAGCGGATAGCCGATAAATACCCCATGCATATTGCCGGCATATACATCTGAAAATTGATTATAGGCAGTTTGAATATTTTTTACTGTTTTCTTTACTATTGCGGTTTCTTCCGAATTATTGTCCGTAATTGTACCGATGTTTTGTATACAGGCACTATTACTCAGCATAGTAAGTGTTTCTTTGTTAGTTTGCATAAACATTTTAATTGTTGATTCTATGGTTCCGAATTGTTGGGTAACCGCTGTACGCAGCTCCCGTTTTCTTTGCCGGTATACTTGAATACCAATTACCAAACAGATGGAAATAACAAGAAATATCACTAAAAGTGATGAGCTGAGAATCGCTTTTGTACGGATAGACAACGTTGGTGTGAGTACATTTTTGTTATCTGTTCTATACTTCTGCTTTCGAACCGATTCTGCCATAGTAATCCTCTCTTTATTTATTATGCAATGCAGGAAATATCACATTATCATGCAGCAAACATAATCACTGCGGTGCGGGTTATTTTGAAAGTATATCTATTAGTATATAACGAAATACGGTAAAGTCAAGCTATTTTATACTATAGTTTGCAGTAAATCCTGTTTTGCGCTATAATGTTTCTTGCAGATTGTTTTTCTCCGTGGTATAATAGACTTGTTCAGGTTTAATTAATCTTATACTAAGTTTATTGTTGCTATCGCTTTTAGCCGATAGTTACGGTAAATTTATGTTAAAACTATTATTTTTATAGGATGTGCTTAAAAATGAATAACATACCCCCCCCCCC
>JBQMYW010000063.1:0-7436 GCA_052173295.1 Treponema sp.
CAACTCCGCCTGCTCCTCCTGAAACAACTGACGAGCCGGTACCGCCGCAGCCGGAACCTGCAACTCCGCCTGCTCCTCCTGAAACAACTGACGAGCCGGTACCGCCGCAGCCGGAACCTGCAACTCCGCCTGCTCCTCCTGAAACAACTGACGAGCCGGTACCGCCGCAGCCGGACGTTGTACCGTCTCCGGAACCGGTTGCAATGGTTTTGCCCATTGAAACTGCTGCCGAGCACTACCAGCATGAAGAAGTGCGTGAAGTAGAACCGCTGCCGGCTCCTCATGGTGAAGCTGATCAAGAACCCGATAGTGCTGCCACTGCACCGGTTCCTGAAGTTGAGCCTATTCAGCCGCCTACAGAAAACGAGCCGGAGGAACATGCACCTGCGGAGGTAGAACCGCCGGTTGACGATACCGCGGCAATAGAACCGGTCTTGTTTGAAGAGCCGTTACTGGAAGCTGTTGATAATGACTACTATGAAACTGACATTGATGAAAACGGAGAAATAGCTGAACCTGAAGTAGTAAGCTATGAAAGTAATCCTGTACTTATTCCTGCAGGTCCAAAAGAGCCGGCGGATGAGACAGGATCAGTTGTGCCGGTAAGCACTGGAACGCAGACTCCGGTACCGGTTGCTCCTGAAATGCCGCAGCCGTCCAGCGGAAAGCCGGCGGCAGCACCGCTTGAAAAAGGAGCATACTATATACAGGTCGCTTACTATACAAGTGATGAAAATGTACAAAGTTTTCAGAAACGATTTGCACAGCACTATCCGGTTACTGTTGAAAAACTGCCCAGCAGTTCAGAGCCGATTTATAAAGTGTATATAGGTCCACTCAAAAAAGATGAACGCGGTGCAACGCTTGAAACATTCCGAAAACTTGGATTTAAAGATGCCTTTATTAAAAAAGCACCGTAAGCCGTACTAGGAGGAATATGCAATATGGTGAAAGCAGTTTTTGCAGGTTCTTTTGATCCGCCTACATTTGGTCATCTCAATATTATTGAACGGGCACAGAAACTGTTTTCCGAAGTACATGTTGTTATTGCTGTTAATCGGGGTAAAAATACGTGTTTTACAGAACATGAACGCTTAGATATTATGAACAGTCTTGTTTCTTGTTGGAGCAATGTATCAGTGCATCTATGGGACTCTCTCATTGTAGAGTATGCAAAAAAAATTGGTGCAGAGGCTCTTATACGCGGTATACGGAATGTTGCCGATTTTTCTTATGAATTTGATTTAGCGATGATGAATAAAGGCTTGGATTCTGAAATAGATACAGTGTTCCTTGTGCCTGATCCCAAGTTCTTTGTTCTCCGTTCCAGCTCTATTAAAGAGCTGGCGGCTTTCGGCGGTGATGTTGCAAGTATGGTTCCGCCTATTGTTGAGCAAAAATTAAAAGAAAAGTTTTCTTCATTCCAGCTCTAACCGTTATTTTTGAATGCAGCTATTAGTCTATCCAGATTTCATCACGTCCATAGACAAGAAGATTTCCAGCTTCCCACTGCTGCCGTAAATCCGATAAGAATTGATTAGTTATGATACGGCATTCTTTTACAGATGGGGGATTGATACTTTGTTCTTCAAGAATACTGCTTGCACGGTTTTTCGATACATTAGCAAGGATTTTATTAACAAAGGCAGCCGGTTTGTATGAAATAAGTGCTGCAAGTTCTTCGTCTTGCATACCGGAAAGTTTTTTTTGCAGCGGCATACTATCAACATGAAGCACATCTTCAAAGGTAAAGAGCCGGTTGCGGATATCCTGCTCTAAATCAGGATGATAATCAGCAATATGCTGGAGAATATACTCTCCTGTTTGGGAATCGCTTTTCCGCAGGATTGCTGCGAGTACAGCCCGCCCGTCAACGCTTTCTACATTGCCTGCTTGAATATGCTGTAATTTTTCACGGATTGACTGGCTAATTGTCCGTAAGATTTCAGGACTGATTTTATCCAGTTTTGCAAGCCGCAGTACAATATCATTTTTTTCGTCCGCTGCAAGGTGTGTAATATATGCCGCTGCTGTTTTCGGCTTGAGCTGTGAAAGCACCAATACCTTTGTTGCGGGAATTTCATCTTTAAGCAGCCTGCATAGCAGCTCTCCATCAACACCATCTAAAAACTCAAAGGGTTTTTCCGGTACGGCAGGTACGGCTTTTTTCAAAATTTCAGCAGCTTTCTCTTTTCCGAATGCTTTATGTAAAATGGTTTCTGCCGTTTCCACTCCGCCGATAGAATTTTTTGATTCGTTGTAGATTGCGGTAAATTCACTTAGAATATAAGCAGCTTCATCTTTATCAACAGAGCGGATAGTCAGCATTTCGGCAACAACTTTTTCAATTTGTTCCCGTGTTAGCTTTTGCAGCACTTTTGCCGCCTGTGTTTCGCCGACAAGATACAAAAACTTCGCAACACGCCGATATGGGCTTTCACGCTGCCTGTCTGATGAAACTTTAATCAATCCTCTGCGTTGTACTTCACTTTCAAGATCGCTCATACTATAACTCCGATATTAAGATATAGTAAACCTGTCCGGAAACATCAGTTTCGGAACAGGTTGAGTATACTTTCTTTCGGCAGTAAATTCACTATTGCAGCAAGGGTGCATTTTTATTATTACAATAGCAATTATGCTTCTTTATGTTCTCCGGCTTTCATTGCAGCTTCTTCTTTTTTTGCATCTTGTTTATCTTTTATATCAGCAATTCCGATGAAAACCGCAATTAAACCGACAAATGCAGTAAAAACCGGTAAACCGCCCCGCAAAAATAACACAATAGCAGCACCCCACCCCAGACCAAACGATGCTGCGGGAAGTGCAGCGTACACGGTAAAAAGAATGAGTACAGCACCTATTGTTAATGCAAGCATATTCCACCTCCAAAATATACGATGACCCGTACACGATTCGAACGTGCGACCTGCTGCTTAGGAGGCAGCCGCTCTATCCAACTGAGCTAACGGATCCGGCAGCGATTGAAACAATCACTGTGCAGTTACTATATGCGAAACTTCTGTTTTTTACAAGTCCCGTTTGTGTAAAACTCAGCGCTTCAGTATGAGAAAACCGGATTCACTGTAACCTCCGCATCAAAAACTGCATCTTTCTGCAATTAAGTTGAGTAAAGATATATTTCTTTACAAATTTAAGCTAGAAAAAAAACTCTAAATAGGTTAAACTTATATAACAGACGGAAATTATTTTCTAAAATCGGAGAATAGGAATGAAACTCAGGACATCAGTCAGTATATTTTTGTCAGCGGCATTGATAACCGCAGTTGCAGGAGCCTTAACATTTACGGTTATGCATGCCAAAGCACACATCGAAGACACTTTCTATAAGAATGTGCCGATTATATTGGATGCCTCTTGTGCTGATCTGCAGTCAGATCTTACCACGGGTCTTGCACTTTCCGAAGATTTTGCGAAAGAAACATATCTTGTAGAGTGGTTTGAAACACAAGAGCAAAATACTGAAGCCGGTAAAGACACACAGGAAGCGATGCTGCGGTTAAGTACCCTTGAGCGTTTTTCAACGTGTTTTGCTGCTTCGAAGATTACAGGCAGCTACTATATTGTCGATGATAGTAAAAAAATACGCAGAGATCAGCTTTATGAATATGAAAAAAAAGATGCATGGTTCTATACGCTTTTACAGCTTCCTGAAAAAATATTTTATAACCTTGATTATAATAAAACGCTTGGTGTAACCAATTTTTGGTTTGATGCAAAGGTGTTTAATAAAGAAGGTGTACCGATTGGCTTTGCCGGTGTCGCTGTTAATATTGATAAAGCAATGGCAAAAATTAAGCAATCGGTGCCGAGTGTTCATTCATGGATTGGGATTATTGATGCAGAGGGGCTTGTATCGCTTTCTTCAAATCCTGCTGTTCTTGGAACTAAATTAGATGCAGCGATTGGTAAACTTTCCAAACTTGAAGGATACAGCGGCTTGGAATATTATGATGATCCGCTGCTCGGTAAAGTGGTTGTAAAAAAACATCAGCTTGAAGGTGTTCCGTATTCTACCATTCTCGTTGCTCCGGTAAAAGATTTTATTCCATCGGTCTACACTATTATGGGATATTCTCTTGTTTGGTCGCCGATATTATTGATACTGATTCTTATCCTTACACAGCTGCTTATGCGGAGATCATTCTCGCATATTCGCGGTATTACTGACATATTTCACCGTGTTGCAGAGGGTGATTTTACGGTTAAAGCAAAGAGAAGCAATGACGAATTCGGTATTATAACCGGAGAATTTAATGATACAATAGAAAAAATACGCAGTGCATTATCAAAAATTATGTCTTCGGTAAAAAAAATAGACGGGCTTGGAGCAACACTCGCGTCAAATACTGCCGAATCTGCTTCTGCTCTTAATCAAATGACTGCAACTATGGACAATGTAAAAGGGCAAGCAGTTGCACATAACGCAGATATTGCAAATGCTGCTGAAAAAGTAACAGAAATTACCCATTCTATTTCGTTGCTATCGTCTAATGTTGATAGTCAAGCAAAAAGTATCGCTGATTCGACACAAACTATTGGCGGTATCCTTAAAAACATTCATGCTGTCCGGGATAGAGCTGAAAACAATTTAAAAGCTATCAAAGACTTAGAGAAAACAACACATACGGGTAAAGAAACGGTTGCTATGGTGGTTGAAATTACCAAAATTGTTACCGAACAGTCTGAAGGCTTATTGGATGCAATTACTGTTATTCAAAATACAGCAAGTCAGACAAACTTACTTGCTATGAATGCTGCTATCGAAGCTGCACATGCAGGGGAAGCAGGAAAGGGATTTGCTGTTGTTGCTGATGAAATTCGTAAATTGGCAGAAGAATCAGGTGAACAGGGTAAAACAATTACGAAAGTTCTTGAAGAGTTAAAACATAAGATTGAGAATTTGAATGGTGCAGGTCCGCTTGTTGCAGAACAGTTTGAAAAAATTAGTGCAATGATGGATTTTATTTACCGTCAAGAAGATGGAATGATCCGTACCATGAAAGAGCAAATGCATGACGGTGAGCAAGTTTTAACAGTTATCAAGGATATGAATAGCGTAACTGAAAAGGTAAAGAAAAATTCTTCGGAAATGCTTTCAGAATCTACTGATATTGCAAAAGAAATCCGTCAACTTTCTGCACTTTCTGAAACAATAACAACCAGTATGGCAGAAATGGCTGCCGGTGTTGCACAAATTAATAGATCTATTCAAGAAATTAACACCATCGCATTGACAAATAAAGATCATACTGCTGCGGTAGGCAAAGAGGCTGCACGCTTTAAAGTATAATTGCGGGGGAAAGTACCGTTAAAGGTGTACAGTTTGTACACCTTTAACGGCGGCTTTTGGTAAAGTCAAAATACTGCATTCCCGAATCCCTTATATCTGCTTGCTTCCCAAATACAATAAAAATGTGTATAGTTTTACTATGACACAATTTTTAGCACTCTGTGCAATTGGAGCGGAAAGCGTTCTTTCCAATGAGCTAAAACATTTAAATTTTAAACCGATAAACCGGCTTCCCGGGCGTGTTTTTTTCTCTTCTGCAGTAAAAGAGCCTGTTGTTCTTAGTATGATGCGGGCGAATTTTTATTTACGGACTGCTGATAGAATATATCTTGTACTGAAAGATTTTTATACTGATAATTTTGATACACTGTTTACTGCTGTTGCAGGATTACAGTGGCACTCTTTTTTTCAAAAAGATTCAAAAATTACGATTGATAAGGTTCGGACGTTTAAAAGTAAACTATCTTCTGAACATGCAGTGCAAAAAGCGGTACATAAAGCTTTATGTACTTCGCTGTGCAGCAAGTGGAAAATGCAAATTTTACCAGAAAGCGGAAAAACCTATACTGTCCGCATATATATAGAAAACAACCATGTGTATGTGCTGCTCGATTTATCGGGAGAACCGCTGCACAGGCGTGGGTACCGGTTAAGCGGAGGCACTGCCCCAATGCGGGAAACACTTGCCGCTGTGCTGCTGCACTGCATGCAGTGGAAGCGTAAATATCCGCTGCACGATGCTTTTTGCGGTTCTGGAACCATTCCTATCGAAGCTGTATGGTATGCGTATAATATTCCTCCCGGCATTAACAGGCGGTTTGCGTTTGAGGATTTTGCGTGTTTTCAAACACAAGAATCCGCAGAAATACTGGCAGCAGAGCGGGAAGCAGGGGCATTAGGAATTAGGACAGATTGTCTGGTGCGTGTCAGCGGTTCAGACTCTGATGCTGAAGCAGTACGGCTTTCTCAAATCAATGCGGAAAGAGCTTGTATGATTGCCGGACGGGCATTGCAGCGTATAGGAAAAGATAACCGGATCCCTCGGCCGGAGTTTGTTCAAGCAGATGCTACCGATCTTTCGGCTCCCTATCCTGAGGGGGTACTGTTATCTAATCCGCCATACGGCGATAGACTCGGTGAAGAAGCAGATGCATTGGCTCTCTATGAGCAAATGCTCTGCATACCGCAGGAGTTCCCAAACTGGAAGCTGGGATTTATTACCGATAAACCGGCATTTGCACGTATATTCACTAATAACGGCATACATTTGAAACAACACCCGCTGAAAAGCGGCAATCTCGATACCTGTTTATATTCTGTAGGATTTGTATAATAAACCTGTCCGGATATTCCGAAATTCTATACTATGGACATTCCCTGTATTTTTTCTCATTGGCTAAGGCTGTGTACCATATTGATTGCTGTACTCTCTCTGCTTACCATGCCGGTTTCCTGTTCATTCTTCCGCAGTAAGTATCATTCCGGCGATTATCCGAACAGTGAATCCCTTTCGCCGGATATACATACGGAAAAATTTTCGGCAGCTGCAGAATTTATGCGGAATTTTCGTGCGGATACGGATACCCGCAGCCGCATTGCACAAAAACAGCCGCTTGTTGTAACCTTTGCCGGTGATTTAATGGCTCATACCGTTAATTTTAATATGGATAATTATGCTGCAATATATACTGGTGTACAGGATATACTGCTGTCTGATGATATAAGCTTTGTAAATGTTGAAACGCCGGTATGTGATGCACTTCCGCTTTCATCATATCCTAGTTTTAATGTCCATACCGCATATTTGCGGGCTGCCTTTACCGGCGGATTTGATGTATTCAGCTTTGCAAATAATCATACAAATGACAAAAATGTACGGGGTATTAATGGAACGCTTGCCGCAGTACAGACTTTGCAAGCGGAACAGCAGGCATACAGAGAACATGAACAATCTGCACTAACAGAAAAACGGCCTCTTTTAGCGTATTCAGGGCTAAAAACACGTATGCAAGAATCGTTTGCCGTTACAAAAATACCATATAAAAACTGGAATATTCTTTTTTGTGCAGTCACTGAATTACTTAACTCCTACGACTCTTCAAAAGAACGGCTCTACTATAGT
>JBQMYW010000064.1:0-6691 GCA_052173295.1 Treponema sp.
ACTTTCTCAAGGACTTTCTCAGGGGGCATATCAAGCTAATCAGCAAACAGCAAAACTTATGAAGCAGCACAAATATCCCTGTGATGAAATTTCAATGATAACCGGACTATCGCAAACAGAAATCGAATTACTTTAATAGGCAGCCGTCTGCCTATTTATACAATTGAAAATATCATAAAAGCCACGGGTTTAAGCAAGAGTGAAATAGAGCATCTGTAAAAGTTAGGTATAACACACGCAGGGCTTTAGCGGAACTCTATGGAAACTGCCGTGAACATTCGGCTTAAACGATTTCCGTGTTTGTGTAATCCGGTAGTATCGGTTAAATGCTTTGAAGCAAAATCAGCTTTGGAAATCTCAATTGATTCTACTGCATTACCGCTGCCTGCTTGATTTGCCAATTTTGCAGCGTCTGTTTTTCGGGATTCACCATTTTTAAACTTTTCAACAGTGATTTTAACTTTGGTATATGTACCATCATCACCGTTAAGGTCTTTCATTTTAAGCGTAACACCGCCAGCAGTTCCTGTTTTAGCAGTTGCTTCTACACTTCCGATAGCTGCAGCTGTTGTAGCGCCAGAACCATTGTTCTTACCAATATCTTTTTTAGGGCTGCTCGGCTGTTGACAAGCAGTAAACAGAGCGGGTACGGCAACAATACTAAAGCCGAATACAATACGTGAAATATGCTTGACAGCTGTAATTTCTTTTTTTACTATATAAAAATATGAAGAGTACAATTACAGCTGATGAACTCCGTTCAAAGTATATTTCGTTTTTTAAAAGCAAAAATCATACTGAAATTTCAGGAAAATCCGTTATTCCTGAAAATGATCCGACCGTTCTTTTTACCACTGCCGGTATGCATCCCTTGGTTCCCTATTTAATGGGCGAGCCGCACCCTGCAGGAACCCGTCTTACCGATTATCAAAAATGCATACGGACAGGTGATATCGATGCCGTAGGAGATGCCTCCCATTTAACTTTTTTTGAAATGCTAGGAAATTGGTCACTTGGCGATTATTTCAAAAAAGAAGCTATTGCATACAGCTTTGAATTTCTAACTGGAAAAGACTACCTCAATATTCCGATAGACCTTTTATCTGTTACGGTATTTGCAGGTGATGATGCAGTGCCGTGCGACACAGAGTCTGCACAGATATGGGAAAGCCTTGGTATCCCAAAAGAGCGGATTCATTTTTTGCCGAGGGAAGATAACTGGTGGGGTCCTGCAGGCGAAACAGGTCCATGCGGACCGGATAGTGAAATGTTTATTGATACCGGAAGTCCCTCATGCGGTGCGGAATGCCGTCCCGGCTGCCGTTGCGGTAAATATGTAGAAATATGGAATGATGTATTTATGCAATACCATAAAAATCAAGACGGCACATATACTCCATTAAACCGCCACTGTGTAGATACCGGCATGGGAATAGAGCGGACAATTGCCATGCTGCAAGGAAAAAAATCTGTATATGAAACAGAAATCTTTACTCCGCTTATAGCCTGTATTGAATCGCTTACCGGTTATACCTATGGCAGTAATGAAGAAAAAGATATATCCGTCCGCATTATTTGCGACCATACACGGGCAGCAACTTTTATTCTTGGAGATCCGAAAGCGGTTTCACCGTCTAACATTGGAGCAGGCTATGTACTACGCCGGCTCATTCGCCGGGCTGTTCGGCATGGAAAAAAACTCGGCATAGAACAATCTTTTTTATCTGCCCCCGCACAGGTGGTTATTGACCGCTACAAAGTAGCCTACCCTGAACTTGCAGAAAAGGCAGAGAAAATAACCGCCGAACTTGAAGCCGAAGAGAAAAAATTTCTTGAAACACTAAAAAAAGGGGAAACAGAGTACGAAAAAATGCTGCCGAACCTTTTACGGAATCCCAAAAAAATTATTCCCGGCCGGCTTGCATTCAAACTCTATGATACCTATGGATTCCCTATTGAATTAACCGAAGAACTTGCCCGTGAATCGGGGCTTACTGTTGATACGGAAGAATTTAATGAGGCGTTCAAAAAACATCAAGAACTTTCCCGTGCAGGTAGTGAGCAGGTATTTAAAGGCGGTCTAGCAGACCACAGCGAACAAACTACTGCGTATCATACTGCTACCCATTTACTGCATAAAGCTTTGCGTATGGTACTTGGCGATCATGTAGAGCAAAAAGGATCAAACATTACTGCAGACCGGCTCCGCTTTGATTTTTCTCACCCGCAACCGCTTACTGCTGAAGAGCGTGCCGAAGTAGAACGGATTGTCAATGAGCAGATTCAGGCAAATTTACCGGTAACAATGGATGTAATGTCATTAGAAGAAGCAAAAAAAGCAGGTGCAATGGCATTATTTGGTGAAAAATATGAGGCAACCGTAAAGGTATATTCCATTGGAAACTTCTCAAAAGAAGTATGCGGCGGTCCGCACGTGGAATCTACCGGCAATATGGGGCATTTTTCCATTAAAAAAGAACAGTCCTCTTCTGCAGGAATACGGCGTATCCGTGCAGTTCTTACAAAATAATGCGTAACTTATAGTATATATAACTGTTTAGCTTTCTGTATAATCATATTTTAGGCATCTCTAAAAACCTTGTTGGATTTTTAGAGATGCTCATTGATATTTTTTGATAAGTTTTTTTACTAGAAAAACTTATCGAAAACATCGCGAAAGTAATTTAAGGAAAATCTCTACAAAATAACATTTTTAGAGATAGCCTCTCATACAGCCGGTTGAAATACCGGGGTATTTGTTATATCGCGGTTGCGGAGAAACGGCAGTTGATTCTCCGCTCGATATTAAAACGTACAACGAGGACATAATGAAAAAACTTGCAGCGGCAGCCTATCTAAGTTTATCTATGGTTTTGAGCATTTTTGCTCAATCAAATTTACAGCCTATTGCGGAAGTTAAAATAACAAGCCGTGCACCGATAACCCTTGGACAGTTAAAAAACCGTGTTTCCCTGTATGAACGGGATATGGGTAGAAAAATGAGTATTGAGGAACGAAAACAGACTCTTGATATTCTTATTAATGAACGGATTGTCTTTCAAGCTTCTGAAAGAGATGGGATAAAAATTACCGATTCACAGGTAAATAATTACTTTAATCAGTATTTATCTAATCTTGCAGGAAGAGAAGTTTCCGAAGCTGAGCTAAAGCAGATGGTTGAAAAAAATGGTATGCCGTTTGATGAGTATATGCGTTCACAGACTGGTATGTCGCTTGCAGAGTTTAAAGCATTCTTAAAAATGCAATTAAGCGGTCAAGCGTATGTGATGCAGAAGAAAGAAAAAGAACTCCAATCTATTCCGCTGCCTACCGATACTGAAATCAGATCGCAATATGAATTGAATAAGCAATCATTTGTCCGTCCTGACGCTGTAAAGTTATTTTGGGTTGCTGCTCCAAAAGAAGGCAGCTCTGCCGATGCAGAAAAAAAGATAAAGGACATTCAAAAGCAGCTATCTGCAAACCCGAAAAATGCTGTTGACATTGAAAAAAAATCAAAAGAAAAAAAAGCCGGTTATTATGCCACTGAAATCTTTATAACGAAAACAAATCTTGCTGCAGAGCAATTCGGTGTCCCGCTTGAAGAACTGCTAAAAATTTTTGATATGAAAATAAACAGTGTTTCCGCAATTACACAAACTCCGGAAAATTTTCAGTGTTTTATGGTTATGGAAAAAATGCCGGCAAAAATTTTAGAGCTCAGTGATATTGTAGATCCAAATCGGGAAATTATTCTCTACGATTACTTAAAAAATATGATGATGCTGCAAAAACAAAATGAAGCACTTGGTAATGCTTCTATTGAAATTATTAATGGACTCCGTAAGCCTGAAAATTTTACTATCTTCAAAAAAGATGCAGAGCTTGAAAAATTATTATCGTGGTAGTGAATGAAAGTAGGAAGAATACGCGGCCGTGTGCTGGCATTCCAAGCATTGTATGCATGGGATGCCGGAAATATTCCGGTAACAGATTTGATTAATTTTTCATGGTATGAAAACAATTCAGATGAAAATTCTGATGAATTTTTTTTATTTCCACGGCTTTTATTTCTTGGCACACTTGAACATATTGAAGAGATTGATGCGGTAATAAAACCCCGCCTAAATAACTGGGACTTTGACCGTATTACACCGGTAGATAAAGCAGTTCTCCGATTAGGAACATATTCGCTGCTTTTTCAGCAGGATATTGCTCCAAAAATTGTCATTAATGAAGCAGTAAATCTTGCCCGTATGTATGGAACCGATGATTCTTTCCGATTTGTGAATGCCGTACTTGACAGCATTAAAAAGGAATGTTTAGAATTGTCTTATGAAAATACGGTTCAATAAGGTTCTTGTTTGCGGCATCAGTATTATTTGCAGCATGTTGCTGTATTCTTGCTCAAGAGCTACTAAGCAAGAGTTATTTCAACAGAATTTACACGAGATAGATGCTCTTGTACAAGAAAATAGTGCTAAGGCTCGTTCCCGTTTGCAGAAATTACGTAAATCAGCACTCTTTTCTGTACAATATTTAAGTATTGCAAAGCGTGAATTACAGCTTAAACTGCCGGTAGAAGCACTGCAAACCCTGCATCTCGGATTAAAGAAGAATCCCGATGATACAGCTCTCCTTGCAGCAATATCGCATATTTTACTCCAAGAAAATAAAATCGGAGACGCACTGACGTATGCACCGCTCTTAAAAGATTCCCAATATGCAGGGATTGCCGCTGAAATATTTATCCGCAAAGATAAAAACAGCAATACTCATCAAACACCGGTCAGTTTTTGGAAAGAGGGGTTTAAGCTCACAAAAGAGCACCGTTTTTTAGAAAATGCCGCCGTGCTGCTAGCTGGAGAGGGAAAACTTATAGAAGCATCATCTTTGCGTTCCGCTATCCCTAAAACTGAAGCATTACGGTCTCCTTATTTTTGGTCATGTATCGCTTATGATATTGGAAATTTTAAACCGGTAATTGATGATTTATTTTATACGCTAGCGTATGCTGATATGATAGGCTTACCTGAAAATGATCCGCTGCCTTTTGAATATGCACGGCGGCATTTACTGCTTGCAGCTGATGCCAGTGCCGGTTCAAAGGATATGGAGCAGGCACGGGGATTTTGGCAAGAATATGTTGATCGGTATCCCAATGCTGCCAGCGACATCTTTTATAATCTGTCAATGACTTCTTTAACAGAGGAAGAAAAAATTTCAGCATTGATTAACTGTATACGCAATGATCCCGGGTATTATCCTGCTGTTGCACAATATGTCCGGGCATGGAAAGCAATGCGGGAACAGCAAAATGAATCCAATACGTTAACAGAATTTTTGCAGAGTAAAGATTTTTATTCCCTCGAAATGGAAAAAAAATATTTTCTTTCATCAACATTCACATTATCAGCTGAAGAAGTTTTAAAAAATGCGATGGAGTTTTGTTCCGAAGATCCTCGTTTAATGTTAGAACTATTCCGCTGCCGTTATGCAGATGCTGCCAACTACCAACAGGGAAACGGCGAAATGTGGAAAATATTGGAAGCAGCACGTGATGTTCCTTTAGTACAATCTTATGCACGATGGTATTTTGCACGTTTTGGCGATTATAATGCATGTTTCACCATCGAAAAAACAAAAAATAACTATGAAGATGCATTTTATGACGGCTTACGGTATGCGTTTGACGGATTATCAACAAAAGCACTTGCAGCATTCTCTGAAGCAGAAAAAGATGAAGCATTTACTTGCAGTGCACTTGTAAATAAGGGGTATATTTATGACGGACGCGGCGAGGGTGAGTTAGCAATCGGCTGCTTTACACGTGCCGCTGCATTAACAGAAGATATGCCGCTAAAAAGCAAAATGCTGTACGAAGCCGCCAGCCTCTATGCAAAGCGGAATGGGGAAACCGAAGCCCGTTCACTTGTAAAAGAATCTCTAGCAGCAGATCCCAAAAATCACCGTGCAGCCGCTTTATATCATCGGCTGCAAAATATGCTTTAAATAGTTAAATTAATCAAATATGCCGCTTCCGGCGGAAGCGGTGCATAACAGATATCCTTGTTATAAGCTATTTCAGTATGCACCTTTTCGCCGACATAATTAATCAATGAATCAATATCATACATATTTTGCACATTGTGTACTGCAAGTGCATCATGCGGATTATGCTCGCTAAGTTTTATCAGCTGATCAATTAATGTATTCAAAATTTGCAGTTTTCCAATACTAATACCTACCTGATCTTCTTGACGGGGAACACCTGATACATATTGAAAATGTGAATACATAAATTCACTTGATTCTACTGGTAAATACGCTCTGCCTCCAGTAGAAACACGCGGCATAGCCGCATAGGATAACGTTGCAAGCGGTGCATAATTTGATACCATACCGCATCCTCCTACTCTAGGAATCGGAATTTTTACTGTAATCTTTAGCATAAATGTGAAAATATGCAGAATATAGCCGTTTTTGGCAGCTAACGGTGCAGCTGCTGGTAGAGCCGGATTCTGTAATCTATCTGTGCAGGTAAAATACATAATATGCTGCCGGTTATGACAGGATACGGGGAATTACTATTTACAGGTTATACGTCAAAAAAATACATCGGATTTTTTCTTTGACTGGGATATGAAGAGAGATGGTACCCCCCTTACTAAGAGGCAAGCAACCTAAATTC
>JBQMYW010000065.1:0-6432 GCA_052173295.1 Treponema sp.
TCAGTACATACATAGTGCTGTTTTATTATAGCGTGTAATACGCCTATTCGGCAACAGAGTTATCGAATAAGCCTAATACCTGATGCACGTATCTGCGGTATACTATGGAATTGTCTTTGTCCAATACAACTGGAACCGCGTTAATCTAAAAACAGCAAATAAAAGACTATAACCGGATTACACACAAACACGGAAATCGTTTAAGCCGAATGTTCACGGCAGTCTCCATAGAGTTCCGCTAAAGCTCTGCGTGTGTTATACCTACGCAAGCGGAGGAGTGTAATCCGGTTTTTTATGCAAAGTGGATATTAATATTTTTAACTGCAAACTATTACACAGGAACGTACACTTTTAACGATACTTTCGCTACGCTCAAAGACCGTTTACTGCTTTCTTTTTTCAGACTTTGCTTATAGACAGCCGTTCTTTTTTACAGACTTCTTTCATGCTGAAGCCCTGGGTATTTTTTGTGTTACTCTTGCGTAAAACGGATATATGTGGCAATATACCGATATACTCCGCAGTATACAGCTGCCTCATCAGCATAGCTGATAATGATTTAAATTACAACATCTAGTGTTATTCCGCAAAAATTAGCGTTAGCATAAAGATTTACAGCTCGCATACTACTTATTCATAAAGGCTGTATGATATTAAAATAGGAGATGATTGTGTTAAAAAATAGTAAGCAAGACATTAATGAAGAAGAACTTACAACATTTTTAAAAGAGGCTGTTCAAGCAGTAAAAACAGAGGAAGACCCTGATGTACTTAATGCGTACCGTAAAATTTTTAGAAAAAATGTTCCTTTTACGCTCCGCTCGTACATTGCAGCATATTTTATTAAAGAAATGGAAAGTGCATCCTTTTTAAAAGGCAAATCATACAGCCGCCGTTCAAATTCCCGCTATTCTGAACGGTTCCGTGCAGCCGGCGAACGCCCTGCTCCAGCAGAGCACCCTGTACTCGATGCTGCAGAATCTTCCAGCATTTTTATTAGTATTGGTAGAAGCAGAAGAGTTTTTCCCCGCGATATTATTACGCTTTTTATCCAAAATGCGGGTATTTCGCGAGAGCGGATCGGCGACATCCGGATACTTGAAAATTATTCATTTGTACAAGTTATGTCAGAAGATGCTGAAAGTATTATAGAAAAGCTCAATAATATGCCGTATCGCGGACGGACATTATCAGTAAGTTACTCACGGAAACTTGAAGACGATGTAAATGCCGGAGAGGCAGATCTGCAGCCGGCTGCTTTAGCAAAGTGATTATACTCCAGCGGTTTCTTTTTCTTTGTATTATTTTTTCTGCATGTTCATTCAGTTATACTGACAAAGTTGAAAATCATAGCAGTCAACCGGATATGATTTTTGAAAATGTTACGGTACGCCGGTATGTGAATACACAAAATGATTTATATGTGCAGGCAGAATTACTTGAAATGTATGATGCAGAAAAAATTTGGGCAGGTAAAAATATTGTATTTACCCGCTATGATGAGCAAACCTACAATGAAAGTTTAAAAGGAGCCGCCGGAATTTTATATATTGATGAAAAAGCGGAAGAGTATTATCTTGGCAAAGAAGTATATTTTCATCTTCTTTCTGATGATTTTTTTGTACGCAGCCCCGCATTAGTTTGGAAAAAAAGAGAGTCCCTACTGTCGGCTCCCAGCAATGCGGCTGTTTCAGTAAAGCAAGGAGAGGATATTGCGGTTGAAGGAACAAATTTCGTTGCAAATACTGCAACAAAATCTTTCATGTTTGCAACAAATCCACGCGGATATATCCATGTACATAAAGAAGATAAAAACTCTGTAACTGCTAAGTAGCCAGTGTTTAAAATATTAACCATCCGGTTAATTGCAGTTATATGGCTGTGTTATAGCATACTAAACCTGTTCGGAAACAAAGTTATCGAACAGGGCTAATATCGGTTTTTACTACGCCTTGGTCGCCGAGTGCCTTACATACAGTATTAAGCAATTTCCCGCTTACCGGATGCCGGAAATGAGGAAACAACTCAAGCAGCGGAACAAGAACAAAGCACCGCTGTTCTAATGCAGGATGCGGAATACAAAGCGGCGGAATTTCTAGCTGAATCTGCTGTGTGCCGAAAAATAGTATATCAATATCAAGTGTACGGGGGCCTTTTGAAATTTCCTTGCTGCGGCTCCTGCCGTATGCAGCTTCAATAGCTTGAGTATAGTTAAGCAGCTCCTGAGGCGTACCGGTATATTCCCCCGCCGCCACAAGATTAAGAAAATCATCCTGTTGTATATACTCTTGCGGTGCAGTTCGATACACCGATGAAACAGACATATTGTGCAGTACCGTTTGCAGCTGTAGGAGTGCTCCCTGCAAAATAGCAGGAGAATCTCCTACATTAGACCCTAAACCGAGAATAATGGTTTCCATAATTTTTCTATCCGAAATAAATATTTTCTATCAGAAATATAGGTATGAGGTATTAAAATAATTCATTTTCATCGCCTGTACTGATATTTTTTAGTTCAAGCGTAGCTTCAGCCGGTTCTACGGGAGTATTTTTTTTCGCGGCCTGTTCTGCCTTTGCTTTTGCCATAAGTGACGGAGCTGGTTTTTCCGCCGCTTTTTGCGGGTCTTCGCCGTCTAGAGTATTCAGGGCAGCTGTAGCATCTCCTGTATTTACCGCAGCACCAAAACTTGAAATATACTTTTGATTTGGAAACAGCTGTAGTCTCAGTGTTTTTTCCAAATCTATTGCAATACTCGGATTATCTTCCAAATACTTTACTGCATTATCATGCCCTTGTCCAATTTTTTCATCCTTATATGAATACCATGCACCCTTTTTGTCTATGAGTTCATATTTAACCGCACAATCAAGGAGGCTTCCATAAGCGGAAAAGCCTTTACCGAACAGTATTTCAAGCTCTAATTTCCGGAACGGCGGCGCAACTTTGTTTTTTACTACCTTAATGCGTACTTTATGACCAAAAGCTTCATCTTCACCTTTACCGAGTACCTCACCTTTACGGACATCAACACGGATAGATGAGTAAAATTTAAGGGCATTGCCGCCGGTAGTTGTTTCAGGGTTGCCGAACATGACACCTATTTTCATACGGATTTGGTTGATAAATATAATCATACATTTTGAACGGGAAATAATCGCAGTTAATTTTCTGAGTGCCTGACTCATTAAACGGGCCTGAAGCCCCACGTGAGAATCCCCCATATCACCATCTATTTCAGCTTGAGGTGTTAATGCCGCTACAGAATCTACGACAATGATATCCACAGCACCGGATCGCACAAGATTTTCTGTGATTTCCAATGCTTGCTCCCCTGCGTCCGGCTGAGCAACCCATAATTCGTCAATATTTACCCCTATCTTTTGTGCATATTGAGGATCAAGAGCATGTTCAGCATCAATAAAGGCGGCGATACCTCCCTGTTTTTGAGCTTCTGCAACTGCATGAAGTGCGAGTGTTGTTTTCCCTGAAGATTCCGGTCCAAAAATTTCAATAATACGTCCTCGCGGATAGCCGCCTATTCCCAATGCTTCATCAAGCAGAATACTTCCTGAAGAAATTACCTCAATACCGGTTGCAGAAGTTTTTGCACCGAGTTTCATTAAAGAACCTTGCCCAAAATTTTTTTCAATCTGCAAACGGGCAGCTTCAAATGCTTTCAATTTATCATCTGCATTTGTGATAGATTCTACTTGATTAGTTTCTGTTTTTTTTGCCATTCATTTCTCCTAAAAAACTATGCCGCTTTTGCTCATGCTGTTCTTCGTGCCGTTTGCAATGATGCCAATACCGAAGCACAGAATTTTATGGTATATATCTGTTTATATAGGTGTTTGAAGCAATAACGGCTGTTAAAAGTACCTGATTTGTAGTATTTTAATTGATCTTTATCGTATTTTCATCTGAATCTCGTATTCACTGATGAAAAGCCACCGTCTCAGTATAACAAAAAAGTAAAAAGAATCATAGAGTGCAGCAACTCGTACAAACAACAAGGAAGCTCTAAAAAACTCAGTTTTTCAGGATGCCCAATAATTTCTCATTAACAAAGTAGCTATATAAAAATTTACTATGGTTGACAAAATTTTTAATTTTTATTAAAATAACAATGTTATTAAATAGTATATTAGTTATTTCTAAAATACTAGAATGAATAAGAAAGTAAGATGGAAGAAAAAATTTTAGTAAGCACAGATTCATTAAATACAAAGGCAAAAATTCTGTTAGCGGCAAAGCAAGAATTTTTTGAAAAAGGATTTTCTCGTGCAAATGTACGCTCTATTGCTGAACAGGCAGGACTTACTACAGGTGCTTTGTATAATTTGTTCAAAAATAAGGATACCCTCTTTGATGCACTGGTGAAAAATGCGTTTGATAATTTTATGACAGTAATACATCATGATTCATCTCCTGCGGAATCTAACTATAATATGAAGTCAAGCGATTTAACGACAATCATGGCGGTGTCCCGTACACGGTTTTTAAATATGGTAGATTTTTTCTTTGAAAATTGGGATGCAATGAAACTGATGATCTGCTGCTCACAGGGCAGTTCGTATGAACATATTTTTGATAAAGCGATTGAAGTAGTAGAACGCGAAACCTTACGCTGGCTGCACTATGATGGCGTTGAAATTACCCGCAGAATACAATTTTTTATCCACGTGATGGTTTCTTCACACTTTGATAATTTAAGTGAAATTTTTTACCATGATTTAACAAAACAAGAAGCTATAGAATATGTCCTTGATTTTAATGTTTACCATTGTGCCGGATGGAAACAATATTGGATGGAACAAGTAAAGGGATGATGAACATACAAGATTTTTGGAACGCAGTATTAAAACAAGATGCCGAACAATTACATACTTACTTTTCCGACTCGGCATATATCAACTGGCATTGTACCAATGAGCATTTCACGGTAGATGAATACATACGGGTAAATTGCGAATACCCGGGTATATGGGACGGTATAATCGAAAGAGTAGAGCGCATCGGCGATTTAATCATCACCGCTGTCAACGTGTACAGCACCGATAAAACAAGTTCTTTTCATGTGGTATCATTTATAAAACTAAAAGACGATAAAATCATTGCGATGGATGAATATTGGGGCGATGATGGAGCTCCACCTCAATGGCGATTGGAGAAAGGGCTTGGAACAAAAATTATAACTAAAGGATAATTATGGCATCGAGTAAAACATATTTAGATTTTATTTTGGAACAGTTATCGGAATTGCAAGACATACGCTATCGCGCAATGATGGGAGAATTTATCATTTACTATCGAGATAAAATTGTGGGCGGTATCTACGATGACCGCTTACTGGTAAAAGCGGTTCCGTCGGCAATTGCGTATATGCCGAACGCTTCCTACGAATTGCCGTATCAAGGCGCAAAAGAAATGCTTTTAGTAGACGAAGTTGATGACAAAGCATTTATAACGGGCTTGTTTAATGCAATGTATGATGAATTACCGGTGCCGAAGCCGAAACAAAAAAGTAAATGAGGGACTTATGAGCAACGAAGTAAAATTATTTGAAGGAAATAAAATACGCCCTGTTTGGGACAACGAAAAAGAAGAATAGTATTTCAGTGTTGTAGATGTTGTCGGCGCTTTAACAGGCAGCCCTAATCCGCAGGATTACTGGTACCGTGTTAAAAAGCGTATGCCTGAAGAAGAAAAAAGTGAACTGTCGACAATTTGTCGACAGTTGAAATTAAAAGCACCCGATGGAAAAATGCGTGAAACCGATGCAGCCGAGCGGCAAAAACTACACTGGAGAGTGAGGATGATTAATTTACGATGTTTTTATTTAAGTCATTATAATATAAAGACTTAAATAAAAACTCGTCGGGCATCTCTAAAAATCTAACCAAGTTTTTAGAGATGCCCTTGTCATTGATAATTGAAGCAGGTGAGGTACGGAATGCGAGCATTACGCATTACAAATTGACATAGTAGAGGGTTTACCTATGAATATTTTGGAAATAACGCAGACATTTACACTTGACGATAAGGTTGAACAATCACTTACTATAAATGCACGGACAGGGGAATTAAAACATCACGCAAAACGATGAATATCAGCGAGTTGTGCAGTTCATACAAGATCGAAAAAGCAGCAGGAGTTCAGTATACGGATAATGGCATTTTCAGAATCGGCATAGCGATCGGTGATAAATGGAATAAACATTTTTGAAAATAGGTGGAGCAGATGCAAGGCGCGAGCAAAAATTAACCGGAGCCGTACTTTGTGTACGGTGAGGATTAATTTTTGTAAAGCAACGCAGCAGATGCCCGCATATTTTCAAAAAATAGAGGAGGTCTGAAATTGGACACATATAAAAGGTTATTAAAATATACGCCGGAGAAAATACACTGTGCGTATATTTCGGTGGTGTGCG
>JBQMYW010000066.1:0-6208 GCA_052173295.1 Treponema sp.
TAAAATACAAGGTGTACAAAATCAGGTTAGACATTGCAGCCGGTTTGTCCGCTGCGTTTTAATATTTCTGCCGGTCTTTGCTTGAATACTTGCCCTATTCGGCTATTTGCAGTATCTTGTTAGAATATGCATTAGGCAATGTTCCTCACTGAATACCAGTGTAAAATAGAGAAATGGGAACCTTTCAAAATTTTTGTTTTTAGAGGTTCCTAAATATTAGTACAGAAGAGGCTGCATACCATGAATGAACACGACGGCAAGAAAAAAAATCAGCAGACTACGGATAATTCATCTAATCCTGTTGAATCACCCGATAATACCAATGATAGCAAAGCTCCGATATCTCTTTTGCTGATTATTGTCGGTATCTCTATCGCTCTCCTCATTGCAAATCAGTTTTTGAATAGAAATGATCAAAATCTTATCCCCTTTTCAGAATTCAAAGATAGAATAGCTTCTGGAGAAATTGTTAAAATAACTATGGGACCAATTTACTTTACCGGTTATACAAAAACGCAGAATACACAACCGCAAAGCAAAAAGTTCCTTTTCTTTTCATCAGGGGAACCGCGTTATGCATACGAAACTGTTGGGGTGTATACAGAAGCTTTTTTTAAATTTCTTGATGAACGCAATGTAATCTATACAATACGCCCCAAAGAAAATAATTTTATATTTGAATTTTTATTGCAATGGATACTGCCGATTGGATTTGTCTTCCTTATTTGGCATTTTGCAATGAAGCGTTTTACCACAGCAATGGGAGGGCTTGGCGGCAGCTTTTTTTCTGCAGGGCATACTCGTGCAGCTGCTGTTGATGAAGGGAATATTACGGTACGGTTTAGCGATGTTGCTGGTGTAGATGAAGCCAAAGAAGAGCTGGAAGAGGTGGTTGATTTTCTTAAATATCCGCAAAAATATACAGATATCGGAGGAAAGATTCCTCGCGGGGTATTATTAGTTGGACCGCCCGGAACGGGGAAAACGCTCCTTGCCCGTGCTGTTGCCGGAGAAGCTGGAGTTCCTTTTTTCCGTATTAGCGGTTCTGATTTTGTGGAAATGTTTGTAGGTGTTGGTGCTTCACGGGTTCGGGATCTTTTTAAACAAGCACGGGAAAAGGCTCCGTGTATTGTATTTATTGATGAATTAGATGCTATTGGAAAGTCACGTATCAACTCGGTACACTCCAATGATGAGCGTGAACAGACATTAAATCAATTACTGGTTGAAATGGATGGGTTTGATAACTCAACGGGTCTTATTCTTCTTGCAGCAACCAACCGCCCTGATGTTCTTGATCCTGCACTGCTCCGTCCGGGGCGTTTTGACCGCCAAGTTGCTGTTGACCGTCCGGATATGAAAGGCCGTGAGCAAATTCTTGCTATTCATGCAAAAAATGTTAAGTTGGCAGTGTCTGTTGATCTTGCTGAAATTGCACGGATTACCAGCGGATTTTCCGGAGCAGATTTAGCAAATGTTATTAACGAAGCGGCATTATTAGCAGTACGTGCGGGGAGAAAAGAAGTTTTAAAACCGGATCTTAGTGAAGCTGTAGAAAAATCAATTGCCGGTTTACAACGGAAAAGCCGCGTTCTGCGGGAAAAAGAACGTGAAATTGTTGCTTACCATGAAACAGGACACGCATTAACCGCAGCCTTTACCGAGGGAGCTGATACCGTTCATAAAGTATCTATTATTCCCCGCGGTATAGCATCTTTAGGATATACGCTTAATATTCCCGATGAAGACCGCTTCTTACGCACTGAAACCGAGTTACTTGCAAAGGTAGACTGTCTTTTAGGCGGACGTGCCGCAGAATTTGTGCAATTTGGGGTTGTTTCTACTGGTGCCTCAAATGATCTTGCCCGTTCAACAGACATAGTACGTGCAATGATTACCGATTACGGCATGAGTACACGTTTTAAAAATGTTGCGTTATCAAAACGCGGAGCAGGGTATGGCGGCGGCGATCCGCAGCTTGTCCGTGAATATGCTGAAACAACTCAGCAATACATTGACGAAGAAATAGAGAGAATTATAGAAGAGCGGTATAGTATTGTTGTGAACCGCCTTAAAGAAAAATACGGACTGTTGGATTATCTTGCTAAACGGCTGTTAGAAAAAGAAACAATAGAAAAAGATGAATTTGAGCAGCTTATTAGCAGCGGTGTCCCTGCTGCAGCTCCTGTTGCAGAAACTGTGCCGGATTCAGTTGCTCTTCAAGAATAAACCTGTTCGGAAACTTCCGTTCTTGAATAGGTTATCTTGAAATGCGATGGTATGCTGAACAATGTTGTACATTGTTCAGCTGCGGCTTAGATATCTCCTGTCTATTCGGTGTCAAAGGTATCGTCCTTTCTCAAGGAGTACGGCAAGAGGCTTTTCTTTTTTACTATTTTCTAGTAGAATAGAGAAGCTATGTTCGATCTTAGTATTACAGCATTTTTTCCATGGTTTTGGTTTATACTTGCAGTAGTGTTTGTTATCATAGAACTCATTACGTTCGGGTTAACAACTATTTGGGCTGCAATAAGTGCAATTTGTCTTATTTTTATTTCGCTTATGCCGGTTCCGTTTACCGTTCAGGCAATACTGTTTGCACTGCTTACCCTCGTACTCATACTATTTACGCGTCCTTTTGTACAAAAAAAATTACAGAGCGGTCAAGAAAAAACAAATACTGCTGCCTTGATTGGAAAACACATTATGCTTCAAAAAGAAATTACCCCGTATGAAAAAGGCGAAGCAAAGATAAACGGTCTTGTATGGTCAGTGCGTTCAATACATGATGTGCCTATTGCCTGCGGTACTGAATGTATTATTGAAAAAATAGAAGGCGTTACCCTCGTGGTAAAAATAAAGGAGTAAACCTGTTCGGAAACACAGGTATCGAACAGATCTTATTACTACAGCTTAAGGAGAATGATATGCCTATTGTTATTTCGGTTATTATTTTGATTGTTCTGTTGCTTATCGGCAATATACGGATTGTTCCTCAGTCGCAGGCGTTTATTGTTGAGCGGCTCGGCGGGTATTTTCAAACATGGGAAGTAGGGCTGCACATAAAAGTTCCCTTTATTGATAGAATTATCAATAAAGTATCTTTAAAAGAGCGGGTTTTGGATTTTAATCCCCAGCCGGTTATTACAAAAGATAATGTTACCATGATGATTGATACGGTTATCTATTTTCAAATTACTGATCCAAAGCTCTACACTTATGGGGTTGAACAGCCGATGAATGCGATTGAAAATCTTTCTGCAACAACCTTGCGGAATATTATTGGTGAGCTTGAATTAGATGGAACTCTGACAAGCCGCGATGTTATCAATACCCGTATGCGCAGTATTCTTGATGAAGCAACCGATCCGTGGGGCATTAAAGTAAACCGTGTAGAGGTAAAAAACATTATTCCCCCTGAATCTATTCAGGAAGCAATGGAAAAGCAAATGCGTGCCGAACGCGAACGCCGTGAAGCTATTTTGATTGCCGAAGGACAAAAGCAGTCTTCTATTTTGGTAGCAGAGGGAAAAAAGGCTTCTATGATTTTACAGGCAGAGGCAGAAAAAGAAAGTGCTATTTGCCGTGCACAGGGCGAAGCAGAGGCAATTTTAGCTATCCAGAAAGCAACAGCCGAAGGATTAATGCTGATAAAAAATGTCGGTGCAGATTCTGCCCTTATTAAATTACGCAGTCTTGAAGCACTTGAAAAAGTCTCTGACGGTCAAGCTACTAAATTGATTATTCCGGCAGATATTCAAAATATGGCGGGGCTTGTTTCAGGGCTTTCGGAAATTATTAAATAACTGGAAGCGGCACGCTGCCCGTTTGAAAATGCACTTTGATACCATAAAACGCACGGTGCCGGTAGCGGAGTTTAGTGCTGTTTGCATTTTTCTTGTGCTGCCGCCGCTCCTGTATACTCCGCCGGTTACTATACCTGAAAAGCCGTATCTCATTTCAGGTATACTGTTTATGTTATTGAAAGTATTTGCAGCTGCGGCTTACGAAGAAATCCTTTACCGGCTATATGTACCGGAGCGGCTGGGTATGCTGCTTGAACGGTATTCTGTAGTACCGGCAGCAAAAAAACAGCTTTTAGCGGAGTGTTTTGCAGTTTTCTGCTTTGCACTGGCTCACCGCTATCTTGGGACGGGTTCTGCTCTATTTGCAGCAGCTGCCGGAGCATTGTTTCGGCTTTTGTACTGCATAATACGCCGCCGCTCTACGCCAATTACTGCATTTTGTGCCGTATGGCTGCTGCACGGCTGCTGGAATACGGCGGTATACTATTACTTATGGAATATATAACCAATAAACCTGTTCTTTAAATCTATGCAATGTGTCTGCTATATGATATGATAGAGTTCCATGAATTTTTCTAATTATAATCTTGAAACACATTTGGCACAGAATCTTGATAATGCCGGTTATATTGTGTGTACTCCTGTGCAGGAACAGGTTTTGCAGCAGGGGCTTAACGGCAGCGATCTCTATGTGCAATCGCAAACCGGTACCGGTAAAACAGCGGCATATTTAGTAACAGTTATTCAGCAGATGTTAACTGCACCGGAAGGAAAAACTCCTGCTTTAATTTTGGTTCCTACGCGGGAGCTTGCTGTGCAGGTAGAAGAAGAAACTCACAAACTTATTACTGATACCAGCTTAAAAGCTCGGAGTTTTTATGGCGGAGTAGGGTACCAACACCAAGAAGCTGCTCTTAAACAGGGTGTTGACATTATAATCGGTACGCCGGGAAGAATCATTGATTTAGAAAAATCCGGCACTATGCAGCTTTCGTCAATCGGGTTTTTAATTATTGATGAAGCTGACCGTATGTTTGATATGGGCTTTTATCCCGACTTACGCAGTTTGCTTGCAGTTCTTTCAAAACCGGAAGCACGTCAGACAATGCTGTTTAGTGCTACTCTTAATACGTATGTTAAGAACCTTGCATGGGAATATACACAAGAGGCACAGGAAATAACAATCGAGGCAGAAACTGTTACTGTAGACGAGATAGACCAGCAGCTCTTTCATGTTGCTGCAGAAAAGAAAATGCCGCTGCTGCTTGGCTTGCTGCAAAAGCAGCAGGCTGAAAATGCAATTATTTTTTGTAACACAAAAAAAACAACTGAAATTGTTGCAAAGCGGCTGCAAATAAACGGCTATAAAACAGAATACCTCATTGGAGATTTACCGCAATCAAAGCGGCTGCAGATTATAGATTCATTTAAAAATGGCAGCCTTTCATGTTTAGTTGCAACAGATGTTGCAGCACGCGGCATTGATGTGAACGATTTGGCTCTTGTTATTAATTATGATATGCCGAATGAAGCAGAAAATTATGTACACCGTATCGGCCGTACTGCTCGTGCCGGAAAAACAGGCACGGCGTATAGTCTTTGTTCAGAGCATGATGTGTATAATCTTCCCAGTATAGAAAAATATATTGAAAAAAAAATACCTGCAATTATCCCCTGCGAAGAAGATTTTTTGCAAGACCGCAGTGCAGACTCATATATTAAACTGGAGCGGCATGGGTTAGAAGAAATCGGTCATGCAGCAGCAAAAAAATCGTCCCGCCGGAATAATAAAGATACATCATCAATAAAATCTGGAACAAAAGCAGGAACCCGCCGTAAGATGGGTAAACATACCGCTGCACATTTTGATAAACAACCGGAAGAACTTGCAGCACTTAGTTTTGAGCAACGTATGTCATATTATAAAGAACAGTACGGTAAGAATTTAGCTATTGACGAAAAACAATCTTCTGCATCGGTGCAGGCATCTTCAAAGAAAACTACAGGAAAAAAGAAACCGCAGAAGCAGAAGCCGCAATCCAGTGCAAAACAGCAGCCGGTACAGCATTCTGTACAACCTAAAAATGGGCTTTCTTCAGAAACAAAAAAGAGACCAAAACGGCGGAAAAAGAATACAACGACTGGTGAAAACCCCCGCATACAAAAACCGGTTGCTTCTGTTTCCGAAAAGCCGATACCGCCGGCAGGCTTGTTTGCACGGATTAAGCACTTTTTAGGTATTAAGTAAAATTCTATCATACTATCGGTTTACTCACACTGTTATTGAAGCGGTAGTGTAATATATCGAATGAGTTTGACGAATGCGGAAAGTTTTTATATTATATAGCACATCTGTCCAAGATAAATTCATAAGAGGAACTCCTGTTGGGAAGAACAGGAAG
>JBQMYW010000067.1:0-6113 GCA_052173295.1 Treponema sp.
CTCACAGCTCACAGCTCACAGCTCACAGCTCACAGCTCACAGCTCACAGCTCACTTAGATAATTTTTCATCACTTTTTCAACAGAAACTTCATCATTTTTTCTTATCATCGAAAGCGAAACGGCAGCATTTTATCCGCTTTTTTCAGTTTATACCCATCGTCAACCGTGCGTATTACCGCCGAAGCAGACAGGCTCTTTGGTTTGACTCCGGTTAGTAGGGGGCATCACGTCATACATTGTTGAATACTACTATCTTTATAGGAGAACAAACATGAATAGAGGTATAAATAAGAATATAAAGCGCTTGAGCGGGATAGCAGCAGCGCTGATGTTTGCGGTGTCGGTAATCGGCTGTAAGCACAATGTAAACAATAAGCCGGAAACGTTTAACGTAACCTTTAGTGTAGACGGCGTCGGCGGCACGCTGAAAGCGACGGTCGGCGGAAGCGAAATCAATTCGGGTAACAAGGTTGAGCACGGTAAAACCGTAACCTTTACGGCAACGCCCACTGCCGGATTCAAGGTAAAGGGCTGGACGCTTGACGGAGTTGCCGTAAACGGAGCCAACGCGTCTTATGCGCTTAAAGTGAGCAAGGCGGCAAACGTAAAGGTGAGCTTTGAAAAACTCCCGCCCGGCAAAGCCTCGTATACGGTAAAACACTATCGGGAAAAAGCGGAAGGCGGCTATCCTGCAGAACCAGCAGAAAGCGAAAATCAAAACGGCACGGTAGGAGCCAACGCCGCATACACGGCAAAAAACTACACAGGCTTTACCTACAAGTCTGCGCTTACCAAAGTAAACAACACCGTACAGACAGAAGGTACGATAAATGCTGACAGCAGCACCGTCGTAGAACTCTATTACGAGCGCAATACGGTGAACGTAACCTTTAAACTTGCAGGCGGCAATGTCAGCGGCAGTACGGCCGATATCATAAAAATAGGCAAATACGGAACAGCCTTGACCGCACCCGCTCCCAAACGAGAGGGTTACGCTTTTAAAGGATGGTCTCCCGCTCCGCCTTCCCCTTTAGCATTCCCCGCCATAAATACGGAATACACGGCACAGTGGAAGATAAACAAATACCCCGTAACCTTCAACGTAGACGGCGCCGGAGGCACGCTTAAAGCAACGGCGGACGGCGTAGCGGAAACGGAAACGAGTCCCATAACCGTCGAGCACGGCAAAACCGTAACCTTTACCGCAACGCCGGCCACTGGTTACCGTGTAAAGGGTTGGACGCTTGACGGAACAGCCATCGCCGAATCAGGCACAAACACGGAATACACGCTTACTGTAACAAAGCCTGCCGCCGTCACCGTAAGCTTTGAGCCAAAAAAAGCCCTCCTCACCCTTGAGGCAGGCAAAAACACCGTAAAAGTAAAGGCAAAGACGGCTGACGGCTCTGCCATAAAAGTGGAAGGCTGCAACGTGAATGAGCTTGCAAACGACACGGAAACCACACTGACCGTAACAGACTCAGAGAGAAAGCTTGCCCTCATAGGAGACATCATCGAGCTTAACTGCAGTGGTGAAAAATTCGGTAACAGACCTCTTATCGCCCTTGACGTCTCAGGCTGTACCGCCTTGCAAAAGCTTAACTGCCAGTTCAATAAGATTACCGAGCTTGACGTACAAGGTTTAACTGAATTGCAAGAGCTTAACTGCAGAATCAATCAGATACCTGAGCTTAACGTGCAGGGCTTAACCGCCTTGCAAAAGCTTTACTGCCAAGGCAATCAGATACCTGAGCTTAACGTGCAAGGCTTAACTGCTTTGCAAGAGCTTATCTGCAATGACAACGCTCAGCTCGCCACCCTCAACGTACAAGGCTGCACTGCCTTGACAAAACTTAACTGCAGAATCAATCAGATACCTGAGCTTAACGTGCAAAACTTAACCGCCTTGCAAAAGCTTGACTGCTCAGACAATCAGCTTACCACCCTTAACGTGCAAGGCTTAACTGCATTGAAAGAGCTTAACTGCGATGAAAATCAGCTTAGCACCCTTAACGTGCAAGGTTGCTCCTCTTTGAAAAGGCTGACATGCTATAAAAATAAGCTTGATGCCGATGCGTTTACAAAGCTCTTTAACGATTTGCCGAAATGGGAAGAAAGCGACGGGGCAAAGGCTGTACTTTATGTCGACCGAGCAGGCATTACCGAAGACAACTGTAAAGACTTCAACACTCCAACTGAGTTGAAAACAGCCTTTGAGAACGCAAAAAACATAAAGCACTGGAAGATGAAAAAAACGGATGGCTATATTGAGGAAGACATTTAAGATAATTGGTAATTGGTAATGGGTAATGGGTAATTGATAATGGGTAATGGGTAATTGATAATGGATAATTAAGAATTATGAATTACACATTACACATTACAAATTGATTAAACATTAAAAAAACAGACTGACCGTCTTCAAACCGGAAAATCTTGGCTTGGGGGCGGTTTTTTTGTATTTACCCTCCCCTTAAAACACAGCGGTAACTGTGGTATAATAAAGGACGAGGAGGTTTGCTGTGCCTACAATGACTATGACACATAAAGCGTACCGGGAATTGGAACAGGCGGCGCAAATGAGCGGAGCAACTAAAGACGCAGTTTTGGAAAATGCCCTGAGCTGCTACCTTGCTGAATTGCAGGAAGACGCCGAAGACGCGGCACGTGCCGAAAAAGCGTGGACCAACTTTGAAAAAAGCGGGGAAAAGACATATACCATTGCCGAAGTGCGGCGCGAGCTGGGATTATGAAAGTCATTTTGACGGACACATTCAAAAAGCAATTAAAAAAGCTGGATGCTGCAATCTCAAAGCGTGTTTTGGATTACCTTGAACAAGTCGAGCTTCTCGATAATCCGCGTTCCCGCGGAAAAGCGCTTACTTCAAACCTTGCCGGCCTATGGCGCTACCGTGTGAGCGATTACCGCATTTTGTGCCGTATCCGTGATGACGAGCTGATTATCACCGTCATCGAAATCGCTCACCGCTCAACAGTGTACCGATAAAGAGAAAACAAAAAGTAAAGGGGGGGGGCTATGGCAGAACATCAATCAACCATAAACGAGAATATGCCAGCGCAAATACCGTACCTCCTTGTACAGTATTTGCTTACGAGTTTTTGCTCACGCAAAAACATCGCTGCTGCGTAGAACCACCGCCATCCATGGCGGTGCTGAAAAGCCTTTTGGAAATAGACGGCGTAGATACAAGGAGTTAGGCAAAAAAGTACCGCAGGCACGTTAAAAAATATACATCCGTGTATATTTCTTACCTACGAGATTTGCGTTGCGCAAATCTCGTTTCTGTTGGAACCACCGCCATCCTTGGCGGTTCTGATACGTTGAGGATTGTCAGAAGCGGCATGGATGCCGCTGGTTATATCAGAAGCGATGTTTCGACTTTGTCGAAACTCGCTGCCAAAAGCATACAAGGAAGTATGCTTTTGGCAATGCGACGCAGTAGATGCGCCGTATATTTTCAAAAGACTATATTTTAAACTTCCCCACCTCTTCCACAAGATTCGTAATACTGGTTTTATTTTGTATCGTGATCGAAACGGCTTGTTCCACCGCATTGGTTATTTGTTCTGCACCAGAGGCGATTTCGGTCATGCTATCGGTTGTTTCCCGTGTAATTTCCGCTAATTTTTGCATCTCTGCAGCAATTTGTTTACCGCCTTCAAGCATTTCTACGGACGCGGAACTTACATTCTTTGTTACTGTATTGATTGTCTCAATAGCCGACAAAACTTTCACACCGTTTTCTTCTTGTTCATGCATAAGATTTACAATGGAGTCTTCTTTTTCCGAAATTTGGCTGATAAGTTTATACACATCAATAAAGGTCTTTTCGGCTTGAATACCGGATTCGGCAACTTGTGAGATAATATCCGTCGATTCTTTGATAACTACGCCAATTTGTTTTCCCTGCATATTGGATTCTTCGGCAAGCTTTCTAATTTCATCGGCGACAACGGCAAAACCTTTTCCCGATTCTCCTGCATGAGCTGCTTCAATTGCTGCATTCATGGCCAAGAGGTTTGTTTGACTGGCGATATTTTGAATAACCTGACTTGCTTCCAGTAATGATTCAGACCGCTCAGCAAACCGTTTGATAACCTCATTTGCTTCCCGTGCGCCGTCTGTTCCTACTTTCATTTGACTGTGTGCTGTTTTAATCAGTGTATCATTTTGTGAAAGGATTTTATTAATATGAAGCATATTTTCTGTGGTGCTTGTTATGAGTGTTGAAGACTGTGCAATATTTTCCGACTGTGTGGTAATCCCTTCAACAAGAAGATTTAATTTGCCTTGAATTTGTTCACTCGTCGCCGCTGTTTCCGTTACACCGGCTGCTTGTAGAAGCGCTTTTTCTTTCACCATTGCGGCGTTACTGCTTATTTCTTTTACCGTTGCAGCCGTTTCTTCCATATTACTTGATAAATTGGAACCGATTGCCATCATTTTATCAACTTCTTCTTTTAAAGCGGTCAGCATCTTCTGACTGTGTTCTGTTGCCGTATTCAAATTGATCATAAGCCGTCCGATTTCATCATGGCGTTTCACCTTTATGCGGTCAGTCATATCTCCGGCGGCTATCTTTCCGAACATATCTTCAAGCCGCATAAAATACTGTTTTAGCATACGGGAGGCAATAAATGCCAAAGAAAAATATACAACGAACATCAGCAATCCGATGAAAGCCATAATTTTAACAAGTGCATAAAAGAGAGAGAGAATTTCATTTTGTTCTACAAAAATAACAAGTTTCCATCCCAAATCGGAAAGCGGAAAAAGGAAAATTTTCCACTGGGTTCCGGCAATAGTCTGCATAGAGGAATCGGTTATTTGTTCGATTTCTAAAAAACTATATATTTCGGTCTCTTTCAATGTTTTAAAGTTAAATTCAGGATGTTTGGAATCCGCTAAAATCATGCCGTCGTTTTGTAGCAGCATACAATACCCGGTTTTTCCGGCACGGATGCCATTAATAAATGCCGTTAAATCCGTTAAATTGATGTCAAGACCAACACAACCGATAAGGTCTCCTTTTGCATTCGTAACGCTTTGTGTAATAGTAAAGGTTAGAACGCCGTCAGCAGAGCGATAGGCTTTCGTTATTACACTTTTTCCGTTTGCATTGACAGCATTTTGATACCATGATCTATTACGCGGGTCAAAATCACTGGGGAGCTGTTCAGCAGCTAATCCTACGACACCGCCCCATTTTGTTCCCATGTATATCTCTTTAAATTCGGGATGATGTTTTTTTATCAAACTAAATAAAGAAGAAATCTCTTGTTCTGCTTTCCCGTCGTGTGTATTTTTACCGGAGTGTTTTGCTTCTGCCGTATAACTGTAAATTGTATCATCGGCACTTTGCACGGTCGGATGGTCTGCAAGTATTTGAATGGCGCTCGTCCCGTTTTTAATAAAAAGTTGAATAGATTTTTCGATATTAAAGAATTGCTGAGCAGTAAATTCATTAAATTGTGCAGTATTTCTTCTATAAAGCTCATAGCCGACAATAGCGCTGATAAAGCCGATAATCGAAATAACCGTTATAGTGATTGCTCGCAATAGTCTAAATCGAATTGAAGTGGCCTTTTTCACCATAGTATTCCCTTTTAAGGCGGATACCGGTGATTGGCAATTATGAGGGGGAGGAATATACGTATGCATGTTAAGCTCTCTCCTGAATGGTTTTTTACATTATATCATAGCTGCCAAAAACGTCAACTCAAGAGGATGTATACGAACAGGGATTCAGCTGTGAACGCAAAATAAAAGAAAAACATAATTATTTGCTGATTTTCTTAGCCATTTTTGCATTCGTGCTTTATATAGAGGGTATGGAGGTGTGAATGACACAAAAACCTTTTGAAGAACTCACCATTTCAGACGATTTCATGTTCTGTAAGGTTATGGAACATGAGCCCATCTGCAAAGAATTTCTTGAGATGCTTTACAGTATCGAGTTTTTTGCATGAAAAACTCGAAGTCAAGGCATGTACAATCCCTATAGTGTGCTCAGTGCATTTGTGAAAAAAGAGATGAAAAGCTATTGGTTCGGCACGGGCACGCCGACTTTTCTGGTTAATTATCTGAAAG
>JBQMYW010000068.1:0-6044 GCA_052173295.1 Treponema sp.
GTTAAGATAACCGGACTGTCTCAATTAGAAATTGAAGCACTGTAGGGTTACCATGCCGGAACCATCATCACACAACCGCAACTACAAAGACTCTGTATTTGTTGACCTATTCAGTACCGATGAAAAGGCAAAAGAGCGTTTTTTGTCATTGTATAATGCCTTGCATGGAACTGAACTGCCGCTCCATTGCCCTGTCGAACAGCTCAAACTCGATAACACCATGTATAGGGGACACGTCAATGAATGTACGTCCCTGTACATTCATTGACTGCGAGTTTGCGGATTCACCGCAAACATCGCTTTCTGTGGGGAAATACGGACATCCATGTCCGTTCTGAATATGCTTTTTGAAAATAGATGCGGTAGATTCGATGGAATAAGACAAACCGCAAAACTCAGGTAAATCGCTAAAAACTAAGGTTTTTAGCGATTTTTTTTTAGATTACTCCCATGTAATACCCGCAGGAACAGGGGTAAGCTGTACTGTTTTGCTTCCGGCGGTATATACACCGAGGTAATTCTTTATGCGGTGATTCTCCGCACTTGCCGGTGTTCCGCTAACTGCTGTTTTCAGTGCGAAATACAGCGTTTTATTACGATAGCCGGTAGCATACAGCCCCGTCACCGATTCAGCAGTGGAGAGCGGTATTTCAATGGGATCGCTCAATGCTGCCGTGCTGAGTGCTGCTGTATTAGAAATTTTTAAGGTACGGATAACTGCACTCTTGCGGTTAGCAGCAGCCGTTTTTGTATTTAAAAGATATAAAACATCATCGGCAGCATACATACTGCGTACCGAAGAAGCCTCTGTAAAGGCATTACTAATACTGTGCTGCACCCCTGTCTGAAAATTGCCGCTGGTAGGTTCTTCTATTTGATTATAAAAAAGATCTTTACTGCTGTATGTAAATCCGTACAAAGTATTGTTATATATAGTATATGCAGTATATGCAGCAATTTTTGTTAGTTCGTCCGGGTTGCAAGAGGGAACATCTTTCCATTCGGTACCTGTAAAATATGTGAGGCTCTTTTCTGTAGAGCTTCTGGTGTATAGCTTCTCTTGTGCAAGATCATATACCGGCTGGATTAGCTGTTCTGTAAAACCCATTGACTTCGTTGTACCGGTGAAACTGCTATCTTGTTCATAGTGTCCATTCTGCTTTCTATATTTCTGTAATCCGGTGTTTGCTGCAAGATAGAGGTTCTTATCTTTGTCAAAAGCATAGAATGGTTTTTCAAAAAACGGAGTGCTGACGTGCGTCGAATGGGTTGTCACAAAAGCCAGTACCGGATTGCTTTCACTAATAAGCTCAATACCGTTTGCCCCGTCTGCGGTGTCCGAAATCATAACACGGGTGTAAGATAGTTCTTTTTGTGTTTTCCCCTTATTTTCGGTAATAGTAAAAAAGACAAGCGGATTGTCGGTATACGGTGAAGCTTCATGAGTCTGCCATGTACATTGGTTGGGTGCTGGAATAAAAGAAAGTGTTTTATGCACAGTGTCAAAGGCAGCTATTCTATCTCTATTTGCAATGTTCCGTATCTTGCTGTTATAGTACTGCTGCTCTATTCCATCATCTGCAATATATACGGCGTTTCCTTCAAATCCGATAAACCGGATAGGATTACGGAATTCTTTTGCTTCATCAATCACCTGTATGTTGTTTACAGGCGGGGCATCTGCATATCCATATACTTCTGCTGTTCCCAGTTCATTTTTTTCTGCATTATAGGTATAGCGGAGCAATTTTCCTTTATCTTTATTTGTACTTGCTGCTAACAGATACACTACGCCGTCTTTTACCATAATATCAGTATTGCGTTCCTGCCCAAGCTCAATTGAATACTGCGTTTTATCTTCTATAGTATAGCTTCCGTCATGGTTTTTTATCGAAGCAGTAAATAAGTTTTGAGAGCCGTCAGCCTCATTTCCAATGTAAAAAATTGTATTGTTGTCAACAGCAAAGATTTTGCATTCCTTTTTGCATTCCTTTTTGAAAAAGTGGCAGTTATCCGTAACCGGAATAAGCCTACCGGCTGATTCTTCAAAGCTGACAATATTCAGAATACTGCTGCCTGCGGTAGTAGGGGATGTATCATAGTTTAAGGCATATACAGCTCCTGTTGTAAAATCCGCTGCCAAAGAATAGAAAGGAAAAGGTATTGAGCCTGCGTCTACAGTAAACGAGGCAGCGTTACTTCCGTCACTGTTATATCGTTCAAACTTAATTGCCGTTGTTGCATCACTTGGCAGATAAACGGAATAAATGCCGCCGTTTTTGCCTCGGCAAAAAGACACTCCGCTTAAACTCCCCCGCGGCTCAATTTTTTGCCAATTCAGAGCAGGTGTTAGTGCAAATGAAACAGGGTCATTCGAGCCGCTGCCGAAAGAGTATAAAAATTTTCCAATACTTCGAGGAGCTTTTTTAATTTTAACGGAAACATTATTCGTCCCTGCTGTAACTGTATGTACCGCGTCCCCCTGCCATACTGATGAACCGGCAGTTATAATAATACTTACGGTAATCTCCTTGCCAATATCGGCAGAGACCGTAAATTCTTTTGAATCCTGCGGTGAAATTGTTTTATGGGCAAAAACGCTTCCTCCGGTATACGATGCCTTAATTTCAATGTCTGTTTTTGTTAAATCGGGAAAGCCGTCTGCTTGGTAGCCGGCAGCACGCCCTCCATTGCCTATCCGTATAGTAACAGTGCCTTTCCCGTTTGCTGCTTGATTGTAGCTGTCCAGCATATTCTGCTTACATGCAGATAAAAATGCACAACATACTATACATACGGAGATTAATTTTTTCATAATCGATCCCTCCTTAAAAATGCTCAAAAGTATAACTATAGTATATATCGCTTTTAATAAAAATGACAAGAACCTGATGCATAAACATTCTTTATTTTCATCATTTTATCCGTTAAAGAATAGAAATTTTCGAAAAGATTTAATCGGGTACAATACAGCAATACCCTCCTTAACAAAAATTAATCGGCTGCCCTAGACGAATGCAAAAAAAAAGAGTACACTTATCCTCTATTAAACCTGTTCTGCAACGAAGTTATCAAATACGCCCATTGTTTGAATTCTGTTTTGTACGGAGATATATTTGAACGATAGGCAGTTTGCTAAGAAGCGTTGCACTGCATGGTAAGGAGTCCATAATGAAAAAAACAATACAAACTGCTGCGTTATTGATCTGCGGATTTTCTTTGATTGTTTCATGCAGCGGAAAATCTCATGCAAATGTATTATCGGTTGCAGCAAGTCCTGAACCCCATACTGCAATTCTTCAATGTGTTGCTGACGAACTTGCATCACAGAATATTACGCTAAAAATAACTGAATTTACTGATTATGTTACACCAAATGATGCCGTTGAATCCGGTGAGCAGCTGGCAAACTTTTTTCAGCATATACCCTATATGCAAAGCTTCAATAAAGAGCATGGCTGCCATTTAGTCAGTGCAGGAACTATTCATATAGAACCGCTTGCTTTATATTCAAAAAAGCACGCAGCTGTTGCTCAATTTGAAAACGGTGCTTCGATTGCTATCCCTAATGATCCTACTAATGAAGCCCGTGCCTTATTGCTTTTGGAGGCAAATGGTCTTATTACTTTGCGGGCAGGAGCAGGACTTTCCGCAACTCCGATGGATATTACGGATAATCCGCATGGGTTTCAATTTCTTGAAATTGAAGCCGCTTCTCTTCCCCGTATTCTTGATGATGTTGATGGTGCTGTTATTAATGGTAACTATGCAATTCCTGCGGGCTTTTCTACTGCAAAAGACGGTTTGCTTGTAGAGGGAAAGGATTCTCCGTATGCAAATATTATTGCTGTTAAAGCTGGTAACGAAAATGATCCCCGTATTAAAGCATTGTTAAAAGCCTTGCAAAGTAAGCGGGTAAAAGATTTTATCAGCCGTAAATATCCAAATGGCGAAGTAGTACCGGCATTTTAAGGCATTTTTACTGCAGAATAAAAGGCGAAGAGGATTATATGAAGTATCATAGGTTACGGACTGTTTTTTTTATCAGTGCTTGCATTGTGCTGTTGCCGCTTTCGGCTTTTAGTCAAGACGCTTTAAAGCTGTATAAAAATGGGCGGAGTTTAGATAGTGCCGGACGGTCTGAAGAAGCGAAAAAGCTGTATCAGGAGGCTGTTAGTATTTGTCAAGATGAACTGAAAAAAAATCCAAGTAACATGGACTCATATACTGTATATACATGGTCGCTTTTTCGCTTACACCGCTATCGTGAAACTATCAGCTTATGTATTGATGCCCTAAAAATTGCCTCTGATGTACGGATTATTGAAACATTAGGCGAGGCATATTTTTATGTAAATGATTATAAAGAGTCGCTGAGGCAAATGGAACGCTATATTGATATGGCTCCTACCGGTGAGCGGATTAGCGTTGCATATTTTTATGCCGGCGATATTTATAGATTAACAAAACGGTATCAAAAAGCAGATATTGCCTATTCGACTGCTGTATATTTAGAGCCGTGGAATTCTTTATGGTGGTACCGGTTAGGGCTTGCCCGCGAACAGGCCGGTAATAAAAATACCGCATTGCAGGCTTATGAGCGGGCATTGGCTATCAGAAAAGATTATAAAGAAGCAGCCGAAGGAGCAGCCCGCTTACAATAAAAACTCGCCGGCATGCTGAATATGCTCTATTTTTTTGCAAATAGCTTGCATTTTTTTTATAAATACAGTATAAATGCAATTCATTTGCAAAATCTTTATGTGCGGTTTTCTTTTAACTGCTCATACCATGCAAACAATTATTTTGACAGGAGCTGCAAGCATGAAAAAAAAGTTTTTTGTTACCATTTTGTTGTTGGGCGTTTTTAGCATATATGCATCGGGACTATTTGCCGGCGGCAAGAGTGAACAGATACCGCCGGGGAAAATAGTAGTTGCAACAACATTTGATGCAATAAAAGAATTAGCTTTAGTAGTAGGAAAGGATAAAATTTATCTAAAATCCATTATTCCTGACGGCATGGAAGCACATCACTTTGAACCGAAAGTAGGTGATTTGAGGTTTCTTAACAATGCTGATTTTGTTTTTTATAATGGATTAGGTATGGAACCATGGCTTGATAATGCTGTAAAGGCTGTTACGAATAAAAAGCTTATGGAAGTGTGTGTTACTGATGGAATTGATCCGATTACGCTTGATGAAGATCATGCCCATACAGATTGCGATTGTTGCTGCGGGCATCACGGCGGATTTGATCCGCATGTGTGGCTTAGTTTACAGTCAGCAAAAATAATGGTGATGAATATCAGCACTGCGTTTATTAAGGCAGATCCAGCCAATGCTGCATTTTACCGCAGTAATGCTCATGCATTTATCGCAGAGGCTGATAAGATACTGAGCGAGTATCAACAGAAGTTTGAAGCACTGCCGAATAAGCGTTTTGTGACCGGTCATGCTGCATTCGGCTATTTATGCAGAGATTTCGGTTTGGAGCAGAGTAGTGTAGAAGATGTTTTTTCTGCTGGCGAACCGACTGCAAAACAGCTTGCGATGTTGACTGACTACTGCAAAAAACATGGAATAACCACTGTGTTTACTGAATACACGGTAAGCCCTGAAGTATCAAAAAGCCTTGCAAAAGAGGTTGGTGCTCAAGTAGAAACTATTTATACCATTGAAACAGCTGAAGATAATTTATCTTATATGGATAGAATGAAAGCGAATATAGAACGAATTTATAAAAGTTTAAAACAATAATGCGTAAAATACAAGCGATAACCGATGCGGAGCCTTTACATCTCTCCTTTAGCTACTGTATTGGTTATCGCTTTCTTTTTTACTATTAACAGTTATACTCCTGCTCTTTTAACAATTTTTATTGCAGCTTATTTTTCTTTATGCTATAATTAAATGGTACTAGAACCTTGGTAGGGTTTTAGCAATACAATTTAGTATGATATAAGCAGTGATCTTTTAGCTGTTTTTACATAAATTGTAGTAAATTTGCTGTTTTTTACGGCAAAAAAGGAGAAGATATGAGG
>JBQMYW010000069.1:0-5532 GCA_052173295.1 Treponema sp.
CCCCCCCCCCCCCCCCCCCCATACACACACGAGAAATAATTAGGTATGCTGATTGCTTGAGTACGGATTATCGTACTTCGGCTTTGTTTTCTATACATCGCATCTTTAGTGTCAGTTTAATACAGGATTGTACTTTTATTGCTATTTTTCTGCCTAAGCGATTTGTTCAACTCCATCTGCCTCCTTAATACTACTGTTGGTTTAATAGACCTGTTCGGAAACTTCAGTTTCAGAACAGGCTGCCTTAAAATGCGATGTTTTAAATTGTGCTATTTGCACTATTTAGAACTCGCCGACCTATTCGATAAAGCAAGGTATCGAATAGGTCTAATGGCTCATTAACACGTAATTTTAAGGAGGATTGTATGAAAAAACGCTTTTCCATACGGAACAAGTTATTGATTATTTTCGGTTTATTGGTTGCTCTTGCTACAATTATTGAGGGATTTCTTGCAATTCAAACGTCCCGCAATGCCGTAACAGAAAAAATTGAAACACACCTTATTGACAAAGCAACCGATACTGCAACCGTTATCGACGGACGAATTACTGCATTTTTTCAATTTCTGGAGGGTATTGCCCGTATGCCTGTTTTCCGTGATACCTCTCTGTCTTATAATGAAAAACTAAACGCATTAAAAAAGGAAATGTCCTATAATAAAACATTGGTTGAAGCAGCCATTGTTGATTCGCAAGGGAATATGTATCACAGTGAAAATAGCCATATCATTTCTGTCACTGATAGAATATGGTTCCAAACACCTTTAAAAGGCGGGAAATTTGTAACGGAACCGTTTTATTCCCGTGCAACAAACAAAATGATCTTGTCATTTGCCATACCCGTATACGACGACAATAATACCATAACTGGTGTGTTGGCAATGGGTATTTTGGCTGAATGGCTTTCCGATCAAATTGAAGATATTGTAGTGGGCAAAACAGGCTACTGCTACATTCTTGGAGAAACGGGCAACACAATTGCTCACAAAAATACAGAACTGGTAACAAACGCAGCGAATGCAATCGAAATGGTAAAAACAGATGCTTCGCTTCGAGAATTGGCAAATTTTCAGGCACGATCTCTTGAAATAGATGAAAGTGAAGTCGGATACTACACGTACAAAGGAAAAACTGTTATCGCCTCGTATGCAACAGTAAAAACTACCGACTGGACGGTTGTAGTTCAAGCTCCAAAAAATGAATTTATGGGAAGTGTAGATGATTTACGGAATAAAATGCTGAGTATCGGTGTGGTTATTCTCATTACTGCGTTAGTTGTTACATTTTTTGTAGCCCGTGCAATGGTAAAACCGGTTAATGTTGTTGTTACTGCTCTGAAAGACATAGCCCAAGGCGAGGGCGATTTAACAGTCAGGCTTCCGGTACACGGCAATGATGAAATAACCGATTTATCGCATTTCTTTAATCAAACCATTTCAAAAATCGGCTTGTCGATACAAAATGTCGATAAAAATACCACTGCAATGGAAGACATCGGCACTGATCTTGCAAGCAACATGACCGAAACAGCAAGTGCTGTACATCAGATAAGTGCGAATATCGACGGAGTAAAACAGCAAGCCCTCACTCAGGCTGCCAGCGTTACCGAAACAGCTGCTACCGTGGAAGAAATCATCAGAACCATTAAGCAGTTGAACGGCAGTATTGAAAATCAAGCTGCCAGTGTTGCTCAATCTTCCAGTGCAGTGGAACAAATGGTTGCAAACATTGCTTCCATCACCCAAACCCTCGATAAAACCAATGCCGTAATCAAAAATCTTGCAACTGCCACTGCCGACGGCAAAGAAACAATAACCGGTTCTACAGCGATAACTCAAAAAATAGCCGAAGAATCCGGCAGCTTGCTTGAAGCAAGCAATGTTATTCAACACATTGCAAGTCAAACAAACCTGCTTGCAATGAATGCCGCCATTGAAGCCGCTCATGCCGGAGAAGCGGGCAAAGGCTTTGCCGTCGTCGCTGACGAAATCAGAAAGCTCGCCGAAGAATCGAGTGTACAGGGCAAGACCATTACCGCAACACTGAAAACTTTATCAGGCGAAATTGAAACGCTCTCCGCTTCTTCTAAAACCGCCGGAGAAAAGTTTAATGCAATATTCAGCCTGTCCGGACAAGTAAAAGATATGAGTAACCGGCTGATGGAAGCGATGAGAGAACAGGAGAACGGCAGCCGTGAGGTACTGAGTGCTATTAAAACAATTAATGCAGTAACAAATGAGGTACAAGCCGGCTCCGGCGAAATGCTCAAAGGCGGGGAGGGGGTTGCAGAAGAAATGCATAAACTCGATGACCTAACCCGCATCATCGCCGATAGTATGAACGAGATGGCTTCGGGTGCGGTGCAGATTAGCAATGCGGTGCAAGATGTCAATGCAATTACACAAAAGAACAAAGCAAGTATTGACAATTTAGCAAAAGAGGTAAAGCGGTTTAAGGTATAGTTGCTGCTGATTTACGGTAGGCGGTATTCGCAGTAGCGGACGTGCTTATTTTCTAGTGCTTTTTTTAATGAGCGTTCAATTTTTGATAATGAAGAAGAGCCTGTTTTTATTTCTATAAACAGTACTTCTTTAATGTCTCCTGTTGCCGATCCGCTGAAAGCAATAAAATCAACCGGCTTGCCGATAAACCGTACTTCGGCAGGGTTTGCAGGAAAACGAGGGAAATAAGCTGCAAACTGTTCGCTATACTGCCCGTTTAATACTGCACGGGAGCGTTTTACCGCATCATTCCGTGCTTGTTTTACTGTTTGATGAATATGACGGCGTGCTGCTAAAGAGCCGATAACAATACCGATTAGTAATGCACTAAGAAAGACAGCCGCTGTTGATACCGCACTATATATATTTGCTGGTACGAGCATTACTTCTTTGCTCCGTTTTTTTCTTGAATAGTATCTGCAATATCGGGATATAACGGTGAATTTTCAGACGTCCTATCCAAAAGTGCCATATCTTTTGCTTCGGTAAGAAAGATAGGTTCAGTTTTGAGCAGTCTGCCGGAAAAACGGTATGTTTTTTTCCAATATGAATCTTGTATCTTCGAAATAATAACACCGGTTGCAGGTCCGTCAGAAGCTGCATGGATAAACTGTCCTGCTCCAAGGTAAATACCGGTATGGCTGATCTTTGCACCTTCTTGAAAAAAAAGTAAATCCCCCGGCTGAATATCGGTATCAGCAATATGCGGTACCTGTGCGGCAAGTGCAGCCGCTTGATGAGGGAGTTTTAACTCAAGTGAATCAAGCACGGAGCGGTATACAAAGCCTGAACAATCCATACCTTTTTCTGTTGTACCGCTGTAGCGGTACGGTGTTCCAAGATAGCGGATTGCGGTATCGAGCAGTTTCAGCCGTAACGAATCCGATGCTGCCGATTGAGCAAAGACCGTACCGATAGATACGCTGCTTGACAATATCATCATTATTATAGAGAAAAAGACTTGTTTCTTATGGCAATGCTGCATATAATCCTCCGTATACATTCAGTATCGGCACAAAAAAAAGGAGTGTGAGTATTATGACTACTATTCAGCAAACCCCGTGGGCTTTTTTAGATTCATGGCGCGGAAAAAAGTTTACCGGAGAGTGGCCGACCTTGCCTAAAACCTTTGAGATTACTGTTGAGCGGTTTCCGGATAGAAATTTTCTTACAGTGTTTGAACCTGATAGAATAACATCGACCTATTCGCAAACTTTGGCAGCAGTACGGAAACTGGCAGGCTGGTTTGTTAAAAACGGGGTAAAGCCCGGTACTCATATTGCAGTTTCAGGAAAAAACTCTCCTGAATGGGCGGTAACCTATATCAGTGCCCTCTATGCCGGTGCGGTTATTGTTCCTATTGATTACGGTTTGCATAATGAAGAAATTACCTCATTACTGAAAACCGCCCGTCCCCGTTTCTTTTTTGTTGACGAAGAAAAATACGGGTATTTTTCCGATTCTGCGAACTACCAATCTTTTATGGGCGGGATATATTCATTAAATCAAAAAAACAAGGCAACCTATATCTATGATCTCGAAGCGAATCCGCTGACCGCACCGGTACCCCGTACCGAGTATGACACTGCTGCGATTTTGTTTACCTCAGGAACTATGGGAAATCCTAAAGGGGTCATGCTGTCGCACCGCAATCTTATTTCCGATGCGTATATAGCACAATCGAATCTTACTGTGTATGAAACTGATATTTTCTATGCACTGTTGCCGCTGCATCATTCCTATACAATGCTTGCGGTATTTATTGAATCGCTTGCATCCGGTTCTGAAATTGTATTCGGTAAGTCCATTGCCGTATCGCGTATGCTGCGTGAGCTAAAAGAAGGAAAAATTACCATGCTGCTTGGTGTTCCGCTCTTGTTTAACAAACTGCTTGCAGGCATTATGAAGGGAATACGGGCAAAGGGTATTGTTGTATATGGACTTATCAAGTTTTTGATGCGGGTTTCATATATCGTAAAAAAATTAACCGGAAAAAATATCGGTAAGACACTGTTTAAAAATATTCTGGAAAAAGCAAACTTGAGCACTATTCGAATTGCCATCTCAGGCGGCGGACCGCTTTCAAAAGAGGTCTTCCGTGCCTATAATGAGTTCGGTATTGATTTTGTACAAGGGTATGGACTTACTGAAACCTCGCCGATTATTGCACTCAATCCGAAAGAGCATTTTAAGATTGAAAGTGTCGGCAGCTATTTTTATCCCTATATGGAAATGAAAATAGATAATCCTGATGAAAAGGGGAGAGGCGAAATTTGCGTTAAAGGCTCAATGGTAATGCAGGGCTACTACAATATGCCGGAGGAAACTGCTGAAATTTTATCCGAAGACGGCTGGCTGAAAACCGGCGACATCGGTTGGATTGATTCGGAGCGGTATGTTTACCTGTGCGGACGGGCAAAAAACCTTGTGGTTACGTCCGGCGGTAAGAATGTGTATCCCGAAGAAATAGAAAATGCTTTTCAAATGTATTACAATGAAATTGAACAAATAACTGCTAAGGGCTATCACCCTGCCGGAGATTTAACCGGTGAAGAAATAGAGGTGTTTGTCTATCCGGCTGATGAATTGTATAAAACACTGGGAGTACAGCGGGGAACTCCTACCGGAGATGCCGCTGCCTATAAACGGATTGAAGAAATTATCTCGGTTGTAAATGCAGGTTTACTGCCGTATCAGCGGATAACCAAAACGACATTTTTAGAAAAGCCTTTTGAAATGACCACAACAAAAAAAGTAAAAAGACACCGGTAGGCGGTATTGGGCATCTCTAAAAAAATCGCTACAAGCAAGTTTTTTAGAGATGCCCATTTATCTTTTTTGCAGTAATTTTTGTTAAAAGCCTGTCATCAAATTGTTGGCGAACTGGGCTAGCACGATAGCTTTCATGCCCGTTTCTAAGGTTGTTATCCTTTTATTTTCAAAACAATAATTACCATGATACCAGTGATAACTCCGCTGATGATTGCATCTAATGTAATTTTCAAAAAAGTTTTTACTTTTGTTGACATAA
>JBQMYW010000070.1:0-5405 GCA_052173295.1 Treponema sp.
TTTCGGCAGTAGCCGAAACATCGTTTCTGTTATAACCACCGCCGTCCGTGGCGGTACTGAAAACCTTTTGAAAATAGTGGTGCCGGATACAAGGCACAAGCAAAAATAAAGCGGAGGCGTACGTGTTGTACATCGAGCATTTATTTTTGTGCAGTAACGCCGTAAACGGTATGCATATTTTCAAAAGATCGAGAGGAGTGAAGAATGCTAGCAACAACATCACCGGTGTTACAAATGCTGAATGAAAAAATAGATGTACTAACTTTATCGCCGATAGAACGGAAGCTGTATGAATCACGCATGAAACTGAAAAGCGATATAACAACTATTTCTGAAACGCAATTTAATGCAGGAATGCAACAAGGTATACAACAAGGTAAATCACTTGGACTTGCAGAAGGAGCCTTGCAAAAAGCTTTCCAAACAGCCCGTAACTTACTTGGGATAGGTTTATCTATTGAAAATATCGCAAAAGCAACTGGTTTAACCATACAAGAAGTAGAGAAACTCAATTCTTAGTTATACGTTATAGTCACTGAATTACTTAACTCCTACGACTCTTCAAAAGAACGGCTCTACTATAGTCCGCCGACTGCAGAGGGCACAGTGCCGTTTAAGTGACAAAGGGGTATCGTTCAGCATTTCCCCCATTTTGATTACGCAGTACAATAATCTGCGTCCGGTGGTAAGAGTGTTTACCCCTGAATGGATAGAATTGTTGGAAGAAAAAGAAAAAAATATTTTAAAAAACGCTTTAATCTCATGCATGAGTATTTACCGCTTAAGCAACCTGCTATCGGTGAGCAGTGTATGCGGCGGTATGGGTACTTACGCTCACCTGTTCCGCTAAAAATCTAACTCAATGGTTAGCGGTACTACCAGCGGTAGTACCCGCCTTTTTCTAAAATTTTTTGCTAAATTCTTGCAGAAATTCCGCAAGAAATTCGGCATAACCTATTGACATTGAAAGGGGGGGGGGGGTATAGTTCCCTAATAAGGGCTTCATAGCCCTACAATCCTTACGCCGTAATAAAGAGACATATTACGGTATTTTTTATGGAGGCATATATGAACATGAAATTGAGTTCACGTGTTATTGCTAGTATGAGTCTAGCAGCACTGTTGTTTGCATCAACGGCGTGTAAACAGCCGGCTGGTACAAGCAGCCCTGCACCGCTCTCTGAAGATCAAAAAACTGTTAATACAGTAGCAGGAAAGATTACAGGTGACACACTTACAACAGTACGTAAGGGATTTACTCCCGAACTTGGTGACAAAACTGTAGAGGTTTCAGATGCTCAAATCACCGTACCTGCAGCAACTGCTTTCGATGCACAACTGAAAGATACAGGTGTTAACGCAGAAATTGTTTTTGAAGGTCCTAAAGATGCAACAGCAACAGTTACCAAAAACTCCTCAGAAGCAACAAAATACGGCGTAGCAGGCGGTGAAGTTGATGAAGAGTTTACTGTATTTGCTAAACTCATGAAGAACAAAGCAGAAACAAAGGTTAAAATCGGAACCTATACGATTAAAGCAGATGCTGACAAAAAAGCACTTAAAGAAGCTGCAGACAAACTCAACCTTGCCGGCCTGCGGGGTGGTTTTAACCCGAAAGCAACAGCAGGAACAGTTGACCTTGCAAACACTGTAACCACACTCACCATTCCGTCAGCACCGACCGTAACAGGTATTACTGCGTCATGGGAATCAGACAATGCTGCAATTAATGTTTCTAATGGTGCTGTAACACACCCGTCTCACACTGCAGGTGCAACAGTTTGTAAGATTTCTCTTAAACTTACAAAGAACGGCAAGTCTAAAACTGTTCATGTTGCAACATTCAAAGTTCTGCCGAAGGCTGAAAGTAATGACGACAAAGCTGTTGTAGAAATTGAATCTCTCATAAAGAAAAACTTGGCTACTGTGCAGGCTAGTTTTAACCCCAAACTTACCAGCGGAAAAGCTACAGTTGGTAAAGATGTTTCTGAAATCACCGTACCGCAAGCAGCTACTTTCGGATCAGATTTGAAAGGTGTTACTGTTGCAGTAGGTTTTGTAGGTCCTCAATCTGCAACATCAAACATTTCACAGCAGGGTTCATCACAAAAATATACTGTAACCCATGGTTCAGCTGACGAAACTTGGAAAGTTGTTGCTAAACTGACAAAAGGCGATGCAATAAAAACAGTTGAGATCGGAAGCTATACAGTGGAAAAAAAGCCTGTACCAAAAACAACAGCATTGACAATCGATACCACAAAGGTAACTGTTGCCGGTGAAGCAGTAGTAGGTAATAGTGTAGCATTGGAAGCAAGCGCAAAAGCTAGTCTTGCAGCTGCACAAGTTGTAATTGCTCCTGCTGCAATCTCTCCGGCTCTTTCTGCTGGCGATACAGTAGAGAGTGTTTTTAAGATTACTGTATCAGATGCAAAAGATAAAGTAACTATTGATCTCAAAGACGCTGCAAAAGCTAAATATACGCTTACTAAGGCTGAAATTACCGTAACTGAAAAAATAGTAAAAACAGCATTGACAATCGATACCACAAAGGTAACTGTTGCCGGTGAAGCAGTAGTAGGTAATAGTGTAGCATTGGAAGCAAGCGCAAAAGCTAGTCTTGCAGCTGCACAAGTTGTAATTGCTCCTGCTGCAATCTCTCCGGCTCTTTCTGCTGGCGATACAGTAGAGAGTGTTTTTAAGATTACTGTATCAGATGCAAAAGATAAAGTAACTATTGATCTCAAAGACGCTGCAAAAGCTAAATATACGCTTACTAAGGCTGAAATTACCGTAACTCAAAAATAAGCGGTTTTTCTCTTAATATTAGGAGGAAAGTGTACATGGAGCGTGTCCTGAACGTGCAATTATATTTAGGATACCTCCATGTGATTAGCACTATGTAAAAATAAATAAGACCTGTTCGATAACAGAGTTGTCGAACAGGTCTATAACACTATAAAAAATTACCGGAACTGCACAAGCAGTTATAACTGCAAGCGGTCATAACAAAAAATACCGTTGTTATCACGGTCGTCTCCATAGGTTATGGCAGCTTGCGGGGTAGTGTACTTACCTATACAATACCCCGCCTGTGCAATTCCGGTTTATCTTTTTTCAGTTTTCATGCGGACAATAAAGCCTGGACGAACCGGTTTATTCGTTTGTAAGATGCACGGATGCCCGTGGCATACCCATTCACGCGGCGAGCCGGATTCCGGATCAATCAATGTATAAGAATCTTCAGTAATAGCACAAATATCAGGACCGATAAACTCAAGCGGAGTTCCTGCATTCAGTTTATTCATGGAAATAAACTCAAACTGATGTGCTCCTTTTTGTTCGCCGATTGTTCCTGCCATCGTATACGGCGATTGAGATTCTCCCCGTGTCGTTTTATTTGCATCATCTTTTGAAAAATAAAAACCAGTTCCAAATTCCCGATGGGCAGTATTAAACAGCTCTTGTATAAACGGCTCTGCTTCTTCTTTGCTGATTTTGCCAAGCAGCATATCTATTTTCTTTCGGTATGAGCGGGTTACTAATGCGGTATAATACAAACTTTTCATTCGTCCCTCTATTTTTAATGCATCAACCCCCGCCTGCTGTAAATCTGCAAGATACTCTATCATACATAAATCTTTCGAAGAAAATAACGCGGTGTAGCTGTTCCCCTCTTCAATGGGAAAATACTCTCCCTTGCGTGCTTTTTCTTCTACTGCAAAATGAGGCTGCTCATTGGATTCACTCCTGTTTGTAAGCAGCGAATAGTCCCAGCGGCATGAGTGTGTACAAGCACCGCTATTTGCACTGCGTCCCGTTAAATAAGCACTAATTAAGCAGCGGCCTGAATATGCAATGCACATTGCACCGTGTACAAAACATTCAAGCTCCATATCCGGTACACGGCTTTTAATTTCTGCAATATCATGTAAAGAAGCCTCTCTGCCAAGTACCACACGCTTAAAACCCATATCGCGGTACATTTGTACTGCTTCATAATTGATGCAGTTTGCCTGTGTACTCAAATGAAGCGGTGTATTTGGAAAATATTTTTGCAGTACCCGCACCATACCGATGTCTTGAATGATGAATGCATCAATGGGATAATGCTTAAAATAATCAGCTTCTTTTTCAAAAGCGTGTAAATCGCTGTTATGGAATGATATATTTAATGCACATAACAGTTTTTTTGGTTTACCTATCTGTGCATAATGAGCTTTTAATGCACAAATGGTTTTATATTCATCGGTAAAAAAATTATCGGCTTTTACTCGTAAAGAAAAATTTTTTAAGCCGATGTAAGCAGCATCTGCGCCATATTCCCATGCATACCGCAGCTTTTCTAAGTTTCCTGCAGGGGCAACTAATTCCATGCGTGCTCCTTTCGTTTTGGTTTAAATTGAGATTGCACCCACAGCCCTATTTTTTCAACTGCACGATGTGCCTCATCAGATTGCTCTTCCATAGCCTGAAAAAGATGCCACATATTTTTCCAAATATCGAGTATAACTGTTCCGCCGTCAGCTTCAATTTTTGCAGCAAGGCTTTCAGCATCAGCAGCAAGAATTTCTTTACTGCCGCATTGGATAAAAACCGGCGGAAATTTTGTAAAGCTGCCGTAAAGCGGAGAAACAAGCGGTTTGGTAAAGTTTTCTTGTAAGGTATACCGGCTTGCAGCAGCCTCTAATGCCTCTTTTAATACAAAGGCATCACCTTTACCCAATGTTTTTAGTTTTGGGTTTGAGCAAGTAAGATCGACCCATGGGGAAATAAGTACCAGTGCTGCCGGCAGCGGGATATTTTCCATTTTTAGCCGATGTATTAAGGCTGTTACCAATGAGCATCCGGCACCGTCTCCCGCAAAGATGATGTTGTGCGGTTTAAAATCGGATTGGTGCATTATTCCGGTGTACAGTGCGTACAGATCATCTAAACCGGCAGGAAACGGATATTCAGGTGCAAGGCGGTATTCAGGGAGAAACAAGGTACTATTGCATTCATGTGCAAGCGACACACACATATTGCGGGAGGCTTTACACGATCCGCTGACAAAGCAGCCCCCATGTGCATAAATAATTGCACGGTCAGCTGCTGCAAGTTCCGGTTTTATCCTATCAATAGGCAGTGTGCCTATACTAATACGCTGAATATCTGCATTATTTGGAATATGCGGAAAATAAAAAAAACGATCGTACTCGTTTCTAATAACGCTGAGCGGTATACTGTGTGAATACAGTGTTTTTTTAAACATTTTTTTTAATTGGCGTAATGAATGCCGTTCTGTTCCATCCATTTGAACACTATACACCATTGCTCATAAAAATTCCAGTCATTTGCTTCTGCATCTTTGGACAAAGAAGAGAGATGGTATCCCCCTTGCCTAAACGAAACCGGTTAGGCAA
>JBQMYW010000071.1:0-4821 GCA_052173295.1 Treponema sp.
CTCACAGCTCACAGCTCACAGCTCACAGCTCACAGCTCACAGCTCACAGCTCACTAAGTGAGCAGTCCTATCTTTATAGACAATCTTCTTTTTTCTTATTAGTAGACACGTTTCTTTTAATTCAAGAAACGAATACGCATATCTTTTATAAGGCTCCATTCAACAGTGCATTATATCGCCGGACACAGCAGGCTGTTTGGTTTGATTCCGGCTGAATTAAGATACGGCGGTCATGAGTGCTAAACAATTCTTTTTTTAATTACAAGTCATACCTAAACCCTTTGAGGTTTTCAGGTAAAAAAATAATAAGTAAGGAGATTATTTTATGAAATTAATTTTCACAAGAAAAACGAAATATACTGGTTTTATTACTGTAGCAGGTTTACTTGCTCTGTTATTTCTGTGGAGCAGCTGCAGCCAGCCGTCAAGTCCCAATACCGGCGGAACAACACTTCCGGGCATAGACCCTAACGAGGCAATTGTTGAGAACGCTTTAAATAAAGCTGCCGTAGAGCCCTCCGTTATCATCGGATCGGGCAAGAAGATAACGCTTTCAGGTGCTGATCTTACGTGGACATCTAATGACACAACTGTGATCAATGTTAGTGCTGCACCTTCGGGAGAATATGATGTTATGCCGGCTGAAAAAAAAACTGAGGTGGTGCTTACGGCAAAGGCGGTGAAAGGCAGCATTACCAAAACAAGAATGTTTACGGTTCTTGTGTATAAAGATTCATCTCAGCTTACTGCTGCGGACTTACTAAAAAGCATTAACCTCCCCAGCGAAACGGAAAAAGACATAGCGTTGCCTCCAAGTATTACGGATGTGAGCGGTGCAAGCATAACATGGACTTCTGACAAAGAGAATGTAATAGCTCACGACGGTAAAATCAACCCTGCTGCGCGGGATTTACAGAACAAAGCAGTAAAACTTACCGCAACACTTACCTATAACGGCGGGACGGCAACAAAAAAGTTTACTGTTGCTCTGAAACGCCTTACTAAAATAGAGGTGACGTATACTGCTGACAGCACAACATGGGAATTTATCGGCGATAAAATACGGTATACACGGATGACAAATAGTGGCGGAACGGTAGAAAAGTACGGCTTCGGCTTTGTGTATACCGATCTTGATATGGAAGCGAAAACCTTTACCGTTTCAAAAACGCATGTGATGAACTCTGTTCTGGATGGAATATGGTATGAACTCGGTAGTCAGGAATTTAAGAATGCGTTACTGCAAGCTGCTAAGCCAAACAACCGTGAAAACATCCTAAAAAACTATGCAGGTTGGATGAAAGAAGCAAGAAAACCGCTCCGGTATGAGTATACAATTTCTTATAATGAGTATCTAAAGAAATACCACTTTCAAGCACGCAGACCGTACGATAGCAATACACACTGGTTTGATCAAGCCGGTTTATATTTTTATTATAATGATTCAACTAAGGATAGTATAAGATTTTACAAAAAATATACATCATCATACGTTTTTGAACACAACCGCAAGGAGTATAAAGGTTCTCTTAATGAGGAGGGTACCCTTTTTACCGGCAAGATTGACGGTGAGGCTGATGAAAAAAAGATTACTATCACCGACAATAAGAACAAAACTATTTCAATAACGGTAGACGGTAATTCATATACGCTTAATTTTAGAGGTGATGATTTAGTCCGTTAGCATCGGCTTGTGTATACGCCGATGAATGGTTTGCCGTACCTGTTCAGAAACACAAGTTCCCGAACAGGTTTGCTGTTTAACCTGCCGGTAAACGCCGAAGTGTCCGGAATGCACCTCCTTTTCGGACACTTCATTCAATGGCGGGCACGCAATGAGTTACACACTGCCAGCAGTGCAACGCCTACATCTGCAAACACGGCTGCCCATAGTCCGATAATGCCGCCTGCCCCAAGCAGTAAAAATGCAATTTTTACCGAAAATGCCAGTATAATATTCTGCTTTACTATTTTCCGGGTAAACCGTGCAGTATGAATACCCTCTGCAATCAGCAGGGGATTATCATTCATCAGTACAATATCAGCAGCTTCTATTGCTGCATCACTGCCGATACCGCCCATTGCAATACCGGCATCGGCACGTGCCAGAACCGGTGCATCGTTAATACCGTCGCCGACAAATACACAAAGAGCATCTTTATTATTCTGCTTGCGTTCTGCACTAATCTCTTCAAACCGGCGTACCTTTTCATGCGGTAACAGCTCACTGCTGCACCGGTCAAGTCCCAGTTCCGCAGCAATACGATCACCGGTTTTTTTGCTGTCGCCGGTAAGCATTTCAATATAGCCAACCCCTACCGCACGTAAATCGCGTATTGCCTGTGCAGAATCCCGTTTTACCGTATCAGAACACAGCAAATATCCGATAAAGCTGCCGTTAGCTGAAATAGCAACTTTAACCCCCTCTGCACTGCTCATCGTTTGAGGAATCGCTGCTGCATCACCAAAAATAAAGAGCGGAGAACCGGCAGCGAGCGGTGTTCCCTTATACACTACCGTGGTACCTGCTCCTGCTTTTTCCGTATACGATTGCAGGGCAGCAATATCAGAAAGAAGCTCTTGTATTGTGCTGCTGCCGAGTTTCTGTTCGGCATACCGTTTTACCGCTGCTGCAATCGGATGGTTTGAGTAATATTCTGCACGATAGGCAGCAGTTAAAAGCTCCGGTGCAGAAATCCCTGCGGCACAGATAACCTCATCAACCTTTAATACGCCCTCTGTTAATGTGCCGGTTTTATCAAAAATGACACTATCGGTTTTTGCCAGTGCATCAATAAAATCTGCCCCTTTTATTAAAATTCCACGTTTTGCCGCTCCGCCAAGTCCGCCGAAATAGCCAAGCGGTACGGAAATTACAAAGGCACAGGGACACGAAATAACTAAAAACACAAGTCCGCGGGAAAACCACGGTGCAAAAGTTTCCCAGCCTGACAGCGGTACTCCATAGGCAAACCGCAGAAAAACCGGCGGCAGTATCGCTATTAAAACCGCAGCTGCCGTTACAATCGGGGTATATACCCGAGCAAAGGATGAAATCATCTTTTCAGTTTTTGTTTTCCGCTCTTGTGCGTGTTCTACCAGTGCAAGCATTTTTGCTGCTGCGGTTTCGTGTGCAAGTGCTTGGGTTTTAATAACTGCAAGTCCGTCCAAATTAACAAAACCGGCGAGAACTGTTTCTCCCGCATGGACAACCCGCGGTATACTTTCTCCGGTTATCGAGGTAGTTTCAAATGAACACGATCCTGCAGAAAGCACACCGTCAAGCGGCACTTTTTCGCCGGTTTTAACAAGAATATGTGTTCCCACCGGCACATCTTCAGGATCAACAAGCGTTTCTTCCCTTGCATGCGGTGCATCAGGCGAGTACAAACGCACAAACTCCGGACGTAAATCCATAAGACCGGTAATTGAGGTACGGGATTGCTGCACCGCCGCTGCCTGAAGCAGCTCTCCAAGGTTGTAAAACAACATAACGGCTGCCCCCTCTGCCCATTCTCCCAGTATAAATGCTCCGATTGTTGCAACAGTCATTAAAAAATTTTCATCAAAAATACGCTCTTTTCCCCGCGTCTTTATCACTGCATACAACACTTCAGTACCGGCAATAAACCATGACGCAATAAAAAACAGCGGCGGAATGTTTATCGCTTGTAAGTACGGTACTTGTATTGAAGTACCCATGACATTAAAAATAATTCCCGCAACAAAAAAACCTGCTGAGCAGGCAAAACGGATAGTATCCTGCTTATTGAGCAACGCTTCACCATGATGATGCTCATGGTTATCATGATCATTATGCTCATGATGCTCCCCGTGATGATTACAGCAACACGCACACGCCATAGTATCCTCCTTTTCCGATGCTATTTTCCTTCCTTAATATGCTCCATACCGACTGTATATAAAATACCGACATGGTTATCTTCAATAGAATAGTACACTTGTTTTCCCGATCTTCTAAACCGGACAATTTTTGCCTGCCGTAAAATCCGTAATTGGTGTGAAATTGCAGAAGCAGATATTTCCAGCACTTCTGCAAGATCAGCCACACACAACTCCCCAGCCATTAATGCCGACACAATTTTAATCCGTGTTGAATCGCCAAAATTCTTAAAAAACTCGCTCAATGCGGTCATTGTATCTTCATCAGGTACTTTTGATCGGGCATGAGCAACAGCGTCCGGATCAAAAGCTCCCGTTTGCTCTTCTGTTGGTACTCCATCTGCATTCTGATCCATGCAATCTCCTTAACACAATCTTTTTAACGATTGAATATATGTTCATTTGATTATATGATAAGATAATCAACTATGTCAACTAGATTCACATAAAAGATCAGGGCTAAAAATGTAACCGGTTTTTCAGTAGTTTATGAAAATAATGAGAAGTTTTTGATAGCTGCTGTGGGTGAAAGCAGTATTAGTTCATGCTATCGCGGCGGTACTGCATACTGTTAATTATGAATGGCGGACTAAACCTGTTCGGAAATACAGGTATCGAACAGGTCTACTATCCACGCACTAATTGTGCGTGCTTGTTCGTTGAAGTCTGCACCAATCAACACAATTCTTTTTCCGCTTGCTCTATACTGAGCAGCATAATTTTTCTCTTTTATCTGGTTGAGTGCATCTTCCGCTGTACCGTTGCCGGAAAGCTTAAACTCGAATATGTAAATACTATCGGCAGTACTAACCACGCAGTCAGCTCGACCAGTTGAACAATGTACCTCCGTTTGCACAAATTGCCCCATCAGCTTAAAGATTAGGTATACTGCTGCTTGGTAGTTCTGTTCCCTCAACT
>JBQMYW010000072.1:0-4651 GCA_052173295.1 Treponema sp.
TGGAAAAGCGGAGGGGAAGCACGGTCAGCTGGTTAACTGGCTGCGTTTTATAGGATCAACTAATCGAGAGGAGCGAGCTATGTTAGCAACAACATCACCGGTATTACAAATACTGAATGAAAAAATAGATGTACTAACCTTATCGCCGGTAGAACGGAAGCTGTATGAATCACGCATGAAATTAAAAAGTGATATAACAACTATTTCTGAAACGCAATTTAATGCAGGAATGCAGCAAGGTAAATCGCTTGGACTTGCAGAAGGAGAAATCCGAGGTTCTCGCCAAGCAAATATTGAAACAGCGAGAAACTTACTTGCAATGGGGTTATCTATCGAAAATATTGCTGCTGCAACCAGCTTAACCGTACAGGAAGTAGAGAAACTCGATTCATAATTATAAATCATAGAAATAGAAAAATTACTTCAAAAGAAAAAATTTAATTATCTATAATGTGATAGTCCTGAGTTTCTAAAACAAAGTTTCTAAAACATATTTATTGACTTTTCCTTATTTCTCACATAAAATAAAAAGTATCAAAGGTAGATGAAGCAAATGATTAACAAGAAAAGTATTTTTATCGCAGGAATAATACTGCTGTGTGCTGTAGTGTATGCTGAATCGGTTGAGCAGCTTACCCGTGAGTTTTTTGGTGCATATATAAACCAAACTTCTCCTGAAAAACCGTATCAAAAACTACAAAAGGCAAACCCTGAATACGCTGCTGTACTGAAAAGGCAGGCAGATGCTGTTTCTCATATTTTTACTGAGGTTTTAAAAACTGAAAAACAGCTGGTTCCTAAGCAGTGCAATTATATAGCTGTATACGGATATAGCACAAGCACCAAAGAAGTTATCAAGCAAGCATGCAATAATTTAAAGCTGGTAACTTTAGCCAATATGGATAGAAAATCTATGCAAATGTATCTTGCCGGCTCAGGTAACGAAATTGAGCTTTTTAAGTCTGTGCTGGAAAAGCTCAACATGGATATGAAGCGTGTTACGTTAATAGAAGCTGCGGATAATTATGAAGCAGCAGAAAAAATTGCTAAGTTAATCCGGAAAGATATTGAGGAACAAAAATATAATATGGATAACATGGTGTATCGGCGTATACTGCTGCTGACAGCGGCAACAAATACCCGTGTCGGGTATGCTGCATTTACCGCAGCGTTGGGAAATAATACCGAACAATTTATCCTTGATGATTTTTCAACACTCGATGTTATGCGCAAGGATTTGGATAATCCAAGTAGAAGTGAGCGTGCTGCTGCCTTTTCGGAGCTGCTAAATCATACGGATACCATAATTACTGATACCCGGCTGTAGAATGAATGTTCCGGAATTCTGTATTCCGAAGCAATATTATTAGGAGGACTACATGAAGAAAGTTCGTTTCTTGAGCCTGCTTGCTGCCGCTTTGTTGTTTGCGGTAAGCTGTGTAGGCACTAATTCACTTGCAAAATCTGCAAGCATGGACGCACCGCTTGAGGTGACTATTATCCATATCAATGACCACCATTCACATCTTGAAGCTGAAGAAAAAATCTCAATGAAGATTGACGGCGTATCAACAAAAGTGCTGTTCGGCGGTTATCCGGAAGTAGTACAAAAGATTAAGGAATTAAAATCATCGGTAAAGAATCCCATTACGCTCCATGCAGGTGATGCCATTACCGGTACCTTGTATTTTACATTATTCGGCGGCAGTGCAGATGCTGATTTAATGAATATCACTGGTTTTGATTATTTTACTCTTGGAAATCATGAGTTTGATGCAGGAAATGAAGGATTAAAAAAATTCTTAGATTTCTTAAAAGTACCGGTTATTTCTGCAAACGTAAATCCTGAAAAGGGCAGTATTTTATACGGTATGTGGAAGCCTTATGCAATTATGGACATTGAAGGTCAGAAAGTAGGTATTATCGGTTTGGATACTGTTGCAAAAACAGTTCAGTCATCCAGTCCCGGAAAGGATGTTCATTTCGGCGATGAAATTGAAGTTTCTCAAAAATATGCAGATGAATTAAAAAAGAAAGGTATCAATAAGATTATCCTCCTTTCTCACGGCGGATCAGTTAAAAACTTCGAAATTGCACAAAAAGTAAGCGGTATTGACGTTATCATCACTGGAGATTCTCACTGGCTCTTTGGTAATGAAGAAATGAAAAAACTCGGCTTACCGGTACGTGCAGACTATCCTACAAAGTTTATGTCTCCTGCAGGAGAACCGGTATACGTTGTTGAAGGATGGGAGTATTCTAAATTTGTTGGTGAATTGAATGTAAAATTCGATGAAAAAGGAATTGTAACAAGTTTAGATGCAAAGCCTCACCTTATTTTGCATGACAGCTGGTTTGAGCGTAAAAATGCACAAGGCAAAAAGTACCAACCTGAAGGTGCTGAAAAAGAAGCTATCGTAAAAACGCTTAAAGATATGCCGTTTGTAACTATTGCAACACCGGATGCTGATGCTGCAAAAGTGCTTGCAAAATACAAGGCAGAGAAAGAAAAGCTCGGCGGTGAAGTTGCAGGAACTATTGTCGGTGAAATTATGCCCGGCGGAACTGCAAACCGTATTCCCAACAGTGCTAACCCTAAAGGCTCTATTGCTACCCGCTTTATTGCAGAAACCATGCTTACACAAATGCGTACACTGGGAACAGGCAATATCGACTTTACAATCCAAAACTCAGGCGGTGTACGTGCTGACATCGTTCCCGGAAATATCACATATAACGATGCATATACATTCTTACCCTTTGGTAATACATTATATTTGCTCGATGTTAGCGGTGCAGAAGCAAAACAAATCCTTGAAGATGCACTTGAATTTGCCCTTGCCGGTACTTCAACCGGTGCATTCCCCTACGGAGCAGGTATCCGCTTTGAAGCAAATCAATACAAAGACAAAGACGGAAAGCGTTTAGTCAAAGTTGAGATACAGAACCGTGAAACCGGTGCATGGGAACTTGTTGATGATGCTAAAATGTACCGTATGGGAACCAATGCTTACATTGCAGGCGGTAAAGACGGCTATGTAACACTGGGTAAGATATCAAAAGAACGCGGCGGGGAAGATACCTATCTGCCTGATGCAGAGTCCTTTATCAAGTTCTTAAAGCAAAATCCTAATTTTACGGCATATACTGATTCAAATGCAATTCTGCATTTTGATCCGAATAATGAAGTAAAAAAATAAGTATAAAGGCATCTCGAAAAACTCGTTTTCAGCGATTTTTTTTCGAGATGCCGGCGAGTTGTAACTCGCTGTATTATCGCGAGTTACAACATCGTATTTTCAAAGATACCTCTAAAAATTGAGATTTTTAGAGGTTCCCATAAGTTTAGCTCCATGGTGTTTCAAAATGAGCTGGAATACTATGGAAGTGAATTAAGCGGCAGGGATGCCGAAAAGTTGAGCGGTATTTCTCAGCAAGGTACGTTTCCTGCCGTAAAATCCTTACACTCTTATAGAGATTACCATTATGCAAATGCTATTCGGCACTCATACCGTGCATAAAAACTATCAGCGATACTGGTTATTATATCTTGTATGTGCTGCATTCTGCAGCATTTTTACCATACTTGCCTGTACAGGCTGTACAAAAGCGGCTGCAAAAGAACGTATGCCGCATCGGAATAGTAAAACGGAACAAGGAGCAACGATGCTCGGAAATATAAAGGAAATTTATTTAGCAGGCGGCTGTTTTTGGGGTGTTGAAGGGTATTTCAGTATGCTCAAAGGCATTGTTGACACTGATACCGGCTATGCGAATGGAAAAAATGCTACTGCCTCTTACGATTCGCTGAGGGAAACTGATCATGCTGAAACAGTAAAAATTGTGTATAATAGCGGAGTTATCAATTTACATGAAATTTTACTGCATTATTTTAGGATAATTGATCCTACCTCCGTCAATAAACAGGGCAATGATACAGGACGGCAGTACCGTACTGGTGTGTATTATACCGATGAACGCGATGAGCCGGTTATTCGCTCGTTTATTGCAAAACAGCAATTACATTTTAAAAAGCCGATAGCCGTTGAAGTAGCTCCCTTACAGCATTTTGTTCTTGCAGAAGCATATCATCAAGATTATCTAAAACGGAATCCTGCCGGTTACTGTCATATTGACTTATCACTTGCAGCAAAGCCGTTGCATGATGAAAGCCGATTTGCAGTCCCAAGTAGTGCTGAACTAAAAGCCCGGCTTACAGATTTGCAATACCGCGTAACGCAGGAAAGTGCTACAGAACGTCCCTTTACCAGTGAGTATGATTCGTGTAATGAAAAGGGAATCTATGTTGATATTGTAACTGGAGAACCGCTGTTTTCTTCGCGGGATAAATTTGATGCCGGCTGCGGATGGCCGAGTTTTACAAAACCTATTACCGCTCAATCTGTCAATTTCCATGAAGATACCAGTCTTGGTATGTCAAGAACAGAGGTAACTTCAAATAAAGGAAGCAGCCATCTCGGTCATGTATTTAACGATGGACCGAAAGAAAGTACCGGATTACGGTACTGCATTAACGGTGCTGCCCTTACATTTATTCCGCTTGATGAAATGGAAAAACGCGGTTATGGCGACTATATTCCTTATGTAGAGTAGATTAAACCTGTTCGAAAACACAGTTATCGAACAGGTT
>JBQMYW010000073.1:0-4600 GCA_052173295.1 Treponema sp.
ACCATGATACATATTTCTCCGGTTTTATACCGCCATAAGTATTTTTCCTCTGATCAGCATAAGGGGGTGATGTAATAATAAGGTCTACGGAAGAGTTGGGGAATTCTTTTAATTTTTCCAGACAATCTCCTGATAATATGTTTGTGGTGATCATAGTATTTTATAAATAAATCCTCTTTGTAATTTTACATAAAAAACAATAATTAGTACAGTAATCCCAAAAATGCATTGCGTAAGCAATGTCCAACTAACATCTTTTCGACCTTTTTCTATTATATCATAGAAACTACTAATTCTCAACCTAAAGCAGTTTTTTTGTGCATGGTAAAGAGAACGATATCCTACACCATATACTGAATATCAAACTCTTCAACCTTGTATGAACCGGAAAAATAAAAATAGGTAAAAAAATACTTGACATTTTTTTTTGTTTTCGATATAGTAGAAACATCACTGCTAGTGCAGCATTCCCCTGTAGCTCAGTAGGCAGAGCAAGTGGCTGTTAACCACTGGGTCCGTGGTTCGAACCCGCGCGGGGGAGTAAAAGGCTTAACGAAAAGTTAAGCCTTTTTTATTTTAAAGCAATTACATACAAAAGCTCAAGCCCTCTTAGAATGAGATGATTTAGTTGTAAAAAAACATTCTTTTTAATATAGTGTTTGAATGAAATTTGTTCTTGCTCCTATGGCAAACCTTACGCATTCAGCATTACGGCTGCTCATTCATTACTTTTGCGATCCTGATGAGTATTTTACTGAGATGATCCATGCTCCTTCGCTGATTGCAGGCGGGCATTTTGAAGAATGGTATTTGCGTACTGCTCCTGAACCGGAAAAACTGGTATGGCAACTTACTTCACAACGGACAGATGCACTGGAGCAAGCAGTACCGCTGGTATTAGCACAGGGCGGTATCGGAATTGATTTAAACATGGGCTGCTGTGCTCCTCCTATTGTGCGGTCAGGTGCAGGCTTTGCATGGATGCTCAAACCGCTTGCAGAAACCGCCGATATGGTTCGCACAGTAAAATCGGCAATTACTGCATATCAACAGCAGCATAATCTTGGTAAGCCAATACGGCTGAGTGTGAAGCTGCGGCTTGGACAAACGGACTGTTACTCTTTTCTGCTGAATTTTTGCCGTATGCTTATAGGTGAGGGGGTAGAGTTAATCACCATTCATCCGCGGTTGCAGCGGCAAAGCTACGGCCGCCCTGCCTTACATGAATACACCGCCCGTTTAGCACACGATATTGCTATCCCTGTGTATGGCAACGGTGACATTGATTCATACAAAAAATGGGAAATGCTGCATAACCGCTATCCATGCAGCGGCTGGATGATAGGACGGGCAGCAGTACAAAAACCGTGGATATTTTATCAGCTGCAATACGGAGCCGCTTTAGAGCAAAAAAAGCCGCTGCCGGATTTAGTACACAAGGAGTATACACAAGCGTTTCCGCTCATTACCGCAGAAGGCTCTGTAGATATTCTCCATACTGCATATTTCTTTTTAAAACTGCTCGAAACAGAACAGCCGGCAGCATTCCATCGCACACGTGCCCAACGGTTCTTTCAATTTTTCTCTGAAAACCTCTCTTTTGTACATTATTGCAAAACAAAACTGTTACATGCTGAAAGTTTCACCGCAATAAAAGAAATTTTACAAACTTATTTTGAAGAAGTACCGGAGGATAGGTTTATCCCGCTTGCTGTGCCGCAGTGCTGATACTCCTGATATGCACACCGATATTGAGCAGCACTTTTCGGTTCAGGCTCATAATACCGCTCAACATGGTGAACCAGTGCTGCCGCATCTTTTAAAGTTTCAGTATAACCGAGTGCGAATACGGCAGCAGCAGTATTTCCCAGTAATTCTGCATCGGCAAAATGCGGCAGTGCAAATACCCGTCCGGTAATAGATGCTTTTAAGCTGCACCACAACGGATTATGTGCTTGCCCGCCGGAAAGTGTATAGACAGGCTGCATACCGGCAGCTTTTTCGAGCATATCCATACCATGCCGTATTTTAAATCCAAGAGCTTCTACAAAGGCTCTTCCTTTTCCGGCAAATGTCGCAGGATATGTTCCCGATGCTGAAAACGGTTCAGCACATACTGCTTCCATGCAAAGCCGGTAATCGGCAGTACCATAGCCATTTTGTGCAATGAATGCAAGAAAACTACTGCCTGAATCGGGAATAAGATAAGATATATTCCATAAATCGGGGATAACAGAGGGAAGCAGCAGCGTTTTTTCAGTAGTTGTTTGCTGTGCAGTGCAAATATTGAGTCCCTCACTTGAACCAGCCCGATCGCAGGCGGCTCCTGCAGAAACCGTATTGGTTCCAAGTAGTGCTGCAATAAAGTCTGGTGCACCGGAAATAACCGGAATACCGCAAAATTGCCCCACCTCTTTTCCAAGCGGTACAAACGGGGGCAGTTGTGTACTGTTAATCTGGTACAGCCGGCACAATTCTTTTGTCCAATAAGCCGGAGTATAGCGGCTATCCGGCAGTACGGTAACAGCATTACCCGTTAAAACAAAAACAAGATATTCAGGACCTGATACAATATACTCTGCAGCATGGTACTCATTAGGGGCATAGTGCTGAAATGCCCGTAATCGAGGTAAAAATAAAGAACTCGTTTTAGGCTGTGGTGCACTCTGTGATGCACTCTGTGATGCACTTGGTACTGTCTCACACGCTGCCGGTGTATTCCATAAAAAGAGCCTATCATAAGCGGCAGCAGTTAATACAGTATCGGTGTACCATTGAGGCAGTGTGTGCGATTTGGAGTGCTTTTGCGTATATGGTATTTTCTGCTTTTGTACTGAAACAAGCGTTGGCCCATTTCCGGAAATACAAATAGCTTCTATGTTTCGGTTGTTTGAAAGCTGCTGCCATGCCGAAAAAAAAGCGGTAATCCAATCAACCGGACTAACAGGTTGAGCAAAGAAAATACGGGTAAAAGCGAAAACTGTACCGCTAGCATCGATCACCGCTGCCTTGAGCGATGATGTACCTATATCAGCGGTAAAAATACCGCTTTGCATACTATCCCTTATGTGTTCCGGTATTTGTCATCCGTTCAATTAAATCGCGGTTATCCAATAATCCGCTTAACGATTGATTATGATGCAGACGGGAAATAACATTGGCAAATAAACTTGAAACATCAGTAGAAATATACCACTCTTTTTGCAGCAAGGCTTCGTGATAGACCGCATTTGTTCCTATGATACGGTAAAAATAGCCTTTTTTATATGCTTCATCAAACTGCTCAATTGCTTTACCGGTAAAAAACGGTAAACTAACAGCAGCAATAACTTTTTTTGCTCCCTTGCTTTTAAGAAACTCCATTGCCTTGAGCAATGTACCGCCGGTTCCAAGCATATCATCAGCTAAAAATGCAGTTTTTCCACTGACATCTCCTAATAAATTGATACTGACAATATTGGACTGTTTTGCATTCTGGGTAACAATAGAATAATCCCGCTCTTTGTAAATCATCGCAAGGGGTTTTTTTAAACCGGCGGAATAAAATTTATTTCTATCAACCGCACCGCTATCGGGGGCAACAACAACAAACTCATTTTCACTATTCAAATCCTCAATTTTTGCGAGTTCCCGGATAATCTGGTAGCTTGCATGGAGATTCTCTATCCGTGCTTGATGCAGTGCATTTTCAATTTCGCGGGAATGAATATCTAACGTAATAACTTGTTCTACCCCAAGGCTTTCATAGAAATGCCCAAGCATACTCGCTGTTAAACCCTCTCTGCCTTTCTTTTTATGCTGTCTGCTGTACGGATAGACCGGCACTACCAGCGTAATGTGGGCTGCCCCTGCATGCCGCACTGCATCAATAGTAACGAGCATAGACATAAGATGGTCATTGACCGAAAATATATGCTGATTTTTACCCTCATTAATGGTTATGGGATAATGATTTTCTACATCCTGAAAAATAAAAACATTTTTTCCCCGTATACACTCAAGGATTTCTGTTTTAAATTCACCATTCATAAAATAGGTAAATCTTGTATTAACCTTAAAATGAGGTACTCTAAATTTTTCAATACTATTGCTTTCATGTAAACGGGAGGAAAATAAATCATTGTAAAAATTAATATCACGAATAAGATTATCTTTTTCTAAATTATACCGGCGGGTCAGTTGTCCTATTTTTTGGTGAAACCTTTTTACATAAATATGCTTTAAATGCTGAATAGTTGCATCAGCAAACGACTCTCCGCCGGGACACGCTACAATAGCTAAATTAGCAGATCCTGAATACCTCATACAATGAATACCCTCAATATAAAAGTTACTTTTACAACGAGTGTTGCATATTTTAATAAAAATTTCAATTGATAAAAGGTAACAATTCACAAGAATCAATTTTACCTACGCTTTATGGCATTATATCTGCGGGACAGAACTAATGCAGCTTGAAGTTGACAATCTAATCACTTACAGATATTATAGATGAATAAACCTGTTCGGAAACACAATAAGGAGTACGCAATTGAGCAAAATTATAATAGCTTTACTACAATTAATGCCGGGGAACTCTCTTGTTGAAAATATGCATATC
>JBQMYW010000074.1:0-4581 GCA_052173295.1 Treponema sp.
TGTGAGCTGTGAGCTGTGAGCTGTGAGCTGTGAGCTGTGAGCTGTGAGCTGTGAGAATTATGATGCTGATCGCATATTTGTCAAGAGTGTTATACTGCAACTCTGTAACGATTCGGCTCAACATAGCTGTCATTATAGGATCTAAAACAGAAAAATACAAGTACAGAAATACTAAGCCTATTCGATAACTTGGGTTATCGAATAGGTCGACGAATTCTAACATCGCATTTTACGGATATTTGTCCTGCTTGCAGCACACCTGCTTGCAGCACACCTGCTTGCAGCACACCTGCTTGCAGCAGGGGGAATTTTATGCATAATACTGCTATGATGATAGTAATAAAAAATATCCTGATAGGCATTTTTATTGGATTGGCAAATGTTATACCGGGGGTTTCCGGCGGGACAGTAGCGGTAATTTGTAATGTTTATGATAAATTAATTATACTGAGTTCATTAGATATAAAAAAAATAAAAGCTGAATGGAAACCGCTGCTGTTTTTGGCGATAGGACTTGGATGCGGCATTGTAGGTTTTGCAAAGCTTGTAACTATTTTATATCAATTTTATCCGGTACAAACAAATTTTTTCTTTTTAGGAATTATTTTAGGCAGCATTCCTTTTTTATATGGAAAAATACGCGATACGGAATACAGTAGTGATAAATTGGAGGGTATTCATTTTTATTGGAATCATGCTGTACCGCTATTATTATGCGGTATTGGTGCAGCACTTATGCTTACTCTTTTTTTTATACAAAAAAAAGGCGTAAGCATGGCTAGTACACCGCTCGAATCCATAGGAATGCTCTCAACCGGCTTGAAAATTAAGCTTTTTTTTATAGGGATTGTTTCTGCCTGCACAATGCTTATTCCCGGTATATCGGGATCTTTTGTACTGCTTATTTTTGGTGTATATCAGACAATTATTCAAGCAGTGTCCGGTTTTAATATACCGCTTCTTATACCGTTTGGAGCAGGAATGTGTATTGGTTTAGTAAGCGGTGCACGGCTGATTGCATTTTTTTTAAGCCGTTTCCCTGCACAAATGTACGGTTTTATACTCGGCTTGGTTGCAGGTTCTGCTGTATATCTTTTTCCGAATGTGTGTCAGCCGCTGTTTATGCGGTTGCTGTCTGCGGCTGCATTGCTCTTGGGGTATAGTCTTGTGTCATTTTTTTCTGCCGGAAGAAGCCCTTTGTCTTGTTTTTCCAATGCAAGCAGATAGTATTTTGAAATATTTTATCAGCATAAGCGGTACGGCTCCGATAGGAGATGCAAGAGCTGCTTTGACTGCCAAATTCCTGTATCTCCATACTTCACCGTATTTTGCTGCTACAGCGTGCAGTTAAAGTCTTTTACAAGAATACCGGGCAGTAGACAGCCGCCGGCAGCCCGCTCTTCATACGTTCCGGTGTTGGCAAACAGGTGCTGCTCCTTGGTTACTGCGAGCAAATTAGCCCCAAAGATGTTGTAAAGCGATTCATCCCAGCGCATATCCGCAATGGGAGCAGCAATTTTTCCGTCTTCCACCCACAAACAGGCAAAGCGGGTCATGCCCGTAATACGGGCACTTGCGGGATCGCTCCAGTTCAAATAGTGGAAGTTTGAAATATAAATGCCGGTTCCCAGTGCTTGGAGTGCCTCTGATTCCGCAAGTGTGCCGGCGGCGATAACTGGAGAGCGGAGCATTTCAGCACCGGGGGCACCATTTGACGGAGTACCGTACTGCTGCTCGGAGCGGGTGCTGACAATGGTATTAGCCAGTTTTCCCTGCTGTACAATCGGTAATTTTTCCGGTGCTGCTTCGCCGTTTGCATTAAAAGGCGGCTCCATACCGATAGAAAAATCCTGTGTCAGACTAAACATATCGGAAAAATGTTCCCGTCCTTCTTTTAATGCACGATAGGCACTTTCACCTTTTTGCATACACCGTTCGCCAAAGCCGTTCCACGAGAAAAATTCTACCACTTCGGTTAATGCATCGGCTGTAATGAACATACGGTATTTTCCCGGGGCAATTTTCTTTTGCGGCAGGGCAAGAACAGTCAGCCCCTGCCGTGCTTCTGCAATCTTTTTTGCATATACGGCACTATCCCAGTCCCTCCCTGCATATATCGATTTAACTGCCCGCCCGTTTTCAAGCCATACAGAATAATCAAGCGAAAATGTTTCAGTTTGAAACCAATGCACTGCACCGGATGAGTTTGCAGCACCGCGGCATAGTGTACCTTGTGCAAAAATACCGGCAAAATCCAAATCTTGTACCGGTTCCAAAATCGTTTGAACGATAGAATCCTGCGGCAGCAATGTACCGGTGTAGACTGTTTCTGAACAAGCCGATGCAGACGGAATAGACTGATACGGATCATCAGGCAGCAGTACAGATTCAGTGCGGGCTTTTTCCAAAAGAGCAGCAAGGTTGTCTTTGTCCGCTTCGAGATCAAAACTTAATCCGCAGCTTGTTTGATAGGTTTTTTTCCCTTTCCAAAACGAAAGCTGCAAGACGGCTTGTTCTACCGTACCATTTTGACGCACCTTTGCATGATTAAAACGCATAAAATACGTTTGCTCTGCACTATATCCGATTGAAGCATGTTCATCAGAAGTTAATTCCGCATATAAAAAGGAGCGGAGTGTATCAAAATGTTCTTTAAAATTTCTCATTATTTTCCCCCTCCGAAAACTTCAACATCGGCAAAGGCACAGACAGGGCTTGCATGTCCTACCCAAATTTGCTGGTTTGGTTCGCCTTTTCCGCAATTCGGTGTACCAAACACGTCAAAGGTACTTTCATCGCCAACTGCACAGAGATTTTTCCAGAAAAACCGTGAAATACCGCGGTAGTTCGGATCGCGTACAGTACGTGTAAGTTTTCCGTTTTCAATCAATTTTGCATATTCACAACCGAACTGAAATTTATTGCGGTAATCGTCAATTGACCATGAACGGTTTGAAAACATGAGTATGCCGTTTTCTATAGAGCTGATGATAGAGTCGAAGCTGCTGGTACCGGGTTCAAGGTTAATATTTGCCATGCGGTCAATCGGCGGACGGTTCCACGAACATGCACGCTGATTAGCAACCCCTTGCAGACCGGAACGCTTTTGGCTTTCTAAGCTGCCGAGTGCACGGATTAATAGTCCGTCTTTAATAAGGTATTCTTTCCGTGCAGGATTTCCAATATCGTCAGTACCGTAGCTTGCCAGTTCATGCGGAATAGTCGGATTAAAGCAGATATTCATCAGCGGAGAGCCGTATTGAAAGGTTCCAATGTCCTCAGGTGTAATAAAACTGCCGCCTGCATAATTCCGTTCATCGCCTAGAATGCGGTCTATTTCCAATGCGTGTCCAACGCTTTCATGAATTTGTAAAATCATCTGATCCGGCATCAGTACCAGTGTGCGTTTTCCCTCAGGGCAGGGGTCGGCAGTAAGCAGTTCTACCGCTTCTGTTCCGGCTTTTTTTGCCTGTTCAAGTAAAACCGCAGGGTTGAAAAGCTCTCTTCCGCCTTGAAAGCTGCGGGCACGCGACCCGTTCGCACTACGCTGTTGAATAATATCGCCTTTTCGTGCAAGGACTTGTATTTCCGATGAGCCTGAATACTGCACTTGGCGAATATCTGCTCCGTTTGTAGATACAAGTTCCATTTCAGTAACCGTATTTTGAAAGCCCGCAGCCGTTTGTTCCACTTGTTCGGATACTTTTGCAGCAGCAGTAATTTCCGCTAATGCCTGTACAATCTCATTGGACGGTACACTGCTCCGCTGCATACGCGGGCTTGTGTAGCCGAGCTGTACCGCAGGACGAACTGAGGCATCAAACCGGTAAATACCGTATGTACTTACCGCTTCTGCTGCTGAAAACGCTGCTGCTGCTGCCCGCTTAATTCCCGCACTGCTTGTATCCGGTGTAGCTGCATAGCTGAATGACCCGTTATAGAGCACTTCTACCATAATGCCCTCGTCAGATGCAGAAAAAGCCTGTTCAAACTGTCCGTTCTCTGCGGAAAAATATGAGTTGTAATTTTTACTTCTCCGTAATCCAATCCATTCAGCTTTAGGGGCAGCCTGTTTTGCCGCTTCCAAAAGCCGATGTATCTGTTCTTTCATTCAAAAAACCTCCTGTATAGAGCATCTCTAAAAAATCGGTTGTATTTTTAGAAGATTCCATAGCAAATGCGTCCGTATTGATAGCGAGTTTTGAGTGTTCTGCTTAAAACATCGGTCTTTAAAACGGATAATAAAATACATGAGATATGTTCAGAAACGGAAGTTTCCGAACAGGTTTATTACTTTTCAACCGTTTCTGTTTTCCACTCTTTAATTGTTCTCGTCTTTTCATCAAATCCCTGTCAAACAATGTCCGTCCGTGGACATTGTTTGACGTCGAGTTTTTGCTCACGCAAAAACGTCGCTACTGCGTGGAACCACCGCCCTCCATGGCGGATCGGTGCGGGATTTAGCTTTGTATTATAGCAGTTCTACTTTCCAGTCTCTAATCGTTCGTGTCACTTCATTAAATCCCGCACCGATGAGCACTATCTTTTTTCCGTCCATACGATATTTTTCTGCGTAGTGCT
>JBQMYW010000075.1:0-4561 GCA_052173295.1 Treponema sp.
CTTTATGCGGGAAAAGAAAATTTTTTCTATTCGTAAGAAACTGCTTATCATTTTTGGAACATTGATTACGGTAGCCGGTGTTATACAAGGCTCTTTGTCTCGGTACACTGCGCAGCAAGCGCTTACTGCGCGAGTTAATGCGCATCTTATCGACAAGGTAAATGATATTGCCTTGTTTATCACGAGTGATATTGCCAGTGACTTCAATTTTTTACGCGGATTTATGCGTAACCCGGCAATGAAGGATCCTTCGGTATCTTTTACGGAAAAAACACGAATCGTGCGCAGCGATTTCGGCTATGCCGACAGCCTCAATTTTTTTAATATATGTGATACTAAGGGAAACAGCTATTATGCCGACGGTACGGTTACCTTTGTCGGGGATACGGACTGGTATAAGAGCGCTGTGAATGGAGTTTCATTTATTACCGCGCCTCATATTTCAACGGCAACTAAAAAATTGGAAGTTATTTTGGCAGTTCCGCTGTTAGATAGCGATGATAAGGTTGTCGCTGTTTTGGGGGCAGGACTGGAGGGAACCGTTATTTGCGATATTATATCTGAAATCAAGATCGGTAAAGCAGGAAATTGTCATATTTTAGGATCGGATGGAACAACGATAGCTCATAAAGATACATCAATCGTTGAAGCTCAAAAAAATGCGATGGAGCTGGCAAAGACCGATCGCTCTTTAACTTCTATCGCGAATTTTCAGCGGCAAGCGCTTTCGGATTCTTCTGACGGTATCGGTTATTATACCTATAATGGTAAAAAGCATATTGCAGCCTATACAAAAATGCAGGATACGGGATGGACAATTATTATTGCAGCTCCGGCAGAAGAATTTCTCGGTGCAATTACCGATCTACGAAAAATGGTTATTATCATCGGTATTATCATATTGGCAGTAACATTGACTATTGTATTTTTTATTGCAGCAAAAATGGTTGCTCCCGTTCAGACAGCTGTTAATGCCCTAAAAGACATTTCGCAAGGGGAAGGGGATTTGACTGTGCAGCTCCCCCTCATCGGTAATGATGAGGTAACGCGGCTCTCCGAATATTTTAACGAAACAATTAAAAAGATTAGAACGTCCATACAATCTATCGACCGCAATGCTGAAATAATGCGGTCAATCGGTGGTGAACTCGCTCAGAATATGACCGGAACGGCGCAAGCTGTCCATAAAATAAATGAAAATATTGACGGCGTAAAACAGCAAGCGCTGACGCAGACGGCAAGCGTTGGAGAAACCGCTGCAACGGTTGAAGAAATTATCAAGACGATACGGCAATTAAACACCCGCATAGAAAGCCAGTCAGCAAGCGTAGCGGTTTCTTCTTCTGCCATAGAAGAGATGGTTGCGAATATTGCATCAATTACCAATACGCTTGAACAAACAGACGGAGTTATTAAAACACTTGCGGAAGCAACTGCCGACGGGCGAGATATTATCGTGAATACCGGTAGTGTTACACAAAAAATTGCCGAAGAGTCGGGCAGTTTGATGGAGGCTTCAAGTGTCATTCAGCATATTGCATCGCAAACAAACCTGCTTGCAATGAACGCCGCTATTGAAGCAGCGCATGCAGGAGAAGCAGGTAAGGGCTTTGCTGTTGTTGCTGACGAAATCCGCAAACTTTCAGAAGATTCCGCTGCGCAGGGTAAAACAATTACCGCAACGCTTAAGAGTTTAAGTGCAGAGATCGAAGGGCTTTCCACTTCTTCAAAAGTAGCTGGGGAAAAATTTGCTACCATTTTTACGCTTTCCGATCAGGTAAAAAATATGAGTACCCGTTTAACCGAATCAATGAGGGAACAAGAAAACGGGAGCCGCGAAGTACTGGAGGCGATTAAAAACATCAGCGAGGTAACGGTTGAAATTGAAGCTGGTTCAGGTGATATGCTGAAAGGCGGAGAAGGGGTCGCGCACGAAATGCAGAAACTTGACGGGCTGACCAACACAATCGCAGCAAGTATGAAAGAAATGGCAGCAGCAGCAGTGCAAATCAACAATGCTGTTCAAGGCGTAAAAGAAATTACCAACAAAAATAAACTCAGTATCGAAAATTTGGCACAGGAAGTGTCTAAGTTTAAAATATAATATCACATCTGTCCAAGATAAAGTAAGAAGTATAAAAAGTCTGTAATTCGTGGTATAGTTAGATTGAAAAACAGAATAATACCACAAAAGAAATTACAGACGCGAACAAGTATAGGGAACCTCTAAAAACTTCAATTTTTAGAGGTAACTTTGAAAATGCGATGTTGTAACTCGCGATAGTCCAGCGAGTTACAACTCGTCGCAATATCGAAAAATCGCAAAAAGCGAGTTTTTCGAGGTACCCTATACCATTACCGTGCAGCACTATCTTTTTTTTCCTGTATATCCGGTTTGCTTTGATCATACGGCTGCTATACCCGAAAGGCTGGAGGGTTTTAAGGTTAAAGCTCATGGTAAATGCTTTTGAAATATTCCGCCCGTTGTAATAGGTACTGGAAACTTGCCCGTCCAGTATACACTCATAAAATATATCATCTGTATCTGCACGGTACACCCGTAAAAGCCGCCCTGATAACATATCATGCAAGCGGGAGCGTTCCCGTTCTACCAGCGGATAATCATCGGTGATAAGAGTGCCGGAACATTTTAAAAGCCGCACAGAGTAATAATCATCACCCGCAAGCCGCTCCCCATGCAGCGCGTTTACTTTTCCGGTCTGTGTTTTTACTGACATACTGCTTGAAGATACGGTAATCCATTTCGGAATAAAAAGCTCTGTTTGTCCGTCGAATATTCTCATAAGGCTACCCCCTTGCTATCATTTCTTTGGTAATTTCTTGTACTAAGTCTTGTAAACTGATTGCTTTATCTGCATAAATATTGACTGTCGCATTATATGAGTTAAAGGTAACGGCGTTGATGATAATTTGCGTTGCCGTTAAGTGCTGGATAGCGGCATTTTTTAAGTCAACGCTTTGATTGATTGTTGAAAAGCCGTTTTTAATCGCTTCGAGTAACACATCTCTATCTGCCCCTGAAAGCTGCTGAATAATAGTTCCGGCAGCTTGTGTTTTTACCTCTACACCGCCCTCTAATGCTTTGGTCGTTCCTGCAACTTCCGCCATCATTTTTTCAAGGCGGTCGTACAGGGGCTTTAATGCGTTGATAGTGCCGTTTACTTCTTCCGATGTTACTTTACCGTCTTTCAAAATTTCTTGAATAATGCTGTCTACTTTTGCTTTAATACCGGCACTTTGCATTGCAGATTGAATAATCGCCTTTTTCATTTCAGAGGCAAAACTCTTTTTAAAACTGCCCCAGTCGGCATTGTAGGCAGCATCGCCTAACGCAGAAGAAAGCGATGAAGATATGGCTTCTCCTATCTTTTGCCATTCTTCCCGCTGCTTTGCAAGTGCATCGGAGCCAAGTCCTAAACTGCCCGCCATTTTTTCAGCAAGCCTAACCCCCTTATTTCCATACTCTTCTATGCCTTTCTCTAAATTTCTGAGTGCTTGTTCTTTATCCGGTGCATCTTCATACTCATTAATGAGTTTTTGCAGTTTATTCGTCATAACTGATGCCACTGCTTTATTGATTATGGCAGTTTTTAATTGGTCTTTAATTGCTTGCTTAAAGGCTTTCATGTCTTTCGTTCTAATATACTCTGCAAGAGCATTGTCAAAACTGCCTGCAAACCTTCCTAGACCGGTCAGTGCTTTTATATCAATACCATCTGCGGCTGCGGCTTTTTCAATGCTTTCTTTTATTTTTTTGTTTAGTTCTTTTTTTATATTGTCAACCCCTTTTTCCCGTAATGCTTTAATTTCCTGTGCAACACCGCTTTCTTCATCAAGGTCTCTTTCACCGCCGCTAAACTTGTCCCAATATTCTTTCGCTGACGTAGAATACCCTTTTAAGAGCCGCAAGTTATCAGCGTATTGATTAAGATACTTTTCAAGTCCGTTTTTTTTCCCTATAATGCAACAGATTTTAAAGTATAAACTTTGAAATCTGTTGCATTCGTATGCGAATGCGTACATATAATTTGCGACGTTTCGGCACAGTCAGAAACTCGGCGTTTAACTATGGCTGCGCTATCTTAGCAGCCATAGTTAAACATTCGAGCATATTTAATTGTGCATAAACGTCTTTGATCTTATAGGCTTGTTTGCCGTAATGGGTTTCACTTTTTTTCCAAAGCCACCAACCGCTTTCAGTTTGCCATGTTGTACCGCGCATCAAGGTGGAGTTTTTATTTTCAATATCTTTTAAGAAATTTTGATACCGTTTTTGTTCACGCTGATAGTCCATATCCTTAAAGATGTCTTTCGGTTTATTAAAACCCGATGACAAAAGGTTGGTGGTTCTTTCGGCAAGCCCGCTTGCAACTTTTTCAACATACGCTTCCCACTCTTTGAGTTTTTCTTTTTGAGCGTTGTTAAAATCTGCAATCTCTTTTTCAGTGCGTTTGTTAATTGCTCCGATGATAGTGGTTCAATAAAGCTGTTCGGAAACTTCCGTTTCTGAACAGGTTACCTTGAAATGCGATGTTCTAAA
>JBQMYW010000076.1:0-4534 GCA_052173295.1 Treponema sp.
CAGCTCACAGCTCACAGCTCACAGCTCACAGCTCACAGCTCACAGCTCACAGCGTGAATGCTCTTTAGATAGTTTTTTATCCGTATTTCACACACATAACAAGGGTTCCTCATCATTAAAAACGCTGTTCACCGACGAGTTTGCCCAGCAAACTCGCTCCTGTATGGAACCACCGCCATCCGTGGCGGTACTGAAAAGAACTTATTATATACACCTCTTATTATTGTCCGCCTTATACCGCAACGCTCGGTATGCAGTCTGGTTTGATACCGGATAATCCTCGCAAGAATCACATACAAAAAAATGAGATAATTTACATGCTAAGGAGAACACCATATGAAAAAGAACATACATTGTATAGCAGCTGCGTTTGTACTTGCAGCGGCACTGGTAGTGGGTTGTAAACCAACGGTTACGCCTGCTCAAGATAAAACACCGCCTGCGGAAATTACGGAGCTAAAAGCAGTTGCCGGGAATGGTAAAATTTCATTGAGCTGGAAAAATCCGGGCGATGCAGACCTCCATCAAGTAGAAATCATCGTCCAGAAAGAAGGAGAAACAGCTGTATCAACCGTGTATATTTCTGTAGAAAAAGGTAAAGACAGCGGATACATCATTGAAGGCTTGGCAGCAAATACAACGTATACCATTACCGTTAAAACCATCGACAAGTCGCTGAACAAGAGTAAGGCTGGCATAAGTAAAACGGTTACCACTAACGCCGCAGGTAGTGTGATGAAGATTACCCTGACGCAAAATCCTATAAAGGAAACCAAAACAAACGGCAGTGTTACGGTAACGGTTGCCTCAAGCACTTCCATAAAAGAAGCAAAATGGGTGAAAGGTGTACACAGTGCAAACGATATCTTTGCAAGCGGAACGGCGGTAAGCGGCAATAGCTTTCCGGTCAATGAGAACGGTATCTATTCGGTCGCGGTATTGGACAACGAAGGACGGCGTGAGGTAGAAACCATCGAAATAAAAAACATCGACAAAACGCCGCCTGCGCCGGTAAGCAGTTTGACGGTAAGCTATTCTAGTAGTAGTAAAAAAATCACAGTGAACTGGCAGAATCCTCCAGACAGCGATTTTGCGGGACTTACCTTGAGCTGGAAAAAAGGGACAGGAAGCGAAACCCCGGTAGAGCTTACAAAAGATAAAACCAGCTATGAAATTTCCGATATTGCACCGGATGACAGTACATACACCATTACCGTCTCTGCAAAAGATGATGTCGGAAATACCGGCAGTACCGCAGAAACAACCGTACAGGCAACGGCAACAGCTGAAATAACAAAGGTAGAGCTTAATGGCCGCACGCACTTTGATACAGTTCAAACCGACCGAAATATTACAGTAACGGTAAGCGGAAGCAATTTTGATAAGCTTACAAGCCTTTTGGTACAAGTGACGGACGGCTCAACCAATTATCCGGCGGTAACGGCGGTCATAGATGCCTCGAACAATAAGGCAACGGCAACTGTCCAAGCACCAATGCCGACATCTCCAACGGATGAAGGCACAAGGTATACCGTAAAGGCAATCGTCAACAGCGCCACTCCTGCCGCCGCTACGGCTTCTTTTATCGTTTCAAACCCTGCAAAGGTTAGTAATATAGTGCTTACGCCTGATAAACTCAAAGTCGGTAGTGCAACGAAGGTCAGTGTAGCGGTAACGGGAACCAACTTTGATATCCGCGGTGAAACAAAGATAAAGTTGCTCGATTCAAATGGAGATGAGGCAGTAGGAAGTACCGTAACTGTTGCAGAAAATGTAGGAAATGAAACTGAGTTTACCGCAGAGATTGCCAACCTGCCTGCTGTAAGCGGCGTATACACGGTGGCGGTGTTCTTTAAGGGAAATAAACAAACGGAGACTGCACAGCTGCAGCTGTACGGTGCGCCTGAAATTACAAGCATCAGTATACCTAAGGCGGGAACTTCTTACGCTGGCAATAAGCTGCCGGTAACGATTAAAGGAAAAAACTTTACAGCACCAAACATAAGCGATACGGACTTCAATGGAAGCGGCGCAACTTTCTCGAAATTTAAGATAGTAAGCGATACGCTGGTGACAGCGATGGTAGACTGCCCGTATAGTGCTGGAGAGCATCCTGTTATGGTAATGTGCGGCACGGAAAGCAGCAAAACAGGAACGCTCAGTGTAAAAGACTATAGCACCGGCTATGATGTCGGCAAAATTGTCCTTGCGGATAAAACACTTAAATCTAAAGATGAGTATACTGCTATAACCCCAACCAATCCGCCGGTTGGAATCATTTGCGGTTCTAATAGCTATAAAGCGCCGCAGATGATTGCGCTGCACACAAGCGGTACCAATCTTCAGTGGGCAAAGGATGGCAGCACCGGCTACAAGACGATGTTTGAAGGGGTTATTTGTAGACCTAGTCAGACGGTAAACGCTGCCGAAACGGCAGCGTTTACCGGAGACACGGACGGCAGTGATAACTGGGAATATATCAAGGCAGTAGATCCTGCAGGATCAGCGGATGCAGCAACGAATTATCCGGCGTTCCACTGGGTAGATCAGTATAACACGCAGTATGCTGCACAGCTGGGCGGTATAAACTTCGCATGGTATATGCCGAGCCTTGCAGAGCTGTGCGAAGTGTACAAAAACAGAGAGTCAATCAATGAAAGCCTTGCAAAGATACGTGAGCAGAACAGCAGCTATGCTGATTCAAGCCTCGGTACTTCATGGTATTGGTCGTCGTCGCAGAAGTCCTACAGCAATAATCTCGCGTGGAACGTAAATTTCGGTGGCGGCTACGTGAACGACAATGGCAAGGACTATAGTGAGCGGGTTTGTTGTCTCTCAGGCTTCTGATGAAAACGTACATCCATGTACGTTTTCATCAACGAGTTTTGAGCGGCATCCCGCCAAGGAGGGCGGGCGCAACTAAACAGAAACGATGTTTTCCAAAAACGATTCTTTTGGAAAACTCGCAAGTCAATTTACAATATGGACGTTGTAAATTGACGAAACATCGCTTCTGCGTGCAACCACCGCCATCCGTGGCGGTGCTGCATTACCTATTTAATCTTTTCTTTTATCCGGCTTAATGCCGGATAAAAGAAAAAAATTTTTTTTGAAAAACCCGTCTCGTATGGGGGCGGGGAATTTTAAGGAGAAAATATCATTATGAGTATGGAATTACACCCTATCAATATACAAACAACGATCGAATTAAGCAAAGATGAAGCACAAGCACTTCAAGAAGTGCTGCCGGATGAGGAACACTCTTTATTTCAAGATAAACTCAATAAAGTAGCCTCGGCAGCGGTCGAAGAATATTGCCGAATGATCTTGGGACAAAAAGTATTGGGCAGGGCTAATGATATTCGGGAATATCGGTTACGGCTGCTTATTAAAACCTTGTACAACAACACAATTCCCAGCGAACAAGCTGTTTCTGCTTTGTTTCAGACAACACCGTCGGAAAGTAAAGCTCTTATCAGGTCAACAGCATTAAAGTATAAATATGAACTGAAAGAGGCGCTTCATGCAACGCTCAAGGGAATTATTAAAAAGGCTGAAAATACGGATCAAGATGGCATGCATTACGTTATCATTGACTCACCAGCTCAAGTGGACGAGTTAAACCGCATTTTACTATCAGAAAACGGTATTGTACCCAAAATAAAAAAAGACCTTCGCACTCTTTCACAGTATATTATTACTGAGTCAAGCTATGCAATTTTAAAGGACTATTTTAAGCTATGATTGACATTTTATCTGCGATGAGCACTGCTATTACTGTTATTGCTATTCTTTATACACTGTGGTATGACGATATCGAAAAAGTAATGAGCAGTAAATTACCTCCAGCCGAAAAGGATCGCGATTTACAGAAACGCCAAAACCGTAAAGTATGGTTTTTTAGAGCGTTTCCTTTATTCATTATCAGCACTGTATTTTTTCTTATGTTTTTTCCCGAACTCTGTACCATAGCAACAAGCACTGTAGCTGCATTAAAAGCAGGCACGTATACGTATAACCCCCCATTCAAGCTGCTATTGTATTTATTGATATATTAGGCTTGGTATTTATGATTTTAACGTTGCACAATATATGCAAAATGAGAAAGAAATGCCGGTGATGACTGTAATGGCGCTTTACTACAAACTCCCTGTTTTTAAGGATGTGTACAAAATGACCTTGCGTATTCTTGAATTGACGGCGAACTTTAGCCGTGAATATAAATATACGCTCGGTCAAGCCTTAAAACGGGATTGTATTTTGCTGGTTAGAAGTATGTACCGCGGCTAACAAGCACAAGGATATTGGTAAACAAATTACGGGCTGGAGGAATGCTCAAAGGAAATAGTATTTTTTCAATTATGACTTTTGGAGATTTTTGGCTAAAAAAATACGGATGGTTAACGGATTTTAACCTGCTCCCCATGCACTTTCTATACATTTTTTCAAACTCTTGTTAGAATACACCGTATGCGTTTATTCTTTTCATATTTTAAACCTCATTGGAAACTCTTTACTGCCGACCTGTGCTGTG
>JBQMYW010000077.1:0-4249 GCA_052173295.1 Treponema sp.
ACCTTGTAGGGTGAATGAGTTTCTATCCAGCTTTTTATTCCGTTCCGTAACAGCGCATGGTCATCACAAAGAATGATATTTTGAGTCATAATCGTATTCTACATGAAAAATACGGTAATTTATAGGGAGTTTAGTCCCGAAAATATGATAAAACCACGGCATCGGCTCTCCTGTCAAAACTATACGTCCGTGTATAGTTTTGACTACGAGTTTCGGTACCGCCGAAACATCGCTGCTGCGTGGAACAACCGCCATCCATGGCGGATCGGTGCAGGATTTATCTATCATAGCTGTTCTACTTTCCAATTCTTAATTGTCCGCGTTGCTTCCTCAAATCCCTGTCAAACAATGTCCGTCCGTGGACATTGTTTGACGTCGAGTTTTTGCTCACGCAAAAACGTCGCTTCTGCATGGAACCACCGCCGTCCATGGCGGATCGGTGCAGGATTTATCTATCATAGCTGTTCTACTTTCCAATTCTTAATTGTCCGCGTTGCTTCCTCAAATCCTGCACCGATGAGCACTATCTTTTTTCCGTCCATACGATATTTTTCTGCGTAGTGCTTCTCTTTTATCTGGTTGAGCGCATCCTCTGCACTGCCGTTGCCGGTGAGCTTAAACTCGAAGATGTAAACGCTATCAGCGGTAGTAACTACGCAGTCTGCACGTCCGGTACTACAATGTACCTCCGTTTGTACAAACTGTCCCATCAGTGCAAAGATGAGGTAAACGGCGGCTTGGTAGTTCTGTTCTCTCAGTTTCAAGTTTTCTTCTGTAAAATTATCTATACGGAATACCTGTACTTTATCCACGGGGCTTCATCAAAATGTTTTAAATGTATCAATTTGATTTTTAACCGCACCGGTTATTTCATTAAGGTTTTCTGCTTCTTGCATAACAATGTGTTCTGCCTCGGAAATTTCGTCCATGCCGGCAAGGATTTCAGCTATGCCGGTAGTAACTTTTGCTGCAAGGGTTTCAATTTTACCGCCGGTGCAGGCGAGTTCCGACGAAACACCGCCAAGCGTATCTGCACTCGAAGCAACTAGTTCTTGCTGACGGCGTAAATCGCGAACAGCCTGCTGAATAGCACCCGCAGCCCCGGAAACAGTTTCTATTTGCTCCCGCATCGAGATAAACGCTTTTCCTGTTTGATGCACACCGCTATCAATATCAGCAAAAGAAAGCTTGGTTTCTTGGGTTATATGTGCAGCAGCCTGCATTCTGCTAATAATGTCCTTAAGAGAACGCCTAATAAATTCAGCATTCTTTTTAGTATCGTCAGCAAGTTTTCGTATCTCCTCCGAAACAACTGCAAACCCCTTGCCGCATTCGCCTGCATGAGCAGATTCAATAGCTGCATTCATCGCAAGCATATTGGTTTTTTCAGCAATATCGTCAATCATTTTAACAAACGAATCAATTGCCTGAATACGTGTGTTGATGTCTGTTACTACTTTTTCCGTTTCATCCATACAGCAAATTCCCGATTCAGACTTAGTTTCAAGCGATTCGGAAAATGCCTCAAGCCGGCTAATTTCTTCCGCAATCACTGAAAGGCTGTTGACCATTCCGTCTACAGCCTCTGCTGACGACGCACTTGCTTGTGTTTGCTGCCGAATAACCTCCATAAGATTTTGTGCAATGGTAGAAACATTTTCGCTAAGCGTATTAGTACCGCTTGCATCATGTTTTAGATGCTCTGCCGATTTTGAAATTGCTGCAGTATTGCTGCGGATTTGATGAATAGAGGCAGCCGTTCCCTGTGATGATGCAAAAAGATTTTTCTCCACTCGGCATACCTGTACTGCATTCGCCTTTAAATCAGCAATCATTGTGTTCAAATGTGCAATAAAATTATTAAAAGTACGTGCAGTGTCGGAAATTTCATCATCTCCCTTTACCTCAAGCCGAATACTCAAATCCGCTATTCCCATACCGATTTCTTCAAGGTTCTTACGAAGTTCCGTTAGCGGACGTACAAAAAAAACTGTAACCAAAAACACAACAACCGCAAGACACATGATGCAAAACAAAAATACCGGAATAACCGTCAGCCAAACTGAACGCATAATCTGCTCATGCCGACCGGAGTAATCCGAATCAACTGCAATAAAATACCGATTCGCAGAATCATGTTCATCAAGCGGCATAAATACCGACTGAACTATCCCAAACCGGCTGCGGTACGGAGAAGCGGTAAAAGTTTCGGTATTTGTTTTTAATGTGTGTAAGAGTTCCGGAGGGGGTGCAGAAAAAGAAAAAAATACATCAGTCCCGTACGTTGCCGTTAAAATCTGCGGCTGCCCATCTATTTTTTTGATAAGCGAGATATTATATACACCCGTTTGCTTTTGCAGTATATCAAGCTGCTGCTGCAACTGTAGAAACGGATATTCTGCACAAGAATCCTCTGTCAATTTATCTATAGGAACGCCGCTGTACAACCCTCGTGCTCCCGCTGCAGTAATGTGCAATACACCCTGTACCGCCGCCGCCGCATCAAGCACACTCCTATGGCGAAGCACAAAAAATCCAAACGTCAAAAATCCCATAATCGCCGGAAAAAATACCATAACAAGCTTAACGGATAATGTGCGTCTTATTCGATGCATAAGCACTCCTTTCGATGCGGCGATGCGTTTACAAAATGGCCGCGATGCGGTTGCAAGATAATCGCACTGCCGTTTGCAATAATAGTGATTCCGCTACAGTTATGCAACCAGCCGTCAATAAACTTGCATCAAAAAACCTATTCGAAAACTTGCCTTTCTGAATAGGCTACCTTGAAATGCGACGTTCTAAATCGTGCTATATCTACGATTTAGAACTCGTCGACCTGTTCGGTAACTGTGTTCTCGAACAGGTCTAAGGTACTATTCCTGTATTTCCAAGGAATTGACCAGCACTGCTATTCTTTATAGAATATCACTCATGCGTGCAACAAAAGCGTTTATTCATTTAGATCATTTACAGCATAATATAGAGCAAATACAGCAAACAGTTCAGCCGAAAACAAAAATCTGTCTTCCGGTAAAAGCAGATGCCTATGGGCATGGGGCGGTGCGAACAGCCATTGCCGCAATCAAAGCAGGAGTTTCTTATCTGGCAGTAGCGTCTGTTCAAGAGGGGATTGAGTTAAGAGAAGCAGGTATTGTTGCACCAATCATCTCATTGAGTTTACCCATTCCGGAGGAAATCAATCTCATTATTGATTATAAGCTTGAACCGATAGTTATTGATGAAGCATTTATCAACGAGCTGTCCCGTGCTGCAGAACTGCGTAAAAAATGTATTGCAGTGCATTTAAAAATTGATACCGGTATGAGCCGTATCGGATGCGAACCGGAAGAAGCTGTAAAACTGGCAACACAAATAGCACGGGCACGGTTTTTGCATTTACAGGGTGCTGCAACCCATTTTGCTGCTTCGGATTCAGATGATACATATAATAAACAGTTTACCCAAGCACAGTTTACAGTTTTTCAGCAAACAATTGCTGATATCCGCAAAGCCGGTATAGAAATTCCCATTGTCCACGCTGCTAATTCCGGTGCAGTGCAGTGCTATCCTGAAATGCACTGTGATATGATCCGCCCCGGTCTAATTGCGTATGGCTATATGCCGCTGCTGTCCAAAGAGGCTTTTAGAGTAAAGCCGGTTATGGAATTAGTAACACAGGTTGTTTTGATAAAAAAAATCCGTAAAGGAGTCAGTGTTTCTTATGGAAGAACATGGACGGCTGAAAAAGATACTTATATTGGTACCCTGCCTATCGGCTATGCAGACGGGCTTGTTAGAGCCCTTTCCCCCGGCTTGAAAGTACGGATAGGAACTGAGTTTTTTCCCATTATTGGAAGAATATGTATGGATCAATGCATGATAAACTTAGGCTCCCGTCCATGGGTACAGCGGTGGGATGAAGTATGTATTTTTGGTGCAGGAGAAACGGATAATACGGCAAAAACTCTTGCCGATATTGCACATACAATTCCCTACGAAATTACATGCGGCATTCATAAACGGGTACCGCGTGTTTTTCTATCCGGCGAAAGACCATAGCAGTAAGATACCCCCTTGCGGGCAGGCGGCATAACCGGACTGCATTGCTGTTCAACCGTACAGTTCCGAGCAGCGGTTATTTCGGCAGCGGTAGTACTTTTACTTGTTTTCATGCTGAAGCCGTGGATTTGCTCGATAACTCCGTTGCCGAATAGGCGTATTACACGCTATAATAAAACAGCACTAT
>JBQMYW010000078.1:0-4017 GCA_052173295.1 Treponema sp.
TTTATTATGTGTATTGTGCTGCAACAGCATACATTTCCAGATATCCATCAAAATGTTTATCGATCGGCGTAAAGCTATAAATTCTGCATAGTGCAGCTGTTTGCTGCAAAATAGATAAAACCTCATGGCACTAAAGAATGCTATAGGGCAACTTCGTATGTAGGCAAAGGTTCGGTTAAAACTATCCATAGCGATCTACTTTTAACCGAATAGTGTAGTATTAGCTATTGGGTATCTCTAAAAGCCGGTCGAGTTTTTAAAGATTCCCTATTAACAGTAAAGGGGATTCGCAATGAAAAAGCGTTTTTCTTTAAAGAAAAGACTGATTGTTATTTTTGGTCTATTGGTTGCCCTTGCATCAACCGTTCAAGGTTTATTTGCTGTCAGAATTGCACGTAAGGCGGTAACGGAAAAAGTTGAAAGGCATCTTATTGATAAGGCAAGCGACACTGCTGCAATTTTAGACGGCAAAGTAATGGCATTTTTTCAATTTTTTGAAGGTGTTACCCGTACTCCAATATTGCGTGATTCAAGTGTTCCATATAGCGAAAAAGCAGCATACTTAAAAAAAGAAGCAGCATTTAACGATAAAATTCATAAATTAGATTTATGTGATATGACAGGAACACGGTATACGGACAATGGGCAAATGCTTGATGTCTCCGATAGAGATTTTTTTATGTCAGCTGCTAAAGGAAAGAATTTTGTTACCGAACCGCTTGTCTCACGATTAGACGGGGCTTTTATAATCGTATTTGCTGTTCCCATTTATGACGATAGCCGGACTATTATCGGAGTCTTGCTTGCAACTGTCGAAGCAGCAGCTCTTTCTCACGATATAGATGATATTGTTGTTGGGGAATCGGGCTATTGCTATATCCTCGGTCTTACGGGGACTACTATCGCTGCAAAAGACTTTGCAAGAGTAAAGGCTATGGATAATATAGAAAAAATGGCATCGGTTGATAGCAGCTTGGCTTCTCTTGCCGCGTTTGAAAATATGGCTGTAAAAACAGATAAATCTTGTATCGGATTTTACACATATAAAGGTATAGATAAAATTGCATCATATTCTACAATGAAGACAACTGATTGGACAATCGTCATAAATGCTCCAAAAGAAGAATTTATGGGAACAATCAATACCCTGCGTCTGTCGATGGTTGGTATCGGTATTGTAATTTTACTCATTGCACTTGCTACTGTATATTTTGTTGCCCGTGCAGTAGTACGGCCGATTAAAACCGCTGTTTCTGCCCTGCGGAATATTGCACAAGGCGAAGGCGATTTGACGGTACGTCTGCCGGTTACCGGTAATGATGAAATAACCGATATGGCTGAATATTTTAACGAAACAATCATAAAAATCGGTAAATCGATTAAAACGGTTGGTATCAATGCAAAGAATATGGAAGAAATCGGCTCTGAGCTTGCTTCTAACATGACTGAAACTGCCAGTGCAATAAATGAAATTAGTGCAAATATCGACGGGGTTAAGCAGCAAACGCTTACGCAAGCCTCTAGTGTTACCGAAACAGCGGCAACCATTGAAGAAATTGTTAGAACAATTAAGCAGTTGAATAACAGCATCGAAACACAGGCTGCCAGTGTTGCACAGTCTTCGTCATCTGTAGAAGAAATGGTTGCGAATATTGCTTCGATTAGCCAAACACTCGATAAAACTGATACGGTTATTAAAACGCTCACAACTGCTACCGGCGACGGCAAAGCAACATTAGTAACGTCCAATGCAGTAACACAGAAAATTGCAGAGGAATCAGGCAGTCTTATGGAAGCGTCAAGTGTTATTCAACACATTGCATCGCAGACTAACCTTTTAGCAATGAATGCAGCAATAGAAGCTGCCCATGCAGGAGAATCCGGAAAGGGATTTGCCGTCGTTGCAGACGAAATTCGGAAACTTGCAGAGGAATCTTCGGCACAAGGTAAAACTATCACCGCTACGTTAAAAACGCTGAGCGGGGAAATCGGTACACTCTCCGGTGCTGCTAAAACGGTAGAAGAAAAATTCAATGCTATTTTCACCCTTGCTGAGCAAGTGAAAGAAATGAGTTCTCGTCTTACAGAAGCAATGCGGGAGCAGGAGAACGGCAGCAAGGAAGTATTAATTGCCATTAAGAGCATCAACACTGTAACAACAGAGGTACGTGCTGGTTCTGATGAAATGCTGCGCGGCGGTGAAGGCGTTGCAGCAGAAATGCAAAAACTGGATAATCTTACCCGTATTATTACTGAAAGTATGAACGAAATGGCATCCGGTGTTGTGCAAATTAACAATGCAGTACAAGAAGTCAATACACTAACACAGAAGAATAAGCGGAGTATTGAAAACTTAGCCGGAGAAGTTGGTAAGTTTAAAATCTAGCAGTAGTTCTATTCTAATCGGTGTTCCAAAACTAATTATATACCGGTATAGTAGAGTTTGGAACACCGTATCAGAAGCAATAAAAAATACATCACCCAGCCAGCTTCCTGCTAGTGCTATTTACTGAATAGTCCCCGCTGACCGGCTTTTATCCACCTGCCCGGTGTGCGGGTTAAAACCGATGATTGTATTTGAGTAGAAAGCCAATCTACATACAGTGCATTTTCTTCACCCTCAAGACGTACAAGCATCGTTTGTATACAGGACTGTTCTTCTTTTGCAATATTCATTACTGTTTCTTCTGCCATACGGATAAAAGCACCGGAAGCGGCAGCAAGCGGCGGATGCCCGCAAGAAAAAGGAATATCACGATGCACAAAAATCAACTTTCCGGTGTTTTTTTGCATGAAATAGCGGATTAAAACAGTTACCAGTTGAAAATTTGCGGTAATTAAATCTGTAATAACAGTATCTGCTGCTAAAATATCTTTTTCAGCATATATATGAAGATATGCCGCTGCATCAAAAATAATAATTGCGGCAGCTATGTCTGCACCGATATTTTTTAATTGCAGAGGAATTGATTGGGCAGAAAAAGCAGAGGCTCTATTCCATGCAATAAGCGGTCCTATTGTTTTATCATCCTCAGTGTTTTTTTTCTCTTTTTCATCAACAGTGATGCAGACCCGCATCCCTTGAACACGAAGAAAATCTGCTAAACTTAATGAAAAACCTAAGCGGCTGTCAGTAATAAAAATATCATTGTTCATAATAGGTATGAGTATATACCGGATAGTAAAAAATTAGAATAGGTTTATAAATGAGAAAGTATGCATACCGCCGGTTTAAATATCACTGTGGTAAGACTTTTTTTTTATAGAAGAGTATGCTATACTGAATCGGTTAGAAATATGAACTATTATAAATATAAGATGTGTATTATACTCTCTATGTTTATCACAATTGCCGGTTTTTCAGGTGAACGGACTGTGCCGGTGGATATTTTTTTAATGATTGATGCGTCCGTATCAATGGCGGAGCCGGGAAAATTTGAAAGTGTTTATCAGTGGGTGCGTAATACACTTATTGCAGAAATGCTGATAACCGGCGATTGGGTTTCTCTCTGGGAATTCTATGAAGAACCCCATGAATTACTTACGCTCACACTCAAAACTGCTCAAGATCGAGCTGCTATTATACGTACCGTAGATTCAATTTGCCCTAACAAAAAATTTACTGATATAGGTAAGGCTCTTGATGCCATGCATACCGCAATGAAAAACAGAAAAGACATTGCACGGCATAAAATTTTACTCCTTATTACTGATTTAGAGCATGATGCTCCGTGGACATCAAAATATCGCGGAAAACAGTCATCATTTGAAAGCCCATACTTAGCAGAAGCACGAATTATCCGCCGTGATAATTGGTATGAAATTACACTTGATATGGATATACAAGATGCAGTCGTGCATACAACGAAAGCATTATATAACAGGTCTAATCTAATGCAATGAAACTATATGCTCTATCTGTTTAAATGGATAGACATACTAGACTTAACAGCCAAAAGCATTTATACTGTAAATATGGTATTTACAAGAAAGGAGTTGACAAAATGCACAAAATAA
>JBQMYW010000079.1:0-3844 GCA_052173295.1 Treponema sp.
CAAAATAAAGCAAGTATTGTAAAGTTAGCACAAGAAGTTGGAAAGTTCAAAATTTAAGAAACAAAGCTGCGGCTCGTAAAAATTACCATTGTTGAGCCGCTGCTTTGTTTTGAGCGATCGCTTAATTACTGTCTATTCTTAAAACTCTTGGAATTTCTACTCCCTTTACCTTAAATACAAAATCCGCTTCATCATTGGAACCCCATGTATTATTTCCATTAGTGCGGAATTCATACTTAATCCAGCCCGGTTTATCCTGCTCATCCGATTTTTTATGATCGACAATACAAGTATAATTTCCTTTTATGCGTTTAATGTCATATTCAAGCAGATTAGGTTTTATGCTTTCCGGTAAAACCTTTACATAAAAATGGAAAGGTTTTGAACTGCCATAGGGTAATCGTTCACTTTCATAGTATGTGGAAGGCGTTCCTCCTGCCTCATAAATATTGAAATTACCTTTCTCTATTTTGATGTCAAGCTCATGAATATTGATTGAGTGCTGGAAGTTCTCAGAAGGAATACTATTAGGCACTACCGGTTTACTGCTGTGGGGATCAAGCAGGAAAATATATATGCGGATCTTATGTGCCTTTTTAATCTTTTCCTCCCACTCATTTCTCGGTTTAAACTTGAGCGCAAAATGATTGGAGGCTTTATTAGGAGCAAGCTCGTATTCAGTTGTTTCCAAAATATTGGAATAATGTCCCTCCTCATGACTAAACTCATATTTTTTAACATAAGCTTCTGTCGTAATGCTAATTTTTTTGGAGATGCCGAAATTATCAGTATCTTTCAGTTTGATGGTAAGTCTTGGATCCTCACTTACACCAAAGACATACTCTTTTGTATCAAGAGAAATGGAATCGAACTTTGGATACTGATATATTGTAAGGCTAAAGCTCTTTTTGCTGCCCGATGTGATTGCCGTGCCGGTTTTTGGGTCAATCGGGTATACATAAAAGGTTTTAGGTTGATAATCTGTATGTTTTTTCGGCTCTAGTGTGCAGTATGGAGTAGAGCTTTTTATTTTGTACACAGCGGTTTTAAGATAGTCGGAAGTAGGTTTACCGGTAAATTCGGTTTTTTCGCTTATAACAAACTGATTGCTCGTTGTGGAATCACTGCCGCCGCTGGTGGTAATATATACCCGAGGCAGGAAGCTTTGGGAGGATTGAGCGTTTTCTATTGTAAGGCATTTTGTTTGAGGCTGACCGTCTTCATCTTTGCAGCTGACTGCAGTAATAGCGGCAGGTCTCTTATATACAGTAATCTCTTTTTTTGCATATATGGTCTTATCTGCAGTAGAATATGCACAAACAGTTACCTCTTGCGCATCATACCCTTTTAGTATACTTGTATTTTTACAGGTTAATTTTCCGTCTTGCGTTATACTAAAAAAATAACCTGGCTCTGCTTTCCATTCTATCTCCTGTTTCAGCTTAGAATCTTCATTACCTTTTTCATTGAAGACTTTTGCTGTAAAGGTAAGTTCTTCATCCACATACATTGAATCAGAACTGTCAGAACAGGTAATATTGATTTTTGATGGAATAACCGAATGAACGGTAAGGGTAACCTCTTTTGTAAGAGCTTTATTCCCCTGTGCGGTAGCGGTAATTGTTACAGTGCCGCTTTTTGCACCTTGTGCAACGGAAACGGTTGCTTTTTTTTCGTCGGTAGGGTCTACTGTTACGGCAACATCTTCGTTATCACTTGTCCATTCTAAGTTTCCCCACGAATCAGCCGGCTCTAAAACCGCAGTAAGGGTTGCATTATGCTCAAAATACACCTCTGCAGCACTTGGGGTAAGCGAGGTAATCGCCGTTGCTCCGCGTCTATTGTCTACTTTAATAACAACAGAGCCGGTTTTGCCTCCTGCGGTCATGGTAACGGTACAGGTTCCTTCCTCTTTGGTAGTTACCGTGCCGTCTCCGGCAACGTCTGCTCTAGTTGTAGAATCTGCACTATAGCTTACTTTTCGGTTGGCAGGAAGAACAAATTGTTCAGCAGGGGTGTCTCCTATTTTTTCAGGGGTATAGGTAAGAACCGGATTTAATTTAAAAGAAACCTCTTTACCAACTTTGACCGTTGCCGGATCATGAGAAATAGCTGAAATCTCCGGTTCCGGTAATACGGAAAATTTGAGTGTTTCTGTTATTTTTGTACCTTCAACCGTAAACGTAAGAAAAACCGGTGTTTTTTGTTTTACTTTTTTGAACACAAGATCGAATGTGTTATGAGCTGCTGCAGTAACTGTTACGGGAGGGTCGTTTTTAGGGGTAACAATTTGACATATAATCTTTTCATCTTTCAGTTTTTTATTGCTGCACTCGGCTTTGAGAGTGAGTTTTGCATCGGTATAAATCGCAGAATTCGTTGCAGTATAGGGAATTCCATTTTTCAGCACTGCATCAATCGTACCGGTTTTTATTCCCTGTGTAACGGATAACGAAATAGAACCTGTTTCAGTTATACCCCAGTTTGATTGGGGGGGGGGGTATAGCGTTCATCATAATCCATTTGTTTACATGAAATCAAACTCATTAAACAGAGAGTTGATAAAACAATAATTTTTTTCATAACGTACTCCTTATCAAAAGTATACGGAAAATTCAGAAGGTTTGCAAGAGGGGGGAATTTTATAACAGGGATTTTGCATGAGAACGATGATATTTCCCTCCTAATACATACCTTGTATTTTATACACTGATGCCGTATACTTTATACAGATATGGAAGATGAAATACAGATAACGCTCACAAATGATTACGCTTTCAAACGTGTATTAGGCTCGGAAGAAAACAAACCGCTTTTGCAGAATTTACTGGAGTGCATTTTAGACCTTGCACCTCAAGAGGTTGCCGATCTTGAGTTTATGGATAAAGAGTTGACGAAAGAGGAATTTAGCGATAAAACAGGCATCCTCGACGTAAAACTCAAATTAACTAACGGTACAGTCATTGACATTGAAATACAAGCGTCATGGAATGCCTCATTTGTAAAACGGACACTTTTTTATTGGGCAAAGATGTACACGGCTGATTTTAAGAGCGGAGAACCGTATAGCAGCTTACACAAATGCATTACTATCAACATTATTGCAGAGGGGTTCAGCCTTAATGACGCTATTCATTCAGCGTACCTGTTACAAGAAAAAACAGCACATACTGTATTGACGGATGTGCTTGAGGTACATTTTTTAGACTTACGGGCAGCAAAAAAAATGAAAGAAGATGGAAAAGCGGAGGGGAAGCACGGTCAGCTGATTAACTGGCTGCGTTTTATAGGAGCAGCGGACAAAAAGGAGCGAAAAATGCTAGCAACAACATCACCGGTATTACAAATGCTGAATGAAAAAATAGACGTACTAACTTTATCGCCGGTAGAACGGAAGCTGTATGAATCACGCATGAAATTAAAAAGTGATATAACAACTATTTCTGAAACGCAATTTAATGCAGGAATGCAGCAAGGAATACAACAAGGTATGCAGCAAGGAATACAACAAGGTATGCAGCAAGGTATACAACAAGGTATGCAGCAAGGTATACAACAAGGTATGCAGCAAGGTATACAACAAGGTAAATCGCTTGGGCTTGCAGAGGGAGCCCTGCAAAAAGCTTTCCAAACAGCACGTAATTTACTTGGGATAGGTTTATCTATTGAGAATATAGCAAAAGTAACTGGTTTAACTGTACAGGAAGTAGAGAAACTCAATTCATAATTATAAATTACAAGGATTCTGCCGCCCGTTGAACCTGCATTGCCAGAAAGGCAATATCAGCCGTTGAAGCGGGTGTTAGAACAATTATATATCATATTCGTCAGGCTCAATATTAGG
>JBQMYW010000080.1:0-3695 GCA_052173295.1 Treponema sp.
TTTCTCCTTTTATCCGTTTTTTACCGTTTCTACACAGAATTCGCTATGAAAAACGGTAATTATGGAATGAAATATATATATATGCTATAGTCTACACCTGAACTATATGAGTTGTCAAGAGTATAGTTATACAAGTTTATTACAGATGCAGAAATAGACCGGGTATTGCGTATAACTAAAAATATGCGTAAAATCATTCACATGGAACACATCACTCATTCAGCTCTGAAAGCAGCAGCAGTATTTAAGCAGCGGCTTGCGGAGAGTATTCTTGGGCAAGAGCAGCTTATAGAAGGTATTTTAATTGCATGTATTGCCGGCGGTCATGTTCTCCTTGAGGGAGCTCCCGGGCTTGCTAAAACCTTAACTGTCCGCAGCTTTGCCGAGCTTTCCGCTTTGAGTTTTAAACGCATTCAGTTTACGCCTGATTTGTTGCCTGCCGATTTAACCGGCACTTTGATATTCGAACCTGCAACACACCGTTTTTTGGTGCGGAAAGGACCGCTTTTTGCTCATATTATTCTTGCTGACGAAATTAACCGTGCACCTGCAAAGGTTCAATCAGCCTTATTGGAAGCAATGGCAGAAGGACAAATAACCATTGGAGAAAACAGCTACCGTTTGCCTCAGCCGTTTTTTGTCCTTGCAACTCAAAATCCGCTGGAGCAAGAAGGAACCTACCCGCTGCCCGAAGCAGAACTTGACCGTTTTTTATTCAAATTATTTGTCCCCTACCCTAAAATGGCAGACGAAATAGCTATTATGCTGAAAAGTTCAGGTATTACCTCATCAGCACGGCAAACGGTGCAGGATTCAGAGCCGGTATTTTCGATAGAAATGCTGCAAACCCTGCAAACTGCTTCAGCAAACGTACGCTGCAGCGATGCTCTTAACGAATATATTGTTTCTATTGTTTCTGCAACCCGCCCATCAGCGGAAAAGCAGGCTGCCGTACACCGCGGCACTTATTTAAGCTACATTAGTGCAGGAGCATCGCCCCGTGCAAGTATCGGAATATACCAGTGCGCAAAAATTTCTGCATTTCTCGGCGGCAGGGACTATGTTATTCCGGACGATATAAAAAAAATTGTCTATCCGGTATTGCGGCACCGCATTAAACTTTCGTATGAAGCAAGTGCAGAAAATATAACCGCTGATGACATCATTACAAAATTACTGGAAACTATTCCGCAGCCGTAAGCGGTAGGGTATCTCTAAGAACTGCATTCGGCAGGTGTTGCTTATGCTCCAATAACTACTGCAAGATAGCCTATTGCCAGCGGGATAAGCAGATTGTCATAGTCCTTCAGCGGCAGCATTTCGATGCATGCAGCGGCACCGGCAATTATACAGCTTTTCTGCAAAGAAAAACTTACAAGATAGGTTGTTACCAAAACAGCAGTAAAACACGCCATGCTGCCTGCAACAGTTTTGTCTTTTGCGATATGCAATTTCCGCTTGCCGAACCGCTTTCCCACAAGACTTGCAAACCCGTCGCCGAAAGCAAGTGCAAAAATAGCAATTTTTGCACTGTGCAGCGGAAACAGCAGGAGTGCAAAGAATATGCCTGCCGCTAATGTTACCGGTCCAAGAACAAAGCGGTTCCTATCCCGTTTTCGTGCGGCATGGCGGGTAATTTGCCCAATAATTCCCGCTTCAATATTGTGCATGCGTAACAGTTCTGATATGCAGTATATACCGGTTAAACAGATAATGCCTGCCAGTGTTGGATAATACCAATAGGCAGCCGGTACTATAATGCACGATGCAGCAATATGAATTGACTTCCGTACAATTTCTGTTACTAATTCATTAACGGGTTCGCTTTGCGAAAACAGCCGGTAGCGAAAACGGTTAAGTCTCCCCATGCAGCTGCCCCTAGAAAAGTAAAAAGCCTGCTATTTTAAAATAGACAATCAGGCTAACCGCATCAACAATTGTAGTAATAAGCGGCCCTGCCATAATTGCCGGATCCAACCGGAGCCGTTTTGCAATAATCGGCAGCAGCCCTCCCGTCAATTTTGCAATAATCACCGTTATCATCAGTGTACAACTTACACTGGCAGCGATGAGCAGCGGCTTCCGGTTCAAAAAGAATGCTTTACTAAACATAATAACTCCAAGCAGGGCACCAACCATCAGCGAAATGCGGAGTTCTTTCCATAGTACCTTACCCCAATCCCGTAAGCAGATTTCTCCTGTTGCAAGACCGCGTATAATCAATGTTGAAGACTGACTGCCGGAATTTCCTCCGGTATCCATAAGCATCGGAATAAATGAGGTAAGCACCGTCAAACTTGCCAATAACTCTGTGTAATGCTCGATAATCCGTCCGGTAAACGTTTCTGACACCATAAGGAGCAGCAGCCAGCCGATACGGTGCTTTGCAAGCTGAAAAATGTTAGTGTCAAGATAGGCTTCTTCGGACGGCTGCATAGCTGCCATAATCTGAAAGTCCTCAGTTGCTTCTTGCTCCATAACATCCATAATGTCATCAACTGTAATAATACCGGTTAAGCGTTTTTCGGTATCAACAACCGGCAAGGCGATAAATCCATACCGTTTAAAAACATTTGCAACCGTTTCTTGATCGTCATGTGTATTCACATAGATACAGCCGCTTTCATATATATCGCCAATACACTCGTACTCTTTGGTAAGAACCAGCTCTTTAAGTGAAACAATGCCCTCCAGCACTCTATTTTCATCAATCACATAGCACGTATACACGGTTTCTTTTTTTAATCCCGTTTCCCGGATATGCTCCAGTGCCTGCTTTACCGTCATCGTTTTTTTAAGACTCACATACTCTATGGTCATCAAACTACCGGCTGAATCAGGAGGATATTTTAAGAATTGGTTAATAAGTTTCCGCTCTTCTTCGCCTGCATTGCCGAGTATCCTCTTTACTGCATTTGCAGGCATTTCTTCAATTAAATCTATAATATCATCAAATGCAAGCGCATCAAGAATAGGGCCAAGCTCCTTATCGGTAATTGCAGCAATAAGTGCACTTTGCTGCTCACTGGCAAGGAGTGCAAATACTTCAGCAGCACTATCTTTAGGCAGCATTCTAAAAATAAGTACCGCATTTGCCGAATTTTCATTATCTAATATTTCGGCAATATCAACAGCATTCATGTCTGCCAATTCAGCAATCAGTGCAGTATAGTGTTTATTATCAAGGAGTTCCTGAATCCGTCCTGTTTCATGCATTTTTTCATCCATAAGCAAAAAAGACTATACTGCAAATGAAAGTTTTTTTCTATACTTATGATTCTCTTTTACAGGGAATTCCGCATTATAGAAAATTAAAGATTTTTCCGAGATAATTTTTCTGTTTCCTCAGCTTATAATTAGACCTGTCCGATAACTACATTTTCGAACAGGTCGACGAGTTCTAACATCACATTTCAAGGTAGCCTATTCAGAAACTCAAGTTTCCGAATAAATTTATTATGAATTAAGTTTCTCTACTTCCTTTATGGTTAAGCCGGTTACTTGGACAATCTTTTGCACAGAATCTCCTAGCTGCTTTAAGAGCCGAGCTGTTTCGATCGCTTTTTGCCGGGAACCCTCGGCGAAACCGACTGATTTTCCTTGCTGCATACCTTGCTGCATGCCCTGTTGTATGCCTGCATTAAACTGACTTTCAGAAATCGTTGTAATGTCGCTTTTGAGCTTCATTCTTGACT
>JBQMYW010000081.1:0-3543 GCA_052173295.1 Treponema sp.
TGTCTAAAATAAGCGCTGTACAGCCTTTGCAAAATGATGATCTTAAACATCATCAAAAATCCGCACCGACTCTGTTAGAAACCCTCCTGTTTCTCTGTTATCTCTCGAGCATTTTTTTCATACTGAATCCCTAGCACATCTCCCTCATCGGCTTGACAGACGAAGAACCGCACTATATAGTTCTGCCGCTATGCACTATAAAGTTTTATTCAGAATAGAAAAACTTCGGTTAATTTCAAAATTGCAAAATAAATTAACAAATTACCAAAATTACTGCAAAGAGATGGGCGATACCGCTGAAATTGAAATTGTATTTGCCGGGGATGTCGTACAATATTTTCGGAACCTTGAAAACGATTTTACGCAGCTCGATGCCGATATAGCACTTTGCCATAATGCATTATCGGGACAGGGCATGGAAGACATTCAGTATAAAAATATCAGAACCGTTCGAGCGGGAATTGGAGAAATTATCAAGCGGAAAGCCGAAGGATTTATCGAATACACGATCGAGTAAGCATATAGATTCTATCATCCGTTTACTGCAAACTAATAGCTCATCGATATTTTATCACTGTTTTTAGCAGCAAGCATAAAAACGATAATACCGATTGCAATACACACAATGCTTTCCCCTGCAAGCAGGAAAAAATACCATGCGGAAAATGTACCTCTTGCAATCAGTTTTACCGAGGTAATCCCCATCGAAAGAGGATTGGAATATGCGAAAAAGTCAGGCGCTTCAAAAAAAGTGCCCGAAATCAGCAGGAGCACATAGCTAATAATCGATTCAAAGGAAGCGGTTTTTGTATACAGCAGCGTTAATGCAGCAAGTATGAGCGCAAAACCGTAAACACCAGCGGCAGAAATCAGCAGTACAGGAAAAACCATTGGTCGCAGCAAAAAAGAGTGCGGATAGAAAAAAAACAGTATGCTTACAATCAGTACAATCTTAATCAGATTTAGTAGGAACCACGATACAGTACGCGCTGAAAGAATTGCGATAATTGAAGCAGGTTTAATCAGTAAATTACGGAATGTGCCAAGCTGCTTTTCTGCTGAAATAGAAACTGAGGCTTCAGAAAGAACACTGGTACATAAAACCCAAAATATGTATGCTGTCAACTCTGTTGTACTGGTTTGCGTGTTTATCTGAGCCATAATAAAAAAAAGCAGTGCTGCGGTAATAATACTCACAATAAAATCAGGATAATACGTGATCGCTTCGTGTGCATACCGCTTAATTTCCGCGCGTATCAGTTCCATGGAGTTCCTCCCGCATAATTGTTTCAATATTGTGCGCTTTTTTTGTAATTTCAATGATATCGACATTCGTCCTATCCGAAAATAATTGCCGCACTTCATCGGCAGTATACTGCTCGTTATATGCAATTCCATTCCGGATATATTTTACCGTATATATATCCGATTCGTATTTTTTCTGCAGCTGACTGATACTTCCGTTAAATTGTATTTTTCCCTCATTTAAAATAAGAAGTTTTGCACCGATCGCTTCTACCACTTCCATTTGATGCGTTGTTAGGATAATACCGGTGTGATGCGTGCGGACAATTTCTTTCAGCGATGCAATCATGCGGTACTTTGATTCGATATCAAGGCCAAGGGTCGGTTCATCCAGCAGGAGAAGAGACGGGTTTGAAATGAGCGCAATAATGATCGCTAATTTTTGCTGCATTCCGCGTGAATAGGTTCCGGCTTTATCGTTCAAAGCACTTCGTAAATCGAACATATCGGCATAATACTGTACCATATCATGTATTGATGAAAACTTTATTCCCATCAAAGATGCGGCATACTGAATATTTTGCATACCAGAAAGATAGCTATACATATTCTCACTTGATTCCAAGACCGCGCTTATTTCCGAAAAATAATGCTTTTGCGGAATCTGTCGTATATCGGTGTCATTCAAATAAAGTGCGCCGGTATCGGGAGCGGTGAGTTTTAAGATACAATTAAGCAGCGTTGTCTTTCCAGCGCCGTTCTTACCAAGCAGGGTTAGAATTTCTCCGCGTTCAAGCGTAAGATCAACCCCTTGCAAAACCTGCTTAGCGCCGTATGACTTGGCTAGTTTCTCGATTTTGAGCATTTACAATTTCCTTTATGATTGCATATTCGGCTGTTATAAATAGTTCTTTTTGACACTTAAATCCTTGCAATAAGTTATTATAGGGACAGCCCCCATAGCACACAGGATAAAATTCGCAATTTTCGCATTCTTTATTGTTGACTTTATAGTCTAAAAACGGTTGCAATTTGGCGTTATATGAAGTTTGACCATAGTCTTTAATAGGGGTAAGCAAAAATTTTTCATTTCCAACCGCATTGATACATTTATATAGACAATTATCTGCTCCGATTATATGATAATTTTTTTGCGTCATAGCACACCCTAAATAAAGGTCACGATAGAAAGGTTCAAACGTATATCCATGTTCTAAAGCGCATATATGAGTGTTTAACCAAGCAGAACTTCTAGCTTTAAGCGCATAAGATTTATTCCCTGGAACGTCAAATACTAAACTAAAAGACATAGGAAAATGAATCCCTGATTTTTTCATAAATAAAATAAATTGATTGATACGATTAAAATTAGAGATGGATATGTTACAATTAATACTTATGTTAATGTCTTTATATTTGTCTTGTATCATTTTCATATTCTGAAATATAGTATCAAACGTACCCTCATGATTTTTTGTATACCGCATTTTGTCATGATCGTCTTTCGCCCCATCTAAAGTAATCTGATATGAGTACACATGTGCATTTATCAATTCTTGCAAAAGTTGTTCATTGCATAAGAGTAACCCGTTTGTTACTACAGAAAAAGTAATTGGCTTTTTGCAAAGCTTCTTATTAATTTCTGTTGCTATTTTTAATAGTTGTTTATAATATAAAAGAGGTTCGCCTCCTATAAAACAAATGTCTAAATTCTTATAATTGTTTTCCTTTACAACTGTAGTAATAAAATCAATGACCTGTGTAACATTTATAGAGGATTTATCGTTATGAAGTTTGTTTTGGTAGCAATAAGAACATCGCATATTACAACGATAACCTATATGAATTAGAAAATGACCAATTTCTGTTGAGTTATTAAAAGAGTTTTTTATTTTTATAAATTCTGCAAAATCATCATTAGTATCTGTGCTGATTATAAGACGCTCTTGTAATAATTTCTTTGCATCAGCATCAAGTGATGAAATAAAATCACTTGTAATTTGATTATATGGGACATCCACAACAAGCAACATTTTTGTAATACAATTATATAATATTGTTTGGGCATTATTTGGAATAACTAAAGTATATTTATTAAGTCTCATATTTTTCCAGACATAGAACATTATTTATTAGATCAATTATGGAAGATACAAAAATAAGTTTATGATATTTTTTATAGTTTTCGGAATTAAAAAGTTTGCTATTAGCAACAGGCAATATAAAATAATCAATATTTTGCTGCATAAAAAAACGTTTTTTTTTCTTTCATACCACCAATTTCATGAATATTTCCAT
>JBQMYW010000082.1:0-3341 GCA_052173295.1 Treponema sp.
AGATGCCCTATTCATAGTATACCGTATTGTTCCGTTTTATTTAAGCTATCTGTTTCAGATATCCAGGGCTTCAGCTATTTTGATTTCATAGCTGAATCCCTGAAAACGCTTTGGGTTCCTCTTGACAATTCGAGGGGGGGGGGGTAATATGGAAGAAAGATTCAGTAAGATACTGAACCGGAAGAATCGATAGAGTGCGATAGAAACACATTGCACAAAGGATGGTTTAAGGATGAAACTGAAAAAGATAGTTTCAATGATAGGAATGATGGGGGTATTGCTTAGTGCGGTACTTATGATTACGGGATGTCCTGATAAACTGCCAGAAAAACCGGAATACCCAGAATACACAAAAGATGAGTTTACATTCAAATTTAAGAATGAAAGCGGTAAAGACTGTTATATAGAAATATCCGGTAAGTCAAATGGTTGGTCGACGTCGTATGATGCTCCAGCCGGATGGAAACATAGTATTGACTTTCCAACTGTATTAAAAACGGCAATACCTGCCGGCAGTCAAAAAACTATCACCGTTAAAGACGTTGTTGTAAGTGGAAAAACTTCTAAAGAAACACATCTTTATAAGCCGAGTTTTGGGATTCATATGATACCTGCTGACTCTGGGTATTATGGTCAATGGAAAACATTTATTAGCGAAGCAAAAAGTCAATATACTAAAGGAATTTTTCACATAAAATTAGAAAAAAATAATTCTCATACCTTTACGGTTGATTATATAAATTAAAACGATAAAAGGAGTGTATAACTATGAGTAACAACAAACCAATAAAACCTGCTGATAATCAATCAAATATGCAAAATCCCAATAAGGACACAGCCGGTACAAATCGCCAGTATGATCAAAATCAAGGTAATCGTGGCGGACAACTGAATCCAAATAAAAAAGGGAAGTAATTTGATATATGCAGTAGTAAGTTTCTTATTACTGCATATACGGCCTGATAATGAAACTCACGTTTACCTATAAATAAATTGAAAAATATGCTACATTATTGCCGGAGATAATATATGTTGACGACAACCGGAGTAATTCAAGATAATACAGTTTATGTACAAAATTGTGTACTTGACCAATATAATGGACGAAAAGTACTCATTACCATTTTAGATGAAGATAATGGCTATACTATTATTCCTGACAAGCAACTATTTGAGGTTTCAGACTCAATCATTTCCCAAAATATAAAAGCGTATCAAGAATTGGCAAAATGATTTTTTTCTCTGAAGACCAAATTTTAAACATTCATTCAGCTTTGATCATAAAAACAGGGGGAATAGACGGTATTCGGGAATATAGTCTTCTGGATTTAAGTCTACAGTCCATATTTCAAACTTTCGATGGAAAAGAATTATACCCTTCTGTTGTAGATAAAGCAGCTCAACTCTGTTACTCTTTAATTGAAAATCATCCCTTTTTAGACGGTAATAAAAGAATTGGTGTTCATTTAGCGCTCATTTTTCTTAAAATAAATGGAATTGATTTACACTACAGTCAAGACGAGCTCATTGATTTTGGGCTTGCAATAGCATCGGGAAAAATGGAAAAAGATGCAATAAAAGAATGGTTTGCAGCTCATAGCGAGCGTTAGGTGTCGCGGGAAGCTCTAACACGTTCTTTTTCTGAATTTTTTGCAAGAAGGTACACACAATATTGATTCATACTTACGCCTTCTTTTTTAGAATCTTCAACGAGCGTTTTATGCAATGTTTTCGGAATACGAAGTTTAAATTGGCCGGAATAGGACTGAGCACTTTCCGGCTCTGCAATTTTAATATGTTCTTCAATAGCACTTAAAAGCCATGCCTTTTTCGCGTCTTCTGCATTATTAACGGCATCTGTAATTGTCGAGCCGCACGTTATACAGCCCGGAAGTTCAGGATATGAAGCGACAAAACCCGATTCCTCTGAATCCGGAACGATCTCCAGTTTGTAAGGCATTTTCATATATTCCTCAAATGTTTTCATATCAGTTCTCCATTTCCGTACTTTTCTGTTCTGCCTCTACAATCCCTTTTACCATTTTTACATACACAATTTTTATCGGTTCATGTTTTGGAATTGTGATTGGATTACAGCCCTTTTTTCGGAAGGTATAATGACTACTGCCACCTTTGGGTTGTGTCATTTTATAGCCGTAACTTTGCAGAATTTGTTTAAGCTCGGCAAAACGCATATCTTTATCGAGAGCTTTTATTTTAGCCAAGAGTTTTTCCCACTGTGCCATCGATTAATTATAAGTGGTGTTATATATGGTGTCAAGCCGTTGCCAAATGATGTTGTTACCAAAAGAAGAGGTTTGTGACGACTATATCCTACTTAAAAAACGCTTGCACAAATTCATCGGCCGGATTGTTCCGTATGTTATCCGGCGTACCGAGCTGCACAACGCTTCCGGCCTTCATCACACAAATCCGGTCGCCGAGCTTAAGCGCCTCCTGCATATCATGCGTAACAAACACAATAGTCATCCGCAGCGTGGTGTGTATCCGCTTGATTAAATCCTGCAGCTGCGCACGCGAGATCGGATCGAGGGCACTAAACGGTTCGTCCATCAGTAAAATGCGCGGCTCACCGATAACGGCACGCAAAATACCGATCCGCTGCTGCTCCCCGCCGGATAGCTCTTTCGGATACCGGTGCAAATACTGCTGCGGATCAAGTCCCGCCTTTTCAAGCAACGATGCTGTTTTCGCAAGCCGCTCAGCCTTTTTCCATTTTTTTATTTCAGGGATCAGCGCGATATTTTCATACACCGTTAAATTGGGAAACAGCGCAATCTGCTGTAGCACATAGCCGATCGTTAAACGCAGCGCACGCAGCGGATACTCTTCGATCTTTTTCCCATCGATGTAAATCTCACCTTCGGTTTGCGGAATTAGCCGGTTGATCATTTTAAGCAGCGTCGTTTTCCCGCTCCCGCTCGGCCCCACAAGAACAAAAAATTCCCCGTCCCGTATCGTCAAATTTTGATCGCATATAACACATTGTCCGCCATAACTTTTACTGATCTGCCTAAATTCAATCATTTTTACTCCAAGCCACCCGAAAACTTTGACCAGTCGCTGTATACCTACCTCAACCGCATCACAAGATTTGACCCGCGCGTCCCTATTTTCCGCGTATCGTCTTTGTGTAACAGAATAATATAATTGTGTATGAAGGTCAAAGAGGGGGAAGTCTCCCCCTGAGCTCCGGCTCTTGCCGCCTTTTCTGCCGTATCGCTGCAAGGATTTTCGGTTCCCTCAAATCTTGCTTCTGTTTAATACAATCGGCGGCAAGTATCCTCCGCAACCCCCTCGTCAAAAATGTACATCCTTGT
>JBQMYW010000083.1:0-3320 GCA_052173295.1 Treponema sp.
TATAATAGTAAGCACAATTGGTATTATCTTTGGAATAATAAATGATACAATTATTCATTTACTAAAAGATAAAAACGATATATTTCCTTTTGCATATTCGACATGTCCATTAGGTTTTGTTTACGGAAGCATTTTTCTCTACAGAAAAACTTTTGGTAAAGATAAAGAAATTGAAGTAAAAACAAATATCGAAATGACAGATGAAGCTAAAAAGAAAAAATTATAAAATAGGTTGTAATATTTGGAATTAGTTTTATCGGTGCATACAATTGTATGCATCTCTCTTCTTTGTCCATGTGTAAAATTGTTATGCTTGATTTTTTAGTGTAGATAGGATAAATTTTTGCTTTGCGGAGGATTGAAATTTCTTGAAAGATTTAGGTGAACATTCAAAAAACTCAAGTTTTTAGAGGTTTTCTACTGCAAGGAAATGTACGGGGAGCTTATGAATATTATAAAACGGAATGGAGAACAAGAAGTCTATAACGCAGAGAAAATACTGCTTGCAATGCAGGCAGCGTTTCAAAGCGTTAATCCGGCGAGCGGTACGGATATTTCTGTAATTCTTGCAAAGCTTACCTCAGAGATAGAAGCTGAAATTACAGAAATGTATAACAGCGGTCTTGCGGTAGCGGTAGAAACCATTCAGGATTTGGTAGAAAAAACACTCATTGAACACAATTATTATGCAGAGGTAAAAAACTTTATTTTATACCGTGTTGAACGGACAAAAAAGCGGGATGCCCGGCGGCATCTTGCTGAATGTTTTTCTACCGTTGATATTCTGCCGGTATTGAATGGTATTCAACAAGATTTTCCTGAAGATCAGTATAGTCTCACCCTCTTACTGCATAAGTTTGAATCATTCCGTAAAGCAGATATGCCGGAACCGGAGCTGTTTGATAGCCTTATCAAAGCTGCTGTGGAACTTACTGCACAAGAAGCCCCCAAGTGGGAGTATATTGCGTCCCGTTTACTCATGCTGCAATTTACCGAAAAGCTGCAACTGGAACTTGCAAAACGGAATATTGATTCATTTTATGAAAAAATAACCTACTTGGAGGAAGAGGGACTGTACGGTGCATATATCCGTGCACAGTATTCAAAAGAAGAAATTAACCATGCGTATACCTTTATTGATAATACCCGCAATAATTTGCTTACTTACAGCAGTCTTGACCTTTTACTGCGCCGCTATGTTATTGCTACTCGCGGACATACACCGCTTGAAACACCTCAGGAGATGTTTTTAGGGATTGCTCTCCATTTGGCAATGCCGGAACAGCATAACCGCATGGAGTGGGTACACCGCTTTTACACTATGCTGAGCCGCCTGCAAGTAACAATGGCAACTCCGACCCTCTCGAATGCACGTAAGCCGTATCATCAATTATCTTCGTGTTTTATTGATACCGTACCTGATTCACTTGATGGTATTTACCGCAGCATTGATAATTTTGCAAAAATTTCTAAATTCGGCGGGGGGATGGGGCTGTATTTCGGTAAGGTGCGGGCAGTAGGCTCTCCAATCAGAGGCTTTCAAGGAGCGGCAGGCGGTATTATCCGCTGGATAAAACTTGCCAATGATACCGCAGTGGCAGTTGATCAATTGGGGGTACGGCAGGGGTCTGTCGCGGTATATCTTGATATTTGGCATAAGGATGTGCCTGAATTTCTGCAGCTTCGAACTAATAACGGCGACGACCGGATGAAAGCACATGATGTATTTCCCGCAATTTGCTATCCTGATTTATTTTGGAAAACTGTTGAAGAAAACATTGATGCTCCGTGGTATCTGATGTGTCCGCATGAGGTGTTGAAAACAAAAGGCTATGCACTGGAAGATTTTTATGGAGAGGAATGGGAAAAACGCTATAAAGATTGCATCAATGATAGCCGTATTATTAAGCGGGAAATACCGGTAAAAGAGCTGGTGCGGCTTATCCTTAAATCCGCTGTTGAAACCGGTACGCCGTTTATGTTTAACCGCGACCATGCCAATAAGGCGAATCCGAATGCGCATAAAGGTATGATTTACTGTTCCAATCTTTGTACCGAGATTGCACAAAACATGAGCGGAATAGAAACAATAGATACACGTATCCAGACGGAAGACGGAGATACCGTGGTAGTAACTACCGCAAAACCCGGTGATTTTGTGGTGTGTAATCTTGCCTCGCTTGTGCTTGGAAATATTGATACCGATAACGATGAAGAACTTACGGCTGTAGTTGAATCGGCAGTGCGTGCACTGGATAATGTTATTGATTTGAATTTTTATCCTGTTCCGTATGCAGAAATTACCAATAAGCAGTACCGTGCAATCGGGCTGGGGGTATCAGGCTATCATCATATTTTGGCAAAAAAACATATTGTATGGGAAAGCGAAGCTCATATTAGTTTTTGTGATGCATTATTTGAACGGATTAATTTTAAGGCGATACAGGCAAGTGCTGCTATTGCTGCTGAAAAAGGTGCATACTGTTTTTTTGCCGGCAGTGATTGGCAAACGGGGGCATATTTTGACAAGCGCGGCTATTGTTCGGAACAATGGCAGGAGCTGAAAAATACTGTTGCCCGCTGCGGTATGCGGAACGGATACCTTTTAGCAGTAGCTCCTACCAGCTCTACCTCAATTATTGCCGGAACTACTGCCGGTATTGATCCCATTATGAAGCGGTATTTTTTGGAAGAAAAAAAAGGTTCACTGGTTCCCCGTGTTGCACCGGATCTGTCGCTTCATACTTACTGGCTCTACAAGAATGCACATACCATTGATCAGCAGTGGAGCATACAAGCTGCCGGTGTGCGTCAGCGGCATATTGATCAAGGGCAATCTATGAACATTTATATCACCAATGAGTATACTTTCAAAAAAGTGCTGCAGCTGTATCTTAGTGCATGGAAAGCGGGGATAAAATCGCTTTATTATATACGAAGCCGCTCGCTTGAAGTTGAAGAATGTGAAAGCTGCAGCTCGTAGGGGAGGGGGCAGCTTTCCGCTGAACTTTTACAAACTTTAACTGCAGCTGCTCTTTGTGAATAAACTGCAAGTACTTGTTAATTCCCATATTATGAAAAGTATACTTGCAGTGTGAGTTTTTGTTATTATCAAAAATATGCCGATGGCTGCGAGGAAAATATTTCTGACGAAATTCCCTTTAATGTGCCGGATGGATGGGCATGGGCTTTTCTATCGGAAATCGCAAATATTTATACCGGAAATAGTATTAATGAGAGTGAAAAAAACAAAAAATACTCAAATGTTTCGGACGGCTTGTTTTATATAGCAACAAAAGATATAGATTTTGAAGGAGTAA
>JBQMYW010000084.1:0-3263 GCA_052173295.1 Treponema sp.
TATTGATTGCCAATTTTTTCCCGCTTGTACTGATGCCCAAAGTACGGAACCGCCCGCCCGCAGTACCGTAACCGCAGTTGCTGCACCGAACGCTTTGCCTCCGCCGCTTTATCGGCCGCTTCCAACCAACCCTTTTATACCGCCGCATATCCAATATGCCGCCCATAATGCACCAGCCCATGACACAGCTGAGTATGATAATTTTTTTCTGGAAATTCTTGAAATGCAAGCAAGGGGGCTGGTAAAGCGGCTTTCTGCAATGCAGTGCAACAAAATAATTCTTGGTATTTCCGGAGGGTTGGATTCTACACTAGCCCTGCTCATTGCAGTTATTGCAGCACGGTTTGCAGGGAATCCTGCTTCACAGGTATACGCACTCACCATGCCGGGATTTGGGACAACCAGCCGGACAAAATCTAATGCACAGGCACTTTCGGAAGTTCTCGGCTGTACATTTGAAAGCATTTCTATTACACGGTCAATACTTTCTCACTTTAAAGACATAGGACATAATCCCGATCTCCATACTACTGTCTATGAAAATGCACAAGCACGGGAGCGGACACAAATTTTAATGGATAAAGCAAATCAGCTCGGTGCTTTACTTATTGGTACCGGAGACTTATCCGAATCTGCACTCGGCTGGGAAACCTATAACGGCGATCATATATCAATGTATAATGTCAACGCGGGTATACCTAAGACAATTTTAAAAGAATGCGTGAGATTCTGCAGCCGCTATCCCGTACTGTGCACTGCTGATGAAAAGCAACAAAAAAAATGCAGCCGGATTTTACAGGATATTCTTGCAACTCCCATAAGCCCCGAACTGCTTCCTACAGATAATCAACAGATTACACAAAAAACAGAATCTATTCTCGGATCGTATGAGCTGCACGATTTTTTCCTTTATTATATCCTGCATAGCCCGTTCTCCCCGCGGAAGATTTTTTTTCTTGCAGAACAAACATTCTGTACACAAGAACCGCCTCGGTATCGCAGGGAAGAAATACTGCACTGTTTAAAACTATTTTACCGCCGCTTTTTTACACAACAATTTAAGCGCTCCTGTGCACCTGACGGTGTACAAGTAGGTTTAGGAAGTTTTTCGCCGCGCGGTGCATGGAATATGCCGAGTGATATTTCTCCAGTTATTTGGTTAAATGAACTTGAAAACCTCTGTGAGTTGTGATAAATTCTTGCAATGTTTCCAATAATTACTGGGTGGATTAGCCACTATATTAGCTATTTCCCTTTGGTTATTTTTATCAGTTTAATACTGGGCGGGTTAAATCTACCGATTCCCGAAGATATATTAGTCATTAGTTCAGCCATACTCTGCAAACATGATAAAGCTTCTATTCCGGCTTTTTATATATCTTTATATTTTGGTGCACTGGTAAGCGATTGTTTAGTATATATGTGGGGAGCTCTTTTAAAAAAGGGCAGCAAATCAGCACATTTTTTTACAAAAATTATTACAGAAGAACGCAGCAGCCGTATTTCAAATGCATTAGGCAAACACAGTTTGTTTACCTATATATTAGGAAGATTTATACCATTCGGTGTCCGGAATATTATTTCAATGACGTCCGGTTTTATTGGTTTTCCGTTCTATAAATTTTTATTATTTGATGCTATTGCTGCTTTCTGTAATATTTCCTGTTTATTCTGGTTTGTCTATTTTCTTGGAAGAAAAGGCGGGCAAATTATGAAAATAGTAGGAGTTATTCTCTTTATTGCTTTTATCGCAGTGCTTATCCGCATTTTCTTTTTTACTGCTAAAGACACCGCTTTGCCAAACAGCTCAGTGCATCCGGAAAAAACTCAAAAATAAGAAAAATTACTGTGTCAGCAGTGGTGCAATAATATCAGCAGTGCTACTGTGTTAGTAGTAGTTCAGTATCTTCAGCTCCATCAATATGAAGAAATACCTTATTAGGCAGACAGGCATTCCAATCGCCTGTTTTCTTTAATGCCGGAGCTGCCGTACAGGTTTTATTGGGACACGCTGATGAAACAATTTTTGCAGCGTTATTTTCTATACGTATTTCTGTTATACCGCGAGCCCCCGGCACCTTGATAGTCTGCGGCATATCAAGCGGGTATATCCATGTACCGGATGGGGTTTGTACAATCAGCTTACCCGATTTTCCGCCATTACCATACACTGCGATACCGGTAAGAAAAATTACTACAACAAGAACTGCAAAAATTATCAAATCCCCTATTCGTAATGACCGTAATATTTTCATACGCACATACTTCTCCGTACTTTATGTGCCATCACAGCACGGTTAATATATCCTGTAAGTCCTGACGAAAAAAAAGCAGACAACATACTGCGTGCTTCCATAGTTTTTTCATATCCAAATTGAATTTGTTTTTTGGGCTGTGAAAAATCCCGTGAAGATCGCTCATTTATAAGATCAAGATAGGCAGAGGGAGCATCGTACCGGCTCCGCGTAATATGTGCAGAGGTACAATTAAGTGTCCGCATCAGAACTGCTAATGAAGAATCCAGCGATCCGGATTCTATTGATTCAAAAGATCCGAATGTAAGGGCAAGCACATTCTTGTATCCCTGTTTTTTTGCAATCCTAACAGGTGTATTATTAATAGTACAAGCATCAATAAGCTGTGCATTTTCCCGCTTTACGGGAGTAAAAAGCCCCGGATAGGAAGAACTCGCCCGCATTGCATCAGCAAGCAGACCTGTATGTAATGTCACTTCTTCGCCATTACACAAATTAAGTGCATTGCAGAAAAATGGAATAGTACAGTCTGCAAATGTTTTTCCCTCTGAAAGTTCATAGAATAGTTTATAGACTTTTTCGCCGGAATCCGCCCCTGTCCCTGAAATCATACGGGTTAACAGTGTGCCGTATTGGATAAGATGATTGAGTGTATTTTTAAAAATAGGCACTTGCACACCGCCAACATACTGGTGTACATCAAATGAATCTTCAAATACGCTTTCCATTTTACTAATCGGCACGCCAAGTGCATACAGCCCGCCGATAATAGAGCCGATTGAACAGCCGACAATACAATCCGGCTTCGGCAATGTTAATTCCTCCAATGCTTTAAAAAAACCAATATACGCAAGACCGGCAGCACCGCCGCCTGATAATACAAGAGCCCACTTCATAGTATTATTCAGTATACAAAAAAAATCATTTTGCTGCTATAGGGCACATTGGATTATCACGGAAATCAATTTTTGTCTAAAAGCGGTAATAAGTCGTGAGGATTCATAAGAG
>JBQMYW010000085.1:0-2902 GCA_052173295.1 Treponema sp.
ATTATGAATGAGGAAAGTGAGTTTTTTTAGGTTTAAATATAACTAAGTTATAATTGAAAATATGCTTATGAGAGTAACATACCCCCGAAGCTCTGCGTCGGGGGTATTGGTTGGGGTTTCCAAAGGGAGCACCCTTTGGCAGTGCGCGGAAAAAGAATAGGGTTATAGGGGAAGGGAAAAACCACCGCTCTGACTTGAAAAGCCCGTAAGGGAACGGGGGTGTGTCCCTTCCCCTGAAATATGGAGGTTGTTTTATGAAACTAAAAGACATCGTGCAAATAGCTGTGTTGACAGTTATTGGGTTCGCAATCGGAATGGCAATTTCGATGCTGACGGGAACACTGGGAGCCATAGCCTTATACGCTTCCGCAGGATTTGCCGCTTTTGCAGTAGGCCCTGTTTTTGTGATAACGGCTAAAAAAATAAAACACCGCTGGACGGCAGTTTTGTTTTGGCTTATCTACGGACTGTTATATACCCTTATGGGCTATTGGATAATGATACCGATTTGTTTGGTTTCGGCAGCGCTTGGCGAAATCATCATCGGCGATTATTCAAGCAATGTAAAAGTTTCAATCGCTTTTTCGGCTGCAATGTTTGTCGTCGCAATGCATCCGATTATATTTGTCAAAGTATTAGGTGCGGAAGGAATTACGAAGTTCGCTCCATCTATTTCAAGTGAACAGGCTCAGTGGATGATTCAGTTTTACACGGGAAAGGCCATCGCAATAGCGGTAGCGTGCAACATCATCTTGGAATCTTTGGCAGGTTTATTCGGTACCTATATCAACAAAAAGTTCTTTGAAAAGAGCAGTAAAAAGAGCGTATTATAATGAAGCCGGCAAGAAACACTCAAGGATGGTCAATGAATCCGATAACGCTTTTTATCCTCATACTGCTCACGTCATTCTTGGTGTTTCTTGTCGATCAAACGATGTATTATGTGCTGCTCGGTATGAGCTTTCTCTTTTTGATTTTATTTTCATACTCGGAAGGCATAAAAAGGGCTGTAGTCTATATCGGCTTATTTTTGCTGATAAAGCTCTTGGCATATATCGATTTGGGAATGACAACCGGAGCATTGATAGGATTGATTGCTTTATTTTTAAGGCTCTATCCTATCTTTAACATCGGAAGGATATTGATTTTAACCAGTCCCTTAAAAATTATGAGCGCATTGCGTGCGGTAAAAGCGCCGCAATCTCTTTCGATAGGACTGGTTACCGCCTTACGCTTTTTGGACGAGATGACGGCGCGGCTAAAAGAAATAAGAAACGGCATGAAGGTGCGGGGCTTGCGTTTGAGTCTGTTACATCCTCTTCGCTCGTTTGAACTCTATCTTATTCCTCTCATTTATAAATGCCTTCATGTAAGTGAAACGCTGACCTCATCGATAATCGCAAAGGGGATTGAGTACGAAGGAAAAAAGACGAGTTATAAACCGGTGCGCTTCGGCTGGTACGATACGCTGGGTTTATCGGCGGCTGTATTTTTAGTATGGCTGACTATCTGCTATAGAGGGCAGTGGAGCTAAGCAGGATATCAGTATGAATATAATAGAAGCGCGGATAAAAAATTTTATGTATGAAAATGATGAAAGCCCCACGCTCCACGCCATTGATTTAAATATTGAAGAAGGCGAGCTTGTTGTGCTTACAGGACTTTCCGGCTGCGGGAAGACTACCTTAACGCGGATATTAAACGGCTTAATTCCCTATCATTACGGCGGAATACTTGACGGTGAGGTGCGCATTTTAGGGAAGAACATCTTGGATTATAAAAAGGGCGAATTGGCAAAGTACATCGGCAATGTGTTTCAAAATCCGAGCGATCAGTTTTTTGCTACCATTGCAGAGGAAGAGGTTGCCTTTGCCGGAGAAAACCTCGGTATGGATTTTCAAACCCTGTGCGAAAAAACCGATGCTGCTTTTCAAACGATGCAGATAGAATCGCTTAAAGGCGCGAAACTTTCAGAGCTTTCCGGCGGGCAAAAACAAAAGGTCGCCATCGCTTCCACACTCATCTATGACACAAAGCTGCTGTTTTTCGATGAGCCTTCTTCCAATCTCGACTATGAAGGTATTGTGCAATTTCAAGCGATGATACGGGATTTAAAGGCGATGGGAAAAACGATTATCATTGCCGAGCACCGTTTATTTTTCTTAAATGAATTGTACGATAAGCTCATCTACATGAAGGACGGCACTATCGAAAAAATCTTTTTGAAAGGTGAATTGACAACAGAGGATTGCAGGCGGTACGGACTGAGGGCAATACGGTATGACAGTCTTGTCTGCGAAAACCCTTCGGTACCGAAACAAGCGGTTACGCATATCGAGGACTTGAGCGTTTCTATCGGCAGGCGGGAACTTATCAAAAACCTTTCGTTTGATGTACACGCAGGAGAGATTACCGCCGTTATCGGAAAAAACGGCAGAGGAAAGACCACGCTCGGCAAAGCCTTAGGCGGGCTTTTGTCTTGCACGGGGCATATCGGTTACGGGAAGCGGCGGCGGCAGCGCTTAAAGACAGCGTATTACATGATGCAGGATGTTGACTATCAGATTTTTTTTGACACGGTAGAAAACGAGCTTATTCCTTCTTCAAAACGGAAGAATGAATCCTATTTGCAACAAGCGGCTGAGTACCTGCGCATAATTGACCTTTGGGAAAAAAGGCTTGACCATCCGCAGGAACTTTCAGGCGGACAAAAGCAGCGGCTCGCCCTTGCAACGGCTTTTTTGAACGGTAGGCGCATCATCATCTTAGACGAGCCGACCAGCGGTCTCGACTACAAGCGTATGGACGAAATCGCAAAGCTCATCTTACACTGCGCTCAAGAAGTTCCCGTGCTCATCATCACCCACGACTTGGAACTCTTATTCAAAGTCTGCAACACCGC
>JBQMYW010000086.1:0-2894 GCA_052173295.1 Treponema sp.
AATAGGTCTATTGACTATTGATTAAAAGATATTCTGCACTCATACACTCTGCTTCCCTGTCTAAAATAAGGGTTTCAGTACAGCCGGTAAAAAGTTCGATAATCGCATCGTCTTCTGCTTCTATACCGGTAGGGGCTGGCATGATGTCTTTTTCAATAAAGTTTTGCCAAAAGTCTTTTTCAGTTTCGATAAGACGGGCAATAAAGGCATCATCACGCTGTACGACATAATGGCGAAATTCATTTTTTTCAGCATTTCACGGCTTTTTTGGCGTATCGGCTCTTCAAGCCAAGTCCCCCCGCTCTGTTGTACTATTCCCCTCAAAAGAGTGCAGTCCTTTTTTATCAAGATAGACGGTAAGACTGCTTGCCCACTTGTTTAACCCCATAATTGCCCCCTAAGATGCAATGACGAGATACCGGTAGGGTATCTCGAAGATTATACCGCGTACTGGGAATATGAAGAGCTGTAAGCAGAAAAGACTGCTGTATTGAGGATTTTGCCGGACGGTATCATACCAAATGCAGCCATTTTCCGCTTCTCAGACGTAAAAGACCGCAGGGCATTTTAAAGAGTTCTTCGGACATAAGGCAGACATACAACAGAGCCGGAGAAAACCCAAGCCGTACAGCAAAAAAACCAAGCGGAATCGCTGCTGCCCACATAAAAAACACATCGTAGAATAAACAGAACCGCGTATCGCCTCCGGCACGGAATACACCTACAACCATATTCATATTAAGTGCTCTACAGGGATAAAAACAGATAAGCACAAAAAAAAGTGTGTGCATAATGTGAATAACTTCATCACTAACATTGAAAATAGCGGGCAAGAGTAATGCGAGCGGCAGAATGCACGTTACTGCCACACCGGCAGTATCTTTTCTGCCCCAAAATTGTCCGGTAAAAACACTGGTACTGGAACCAATTGCAAAAAGCAATAAATTCAGCAGAAAGAAAATTTGATTACCAAGACCGGCAGCACTAATTTCTGCTTCGCCCAATCTGCCGATCATAAACGTGTCCAACATATTTACAAAGCTGTTCACAAAATTTTGCAGCATAATAGGAACTGCAATCGTAAACAGCTGGGAAAAAAACTGCCGGTCAACCACTTTCGACAGCCGGAATATGGTATAAGCCATGATACGCATCCTACTTGAGTGATTTTTCGTACACAAAAGCGCATTTGCCGTCAAAACCAGCAAAATGATGAATAACACCGGTACGGCAAAAACCTTGAGATTCATAAATACGGATTGCAGCTGTCCATTCCTCATGGACAATGAGTACAATTCGTTCAATATCAGCGTATGCAGCACTAATTGTGTCAAGTACAGTTCTGAAGAAAAAACGGGCAACACTTTCTACGCTCGGTACAGCCTGCAAAGAGGCAGCACCCCGGTACGGTGCATACAGCACGGTATAGCGGTCTGCGGCAGTTATTTTTTTACCGCGCAGTGCAGGTACAAGTGCAAAGGAGGAAATATACAAAACAGAACCGGCGGGGCAATGGCATTCTGCCGCAGAATGTCCAAGTGCAAAGTATTCAGGAGAAAAATGACGTTCCTCCCACCGCTCTGCACAAAAATATCCGCAGGCAGTGTATACTCTGTCAGCAGTGCTGTATTCTTTTGGGATCTCTTTCATGGCTTCCGGTTTGAAAGCTGTTATTTCCGGTGTACAAGCAGCCGCTGTATATACCGTTTGTTGTGCATCATTACCGTGCTCCGGTACACATAGCACAAAAGTATATGGTGCAGCCGAGCATACGCGTTCAGTAAATACCGCCTCTGATTCCATAATTGAATCGGCAAAACTTGCCTGTTCAATATGCATGATTGCTGTAATATCCGAAATATCTGCATTTCTTATAAGATAGTGCATATTTTTACCATCCAAGAATTTCTTTTCGATGAAGCAGCCCAATAGTCCGCACATTTTCTTCGAGTGTTTTAGCCGGATCAAAGTGTTTTTTTAGATCGTTAGAAAAACAATTCATCGAAAAATGTTGAAAAACAAAAAGAGGCGTTTCGTTTTGATCTCCTAACATATCTCTATAGCATTTTTTTAATTCATCTGCGTACACGGTAAAAAGGGACTTTTTCCGCAATTCACCATAGCCTACCAGCCATAACGGACAGCCGAGCTTTTTTTGCAACACAGCAGTACGGTATGCAAGCCAGCGTTGAGTTTCTGCCAGTAAAACCGGAAAATTCTCCCCTGCTTTTTTTATAAGATAGTCTATCTGTTTTGTTTTTGCCGTATGGAATGGCGTTTTGTTCAAAATAATTGTTTCTCGCCTAAAATCAATAGCAAGTTCAGGATGCCGCTTAAAAAACCCGTCTGCAACTTTTCCTGCCTGCCCTACTAAATACCGCTGATTTTGGTGCAGCTGCTCATTTTTTCCCGGATTATCACTAATAATAATGAGCTTAATGGTATCTTCTTGGCATACTTCATCAAGACTATGATTGTACACAATAGGCGTTTCTACCGGATAAAACGGTGTTCCTCCTACCGCTGCGGCTTCTTGCTGGAGTATGTGCAGAAAAGGCTTATGGGAAACCACCTGTTGCCGGCTAGTATGATCGGTATACAGCATTTTATCTACAGTGCAAACCGGCTCATGCGGAGCTGCATACATATAGCCGCATTGTGCCAGCCACAGCTTACACTGCTGTTTAAAATCCGTTCTAAATTCTGTAAAAGCATTCCATTCTTGCTCAGTCATACCACCACTATAATGGAAACAAAACAACTAATGCAAGAGTACCGTTAGGGTTTCCAACATGTATTCATGCTGAAACCACGCGTATCGTTAAAGATGCAGAAGCAAATGGGATATGAAGAGAGATGGTACCCCCGTACTAAGAGGCAAGCAATCTAAATTC
>JBQMYW010000087.1:0-2727 GCA_052173295.1 Treponema sp.
TTCGTGCGAAGCTTTTTCAAAAAGGCTGTTCCAGACTTTCGGAAAATCACTGGTTTGATCCGCATCGACTTGAATACCTGCAAGCGTAAATCCGCTCTTTTTTTCAATTTTAACTTCCATAGTTTGCCCTCCGTTGACGGTTAAAGATAATTTAATCGGAGCAAATGATTTAAATTCTTTTCCGTTCCGAACCGCGCTCGGACTAACGCCATGGAATTTTTTAAACGCAGCTGCAAAAGAATCAGGCGATTCATAGCCGTACGCCAATGCTATGTCGATAATCTTAGCATCGGTATTGCGCAAATCGGCGGCAGCGCGGCTGAGCTTTCTAAAACGGAGATATTCATTTAAAGGGTATCCGACCAATATCGAAAAAAGTCTGCTAAACAACGGATAGGAATAGCCGGAAATGCGCGCAATCTCCGCTTCATCACACCCCGTCTCAATAGTCTTTTCAATATAAGCCATCGTTCCGTTAAATGATTGAATGATATTCATCTGTTGCTCCAAAACATACGGAGAGTATAATGTATATAAAAACAGCCGTCCCGATAGTTACCGTACAAAAAAAAGCGGCTGCAATGTGTTTTCTACCGGATATACATACTGTTTCTAAAAAGCCGTATAAAAAGAGGCATGTCCATTTTAGCGCTCGATATTTTCCCTCCTCGGACTTCTTCCATAGAATTTTCGGAAGGCTTGCGAGAAATGACTGACATTCACATAGTTGACTGCATAAACGGCTTTGCTGACCGTTGTGTTTTTATCATCCAAATAATGATCGTTAATATTTTACGAAAAAGTATAGGCCGCTCTACCCCAATCGGAATTTATGACGTCCCAAACAGGTATTGTTATATTTATCAATTAATTTGACAATAATAAAATTGTTCTATATATTAAAGACAGGATTTAGTGACAGGAGGTTTTTGTGAACAGTTTGAAAACAGCTAATATATTAAATGCCATAATTCCTATCAGCCGCTTCAATAAAGGAGAAGCTAATAAAATTTTTGCCGAGGTAAAAAAAGATGGAACACGAATTGTGGTAAAAAATAATATTCCTGAATGTATTTTAATGAGTCCAAAAGATTATCAAGAAATAATGGAAGAATATGAAAATGCGTTGCTTGCTGCAGAAGCTCATAAACGGCTTGCAGAACAGGCAAATCCTATTTCTCACAAAAATATAATGGAAAAATATGGAATTTCAGAATCGGATTTAGATAATATAGATGTCGAATTGGAGTAGTATGTGCATTGGGAGATAAAATATCATCCGCTCGCAGCAGAAGAATTAGAAAGACTTGACGGATCTGTAAGAAAAATCGTTTTAAAAGGAATTCAAAAAGTCTCCATAAATCCAAAGCCACAAAATGAAGGCGGGTATGGAAAATCTTTGGGAAATAAAGATGGCAACAATTTAACAGGGTTATTGAAAATAAAATTCCGCGATATCGGGATTCGGGTTGTTTATACATTAATTGAGAATGAAAAAAAGCAGCAGCTGTATATTTTAGTAATTTCATCAAGAGCTGATAATGAGGTATATAACCTCAGTGCAAAAAGAAAGTAAAAGGTTTTCTATTTAATTAACCCCCTCAAACTTCTTCCATAAAATTTTCGGAAGGCTTGCGAGAAATGACTGACATTCACATACCCGACCGCATAAGCGGGAGTTCCGGAGGCGAGGCATCAGCGTATATCCATCAATTCAATCGCCATCCTATTCAATCGATCAATCAATCGTTTCGGATTTGAAAACAATTCATATCCTTCTTTTGTCAGTGTGCAATCAACCCAAGCCGGAAATGTGTTTGTGAGTACAACTTTATCCGTATCGCTATAAACGTATATCCGTATCGGTTCATCTCTAAAAGCCCAAATGGTATAGCGGTACAGCAGCTGCTTCCCTTCGTGTACGCTTATTTCCGGTAAAATACTTCCCGAAAATTGATGGTCATTTGCATCACCGGCATAGACGTCCATGACTTTGCCGAATACGTGCAAGATTGACGGAATACGTGCCTCAGATACCAAAAAACCTTTTGCATCATAGACAAAAATATTTTTATCGCTATCTTGATACCGGGCAAGTGCCTTTTTTAACGAAGCAGGATTGGATAGTATCTTGTATGCTTCTCCGAACAGCTCCCATGCAAACACCTCCGGCATATCATCGCCTTTCGGGGCATTGGGTATATATGCGATGTGACTGTCGGCGTAGATAAGAAGGCGTATGTCGGCAGATGAATTGTTAGGTATATCATAGCGATACGCTATCTTGGCATTTTTTGGCACCTGCGTAAAAGCGGCATCATCGGCAGCAACTGCTGCACTCTCCGTCAATAAATAATTAAAGGATTCAATATCTTCGCGCTCTGTGAGTTCACATACCAGCTTATCTTTTGCATCGTACACTCTAATAGCCGGTTTATCTGCTTTTTTACTGTTATCAGCCGCAAAAACAAGTACAGCGCACAGTAAAAAAACAGCATAAAAAAATAGACGTTTCGTCATTTTGATCATACCGTTCTCCCATAGCATATTATATCGATATAGTATACCATAATCACAACGATGGAGAAAAGTGAATGAACGTATACGATTTGATTGCAGAACATTACAGTGAACTTTTCCCGCTTGAGGCGGAAAAGCTTGATTTTATCCGGCACCTTTGTCCGTTGCCGGGCAGATTGTGTGATGCAGGTTGTGCAACCGGCGACC
>JBQMYW010000088.1:0-2537 GCA_052173295.1 Treponema sp.
ATAAACTTCTTAATACCGTTTTTGCAATTCTAAAAACCGGTGAAGAATATAAGCCTGTGTATCCTCCTCAACTTGATCTCTCAAAATTGACTGACCAACCGATACATTCTCTGCTTTAACCTATTGACTTTTTATAGCAGGTCTCCGCACGAATAAATCAGGTTCGATTCTTTTAGCATTGTTGCAAATGCTGTTGTTTCAATGCTCCTCGTTTTATTTTAAAGTTTTTATTGATGATGAAAATAGAATAGTAAAATGGAATAGCCGGTCAAAAAATATAAAAAACTCTACATGCAAGTTCTGGGCACGTTGGTCTATTCGCTTGTTAATTGAATGCGGTATCTTTGGGATATGCGTATGGTGCGACTCTTTTTTGGGACGCATGATTGCCTCTTTTTTCCATTAGAATTGAAATAAAAATATTTTCTACACCTAATCAAACAGCGTGACGAATTGCATAATACAAAATATTTACAAAAATCATTTGACAAGTTCGTAATCGCGTGTTAGCATAGAATTACAAAATAAGCAAAACTCACGAACCGCCTTGTATGAGGCGGTAATTTCATCGCTTTACTAAAACGGTAAAGCAAGAGAGGAGTGTTTACTTATTGAACAACGGATTTCAGTCTGTTATTGAAACAGAGATGTTATCGGTTGATGGGGGAGGAAAAAAAGAAGTTATTATAGCATGTGCAGTAGGCGGGACATGTGCTGGCGCCATAACAGGAGCTTTAGGTGGTGCGGCTGTTGGTTCTGCTGTACCCGGTCTTGGAACTGGATTCGGTGCTGCAATTGGGGGCATTGCTGGAGCTACAACAGGATTTATCGCAGGTGTTGAAGCAGGTATGTCAATAGCTTCCGATATGCCGTACTAGAACGATATTATTCTCTAGTTGCTTCTTTATCATACTATCGCGGCTAAACTAACAGTCTTGATTAATGTTAATAGATCAAGACTGTTAGTTTTTGTTTCATTTGAAAACTTTAATAGTGGTATATTATGTTTACTTATATTCGTGCTGTATTATTATTTATGGTCTATTTTATAGTATGTTTTTTTACTAGTGCTATTGGGTATATGCTTGTAGTAAAGAAGAAAAAAATAACAATGAATCAGTTGTGGGGGTTTATTACTTTTTATAACATAATAATACTATCGTTATTGATGTATATAGCTATAACACTCAATTAATAATGCATCTAATCAAACAGCTTGACGAAACAGACTGCGGAGCGGCATGTATTGCGATGATCGCCCGCTTTTATAAATCTTCATATCCGGTTACCCGTATACGGGAGATTGCCGGTACTGACCGGCAGGGAACCAATCTTGCCGGTATGGTACAGGCGGGTAATGCGCTTGGCTTTTCTGTACAGGCATTAAAAGGCAACGCGGAAGCCCTGACACCGCAAGTTCCAGTTCCCTTTATTGCGCACATAAAAAGGAGCACTCCTCAGGGGGAGTTGCTGCACTTTGTGGTGATTAGCCGTATCACTGCAAAAAAGATCACGGTGTTCGATCCTGCCGGTGAAAAAAAGACTATTCCCTACGCCGATTTCTTAAAAGAATGGACAGGCTACGTACTGTTTTTTACGCCGAATGAACATTTTACCGTTCAAAAAGAAACAATAGGATTGTTTGCCCGTTTTTTACCGCTCTTTCGCCCCTATATCGGTGTTGTGATAGAGGTGCTCACAGCTTCCCTGCTATTGACTGTTTTCGGCATCCTTGCATCGCTGTATTTCCGTTCGGTTATTGATGATGTCGTATATACCCGCGCCCTTACTTCTTTGACGGCATTTTCAATCGGCATTTTGTTTCTTACGCTGTTTCAAGCGATTGTTACTGCAATCCGGAGTCATCTGGTTCTGTATTTTTCGCTCAAGATAGACTTCAATCTCATCTTTTCTTATTTTAAGCACGTACTGGCATTGCCGCTTTCCTTTTTTGATACCCGTAAAACCGGCGAAATTCTGTCCCGTATGGAAGATTCTCAAAAAGTACGGCAGGCCATTTCAGAAGCAGTTGTGTCGGTTATTATGGATATTTTGATGCTGGCTGTTGTGGGCGTTGCTCTGTTCTTTCAATCTTCTCAGTTGTTCTGGATTGCGCTTGCAACGGTACCTATTTCCTCGGTAATGGTATGGGGCTTTTCAAAAAAATTTGCCCGCGGGTACCGCACATTGATGAGCGAATCTTCCGAAGTACAATCGTATTTGGTAGAAGCTATTAGCGGCAGCGGTACGGTAAAGGCTTTTAATGCGGAATCCGCCGTATACAGGGAATATGAAAAACGGCAGCTCAAGGCGGTAAAAACCGGTTATACACTCGGCATTACCCGTACATTGCAAACGTTTTTTACCGGTTTACTGGACGGTTGGAGCGGAAATATTATTTTCTGGGCAGGCAGTTATTTGATACTGAAAGACCGTTTTACCATCGGGCAGCTTTTTTCCTTTAACGCGCTATTGGTGTATTTTACCGGCCCGTTAAAACGCTTATTAACGCTGCAGCCTACTTTGCAGGAAGGAGC